>JBCNPK010000005.1:0-192808 GCA_039593355.1 Pseudoduganella sp.
ACCCAGCCCTGTCCGAACTGTACATCGTCGAGGGTGACTCCGCAGGCGGCTCCGCCAAGCAGGGCCGCGACCGTAAGTTCCAGGCCATCCTGCCGCTGCGAGGCAAGGTGCTGAACGTGGAGAAGGCACGCTTTGAAAAGATGCTGTCTTCCGAGCAGATCACCACCCTGATCGCCACCCTGGGCACCAGCATCGGCGCCGACGAATTCAATATTGAAAAGCTGCGCTACCACCGCATCATCATCATGACCGACGCGGACGTCGACGGTGCCCACATCCGCACCCTGCTGCTCACGCTGTTCTACCGCCAGATGCCGCAGCTGGTCGAGCGCGGCCACATCTACATTGCGCAGCCGCCGCTGTACAAGGTAAAGGCCGGCCGCGACGAGCGCTACCTGAAGGACGACCTGGAAGAAGCCGGCTACATGATGAACGTAGCGCTGAACACCGCCGCCCTAACCCCGCGCGAAGGCGCCGACATCATCCAGGGCGAAGCGCTGGGCGAACTGGCACGCACCTACAACATGGCCAACGCCATCATGACCCGCCTGACCCGCGTGATCGACCGCGCCGCGCTGACCGCCATCATGACCGGCGTAACGCTGAACCTGGACACGCTGGACTCCGCCCAGGCATCGGCCAAGGCGCTAGAAGTGAACATCAACGACAGCGCCGTCAAGGTTTCCGTGACCACCGACGAACTGACCGACAAGCACACCCTGCGCATCGAACGCCTGCACCACGGTAACGTGAAGGTTTCCGCGATCGACGCCGACTTCGTGCAAGGCGCCGACTACAAAGTGCTGGCCGACGCCGCCGCCACCTTCACCGGCCTGATTGGCGAAGGCGCCGTGATCCGCCGCGGCGAAGGCGAGCGCACCAAGGAAAGCGCAGTAGTCGACTTCCACCACGCCATGCAGTGGCTGCGCGACGAAGCGGAACGCACCGTGAGCAAGCAGCGCTACAAAGGTCTGGGCGAGATGAATCCAGAGCAGCTGTGGGAAACCACCATGGACCCAACCGTCCGCCGCCTGCTGAAAGTGCAGATCGAAGACGCGATTGCCGCCGACCAGATCTTCACTACGCTGATGGGGGACGATGTGGAACCACGCAGGAACTTCATTGAAACCAATGCGCTGCGCGCTGGCAATATCGACGTATAAATTGTCTGTAGGTGGCTCCAAAGGCTAGCATTTTGGAAACCATAAACTGGCAAGAACAGAGGCCCATGCAGCAATGCATGGGCCTCTTCATTTGGACTGCCATAAGCAAACGGGCCTGCCTTAACACCATGCGCTGAACGACGCAAAAGCAAAATTGCTATGCGTTAAGGGAGCGCGCATGAATTCCGCTTCGGACGGCCCGCCTTATTTCATTGGATTTTGCATGCCAGAGTTTTCTTGGGAACCGCTAGATTTTCTTGATGCCCTTGGGGTCATTCCCATCGAGGAGGAGGACGGAATCTCCTACAGTTATCAAGTCGATCGCAGCCCGTTGACCGTGTCACTAATGATTTGGCCGCTTGCCGGCGACGTTGAGCTTGAGGTTCGATGTGCAGGAGTGAGTACCCCCATTGTCCTTCTCAACCTTCTAAACAGCCCTGGGGCAAGGGTCGTGAGTGCTAAAGACGGAAAGTTCATTGAGTTCGCAGCTGCCAACATGTTCTCCGGACGATACGACAACACCCGGCCGGCGCCTTACGGATTTCGTCTGTGGGTCGAGCCCGAGTTCCAGGTCACGACGTTCAGCTACGACGTGTAATACAAAAAATTCTATTGCACCGTATAAGCCCCCTGCGTATGCCACCTATTCCACAATTTGTCGCCGAGATCAAGTTCCATTTCGAGGAGCATGGAGAAGACCGTCGGAGAAAATTCGTATTCGATGAAACGCTGCATCGGCGCGTCCCAATGCGGATGGACGGAGTAGATGGACTCAATACAGTCGGAATGTGGGTCGATTCCGCCGCAGTGTTTGAAAAGGGTGAGGTAGCGGTCGTACGATGCATCGTGATCGCACCGGAGCTGTTCGTCGACGTGGTGATACCTGGCGTGAGGTTTGAACTATGGGATGGTGGATTTTTCGCCTCGGGGAAGGTCATCGAGCGTATCGACGCCGGCTGGCAAGAAGCCCAGGGCCAATGAGCAACCAGTCCCCACCATCAAGCAATCCAGAATCGACAACAACGATGCTGCACATAATTTTCACGGAGTCGAGCCTTCTTCTGTCGAAGAAGGACTACCAGGACTGGCGAGCCATACAGGAAGAATTTGAGGACTATAAAGCTTCGTTGGGGCCTTGGCCGGAGACGGACGTTGCCGCCTATTTGGACGACGAGTATCCGGACATCGTACCAAGTGCCCAGATACAGGTATCTGAGTTTCTGAAGTCAGACAAGGTCGAAGTTGAAGTTCAGTTTTCGAAGTAGGCAATGAAGACAAGGAAATTCGAACAGTATGAAGTGGTCCGCGTGCTAGGAATACGAGCGGCAACAGGTGCGCTCGATGATGCATTCAATTTGCGCACCCCGGCCATTGGCGACGTCGCCACGATTATCGAAGTCTATACTTCGCCTCCCGGCTATGAGCTGGAATGCAGCGATGGCAACGGCATCACTCAGTGGTTAATGGCGTTTAGCCCGGAGGACGTCGATCTCGAACTGGTGAAGCAATGAAGCGCAAGCTACTGATTTTTGACCTGGACGAAACACTCGTACATGCGAGGACTGAGTCGCTCCCACACCCAGCCGATCTTGTTTGGCATGGGTATCACGTCTACAAACGTCCTTTCCTGAAAGAGCTGTTGTCCCAGGTTTGCCAGGTCTACGACATCGCAGTATGGTCGTCGTCATCGCGTGAATACGTTGATGTCGTGGTGGAGAACGTGTTCGGCACTCAGGTCGAGGTGAAATTTGCTTGGGCCATCGACCGATGCGTCCAACGAGTTCATCCCCAGTCGAACGGCTACGTCTATATCAAAGACCTGCGAAAAGTTCAAAGCCAAGGGTACGAGGTCGAGCAGATCATTATTGTTGACGACTCCCCTGAGAAGATTGCGCGACAGCCAAGGAATCATCTTGGAATTGCACCTTTCATGGGAAAGCAAGATGACGTAGAACTTCTGGCATTGACCGATGATCTGCTTCGTCGCGTCGGACAATTAGCAGTCGATGATGATTCTGAAGGTTTGGGAGAATAGCCATGGGTCTATGGCCACATGGATGCTAGCGCCAAAATGAACTACTTGGGATGACCTATGCGGATTAATTTCCAATTGACTGTAATGACCCAGCGGTTCCTGCTCAACTTATGCCGCTAATCTAAATGCCTCAGCGGGTGTTTTCATGCCCAGTGCCTGGTGCGGGCGCTGGTTGTTGTAAAACCCGATCCAGTCGCCGATAACGCGGCTGGCATGCTGCAAAGTCTCGAAGCGGTGGCGATGCACGCATTGCTCCTTCAACGTCCGAATCACCCGTTCCACCATACCGTTCTGCTCCGGGCAATGCGGCGTAATGAATTCCTGGCGCAGGCCATAGCTACGTACTAGCGCGGTGTAGCTGCGACTGGTGAAAACTAAACCGTTATCCGAACGTAGCAAGAACGGCGCCGACACTCGGCCCAGCGTGCCATAGCGGGCAATGAGCGCCTGCTCCAAGGCCGCTTCCGCTGTCTTGGCTTTGCCCGATCGAGACAGATGCCAGCCAAGCAGTTCGCGGGTGTGGCAGTCAATCACCAAAGCCAGTACCAGCCAGCCGTCTCGGCCGGCCCAAACGCGGCATAGGTCCGTCGCCCAGCGTTGATTCGGCGCCGTGGCCACGGAAGGCAAAGCCTGTACGCGTGGACGGAATCCGATCGGTCGTTTCTTCACTTGCCAGCCGCGCAGCTGGAAGATGCGCTGCACGGTGTTCTTGTTGAAGCCCAAGAGGGCAGCAACGGTCCGATAGCCGAACGATGGCTCCTCGTTGATCATGGCCTTGATCGGTTCAGCAAAGCGCGATTGCACCTTCGGCGCCGCCTTGACGGACTTGTAGTACACCGTCCGGCGCGGCATGTCGAACCACTGGCACAGCTTATTGATCGAAACCTTGAATCCATCTTCTGCTAGTCCCTGGCGGATCGTTTCGATCACTTCTCTTCCTCGCCCAGCAGGGACGCCAGCTTTTTTCGAGCACGCAGTTCAAGCATCGCTTCACCGTACGCTTCCTGCAGCTCTTTGATCTGCCGTTCATACTGCTCGCGCACGTCCAGCGGCTTCGCCCGCAAGGCGTTCTCCATGCCCCGCTTCGCCTCATCGACCCATTCTTCGATCTCAGACGGAGGCATGTCGAACGCCCGACTGGCCTCTGCTACCGTCGTTTTGCCCTGAATGATATCCGTAACCAGTGCCGCTTTGCGCTTGGCCGTCCAACGCTTTACTTCTTCTTCCATAACCATACTCACGTGATGTCCTTTCTGTATTATCACCTGAGCAGGAAATCACTGGGTCATTACAGTGCTTTTTACAGAGATCCCGTATTACGACGCCGTCGGCATCAGCCTGGCGCAAAATCCCAATGATCTGTACTTCGGTAAATCGTTTCTTCATCTAGCCCATGTGCAAAAATAACATGAAGACTAACCAAGCGGCTGGCTACACGATTCCTAGCAGGTCACCAGGCTTAACTAGAATCTGTGAGAAATGGATAGAAATCGCACAAAAAGTTTGCGATAAGCTTTACATCTTTATCATCGACAAGAAAACGCATGTCAACGAACTCACTTAGCCAAACGAAGTCAGGAATGTTCCTCAAGAAAATCCAGGAAATGCCTGAAAGCAACTTCACTTTTGAAGTGGTCATGCCACTATTCAGTGCGTTAGGTTTTTCAGTGGATCACCATGGCGGACAGCTTGAAGGCGGCAAAGACGTGATCTGCTGGCGAAATGCGGATTTCGGCGTAAAAGAGCTAGTAGTTATACAAGTTAAGAAGACAAAACCGTCCGCTGCGGCGAAGAGCAAAAGTAGTTTTTCAGAGATAATCACCCAGCTTCAACAAGCCAGCGAAAAGCTTGTTCCCTGCCTAGACGGAATATCGCGTCGCCCCGACAGAATTTATTTTGTGACACCTTATCAAATCGATACTCGATCGCTTGAAAGCCGATTTGAGGGAATGTCGACCCTTACACATCGAGGCGTCAGAGTACTGGACGGAGTGGCTATTTATGAACAGCTACTTCGCACACTGCCAAAACTCGTAGAAGACCTATGCGGCGACGAATTTGCCATTAAGCATGGATTGCTTGCAAAGAATGTCTCCAATGCAGATCTCTTAAGTGCGTTAAATTATTCAAGCGAAAAGAATATTGAGGACTTTTATTGCGACCTCGATTTTAGCGTTGGCCGATTGACCAGCAAATTATTCTTTGCATTCGATTTTAACGGCAAAAGTGAAGTTCACGATTTGGACCCCATTGCGTGGACAAAGCTTCAACGAATAACTGACCGAATACTTCAGCAAACAAAAGTCGATATTGTCCAGCCATCGACAATGGCTGTAACAGAGGACTACAGGCAGCGCCTGAGCGATTGGGAATCGCCGAAAAATAAGGCCCTGCTGAATGATGTTTATCGAGCAACATCCGACATCGAGAATACGCTCAGCTTTGTTATCTCGGAATGTTCGGAGCTGGTCAATGACGCGCTGATTTCAGCATCAGAAGGGACGCCTTTCGGCCCAAGAACGACTCGGGCTTTTACCGAAAGCGAGCTAAATCGACTCGACATTCTAAAACAAGCGAAGCGGCACTTGGAGGAGCAGTACACCTCATGGCTCGACAACTCCGAATTAAGTCCGCAAAAACTGGATCAAACTAAGCAGATATTGGATGCTGCAGCATCTCAGCTAGATCGAATGCGCAACGAGGGTTTCATTATCAATCTAGCCGAATCTGGCAGGCTAACCGATCTCCTTCGTAGTGTCAGTTCGATGAACAAACAATATGAAGAGCTTGCACGCATTACGCCAGATATTAAGCAAAAGCCGGACTACCGGCTGTCAATCGATGGATCAGCACTGGAGCAGTTGCTAAAAGGCTGGAGAGTATTCGTTGCGAATGGAATAGATTCACTATCAAAGAAGGAGATGTCACGAGTACAGACCAGGGAGTTTTTTGAACAGTGCCAGTCCATTTTTAGCACTGTAGGGGAGGTGATGGACTTCCGTGTACTTGCCGAAGCGGTGGGAATTGATGGTGGCCAAAAGTATTCCTTTGACGCAGCAGTGAGACGAATCCATATGCCCATGCGCGAAGTATTCGCTACTGGCATTGATTGTGCCGTCTACGGCGAGGCCGGTGCAGGAAAGTCCACGACACTTTTCAAGTATGCTTCAGAAGCTTCGCGAGCAGACCTAGCGGATGAGATTACACTGTTCCTCCCACTGACTCGCTTACTCGCCAATCTTCGCGTAGTGGGAGACGATGAAGCCATTGCGCCACTAGAAAAACTCGAGACTGAAATCGCGGCATTTCTCAATACGAAGAAAAATATTTCCGGCGAAGAGATTCTTTCATTCCTACGGGAGAAGCAGCGAGTAGTGTTTATCTTCGACGGCGTTGATGAGGTGATAAAAACCGCTCCATGGATAGTCGAAGGCATCCAAGCATTAAGGGAGGCTTACTCGAATTCTCAAGTTATCTTGTCTGCTCGATCTAGCGGGCGCTACTTAGATAACACGACATATCTCGGGCTAACGATCCTTCCCTTCTCCGATCAACAAGTAGAAAGCTTTGTTCGTGGTTGGTTCAAATTGGAGCCAGACGTCGCAGACGACGTATTAGCGCATCTTGCCGCCACAAAAACACTTGCTGAGATTGTACGTAATCCACTTCTCGCCACTGTGCTCTGCGTTTTAGCGGAAAATAAGGTGCCGCTTCCGGCTGGCGAGTTGAGTTTATACGCGGAACGCATGAAGCTCCTCTTGGGGCACTATGACATTCACAAAAAGTCAAAGCGACTAACTACTCATCATGTCGTACTTGAGGCGACTGCAAGAAAACTTGCTTTCCAGCTTCACAGCTTGGGAGTCCGGAGTGCGTCGCCTATTACCTTAGAAGAGATCGCAGTTAAGGCTCTAAAAAATCAAAAGTTTGAAGGCGTAAAGGAGGCGGAGATTCGCGTCGCAGTGCGCGAACTTATGGAACCCTGTAATATATTGGCACCAATGACTGACGAAGGCGATATAGGTTTTGGCCATCTTAGATTCCAAGAATATTTATGCGCCTCGGAATTGTGTCAAAACAGGGGAATCGACATTCTCCCCCTGCTAAAAAACCCCTGGTGGAAATCTGCAATAATACTATTTAGCCGTCTAACAGATGATATTGAACATATTATTAGTCAGGTCTTGGAGAGGCAGGTAAATGTTTCAAAATGCCGCGACACGCTACTGGCTGTTATTGATACACGAAGCAAATCTGAAAGACGGGCATTGAAGCAACTTGTTGATCGACACTCGAAACTTGATCGTCTTGCTGAGGAATTAATCGAGTACGAAGACTACGAGTACGGAAATTACGATTACTAGAGTATTTACTGGCAGCCCAACTCAAGCTCGACGATGTTAAACCGTCTCCTTGTTTGGACGAACCGTTCGCGTATCGATATAAGTCGAGCATGACGTGGGACCTGAGAAAACTAGAGACTGCTGCACCCCAGTCGTATCACATCGCGCGCCATAATTTGCACAGCGCAGAAGACCGAAGATATTTTTCGGCTTCTAATCATCGGAATTAGAGCTATTGGCTTGAATGACGGATTGGCGAAGTAAGCACTTCACAAGCCGTCACCGAAGTCACGAATTTCAAGTCATATCTAGGCCGGCGGCGTTAACTGTTATCGCACTGGCGACGGAAACGCCTACGGCAATGAATGCCAATTAAAGTTGGTATATCTGGCAATATCGGCACATCTCAACTTAATTAAATTGGGATGTTTTTCCTGCTTGTTCTGTCTGGCATAGCCCTTGGCCAATTGCCACATCAACTCCAGGCAGGCGCTCCCAACAGATGTCGCTGCTTCCTTGGTCTTCCCCCAAATACCATCATCGCGGATGCAATCTAAGAATTCGTGCCCTTGAAACGTCAGGCGCTTGGGCTTCCAGTTATAGCCATCTGGGCCCAATGTGGACACGTTTTGTGCTTCGATAATCCCAGCTTCGTGTAGCAGTTGAATGTGATATGTGGCCTTCACTCAGGCGCATTTATATGTAAGAGCTTCGAACTGTTACAGGCTGACGTAGGCAATTATGAACTTCCGTTACGCCAACAAAACGTTCTTCCGGTGATAGTCGAGATACGCCAGTTGTTCGACTCTGAAAGCTGTATGCGCCTTGCTGATGGCTGAATCGAGCCCAAGCCGAATGATGTCGCTTTTATCGACATGAGCGGAGACGATTACTTTCCCGTCATCGCAGAAACTGATGAAGCCTTTGTCAAACAGCAGGTCTACATTAGGGGAGAGAAGAAGCCCATTGTTACCATCGAGACGCTCGAAGCCATCTGAGCAAGATCGCCATGGCTTTATGTGGCTAGCGATCAATAGCTGAGGAGAGGAGATTCCCGTGAGTCTGCAGCCCTTCTCGTGGCGCATGACATTTTCACGGAAGGTACCTTGGCCGCGACGCGCGCTGATCTGTTGCAACTTCTCGGTACTTGAAAGTGCAACGTCTCTATTGATCTTTTCCTGGACCTCTTCGTCAGTCAGCTCGATTTGAAAGCCGCTATAGACAGCAAAGCTACCTGGTCCGAACAGTTCGTCCACACTGACGCCACCGATGTGCACGAGCGTGAAGAACAGCTGTTCACTAATTTCAGCGAGGTAAACCGCCTGATTCCCGTTCCCAGTGTTTAGACTCAACGGGGAGTACTTTGCGGGAAGCAAATCCCGAATCCGATCAAAATGCGCCTTCGGATGGACTCCTTCGCCGCATGGTCGCCAAAGGATAGGGAGCATCCACCCCTCGTTATCCCAGGCATCGCCCGCAGAACCAAACTCGTCCGGTTTGATCCGAGCGAATGCGAAATCACAGACTTGACCAACATACTTAACGTAGCCGCCGGCATAAGATAGGACGTAGTCCCCTGGCTCAGCGCGGCGCATGTTGGAATAGAACAAATTCGATGACCCGTCACGCTTCAATTTTGGCGACCATAGATACCCCCCACGGATTTCCTCACGTGAAGTTTGCTTATGGTTTACCCACCAGTAGCGTGCCATTATTTCCTATTGGTATCTTTCAGCACGATATTAGTTTCCCAACCACTAGTTGGTCAACAACGAATCACTCTTAATGGTTGCAAGTCACGTTTGCAAAGTTCCAGCGGTTCTGGTTACTCCGGAAAGCTCCCACTGCCGTTGATCTACGCAATCACTGCGTGTTAGTCTCAGCCGCGAACGCTCCCATCTAGAAGTGAACCGAATGAACAAATCGAGCAGCGTAGAACAGCGCAAACTCCGCGAATCCGAACAGCGCCGCAAAGACATCATCAAGGCGGTTCGCGCCCTGATCAAAACTGGGGGCGCACGCGAAATCACGCTGCGGAAGGTGGCGGAAAAGGCAGGCTTTTCGACTACCGTCGTCTACAACCTGTTCCAGAACAAAGCCACGCTGATCACCCAGGCGATGGACAGCGACCTGCTCGACCTGGTCAAAGCCATGCGCAATGCCAAGGATGCAGACCTGTCGCCGCTGGAGAACATCCGCCGCGCGGGTCGGGCCTATGTCACCTTTGGCATGCGTCATCCCGATCAGTACGCGCTGGTCTTCCTCGAACGCCGGCCGCATGCGCCGGTAGAAAGCTCGCGCGTTGAGCACGGCAACCAAGCGCAGGACCCTTATGCCTTTGCCTGCCAGCTCTTTGTCGACCTGGCCGCCACTGGCCAAATCCCTGTGGAGCAGGCGGAGGCCATGGCCCAGATCTACTGGGAAGGTTTGCACGGCATGGTTTCGCTGCGCCTGGTGTTTGGCGATGGCGAAGAATGGTTCGAGCATGACGAGTTCAATCGCCACCTGGAAGCACTGATCGACGTGCTGTTGACCGGCATCCTGCACCGCTTCAAACCTACCTGACACTGTAGCTTTTTCAGCAATGCTTCCGCACGCTCGTTAGAAAAACGTTGTTTTCATCAAAGAACATCGTTATTCTCTTTTGACGTTATTCCACTTGAAGAAGGGGAGTCGATGCGAGCGTTGTTGGGCGTGGTGATACTGCTGGCGGGCCTGTGTGCCTGTTCCGGCGCCAAACAGGAGCCGGCTGCGGCGGACCTGCAATGGGCTGAGACTTCCCGACCAGTCGATGCGCGGCTGGCGGAGCGCTATGAGCGTTCGTGCATGGTGTGCCATGCGCGTAGCGGGAGCGGGGCGCCGCTGGCGGGATTTGCGCCGCACTGGAAGCCGCGCCTGGACCAGGGCGTCGACCGGCTGCTGCAGCATGCGAGCGAGGGCTTCAACGCCATGCCGGCCATGGGCCAGTGCAACGACTGCAGCGCGGACGACCTGCGTGCGCTGACGCTCTTCATGGCAAGGAGCGGAACATGAAGCAGCGCCGCCTTTTCCTCAAGGCCGGCGCCATGGCTGCGGCGGCGGGCTTGCTGCCGGGCCGCGTGCCGGCTGCGCAGGCGCAGCCGCGCACCTTCCGCTGGAAGAACTGGTCGGAAGTGCAGCAGTGCCAGGCGCAGTCGCTGGCTACGCCGGCGGACGAGCAGGCGCTGTGCGAGCTGCTGCGCAAGTCTGGCGGCACCGTGCGCTGCGTGGGCGCGGGCCATTCCTTCACTCCCCTGGTGCCGACCAACGACACCATTGTTTCGCTGGAGCGCATGGCCGGCGTGCTGTCGCACGACAAGGCCGGCATGACGGCAACGCTCCGCGCGGGCACGCGCCTGGCGATGATTTCGCGCCATTTGGATAGCCAAGGACTGGCCTTGCGCAACCTGCCGGATATCGACATGCAGTCGCTGGCGGGCGCTATCAGCACGGGCACGCATGGTACGGGCGCTAACCTGCAGGCGCTGCATGCGGACGTGACGGCGCTGCGCCTGGTGACGCCGCAGGGCGAGGTGGTGGAGTGGGATGAGGTGCGCCATCCGGAGCAGATGGCGGCGGCGCGCGTTTCCCTCGGCAGCCTGGGTGTGATCACGCAGGCGACCATGCGGGTGGTGCCGTCCTATAACCTGCACCGCAAGGTGTGGCTGCGCCCTGTGGGGGAATTGCTGGAGCAGGCGCCGGAACTGGCGCGCAAGCATCGGCATTTCGAGTTCTACTACCTGCCCTTTACCGGTTACGCGGCGGCGATCACGCACGATGAATACGCGGCTGGCGACGTGCTGGTGCCGCATTCGCAGGATGAGGAGATGCTGAGCGACCTGCGCCGCCTGCGCGACTGGCTGGGCAGGTTCCCGGACCTGCGGCGCTGGACGGCGGGCAAGCTGATCGATCCCGATTTGAGCGAGGAGGCGAAAAACCGTTCGTGGAAGCTGCTGTCGACGGCGCGGCCAACGCGCTTCAACGAGACGGAAGCCCACGTGCCGCGCGAGGAGGGCATTGCCTGCCTGCGCGAGGTGATCGCGGCGCTGGAAAAGCGCAATGAGGTGTTCTTCCCGATGGAGTTCCGCTTCGTGAAGGGCGACGATGCCTGGCTCAGCCCCTTCTACAAGCGTGACAGCTGCTCCATCGCCGTGCACGCGGCGCATGGGGAGGCTTACGATTACCTGTTGTCCGATATCGGCCCGATCTTCCGCAAGCATGGCGGCCGGCCGCACTGGGGCAAGCTGCACAACCTGGGGGCGAAGGAGCTGGCCGGCCTGTACCCGCGCTGGAACGACTTTCTGGCGCTGCGGCAGCAGATGGACCCGAAAGGCCGCATGCTGAACGCGCATTTGCGCTCGCTGTTCGGGGTGGCGTGATGGTGGCGCTGAAGCGACGCACCCTGATCGCAGCCGTGGGCCTTGGCCTGGCTGGCGCCGCGGGGCTGGCGGTGCGGCCACGTGACCGGGGCGCGCCGCATGCGGCCTATTTTGCCCGTCTGGCGCAGGCCTTGCGCGCGGAGGGGATCGCCACGCCGACCATGGTAATCGACCGCGAGCGCTTGCTGGCCAACGCGCGCCGCGTGCACGGCAATATCGGCGGCCGCCTGGCGCTGCGCCTGGTGGCGAAGTCGCTGCCCTGCCTGCCATTGCTGGACGTGCTGATGGAGGCGATGCACACGCGCCGGCTGATGGCCTTCAACCTGCCCTACCTGCAGCAGCTGGCGGTACAGCGCGGCAACGTGGATATTTTGCTGGGCAAGCCGCTGCCGGCCGCTGCGGCGGCGGAGTTCTACCGCGGCTTCAAGGGCGGGCAATTCGAGCCTGCGCGGCAGTTGCAGTGGCTGGCGGATACGCCGCAGCGCTTGGCCCAATACCGCGACCTTGCGCGTGCGCAGAACCTGCTGATGCGCGTGAACCTGGAAATCGACGTGGGCCTGCATCGCGGGGGCATTGCCGGCGCCGATCAGCTGCAGCAGATGCTGGCCATCTTCAAGGAAGAGCCGCGCCTGCAATGGAGCGGCATGATGGGCTACGACGCCCACATTGCCAAGCTGCCCAATCTGCCGGGCCTGCGCGCGCGTGCGCTGGCGGATGCCAAGGCCGTCTACCGCGAACATGCGGATGCCGCCACGCGCACCTTGCGGCCGGCCGGCAATGCGCAAGGCCTGGTCTTCAATGCGGGCGGCTCGCCCACCTATCGCCTGCACGACGGCAGCGGCGCCGCCAACGAGGTGGCGCTGGGCTCGGGCCTGGTGAAGCCCAGCGACTTCGATCTCGACGACCTGCAGGACCTGGCGCCGGCCGCCTTCATCGCCACGCCCGTGCTGAAGGCACAGCCGCGCTTTGAAATGCCGAAGGGCGTTGAGCTGCTTGGCGATATGGCGCGCGCCTGGGACGTGAACCAGGAGCGCGTGTACTTCATCTACGGCGGCAACTGGCTGGCCGATCCGGTTTCGCCGGCGGGGCTGGGCGTCAGCGGGCTGTATGGCAACTCGTCCAACCAGCAAGCCTTGCTTGGCTCGGGTGCGCAGCAGCTGCAGGCGGACGATTTCATTTTCCTGCGGCCGCGCCAGAGCGAGGCGGTGCTGCAGCAGTTTGGCGACATTGTCGTCGTGGAAGGCGGACGAGTTACCGAGCGCTGGCCGGTCATGCCAGCAATGCCTTAGCGATCCAACCTGAAGGAGCAAACGATGCAGGCACGTGCAATGCTTTCCCTGTTCCCTTTACTGGCCCTGGCCTGGCTGGCGCCCGCGCATGCCGGGCAGGACGACGCCAAAGGCCTGTGGCTTAGCGCGGACAAGGCGGCCGTGATCGAGTTCAAACCTTGCGCGGACAGCTCGGGCGCCCTGTGCGGCACCATCGTCTGGGACAAGGATGCCGGCACGCCGGCCGATGCCTGCGGCGTGACCATCGCCAAGCTCAAGACCTGGGAGGACGATGCGTGGCGCAACGGCTGGGTACACGATCCGCGCACCAAGAAGAACTACAAGGGCACTGTGCGCGTGAAGCAAGGCACGCTGCACGTGCGCGCCTTCATCGGCACCGAACTGCTCGGGGAAACGGAGGAGATGACCCGCGTGCAGTCCATTCCATCCGGTTGCAAAGCAAACCAATAACAACCACCAGAGGAGAACAAATGGGCAAGAGGACAGTGCTCGGCGTGGCTGCGGCCATGCTGGCTGGGGCGGTTCATTCCGCGCACGCGGCGGATGAACCGGTCATCCAGAGCTATTCGGTTGATGTGGAGGCCAAGTTCATCACGGACCGCAAGAACCGCGGCCTGTCGGATACCTTCAACCTGCCGGGTGCGGAACTGTCGGTGACCGCGGCGCATGAATCGGGCTTCATCGGCTACTTGCAGCTGGGCAGCGTGCGCAAGGAGATCTTCCCGGAGACGAACGGGCTGGCGGTCACCGGCGCGCTGGGCTACCGCTGGGGCAATCCGGATGCGTGGCATTTCGGCGTGGGCGCGGCGCGGGAGTGGTTCCCCAAGGCAGTGGCGCGCGATACGCCGACCGGCTTTGACTGGGCGACCTTTACGCCGACGGGCGTGACCGATACCAAATTCCACACCACGTACGGGCTGTTCGAATTCGGCTACGGCGAGGTGGAGGCGCGCTACCTCTATGTGCTGAGCGAAGACCTGCGCGGCAATAACACGGCCACCATTTGCGGTTCGGCCTTCCTGGTGCCGTTGATGAATGGCGCCGATCCAACCAAGGCCATGGCTTGCTACGACCGGGGCTTCATGCATACCGGCGGTTCGCATTTGCTGGAGCTGAATATCAAGCACCGGCTCAATGGGCAAACTGCCCTGGTGGCGCATGCCGGCTTCCAGAAGACGAAGCATTTCCGCGACGGCGATATTTTCGACTACAAGCTGGGCGTGGTGCATACGCGCTGGGGCCTGGACTGGGGCGCGGAGGTGGCCGGCGCCAAAGTGAGGGATAGCGACCTGGCCGTGGTGTTCGACAGTTCCGGCAGGAGCAAGCACGTGGACCGGACCGCACTTATTCTTTCTGTGGCAAAGAGGTTCTAAGCACTATCTACCTGCAGGTCAACTTCGGAGGGGGTTTGTCATGACGAAGCAAAATCGTTTCTGGCGCCTGGCTTCTCTGTTGGGCGCATCGTTGGTGTGTTGCACGGCATTTGCCGATCCTTTCCTGGTCGGACGCGGCATGTCCGACATTACGGGCGAGGCGGCCGAAGTTGGCATGATGGGATATGGGTCGACCAGCCAGGTGACGGCGGGCATTCACATGCGGCAGCGGGCGCGCGCCTTCATCGTGGTGGACCAGGCGAGCGGGCGGCGCACGGTGTTCGTCAACAATGACCTAGGGATGGTTTTCCAGGGTGTGCAGCAGGAGGTGCTGCGGCAGCTGCAGGCGCGCTATGGCAACTTGTACCGGGCCGAGAACGTGATCCTGGCCGCTACGCATACGCATAGCGGGCCGGGCGGCTTTTCGCATTACGCGCTGTATAACTTCACGACCTATGGTTTCAACAAGCGGACCTTCGATGCGATTGTCAGCGGCATTGTGGCGGCGATCGACAAGGCGCACCGGGACCTGAAGCCGGGCAGCATCGCCATCGGCACAGGGGAGCTGACGGATGCGAGCAATAACCGTTCGCTGCCAGCCTATCTGCGCAATCCGCAGGCGGAGCGCGATCTCTGGGGAACGCATATCGATCCGACGATGACGGTGCTGCGCTTCAGGCAAGGCGCCAATGACGTTGGTGCGGTCAGCTGGTTTGCCACGCACGGCGTTTCCATGACGCCGAATAACCGGCTTATCTCTCCGGACAACAAGGGCTATGCGGAATGGCGCTGGGAGCATGATCTGAAGGGCGTGCGCTACAACTCGGATGGCGACTTTGTTGCGGCCTTTGCGCAGTCCAATGCCGGCGACATGACGCCCAACCTGAATCTCGATGGCACGGGCCCTACCCTCAACGAATTCGATAACACGCGCATTATTGGCGAGCGGCAGTTGCAGAAGGCGCTGTCCATCTACAACGGCGCCTCGGAGGTACTGTCCGGCACGGTGGATTACCGGCAGCGCTATATCGACTTTTCCCGCGTGACCGTGGCGGGCCAGTGGACGGACGGTGTAACGCGTACTACCTGCCCGGCGGCCATCGGCAGCGCTTTTGCCGCCGGTACCGAGGATGGCAGGGGGCTGGACGGCTTCAACGAAGGCGATTTGGCTGGGAACCCATTCTTCACTGCCCTGGGCGGAGTTGTCGCGCCAACGCCTCAGTGGGTGCGGGATTGCCAGGGCGTGAAGCCGGTGTTGTTGGGGTCAGGTTCGCAGACGCCTTATCCGTGGTCACCGGAGGTACTGCCGGTGTCGATTGTCCGCATCGGCCAACTGGCCATTATCGCGGCACCGGCTGAATTCACGATCATGTCCGGCCGGCGGGTGCGCGAGACGGTCAAGGCTGCGCTGGGCGACAGCGTAAGGTACGTGGTGTTTGCCGGCTATGCAAACGCCTATTCGGGCTACGTGACTACGCCGGAGGAATATGATGCCCAGCACTACGAGGGGGCCTCGACCCACTTCGGCAAATGGACGCTGGGCGCTTATCAGCAAAGCTTCCACGAACTGGCCACGGCGCTGCGCCAAGGTGCGCCGGCCGGCCCCAGCGCCCCGGTCCGCGACTTGAGCAACAACCAGATGTCCTTCCAGACTGGCGTGGTGCTGGATAACGTGCCCATCTTCAAGAGCTTCGGCGACGTGGACCGTCAAGCCAATGCCAGCTACCTGCGCGGCCAGCACGTGGAGGTGGCTTTCTGGACCGGGCATCCCAAGAACAACCTGCGCTTGAATGGCACCTTCCTCGAAGTGCAGCGCTGGGATGGCGCGGCATGGCGCACCGTAGCCACAGACGGCGATTGGGATACCACGTACCGGTGGGAGCGAGTTGACCCGGTATGGGGAAGCTCGCGCGCGGTGATCGGCTGGGACATACCCGCCACCGCAGCTCCAGGGCAGTACCGCATCCGGCATTACGGGGATTACAAGAACGGGTGGAACGGAAATATCTACGGTTTGACGGGGACCAGCCGAACGTTCCAGGTGAATTGACTGCACCACTCGGCGCCCGCAGATTCCGGCAATGGGGGCGTGCAGGCGCCGAGCCAGCGATGAAGCTGAATGCGTGACCAAAGTATTCACGTCAGCGAATGTCGCGAGGTCGATAGTGGCATATTTGGCAATGTATAATCGCCCTGCCGCTTTCGCATAAATATTCAACCCATGCCCTACAAAATTAGTCTCCTTATGGCGGCTTGGCTGCTTGCCGCCGTTCCTGCATATGCTGCAACGACGTACCCTCCTTCCGCCTACCGGGACGGCGCGATCAAGTGCCAACAGGTGCGCCAGCTCGCTTGCGCTGAGACAAACTGGGTTCAGTACATCAAGATGCGCCCGACCGATGCTCATGCCATTGCCAGCCTGGCCGTGATCTACAACTGGGACGACAAGCCGGAGTTGGCCATCGTGCAGGCTGAAAAGGCCATCGACATGGGCCAGGGCACTTACGACCTGTTCGCTGCCTATGCGTCAAGCCTGGAGAAAGTGGGTCGCATCGACGAGGCGATCGACTGGTCCTACAAGACGCTGGCGATCTTGCCCAGCCTGGTGAATGTGCGTGGTGACCTGGCGCGGATGCTGGTGATGAAGAAGCGGGAATACGAAGCCCTGGCCTTGCTGTCTTCGTTCGACGCCACGCTGGAGTCGAAGGGTCATGGGCAGTATTTCGCTGGCCAACGCATCGCCATCGAATCGAATATTGAACGACAGGGCCAGACCTTGGCCAGCTCGCAAAAGAGCCTACGCTTGTCCAAGACTGGCGACCATTTCTACGCACCGGTGAAGGTTGGTGAAGCCAGGTCGGCGGCGTTCGTGGTGGATACCGGTGCAGCCAAGACCACGCTCAGTGACGAGATGCTTGCCAACTCCAAAGCGAGCTACAAGGTGATCGAGCCCAACGTCGCCATGCGGCTTGCCGACGGTCGCCGTATCAGCGCGCGTGTGGTTGTGCTGGACACGCTCAAGGTGGGGCCTTTCGAACTGCGCAAGGTGACCGCCGTGGTCTGCCCGACTTGCCTTCCCTTGCTGGGCCAAGGGTCGCTCTCGCAGTTCAATATGGCCTCTGCAAGAAACCAGGGCGTGGAGTTCATGACGTTGGAACCGAGGGCCGTTCGATAAATGGAACAGCAATCAGAAAACCTGGAACAGATGCTGGCTGCGGCGCGAGCATCGGGCGTGAAAAGGCAGTCCTTCAAGCGGGTGCCTACCTGGACGGAACTGGACCTGGATGGCCACCTTAAGCGCCTGGGATGGGGCATGCTCGTGTATCTACTGGCTCTCGTGGCTTTCTGGGCCATCATCCTTGGCGAACTTTCCGCGTCAGGCCAGGTTCGACTGGCCAGTATTACCGTACTTATTTTCAGCTACATCTTTGTGTCGCTGAGCGCTTACTTTGTGCAGTCAAAACTGAATAAGGCGGAACTGAGCGACAGGGGCGCCTGGCAAGTTCTGGTGGGGGCGCTGATCCTGAATCCTGCCTTCATTGGAGGCTATGTTTCGCTCTCGGTGTTCTTTCATGCACGCGACATCAAGCGGCGGCTGGAGGCCAAAAAGTAGAGTGTTGTGATTTCCCACTCTCAGTTGACAATCCGTTAATAGGCGCATGGCTTTGTGATAGTCTGTGCTGATGTCCCCAACAATGACAATCAGCCGATCCAGCAGCTTCCAGCGCGATCAGTGGCGGTTGAGCACCGCATTGGTGATCTCCGCCATCGTCCACGCGCTGCTGTTGAGCATTACGCTGGGGGGACAGACATTCGGGCTTCCCGCCCTTAAATTCCCCTGGCCGGACAGGCGCCTTGGGGCCAATGATTTGCAGGTTTTGCTGGAGCAGCGGCCAGCCGCCAGCCCTGCATCGACACCGCCACCGTTGCCCAGCACAGCGCAGACTGTGAACGCCAATCCGGTGCTGGCACCGGTGGAAAGGCCGGCAGCTGCCAGCCCCGTTGCGTCCATGACGTTGCCCCCGCCGGCGATCGGCAACAGCACCGCGCCGGCAGTATTGATTCCACCGCCTCCACCTGCACCCGCGCCGGAGCCGGTGCCTTCGCCGGAGACCAAAGCCGAAAAGCGGGCCGACGTCACGCCGCTTTCGCCGGTTGCGGCGCCGGTCAATGCGCCCGCGAACTCCATGGAGCGCAACATCCCTATCCAGGAGCGTGCGGCGCCGGTTCCGGATAACGCGAGCGATGTGGCGCAAAAACAGATCGAGAAAGACGCGCGTGAGCATGCGCTTGAAGAGGCCAAGATTGAGCAGGAAAAGCTGGCCGCAGAACGGCTGCGCCAGGCCGAACTGATGGCGGATGCCCAGCGCCAGGCGGCGCGCCTGGAGCAGCAGCGGCAAGAGGCCGCCCGCCAGGAGCAGGAACGCGCCGAAGTCGCGCGCAAGGAAGCAGTCCGGCAGGAGCAGCTGAAACAAGCGCAACTCGAAGCAGCACGCCAGGAACAGCTCCGACAGGAAGCCGTGCGCGCCGAACAAGCCAGGAACGAGGCCGCGCGACAAGAGGCCGAACGCCAGGCGCAAGCCCGTCAGGAAGAACAGCGACGCGAGCAGGCAAGGCTGGAAGAGAAGGCGCGCCAGGATGCCGCCCGTCAGGCGCAGGAACGCGCCGAGATCGCGCGCGTGGAAGCGGCTCGCAAGGAAGCCCTGCGGCAGGAGCAGGCAAAGCAGGCGCAGCTCGAGGCGGCGCGCCAGGCGCAACAACTGGAGGCTGCCCGACAGGATGCAATCAAGCAGGAGGCGGCCCGGCAAGAAGCGGCGAAGCAGGAGGCGGCACGCCTGGAACAAGCCAAGCGTGAACAGGCCCAGCTGGAAAAAGCCAAGCAGGAAGCCGAACGCGAAGAGCGATTGAAAGCGATTGGCAGGCAGCTCAATGAAGAAGCCGCACAACGTGAAGCAGCGGCGAAGAAGTCTTTGCTGCCTTCAGCTAGCGGCATGCGCCGCGGATGGCTCTTTGGCCGGGCCGATCCGAATATCGACCTTGTTCAGTATGCGGAAGCCATGAGCAAGAAGTTCGAGTTGAACATGGCGTTCGATATGGTGCGCGAGGTGGTGAAGCAGCGTCATATGCCGCCGATGGTGACTGTGGCTATCCGCGCAGATGGCTCTGTTGAGAAGGTGACTTTCGTCGTCTCCAGCGGCGTGCCGGCGATCGATGAAGCGATCAGGAAGGTTGTCACCACTTACGCACCGTACGGGGCTTTCCCGCCAGCCCTGGCGCGCCAATACGATGTGATCGAGATTCGCCGTACCTGGGTTTTCGATACGGCGATTCGCCTTCAGTGAACAGGCTTAGTTTTTAGCGAGCGTGCCGCTCAAGGTTCCTTTCATGCCGTAGTAGCCAAGCGAAGAATAGTTGGAGAAGCCGTTAGCCGGCGTGCCCTCGGCGCCACCCTTGATCACCAAGCGGTAGCTGCCTGCTGGTAGCGACAGGTTCACGAATTCTGCTGATCGATGCACGTCCAGGTTGCTGTGGGCGACCACCGCATTGGACGAGTTGTAGATCGTCGCATCCACATCCAGCATGCGCAGGTATTCCAGCGGGTCGATGCGCAGGTTCAGGGTGCCGGACGATGCGAGCGTGAAGGTGAAGGCGTCGGTATCGCCCGTGCGTTCGATCTGACCGAAATTGGTGGCCGCATCGATCGTGCCTCCAGCGCCAAAGACGATGGGCTTGGACGTCGGATTGTCGTCGACGACGTACGGCACCGACTCCTCCACGTTCATGATGTTCAGGTCATCCTCAAAATTGGTCGCACTGGTGTATTCGCCTTTGCTCCACGTGAACAGCTGGTTGGCCCAGCTGGCTCCGTACCAGTAATTGCCCATGATGGGGCACCACTGGTAGGCAGGAATCCCTTCGAAGTATTCACCGCCTGGGTCGCCGCGGTCATGCGAGGCGCCCATCTGGTGCCCAACTTCATGGGCGCCTGTCATGCCGATGCCGTAGCCGTAATCGAAGCCAGTTGCCGGATTGCGGAACAGCGTGCCGGCCGACGTAGTGCCGAAGGAATGCAGCGGGGCGTAAGAGCGCCCGTCGCGGTTGACGAAGTTGATCACCCCCGTGCGCAGGATGTTGGCGGCCTTGGCGGCGTTGTAGACGTCGACGTTGGTCGTTACGTTCAGGTTCAGCATGGAATACTGGTCGGAGATCGACTGCCAGGCGCGGTACATCTGCTCTTTGGTCACGCCATTCAGCGGTTCGCCGTTGCGCGTCACCTTGGATACGTTCAGGTAAAACACCCAAGGGCTGCCTGGCTTGCTCTGCAGGTTGAGGATGTCTTCGCCCTGGTAAGGGCCGATGTGGACGGCCTGACGGTTCGCCATCGGGCTGTACACGGGGTGGATCACGGCGCTCGCCGTAATCATTTCTTTGGTTCTGGTGTCGCGAAAATTAGGGTCCAGGTCCGGCACAATCTTCTTGATTGGCACTTCGGTCAACATCACCTTGCCGGACGGGTTGGTGGTGAACTCCCAGGCTTTGGAGGTGTCGTAGTTGACCAGGTAGCCGTACAGCTTCTTCCCTTTTCCCTTGAGGACGAAGGTGGAGTTGGACGTATCGAGTGTGGTACCGGAGATCGACAGCGCATCACCCTTCTCGAAGTAGTCAGTGATCTTCGCCGCAACCAGGTTGCCTGCGATTGAATGCGCGACCATGGAGCGGGCATTCGCGTGCTGCGCAGCGAAGCTTTTCTTCACCGAATCGACGGTGCCAATTTCAATGCTATTTGAAGGTGGTGCTTCTTGTGCCATTACGGCGGAGGAGAACAGCGTGGCCAGGACAATTGTTAGTGTTTTACGTGTGGACATATCGCTTCCCAAAAGGTTTTCACTTCGGTTGATGAACGATAGCTACTCGGGCCCCGCAGGCGTAGGGGGCCTATCCGGCGTTCGGGGGTCCGGATGCAAAACGCTAACATGGAGGCGCTTGGAAATTTCTGCAGGAATGCCAAGAAGGAGGCTGCAAATCAGCACATGCCTTTTTGATTCGGAATGGACAAAGCCCAAACGAAAAGTTCAGCGTGCTCAATCTTTCGAGATGAGCCGGGAAGTGGAAGGGCTTTCTGATTAACTAGTTTGACGAAAACGTCGCGATGGTTGAAATCAAGGTGGCACCGCAGCTTGTCTTGTCTCCGTGGTATGCGACAGCCTTGCCATTGACCGTATGATTGCTATTCGCACTGACGATTACGCAGTTCTGGTGGCCGGTCATTGGACACATGCAGCGGTCACCAATCAGTGCCACTGGCTTCCCGCTAACCTTCACGTTTGGCGCACTGGTATTGATCACTTTCCCACCGTGAGAAGTCGGGTCTCCAACTCTGATCACATTTTTCATGACGGCCTCGGCTATTTCGAAGTTGTAGATTGAACTGGTCTGTTCTTTTTTGAGCCGAAGACTTTTTCCACCAGAAGCGACACTTCATGCACTGGCGCCACAAGGCCTAGCTACGCACCTCATCCCTTCACATCTACTTCGCGACGGAATTACGAATAGGTCTTAGCCGAATTGAGCTCAATATTTTGTCCCATAAATAGAGAGCTTCTTCATCCGTGATGCTCGACTGCGTGGCGCTCGCCTTGTTTCCCTTAACACCGGTATCCAGCGCAATATCCAACGTTGGAAGCAGCGAATTTCCGGGCTCCCCATGCGAGAAATACGCGAACTCATGCGATTCCATTACGCTACCAATCATTGGTTTCCAGGCCAAATATTCATAACCCGACCATTTCCCCACCATCCGCTGACCTCGCCGAATCACCCGAACACGGCGATACCACGCGCTGCCGCCGGAAGCCTTCGTAATCCGCTCAGCTTCCGCTAACCTATACTCCAATGAATCCTGTTCCGTTTTCCTGTCCTTCTTGATTAATTCAAGCGAGAAATGCACATCTGGAAATTGGTGGAGCCGCACACCAAGTGTTACGGCCTCATAAATTGGGGCTGACGGCTCGTTGATGAAGGCTCCGTCAACGCAGATGCCTGGTTCACTTGGCACTTCATCGTCTGCGCGAGGTCTGATCTGGGACGCAATAAGATTCAGTTGCCCGACGGCTTGGCGATAGTCATCACCATATGCCGTTGTCCTCTGCACATATAGATCCTTTCCCACCTTCTGAAATGACTCAATACTGTAAAAGGAACCCGTAGATTTTCCAGCGCCGAAAACTATGTGTTGCTCAGTGACCGCGCCCTTCACAACTTTTCCAAACATCGAATCCTGCTCCTTCAACGGCCCCCTGATGCGGGGACGATCATCCTCCATAATCTCCGCCATCCTTTCCTCTATTGCCGCATCCAATGTGCTACCACCCCCTGGGCGCCGCCCAATCAAATATGGCAACCTTGCGGGCCCATAAATGACATCGACATCCGCTGGCAAATCCAAAAGAATTCGGCCAACGCACACGATCCGAGTCGATTTGAAAAGTTCAATAAGTCTGTTAGCAGCAGGTTTCATCCTGGATCCCTCCTCGGCCAGCCCTACATTGGGAACCGCACTCAAAGTTATCGTGCTAGCGAGCGATGCGACCGATAAGCAAAATTTTAAATCTGTCATGGTGACCACCACATTCTCTGAGCAATTCTCACTACGCTGTACAGCGTCGCATTGAGCGCATTTTCGTGTTGGTAACTCGCCTGATGTTCATATCCGGTTTGGCGAAATACGCCTTTTACCTTCCCTTTTAGCAACTGATGCTCGGCAGAACGCAGAGGTACTGTTTGGTCACCAGGTCCGGTAGAAGGTCCAAGTTTGATTTTTGTTTCAATCCGATACTTGCCATCAACTAATTCAGTTGCCTTTAGCTTTCCTTGTCCGTCATCCTTCTTGATGGCGAGATCGCGCCAATGCCTCCCGGTGTAATCTCGATCGATTTCCCATACAACGGTTGCAAATGACGGCTGGCTTGGATCAGCGCCGTAGTGAGCATACGTGCGCGGATGATAATAATCAGCCAATATTTCGTGAAACTCGCGAGCCTCATCCAAATATAAACACGTCCTCGCGAAGGTTACATTTGGTTGTTCAGCTGGATTCAGCCATTCTTCACGGATTAATCCATACCAGCGATTTCGCACTTTGTAGATTTCGTCGTAGGGGTCGCCATTTTTCGGAAAGCTACCGAATAGGACTTTGTTGTGGCGGATCTCTAGCCATTCGTTCCCATATGCCCGGCATGGTAAAAGCTGGAGACCACCGGGAGAGTTGCCAAGCACTGCTGTAACTTCACTCCCCTTATTTCCAATAATCTTGGGCGTCGGATCCAGTCCGCCAATATGCTCTTCAAAGCCACACCTCATACGCTTATATGCAGCTGGAGCTCCCAGTGCTGGCAATACTCCATGAACAACTCCTAGGATCGTTTCGCTCATGTTACCGATTTGGGGGTGTGACAACGCACGTGCAACAAGGCCCCCCATCGAATGAGTAAGCACGATCACTTTCTCGCATTGAAAGCCTCGGCTTTGATAATCGTCGATTAGCTTCTGGATGCGCTTGCGGATCTTTAACGCCGACTCATGATTTGACTGGAGCCAGTTGTAACCCATCGCGTGTACAGGAAAAAACGTGCCTTTAAGTACACGATCGACTTCTTCCCTTGTCAGTGGTCTGAGCAAGCAGTCTGGCCCCGCGTGCCAAGCAGTTGGGTCCACATCAATGACTGCCTTCCAGCTATCTTCCTGACCCGGTGAATTTAAGACGTTTTCGAGACGTTCAAGCACGGTCCTATAACTCGAAAAGAAGACTTCACCCCATCCTCTGTAACGCGCCTTTTCATCGACTGTCAGGAAATTGCACGCGTGATCTGGTTCGCGTTCCAATAGCGGTGAGTTTTTTGTATGAGGTAAGACAGCATCAATTCTGACCGCACTATTTCGTTCGTCCGAAGTTTCATCCTTATTGCCTGTCGGATTTGTTACCGGATCATATGTGTCAACTTCAGTAGCCTCATGGTCGAGTTGAAGCTGCCTGCGTGTCGCGCCGTAAACGGCGAGTGAGCCGACTTCGGTCACCTTATCGGGTCGCCATACCGCGTTATTGGAGTTCTTTAGTTCACGTTGACGTTCAGGTGTCACGCGAAGACTTGATCCCATTATTCCAGGCAGAAAGATAATCGGAAGTATTCGCTTGGGCGGGACTCTTATTTTTTGCGGGGAGTGGTCCTCTTTTGGTGTTGCAAAACCTTGCGCTGTCACAGCGCCATGGTGAAGCTCCGTCGTGAGTTGGGTAGCCATACAAGCCCTTAATTCGTTAGCTCAATCTCATATCGGGCAAACGCGGTCTTTGTCCGGAACCTTTCGGTGAGCCCATTCTCGTTTGTCGTGCCTTCATAGATCTTTCCATCCTCAACAATAATTCGGTATTTTTGATTTGCCAGGGGCTGGTCAGTGCGTATATCTGTAACGAGAACTTGCTGATCGTGTTCAACGTCCATGCTCTGGAATTTCAACTCGTCGGGAGACCCGTCGCCTCCACTCAAATGGTCCAACTTTGAAGATTTGATCGTGTGCGGTCCGCTGCTCTGCTGAGTGATCTTGCCGCCACCACATTCAATCTGAGCGCCTTTTGCGATGAACCTGATAGATGGCGAATGCAGCTCGATCCTTTCGTTGGCCAGCAATTTGATTCGCTTGGAAGTGGAAATCTCAATACTGCCTTCTTGAGATTGAATTTTGATGTCACCAGCAGCAGCAATCAGCTTCATGCCAAGCTTGCTGGCCAACATGCTTACTCCTTTGGCAGCCCTGGCGAAAAAGTTTCCTCCAGCGCAGATATTCATGTCGCGGCCACTGTCCGCATGAACGTCAGACTGCGATGCAAGAACAATTGGTGCAGTCGCGCCAGCAACTATCCCGCTCCGCGCAGAAACTGCGACCAACGGGTTTCCACCACCCACTGACCACCTTTCGAGCTTTTCAGCAATATCTGCCAGCGAGTCCTCTTCCACTTGATCTCCGGAAACTTCGGAGGCAACTTTTACCAGTTGTTTGTGCACGCTATGCGCCAGGCTCACTGCACTGACGCAGGCTTCCCTATCCAGCATTTCCCGCTTCGTCGTCGTAAAGGGCCCTGCAGTAATCAGCACGCCAGCTTCGCCACGGATAGAAACTGCATGCTTAGTTACTAGTTCTGCACCTTCGCCACGCTTCGCCCCCACCCCATTGATCTTTTCCTGCGTAATGAAGCCAAGATTGAGTTGTGCAGATGAATGATCGCTTGCCAATTGCGCGCTTATCTCTCCAGAGGTATCGTCAAACCGAAGTCTGTTCGCCATTTCGCCGCCTACCTCACGACTTTTAAGACCAGATTGGTATCGATTTCCGGGCATGCCACCGGCTTGACTCAGCGCCGGTGGACGCGCACGTTCGTTGAAGACTTGTCCGGCAATTATTGGCTTGTCTGGGTCACCACCAAGAAAGGCGATGAGCACTTCAGTGCCAACACGCGGAAGAAATAGACTACCGCACTGAAGACAATCCCCTGGTCCATCTCCGGCCCAGTTACTCGCCACCCGAACCCAAGCGGAATCGTAGTGCCTATCTGCCGCACCAGCGCCTTCGGCATGTTCCTGGTCTTCTGCCCGCGTGGTACGAAAGCGGACCTTCACTCGGCCGAGTTCATCGCAGTGAATTTCTTCTCCTTCAGGGCCGACGACGATGGCGCTTTGCATTGGAACGTTAGGGATGTCGGTGCGCACGTCGTATGCAGGAACGATGGGGATGCCGCGCCGGATGGCGGTAATGCTCGTCCTGATGCGCGTTGCTGCTTTTTCGCCTTCCGGAGCTTGCATCCATCGACTTCGTGAGAACAGTCGCTCAACGCGCGCGGTCAGATCTTTCGACAGATTGTTCGTGACCAACATCTGCAGTGATGTGATGACGAACTCTCGCTCCCCATTGGCGTGCGCGTCGATCTCTGGATGGCCCTCGAGCTCGAAGTACTCGCCTACGCAGAAATCACGCACGCTGCCCTCGCCATGGAAGCATTTGGATTCAAGGTCGTGCCGGTTCATGGCCAACTGGCCCAATTGGCAAAGATCGGCGTGGTCGTCGCCCGCGTGTGGCGAAAGGATCAGGTAGTCGTCGAGCGTGGCGGACATTTCGTTGCCGTTTGATCCCTGGTCCGACCGGCTTTCTGCCGTCGTGGTCATGAATTCAGTATCGGTGGGATTCTTGTAGTTCCAGCTGAAGCGCGAAACGCGGCCCGGTTGCAACGTGCGGACGGCGCACCACGAGGTGATAGTGTCACGCTCCTCTGTGGCGGCATCGCGGTGGTAGCGTACGATGCCGGCGGCGTTGGGCAGCAGCGTGTCGGCGTTGTCGAACAAGACCATCGTATGCGCCGGCCAGTTGGACTGGTCGGCGCGGAAGTACCAGGCGATACCGCGGCGCTTGAGCAGTCGGCGGATGAAGGCTGCGTCGGACTCGTTGTACTGCATGGTGAATTCGCGCTGCGGATAAGCGTCCACCTTGAATGATTCATCCATTTCGTAGCGGAAGCAGGTGCCGATAATGGGGTTGGTCTGTATCCATTCATCCAGGATCACCTTCACGATCTCCACTTCGTTCTTGCAGCGGAATACACGGGTGTTGTTACGCTTTTCCATGATGGACAGCGCGTCGCGCAGCACCAGCTGGTAGCTGGCCAGGCCGCCATCGCTGTCGCCGGCATGCGCCTCAGTGACGATTCCGCAAACGCTGCGCAAATCGCCGCGGTCGGTCACGATGTCGACTGCGACGGGGAGTGCGATCAGTTCTTTCAGCGAGATGAAGGCATCAAGGGAGACGCAAAGGATGCGGTATTCAATACTGCCGCAGATGGATTCGCTGCCCTGCACGCGCTGCGGCAGCAGCACGTCTTCCAGCATTTGCGTCGGGTGTGCCAGGCGTAGCCGCAAGGGACGGTTGTCGGTGATCAGGTCCTTGTCTTGCTGGAAGAAGCTGAGCAGGGCGTTGTCCACGGCGGGCTCCGTTCGTCTGGTTGACGCGAGTGTCTATGTTGGCACGCGTGAATATCGACGGCTTTGATCTTTGGCAAAGATGCTCTTCGCGCTTGTGCCAGCATGAGCCATTACCGCTTAATGGAGGCCGCCATGGAATTCAAAGTCTTTGACGATAAATCCGGTGCATTCGTCTTTAGCGCATCAGGTTCACAGGACGCTGCCGAACGGTTCGACCTGCTGGTGGAAGCGTTCGATGATGATCGAATACCCATCAAGCGCATGGCGTCGATTTGCGAAAAGATGATTCGTGACTTTCCGCCTTTGCTGCGGCCATATCACGTCCTCGCCACGATCCAGCTGGTGAAGGGGAAGCATGAGAAGGCACTGGAAACTGCGGTGCGGGGACTTGCGGCGGTCAATTACATGTTCCCGGACGACTTTTCCGGACCCATCCCTTGGCTCCATAACGGCAACCGTCCTTACCTCGATCTGTTGAAGACTATCCTCCTTTGCTACGTGGCCGGCAAAAAATACGAAGAAGCGGACGAGTGGTGCAAGATGATTCAGCGCGCCGATCCCGACGATAGCTGCGGCATCCGTTTTGTCCTCGGCCATGTGCTGCTTCGTTCGGGTGCGCGTGACAGGGCACAATCCTGGTTCATCGAGCATGGTACCGAATACTCGCCGTACTGCTATGAGCTGGGGCTTTGTCTCTTCGAGCAGGAGAAATTCGTCGAGGCGGCTACCGCGTTCCGGCGCGGGATCGCAATCAATCCCTACATCGCGGAGATGATTTTCCATGGCCATCAGCCGAATCCTCATGCGGTCATGCATTTCTGGGCCAATGAGGAACCGCCCCTGGCCAGGCAGTATCTCGACGCTTATGGCGCAATCTGGGAAGAAACCCTTATGGCCCAACGCTTCCTTTACTGGCTGTTCAACCAGTCCGAAATCCTTGTGGAGCGCGCGCGGTTGATGGCTTGCCGCGAGCAGCGATCAATTGATCTTGGCATGCCACAGCCCGAGGCACAGGTTACGCAATACAGGGCTCTGGTGGCTGCCATAGATGACAAGTTGTCGATGGAGATCGTCCGGCGCCGGCCTAATGGCGACGGCGGAATGGAGTGGCCTTGGCAGGTTTATCACTGATCTACAAAAGTGGTCGCGTGCCGACGCGCGGCTTTGCGCAATGCAGGAGTTGGCCGATGCCGTTGGCGATCCGTATCTGGGCGAAGCGGTTTTCGCGCAGCTTGTCGGCCAAAGTCGCAGCCATTATTTCACCGAAAACGTAGATGCTGTGCTCTTGCAGGGCCGATTCATCGATCGATAGAGTGAATTCAGTTCCATGCATGTGGACGCGCCCCATCGGATGCTCCAGCCATGCGGTGGTTGGCTTGGCAACCAGGCCTTTCAGGCTTTCGGTGAATTGGCAGCCATGGAGTTTCAGTTGCTCTAATAGTGCGGGCAGCGTTGTCTCTTCCGTGCAAAGGCTTTCCGTAAGCTGGACATGGTCGGCGGACAAGCCGGGTGCGCTGATCGCGCCCAGAAACCGCATTGGGAAGCCCATGGTGTTGACTTCCGTTGTCAGCTTGGCGGCGCCGTGCAATGGATCGCTATTGGTGCACGTGAGCTGCACGGTGATGGTCCCGGTTTCGAGCTTGACGGGGTTCTGCTCGCGATCGACGAACCTGATTGCGAAGCCTTCCTCTTCGTCCAGCTGCCAATATGGTCCGGGCGTGCTGTGTTCCGTACCGTGGAAGGGCGGAAGGACCTCGTCGCCGCTGGACTTCGCCACTGCTACTCTCTCAATGCTGTAAATTTTACAGCCAGGCTGTTTGGCGAGCACGGGGTAAGCAACGCTTCGGCCATCCAGGCGGATTGGGGCGGCAGGGAGCGGGAAGATATTGATCGCGGGGGTGCATCCAAGGCACAGGTTTTCGGTGCTGACAGCGCGAAGATGCGGGTTGTAGCTGGGGAGGACGATGTGGAGTGCGATCCGCTTGCACCCTGGTCTGCAGACTGCGGAAATTGCTTCCAGGTCCAGGTCAACAAAGCCGAATTTTTGCGGCAGGTGGAAGAATTCAGTCAGGAGCCGGGGGCTTTGCGGGCCGGGCAGGTTTGGCAGGAGGGAGTCGTTGTCGCTCCCTCCAACTGCTGCAAAGGGCGCCTTCGCAAGTACTTGCCAGGTGCCGTCTGCCTCCAGGCATACGCACCGGCCGACAATCAGTATCGCGTCGAGAAGCGCGGCGCGCAGGGCGGCGTCGGCATCGATGTGGATTCGCAGTTTTCGAACTGGCGGTTCTTTGAAGGATGCACTGATGGCGGTGCAATGCAGCTCGAGAATGAGTGCGGCGGTTGCGTCGCCGGGAAGGCTCAACGCTGCCGGAAGATCGATCGTTGGCTGGAATCTGACTTTGCCGATCGCAATCGGCGCGAGACAGGTCTCGTAGGCGGTGGCGAACCTGTTCGCCCCGGCGCATATCGTCGCGCCGCGAGGGAGGCGGGTCACTGAGCTGATTTCGTTGGGGCGCGCCGACGACGTGTCGATTTGAATGATGCCGCAAGCCGGCACGATGCGCAGGTAATGCGGCTGCAGGGTTTGCAGCAGGGCCCTGTGGAATTCGCTGCGCCCGTCCTCGATCAGCTTCTGCGTGGCTGCATTCAGCAAGGCGACGGATTGCAGCAGGCGCTCAACTTCCGGGTCGGTGCTGGCCTCCGGGCCCAGCTCCAGCGCGTCGGCGGTACCCGGATGCCTTTCGGCGTAACGCCTGGTTGCTTCACGCAGACGGACGAGCTCTTGCTCGTAATGGTGCAGTAGCTTTTCCATATTCCCTCCCGGACATGGACCTTTGGTCGAGGTCGCCCTGTCCATCGTGGTTGAGATTGATTTTGGCAATTTTGACCTAGGTCAAAGATTTTGCTGCGTCGCGTCAATAGACTTTCACTTACCGAACATCAATGACCACGTGAAAGAGGTAGTGAAATGAAGAAAGCGATTTTGGCAGTTGTCCTGGGTGGCCTGGCCCTGAATGCTATGGCTGAAGAATCCCCTTGGCTGGTGCGTGCACGTGCGGTGCACATCAACCCGGCGGACAAGTCCGATCCGATTGGCGGCGTGGGCGCTTCCGACCGCATCAGCGTCAGCAGCAAAACCATTCCGGAAGTGGATATCTCCTACTTCTTTACCCCGAATATTTCCGCCGAGCTGGTGCTGACTTATCCGCAGAAGCATGACGTGTACCTGGACGGCCAGTCCATCGGTACCTTCAAGCACCTGCCGCCTTCGCTGCTGGCGCAGTACCACTTCACCCCTTCCTCCCAAATCAGCCCTTACGTGGGCCTGGGCGTGAACTGGACCACCTTCTCCAACAACAAGATCCTGAACGGCACCGGCAGCCTGGAACATGACAGCCTGGGCCTGGCCGTGCAAGCGGGCGTGGACTTCAAGCTGGATAAGAACTGGTCGCTCAACCTGGATATCAAGAAGGTGCAGATCCGCAGCGATGTGATGATCTCGGGCGCCACGGTCAGCAAGGCCAAGGTTGACCCTGTGCTGTTCGGCGTGGGCGTGGGCTACCGCTTCTAATCGTTGAACAAGCCGCCCTGCACTTCCGCGCGCAGCTCCTGGGCGAGCGCGCGGCGGCGCGGGTCGGTGGCGAAGCAGCCGATGTCGACTGCCACGCCTTTCGATTCAAGGTGAATCAGGTCGCTGGGGTGGGCGGGCATTTGCAGCCGCAGGAAGTAGAGTTCCAGCTGGGTCACGCTCATTTTGCCGGCGGAGACTTTTTCCACCAGCAGCTGGCCGTTGGCGAGGACGATATGCTCGTAGTCCGTGGCATGGCGGGCGAAGTAGAGGAAGGCGGCTGCAACGGCCGTCATTTCCAGCACGGTGAAGATCAGTATCTGCCACATGCCGACCATCACAAAGCCTGTTGCGACGGCAAACGAGAACAGGCACATCAGGGCGTAAGCCATCCCCATCTGCTGGGGCGACAATGAGCAATTGCGCCGCAGTAGCCATTCCCTGCGTTCCCTGAGCAAGTCTCGTTTCATGGAGACATTTTAGGCACAACTTGCTTGCAAAGGCAAAACGTCCTGTTCGGTGTCTACCTCGGTTCGGGGCAAGGTGAAAATGAAGGTGGAGCCTTCGCCTGGTTTGCTGCGGGCTGTCAGGGCGCCGCCGTGGGCTTCGGCCAACTGGCGGGAGATGAACAGGCCCAGGCCCAGGCCGGCGGGCACGGTGTCCATCTTGCCGCGTTCGAAGGGTTCGAAAATTTTTGGCAGCACTTCCTGCGGGATGCCGGGGCCCTGGTCGATCACTTCGATGCGGGCGGTCTGGCTGTCGGCGTGCAGCCGCACGTCGACCGGCTTGCCGCCGCCGTAGCGCAGGGCGTTGGTGATCAGGTTGACGACTACCTGCTCGACGCGGAATTCGTCCCAGCAGCCGGCGACGGGCTGCACGATCGTCAGCCGCAGTTCGCTTTGCACGTCCGCTGCCTGGTGCGACAGGTCGCCGACGATGCGCTGCAGGAGCGCTTCCAGGTCGACGGCGGCGGGGCGGATCGAGAGCTTGCCGGCGCGGATGCGCGATACGTCGAGCATATCGTCGATCAGGCGCACCATGGCGTGGATCTGCCGCATGTCGCGCGCGACCATGCGTTCCAGCTGCGCGGGCGCGAAGTGGTCCATATTGCCGCGCTCCAGCTGCAGCTTGCGCATCTGCGCTTCCAGGTAGAGGGTGTTGAGCGGCGTGCGCAGTTCGTGCGCCACCATGGACATGAACTGGTCGCGCATTTCCAGCGCGCGTTCAAGCTCCTGCCGTACGGCGCTCAGCTCGCGCACGGTGGCGTCGCGCTGTTCGACGGTCTGCCGCACTTCCTGCTTTTGCTTGTACAGGTCGACGAAGACGTTCACCTTGCTTCTTACAGCATCCGCATCGAGCGGCTTGTAGAGGAAGTCGACGGCGCCCGCTTCGTAGCCTTTGAAGGCGTAATTGAGCTCCTTGCCGGCTGCGCTGACGAAGACAATCGGAATGTGGCGCGTCTTGCCGGTGCCGCGCATCAGCTCCGCCAGTTCAAAGCCGTCCATGCCGGGCATCTGCACGTCGATGATCGCGAGGGCGAATTCGTGCTCCAGCAGCAGGGCCAGGGCTTCTTCGCCGCTGCGGGCCGCGAAGATGGCGCGGTCGTCGGCGCGAACCAGGGCGGTCAGCGCTCGCAGGTTTTCCGGCAGGTCGTCTACCAGGAGGACATTGGTTGGTTCCATCAGTGGTTCTCCAGCATCAGCAACAGTCGCTTGATCTGCTCCAACGGCAGCACCAGGTCGGGCGCGCGCAGGTTGATCGCCTCTTGCGGCATGACGGCGACATCGGCTTCGCCGGGGTCCTGCACCACCGTCAATCCGCCCGCTTCGCCAATGGCGGCCATGCCCGCCGCGCCATCCTCATTCGCGCCCGTCAGCAACAGGCCCGCCAGGTGCGCGCCATAGGCATCCGCCGCGGTTTCCATGGAGATGTCGATGGCAGGGCGGGCGAAATGCAGCGGGGCGTCGCAGCTCAATGAGAAGCTGCGATCGTTCTCGATCAGCAGGTGGTAGCCGGCCGGTGCGAAATAGAGAGTACCCGGAATGATATCTTCCTTGTCGCCCGCCTCGCGCACAGGTATCGCGAGCTTTTGCTGGAACACCTCCACCAGCTGGTTGGGCCGGCCGCTGCGGACGTGCAGCACCACGATGACCGGCAGGCGATAGCTGGGCGGCAGCACGGGCAGTACCTGCAACAGCGCATTCACGCCGCCGGCCGACGCGCCTATCACCACCGCCTCGGTCTTGCGGCCCTGTACTGCCAGCTCCAGCGAGGAATCGGTTTCCATCATTTTTTCCTGAACAGGCGGTCGCGCCGCGCCAGCACTTCGAACTTCGGTCCGTAGGACGAGAAGTCGATGCTTTCCTTGCTGCCAAGGCCGAGAAAGCCGCGGTGGCACAGCGAGTCGTGGAACAGCCCGAGCGCCCTTTCCTGCAGCTTCCTGTTGAAGTAGATCATCACGTTGCGGCAGCTGATGAACTGGGTCTCGGCGAATACGGCGTCGGTGGCGAGGCTATGGTCGGCGAAGGTGACGTTTTCGCACAGCGAGCGGTCGAACAGGGCGGCGTTGTAGGCGGCCGTGTAATAGTCGGAGAAGGCGCGCTTGCCGCCGGCGGCCTGGTAGTTGGCGGTGTAGGTGCGCATATGCTCCAGGGGGAACATGCCTTTCCTTGCCCTTTCCAGGGACTCCGGGTTGATGTCGGTGGCGTAGATGATGCAGCGTTCGAGCAGCCCTTCTTCCTTCAGCAGTATCGCCAGCGAATACACTTCTTCGCCGGTGCTGCAGCCGGCCACCCAGATTTTCAGCGAGGGATAAGTGCCCAGCACCGGCAGCACCTGCTCGCGCAGGGCGACGTAGTAGCTCGGGTCGCGGAACATTTCCGTCACGGGGATGGTGAGGAATTGCAGCAGCTGGCTGAAGGCCTTCGGTTCGTGCAGCACGCGCGACTGCAGCTCGGACACGGTCCTGCAGCCCATCTCCGCCATGGCGTGCAGCACGCGGCGCTTTTGCGAGGCGCCGGTGTAGTCGCGGAAGTCGTAGCTGTACTTGAGGAAGATGGCTTCCATCAGCATGCGCAGCTCGATTTCCATGCTGCTGATCGGGGCAACGTCGTTCATCACGCTGTTTCCAGTGCCGGCATCCAGACCCGCAGCAAGGAGTACAGGCGTGACAGGTCGATCGGCTTGGCCAAGTAGTCGTTGGCGCCGGCGGCCAGGCATTGCTCCTGGTCGTCTTTCATGGCTTTGGCGGTAATGGCGATCACGGGCAGGCGCGCAAAGCGCGGGTCGGCGCGCAGGCGGCGCGTGGCTTCCAGGCCGTCCATGCCGGGCATCATGATGTCCATCAGCACCAGGTCGATGTCGGGCACGGTGTCGAGCTTGTCGAGCGCTTCCTGGCCGTTTCGGGCGATTTCCACCGCGGCGCCTTTCTGTTCTATGGCGCTGGTCAGGGCGAAGATGTTGCGCACGTCGTCGTCCACCAGCAGGATGCGGCGGCCTTCAAATACGTGGTCGCGGCTGCGTACTGCCTTCAGCATGGTTTGCCGTTCGCTCGAGAGTTGCGATTCCACTTTGTGCAGGAACAGCGTGACTTCATCCAGCAGGCGTTCCGGCGAGCGCGCTCCTTTGATGATGATGGAACGCGAGTATTTCGATATCTCGGCTTCTTCGGCGCGCGTCATGCTACGTCCAGTATAGACAATCACCGGCGGGAAGCTGGCCAACTCCTGCTGGGACATTTGCTGCAGCAGCTCGCTGCCTTGCATGTCGGGCAGTTTCAGGTCGATGATCATGCAGTCGAATATGGTTGCGCGCAGTGCTTCGAGCGCTGCGGCGCCGCTGGCGACGGCGGTAATGTCGATGTCCTCGTCCTGGATCAGATGGATCATGCTTTCGCGCTGGCGCTCGTCGTCCTCCACCAGCAGCAGGCGCTTGATCTTTTGCGTGAAGCGGCGCTCCAGATGGTCGAACACGGCCAGCAGGGCGCTGCGCTCGGCAGGCTTGCGTACGAAGCCTATTGCGCCCAGGTGCAGGGCTGCCTCGCCGCTGTCGGCGGCGCTGATCACATGCACCGGGATGTGGCGGGTCTGCGGGTTGTCCTTCAGCATTTGCAGCACCGACAAGCCGGAGCGGTCAGGCAGGCGGATGTCGAGCATGATGGCTTGCGGCTGCTGCTCCTGGGCCAGCTGCAGGCCTTCCTCGGCGGTAAAGGCGACCAGGCCGCGGTAGCGGGCTTCGTGGGCAAGGTCGAACAGGATGCGGGCGAAGGCGGGGTCGTCTTCGATGATCAGCACGAGCCGTTCTGGCGCAGCGGCGTTGTTGCGGTCGTCCTCGAAGGGGCGCTGGGATGTGTCGCCATTTTCCGCGGCGGCGGCTGGCATGCCTGGGCTTGGGGTTGGGGTTGGGCTTGCGAGCGGCGGCGCGCTGGCGGCGCTTTCGCCTGGCTTGGCCATGGCGGCTTCGCTCGCCGGCGAGGCAACGGCCCACTGGGTCGGCAGCGTCAGGGTGAAAGTACTGCCCTGCCCTTCCATGCTGGAGAGCTCGACTTCGCCGCCCAGCAGTCGCGCCAGGTCGCGGGAAATCGACAGCCCCAGGCCGGTGCCGCCATAACGGCGGCTCGAAGTGCCGTCGCCTTGCTGGAAGGCTTCGAAGATCGAGGCTTGCTGCTCCGGCCGCACGCCGACACCGGTATCGATGACGGCGAAGCGCAGCAGCCCGGCCTCGTCCAGCGAAACGCGCAGGATCACCTTGCCGCGCTCGGTGAACTTGATCGCATTCGACAGCAGGTTGCGGAGGATCTGTTCCAGCCGCTGGCGGTCGGTGTAGACCGTTTCCGGCAATCCCGGCACGCGGTCGATCACGAAGCCCAGCCTCTTCTCCTGTGCCAGTGGAGAGAATGCGGCTTCCAGGTTGTCGATCATGGCCTGCAGCTGGACGTCTTCCGGGACCAGTTCCAGTTTGCCCGCCTCCACCTTGGAGATATCGAGGATGTCGTTGATCAGCGCCAGCAGATCATTGCCTGCGTTGTAGATGGTCTGTGCAAAGCGCACCTGCTCCTCATTCAGGTTGCCTTGCGCGTTATCGGCCAGCAGCTTGGCCAGGATCAGTGAGCTGTTCAGGGGCGTACGCAGCTCGTGCGACATATTCGCCAGGAATTGCGATTTGTACTGGCTGGCGCGTTCCAGGTCGCGCGCGCGCTCTTCCACATCGTGCCGCGCCGCTGCCAGCGCAGCATTGCGCTGGTCCAGCATTTCCGCCTGGCTGGCCAGCTTGGCGTTGCTTTGCTCCAGTTCGAGCTTCTGTGTCTCCAGGCTGGCCTGCGAACGTTCGAGGATGCGCGATTGCTCTTCCAGCTCCTCGTTGGCGGTGCGCAGTTCTTCCTGCTGCACTTGCAGCTGTTCGTTCAACGACTGGGTCTCGGCAAGGACTTCCGCCAGCCGCTGGCGCGCAATGGTCGCGTCGATCGCCATGCCGATATTGCCGGCCACCAGGTCAAGGAAGTCCAGTTCGCGCCGCCCGGCTTCGCGCAGGAAGCCCAGCTCCACCACGCCGTTCACGCGGCCATCGCTATGCACCGGCAAGAGCAGCAATTGCTGCGGTTCGCCATTGCCCAGGGACGAAGACACTTTGATATACCCCTCGGGCAGCTTGCTCAAGTGCATGGTGCGCCGCGTGAGCGCGGCTTGTCCCACCAGGCCTTCGCCTGGCTGCAGATGGCGTCCCTGCCCATCGTCTTCCTGGCTGAAGCCATAGGATGCGGTGCGTTCCAGCGAACCGTCTTCCTTCACCACGTAGAAGGAGGCGACCGCCACGTCGAGGTAGCGCGCCATGAATTGCAGCAGCGTGGAAGAGAGCTGGGGCAGCGCCATCTGGCCGGTGCCCTGCTCCGCCAGCTGGCTCTGGCCTTCGCGCAGCCAGGCCTGGTGCTGCAGCTGGAAGGCGTGCGTATGCTGCTCCTGCAGCGCATCGCGGTAGACGTCGGACAGCCGCAGCAGGTCGCGCCGTCCCAGCCAGGCCAACAGGCCGCTGACGGCCAGGCTCACGCCGAGGAATATCGCTACCGTCCAGAAGCCCACCACCCGCAGCGCCTCGTTGCGCGTGGCGCGCAAACGTTCTTCGTGCGACGCGAAGTCCCGGAATTGTTCGCGCAGCTCGTCGGATGGCACCTTGGCGATGCCGGATTTCACCAGGCTGAGGTAATCCCCCTGCTGGCGGCGCGTGGCAATCAGTTTGTCCGCTGCACGCAGCCAGGCGTCATGCTGGGCGCGGATCTGGCGCAGGCGCTCAACCTGGGTGGTATCGTCTTCCACGATCTCGGACAGCATGTTGATGGCCGCATCAAAGCGCGGGCGCGCCGCGACGAAGGGCGTGAGGAAGGCGTCGTCACCCGTCAGCAGGAAGCCACGCATGCCGCTTTCCATGTCCGCCGCCAGTTTGCTCAATTCCTGCGTTTTGCCGATCGCGCGCTCGGTGGTCTCCACGGCGCTCCAGGTGTTCATCAGGTAGGCGAACAGCACGACGAAAATGCCGGCGGCAACAATACCGCCGAGCAGCGGTATTCTCACGTTGCGGTTCAGGATGCGGCGAAAACCCTGGTCATCGATGGTTGAACTACGCTGCATGTCATTGTCGAACAGTCATCGGGAAGCTCCCAGTGTACCCCCTACGGCGGAGCTTGCGCGGCAATCGTGCGCGGGGGCTATAATTGCTTTCAAACCAATCACCTTCCATCGCCCATGCGTAAGATCCTGACTGTCCTGCCTTTGTTTTTGCTGGCCGGCTGCGTTAACGATTCCGCAACGTTTTATGTGGATGGCTCGCGCGACCATGCGCTGACCGTGCGGCGGCAGCAGGAGTATTTCTGGAAGGAGGATGCGCAGTACACGCTGATGGCGGCGCGCCTGCCGGACTGCCAGCGGGCGATTCCCTTGGGCGAGATGCCGCTGGAGGGGCTGGATTTTGAGTTGTTCGCCAGCGGCGACAATGTCTGGAGCCTGCGCGCCGGCAAATACGTCTGGCAGGTGGAGACGCAGGGCTGCACCCTGGTCTCCGAAGGCGGCGCCACCACCGCCAGCGGTACCAAGCTTGGTACGTTTATGGCCGAAAGCAAGAAGACCGCGATGCGCTTCGACGCCGAGGCGACACCCGCTGCACCCGCCCCCGCGGCCGGCGCCGCCCCGGCAGGCAGCCCGCCTTCGGCGCAATAAGCGCAAGCGGGCTTACCGCTCAGCCGACATCCACCACCACCCTGCCGGCGCCCGCCGCAGCGTGCGCCTCGTTTGCCTGCTCGAGCGTGAAGCGGCCAGCTTGCAATTGCACTTTCAGTTTGCCCGCGTCGACCAGGCGCGCCGCCTCCTTCAGGATGGCGCCATGGGCCGCCCGGCCTTTGCCTGACAACAGGGGCAGCAGGGTGAAAACGCCCGAATAGGTGGCGGCACGGAACGACAGCGGCGCCAAGGCGTGCGTTCCCCAGCCAAGTGCGCTCACCACGTGGCCGCCATAGTGCCGCGCGGCGCGGAACGATGCATCCAGCACTTCGCCGCCGACGGTGTCGTAGACGATATCGAATTCTTCGCCGTCCACCTGTTCCAGGAAGCGCGCGCCCATCGCCTCGATCGATTCGCGCTGGCCCGGGTGGCCCGTCGCCGCCACCTTGGCGCCGCATGCCAGCGCCAGCTGCACCGCCATGCGGCCCACGCCGCCCGCGCCGCCCTGCACTAACACGGACTGGCCGGGCTGCACGCGGGCGCGGTCCACCAGCCCTTCCCAGGCGGTGATGAACACCAGGGGCAGCGCTGCCGCCTCGCGCAGGCTGATGGAGCGCGGGGCATGGGCCAGCAGGTCCGCATCCACCGCCGCGTACTCGGCCAGGGAGCCCTGCACGCCGCCCACGCCACCCGTCATGCCGAATACGGCGTCGCCAGGCGCGAAGCCGCTCACTTCCGGGCCGACTGCCTCCACTACGCCCGCCATGTCAATGCCAAGGATTGCAGGCATCGGCATGCGCGCATGCTCGGCCTTTCCGGCGGCGATCTTGAGGTCGAGCGGGTTGACGCCGCTGGCGTGGATACGCACCAGCACCCGTCCTGCGGCAGGTACGGGCTTGGCGATGTCGCGCAGGGAGAGCGGTTTGCCGGCCGCTTCGAGAATCATGGCTTTCATGGGAACTCCTGTGAGTTGGGTTGGTATGCATGCCAGTGTAGGCAGCATGCGGCGCGGGAAAAACAGGGCCTGGCTGCAAACAGAATCCATGAATTGTGGATAATGAGGGCATGGATAAACTCGATGCCTTGCGCGTCTACTGCGCAGTCGTGGAAACCGGCGGATTTTCGCGCGCGGCGGAAAAGCTGGGCATTTCCACGTCTTCCGTCACTGCGCAGGTGAATGCGCTGGAGGCGCACTTCCACGTCAAGCTGATGAACCGCACCACGCGCAGCATGTCGCTGACCGGCGAGGGGCGCGAGTGCTATGAACGTGCCCAGCGCCTTCTGGCCGGCATGGAGGAGCTGGAAGCGGACCTGCAGCACGCGGCGCAGGAGCCGCGCGGCACCTTGCGCGTCAACATGCCCGGCCTGGTGTCGCGGCTGTACGTGGCGCCTGCGTTGCCTCGCTTCCTGGCGCGCTATCCCGGCATCACCCTGCAGGCCAGCGCCAGCGACCGCACGGTGGATATGGTGGAAGAAGGCTACGACGTGCTGCTGCGCCTGGGCGATGTCGGCGATGCGCGCCTTGTTGCGCGGCCTTTGCTGCAAACGCGCTTCATCTGCTGCGCATCGCCCGCGTTTGTCGAGCGCCATGGCGCGCCTGCGGCGCCGGCCGACCTGGCCGGCTTCGATTGCCTGCATTTCATCCTGCCGCGCGCCGGACGTTTGCGTGAATGGCAATTCGCCGACGGCGTGACGTTCACCCCGCCTTCGCGCGCCTCCTTTGACCATGTCGATTCCCTGGTGGAGGCATGCAAGGCGGGTGCAGGCATCGGCCAGTTCCTGTCGCTGTCGGTGGAGGCGGACTTGCGCAGCGGCGCGCTGGTGCCGCTGCTGGCCGGGCACCAGGCTGCCGGGCCGGCGCTGACCGCCCTTTACCAGCAGCGGCAGCAGCGCGCGGCCAAGGTGCAAGCCTTTATCGACTTCCTGGCGGAGGTCTTCGCTTAGGCGGCTTTTTCGCTGTCCAGGTGCGACAGCTGGTAGTCGTTGTAACGGCCACCCGCTGCGGCGCCTTGCGGTACGATCAGTTCCAGCGATTCCAGGTCGGACTGCAACAGCACCGCATCCAGCGCGCCCAAGGCTTCCTGCAGGCGCGCGCGGGTGCGGGCGCCGACCAGCGGGACGATGTCGGTGCCTTGCGCCATCACCCAGGCAATCGCCAGCTGCGCCACACTGATGCCCTTGGCCTGCGCCACGGCGCGCATGCGCTCCACCAGCTCCAGGTTGTGCTTCAGGTTCTCGCCCTGGAAGCGCGGGCTGTGAAGGCCGCGGTAATCCTTCTCGCCCTCGCGCTGCGCTGTCCAGTGGCCGCTGATCAAGCCGCGCGACAGCACGCCGTAGGCGGTGATGCCCACGCCCAGTTCGCGCGCCGCTTGCAGCAGGCCGTTCTCGATGCCGCGTGAAATCATCGAGTACTCGATCTGCACGTCCGTGATCGGGTGCACGGCGTGCGCGCGGCGCAGCGTGTCGGCATTCACTTCCGACAGGCCGATGTGGCGCACGTGGCCCTTGCGCACCAGCTCCGCGATGGCGCCGACGGTGTCCTCGATCGGCGTAGCAGGGTCGAGGCGGGATGGGCGGTAGATGTCGATGTAGTCGGAGCCCAGGCGGCGCAGCGAATAGGCGGCGAAGTTGGCCACGGACTGCGGGCGCGCATCGTAGCCGATAAAGCCGCCATCCGGGTCGCGCAGTGCGCCGAACTTCACGCTGATCTGCACTTGATCGCGCTCCCGGCCGCGCAGGGCTTCGCCCAGCAGCAATTCGTTGTGGCCCATGCCGTAGAAGTCGCCTGTATCGAGCAAGGTGACGCCGGCGTCCAGCGCGGCGTGGATGGTGGCCAGGCTTTCGGCGCGGTCGGCCGGGCCGTACAGGTCGGACATGCCCATCAGGCCCAGGCCAAGCCGGGAGGTTTGCGGGCCGGTGCTGCCAAGTTTGCGGGTTTCCATATTGAGTTCTCCAGGTGGGTGGTTGATGGAAACCATTGTGCTATTATCGAAACAGATAATAAATGCCGCATTCGTTACATCTTTATTCGACGATTCATAACAATGGACCAGCTGAAATCCATGCAAGTGTTCCTGGCGGTGGCCGACTGCAAGAGCTTCACCCAGGCCGCCGAACAGCTGGACCTGCCCCGCCCCACTGTCACGAACGCCGTCCAGTCGATCGAGCAGCAGCTCGGCGTGCGCCTGCTCCAGCGCACGACGCGCAAGGTCAGCCTGACGGTTGAAGGTCAGCTGTACGTGGAACGCTGCCGCGCGCTGATCAATGAACTGGAAGACATCAATGCCCTGTTCCTGACCGATGGCCGCAAGCCTTCCGGCACGATCCGGGTCGACCTGCCGGAGCGCATCGCGCGCTTGAGCGTGATTCCTGCGCTGCCGGAGTTTTTCGCGCGCTATCCCGATATCAAGGTTCGCGTCGGCGCGAATGACCGCATGGTGGACCTGGTGGGCGAAGGCATCGATTGCGCGGTGCGGGCGGGGGTGCTGCGCGATTCAACACTGGTGGCAAAGCCGCTGGGGGCAATGGAGCAGGTGAATGTGGCTTCGCCGGCCTACCTGGCGGCACATGGCATTCCCCACACGCTGGATGATCTGCGCGAGCATTGGGCGGTGAATTACTTCTCCAGCCAGACGGGGCGCGATCTGCCTTGGGAGTATGTGGCGGACGGGGAGCTGCGGACGCTGTCCATGCGCAGCCGGGTTTCCGTGGGTAGCTCGGAGGCTTACCTGGGGGCTTGCCTGGCGGGGCTGGGACTGGCGCAGATTCCGCGGCCGGGGATTGAGCCTTTGTTGGCTGATGGGCAGCTGGTGGAGGTGCTGCCGGAGTGGCGGGCGGCGCCGCTGCCGGTGTCCATTATCTACTCGCATAATCGGCATCTTTCGCCGCGGGTGCGGGTGTTTGTGGATTGGTTGGCGGAGGTGTTGAGGCTGGGCTGAAACCCGGTAAACCTGGGTCTGACCCAAGGGTCAGACCCTGTCTGATCAACGGCCTGCGGCTCCGGAAGATGCGAGGGTCCGACCCTTGGGTCGTACCCAGGTTTACCGGGTTTGGATGCCGGCGCGCAGGCTGTCGGCGAGCGGCACGCCCGCTGGCAGCTTGGCCAGCAGCTTCTGCGCCTGGGTCAGGTTGCGCTGCTGGAAAGCGTCCGGCGCGCTGGCAAAGTCCTGCGCCAGTGCGGAAGCGGCAGCCTCGATACGCGCGGTGTCGCCCGGGGTGGTGTCGATCACCGCCGCCAGGTAAGTCACGCCCCACTGGATGCGCGTCGCAGGTCCCACCGACGAGCGCCAGGCCTTCTCATACCAGTCCAGCATGCCCGGCAGGTCGCCGCGCCGCTTGGCAGCGGAGGCAAGGCTCAATTTGAAGTAATACGGCGCATGCGATTCGACCAGCGTCGATTGCAGCAAGGCCTCGGCTTCCGCGTGCAGGCCCGCATCATTCAGAGCGCTCACCGCGGTGTTGACCAGCGTGTGTCGGCCATATTTGTCGTCCACCAGCGCCAGCGCCTGTTCAACGCGCGTGCGCACCAGCTGCGGCAAATCCTTGCCCGCATAGCCCATGCGCGCCATGCGCATTTGCAGGCGCACCGCGGTCAGGCGGTCCGGCGCCGACAGCCACATGTCCTCGGCCCAGGCTTGCGCGGCATTCGCCATGGCAGTCGCCAGCTCGGCGTGGCGTGCCGGTGCAGCGCGCACCAGCTGGTGACCGCTGTTGCCGAAAATATCCATATTGGCGCGCGCCACGCGCGCATCGCCCAGCACCTTCAACAGGAATTCGGGCGAGCTTGCATCGGCCACGCGGCCAGCCTGCGCCACCAGCGCGTGCAGGTGCAGGCGCGTAGCCGCATCTTCCACCTGGCGCGCAGCGGCTGCCGCCTCGCCGGTCACGGCAGCGGAAGCCAGTTGCGACAAGGTGGCCAGGGTCACGCCCGGGTCGCGGCCTTGCAGCAGCACACCTTCATCGGTATCCCACGAGTAGTTCGATAGCAGCGTCCATTCGGAAGGCGATAGCGCGCGCGTGCCGTTCAGCGCCGCTGCCATCGATCCGCTTGCGGTATGGCCGGCGAATCGCGCAGCCATCAGGGCTTCGCCAAACAGCTCGCCATCGAGCTCGCATGGCAGGCGGGTAATTTCGCTGCCGTCCGGACGGTACATCACCATGGTCGGATAGCTGCGCAGCTTCAGGCGCGCGGCCATGGACTGCGCGTTCGGGCTGTCGCCATCGAGCTGGATCGCCACCATGCTTTGCAGCTTGGCGGGGAAATCTTCGCGGCCGAAGATTTCGTACTTGACCCGGTTGCAGGGCGGGCACCACACGGCGCCCCAGTACAGGAACAAAGGGCGGCCCGCGGCGCGGGCTGCTTCCAGTGCGGCGTCAAAGCCGCCTTCAAACCACTCGATGGTGTCTGCCATGGATCAGGACTCGCGGGCCAGTGCCAGGAATTCGGTACGCATTGCCAGGTTGGGCTGCAGTTCGCCCAGCATGGCGGAGGTGACGGTTTCTTCGCCGGCGGTGCGGATGCCGCGCGACTCCATGCACAGGTGGCGGCATTTGACCACCACGCCCACGGCTTTCGGCTCCAGCACGGTCATCAGCGCCTCGGCGATCTGCATGGTCATGCGTTCCTGCACCTGCAGGCGCTTGGAGAATACGTCCACCAGGCGGGTCAGCTTGGACAAACCGACAATCTTGCCATTCGGGACATAACCCACGGTGGCCTTGCCGAAGAACGGCGCCAGGTGGTGCTCGCAATGGCTGTAGACCGGGATGTTCTTCACGACGATCAGCTCGTTGTACTGTTCTGCGCCATCCTCGAAGGCCTTCAGCACCTCGGCCGGGTCCTGGCCATAGCCGGACACCCAGTGCTTCCATGCCTTGTGGACGCGGTGCGGGGTTTCGACCAGGCCTGGACGGTCTGGGTCCTCGCCAAGGTGTTCGAGCAGGCGGCGCCAGTCGGCTTCGGTGAATACTTCTTTAGTCATGATTGCAAGGACCGTGAAAGGTGAAATCTAATCCACCAGTATACAGGGTTCAGGGGCGGTTCGCTGCCAGGAGCTCGCTGGCAATGGAAACCGTATGCGGCAGGGTTGGCCACTCGTCTTCGGGGCCGAACCAGCGCGCATCGCTGATCTCATTCGGGTCGGTGACGATCTCGCCGTCCAGGTAATCGGCGGCGAAGGCGATCATCAGCGAATGCGGGAAGGGCCAGGACTGGCTGCCGAAGTACTTCAGGTTGTGTACCCGCAGGCCGACTTCCTCGAACACTTCGCGGTGAATCGCTTCCTCCACCGACTCGCCGGCTTCCAGGAAACCAGCCAGCGCGGTGTAGCGCTTGTAGGGAGAATTGGTATGCGCAGCCAGCAGGCGCTGGTTGCCCTTCTTGATCAACACCATCATCGCCGGCGAAATGCGCGGATACGCCAGGTGGCCGCAGGATGTGCAGCGCATGGCGCGCTCGCCCGCCGCCAGCGACATCGGCGAGGCGCAGGCGCCGCAGAAGCGATGGGTGCGGGCCCATTCGGCGATCTGGAACGCGCGTCCAGCCACGCCAAGCAGTCCATCGTCGACCGCGCCGAACAGGGCGCGCAGCCCGATGTAGGCATGGCCCGGGAGCGGCGGCGTATCGTGCTGCGCTTGCGTCACCTGCCAGTAGCGGCCATCCCAACAGCCGATTGGCAGGGCGCCTTCCATTGCAATGCCGGCTGCTTGCAGTTCCGAATGGTGCGGCAACGCCAAGCCATCTTCGCGCAGCAGCAGCCGGTCTTTGTGGAAGACCAGCGTTTGCGTATCGGTGGCGGTAGCGGCTTTGATCAGCGGGAGGAAACCGGCGGGCGTCTGGAGCATGGTAATAGATATAGTCCTGGCAACTGCCCGATGATACTTCAGTTCCCTCTATGCCGTACGCGTGCTCTCGACAACCTCGGAAACCTTGAGTTTTATGCCGATCTTGTGCCCGGCCCGGTGGAATTCCAGCATGGTCTGCCCGATTTCCGCCTCGGTTGGCTTCAGCGGCGCCAGCGATTTGGCGAGGATCGGCAAGATCTCCTTGCGCATGAAGCGCGACCCGGCGGCGATGAACTGCCATATCACCAGCACAGCTCCAATCGCCAAGGCAATAAGAATGGCCCGGTCGGTACTGTCCGGCGCGATGGCATTGGCGATGGCCGGCGCGGCGATGCACAGGCCAATCGCTGCGCAAAACGCCAGTACGACGCCCAGGTCGATGTGGGTCGATTCAAATCGCTTTTCCACCTTGGGCGACATCAGCAGAAAGGGCGTGCGGATCAGCCCAATGCGCTCGGCCTGGGACAGCAGGTGCGGCGCTACCCGGGCGCGTTCTTCAAGCGCGAGCCGTGCGGCAACCGCTTCGTCGAGGCCCGGATATGTCTCTCGCTTCAAGACCTCGAACGACGCGGCGCTGCGGACGACGCTCGCGTAGTCGCCCAGGTTCGCAGCGCTGAATGTGCCGCACTTGGTGCACGTGCGCTCGTGCCCCACCGGCTTGCCGCCGCCAAGGCTGACGTAATACACATGCCCTACCGAGTCCAGGCGGGCCAGCTTGAATGGCCGCGGCTCACGGCAAATTCCACAGAAGTCCGCCACATATCCCAGCGGACGGCGAGTAATTTTGCGACCCCAGACGATGAACACGAATATTCCCCTTAGGCAATGAATGCCCAAGCATGCAGCGACATTTATTTATTGTCAATTACAAAAGAAAATGCCCTGTACCTTCCAAAAGTTACAGGCTCGGCTCTGCTATTTCATTCCACCAATTGGCAGATTTCATACTATCTTCGCCAAAGTGCAGGGTGCAGAATCAATGCATCGCCTGTTACATTTCGCTAGATTTGAACCAGGCGATCGTCAGCAAAGGAGACATTGCGATGGTTCACAATAAAGGACGCGATAACGCGCCTGTTCTTCCAGCGCGACGCGCAGCCCGCCGGCTTCCTGAAGCCGTTTACAGGCTGCGTGCCGGCCAACGTCGCTGGCCGGGGCACGCGTTCCGACCGCTGTCGTCTCCGGGGCCGGCGCCTTTCGAGTAATCCGACCGTTTCCTTAGTCGAGTCCATGGCGGCCTGAAGTGCCTGGCCAAAGGGAGGCGCGCGCCTGCACGCCCCGCTCTGGCCGTCCTTTCCGCCGTCTCCACAATCTTAATATTGATAAGGCAATAATATGGAGAACAAGCGTTTAATTATTACATCCCTTCTTCTAGCATTATCAGGAAGCGCTGTAAGCGTGCAGGCTCAAACTTGCAGTCCAACTGCGGTAACACCCTACATCAAGGTGGCTGGCGTCTGGAACCAGACAGCAACTGCCACGGTTAATGCCGGTAATCAGATCGTATTTGGACCGCAGCCAGTGAGCGGCGGGTCCTGGCTATGGAGTGGCGACTGTGGGACAACAGGAACTGCGCGTGAGCAAACCATCACGCCAAGCGCCAGCTGTACTGCAACGGCTGCCTATACAAACAGTTGCGGCGCAAAAACCTACCAGGATTTTGCGATCAAGGTTCCTCTTTATCCGAGTTACAACACCAATCCTATTGCCCCGAATGCGACCGGCATGAGCAGTAACGCCATGCAGCTGGCCGCCAAAATAAAGCTGGGAACGAACGTTGGCAACACCATGGAAGCTTATGGTTGCACGCCTGCGGCGGAGACTTGCTGGGGCAACCCCATGGTTTCTGCCGCTTACGTCAAACTGGTGAAGGACAGCGGTTTTGACGCGATCCGGCTTCCCGTGTCCTGGGATCAGTACGCCGATCAGAAAACCGGGAAAATCAGCGACGCTTGGCTCAACCGCGTGAAGCAAGTCGTGCAGTATGCGGTGGATAACGGGCTGTACGTCATCGTTAACATCCATTGGGATGGCGGTTGGCTGGAGAAGAATTTTACCGAGGATAAGAAGGAAGCGGTCAACGCCAAACAGAAGGCCTATTGGGAGCAAATTGCCACGACACTGAGGGACTTTGACGAGCATGTCCTGTTTGCAAGCGCCAATGAGCCGGATGCCTCCGATCCAGCCACCGTCGCAGTTCTTGAGAGCTATCACCAGACATTTGTCAATGCGGTTCGTTCGACCGGTGGCAGGAATGCTTATCGCGTGTTGATCGTCCAATCGCCACAAACCAGCATCGATTTGGCTGACACCCTCTGGAATGTCATGCCGACCGACACGGTAACGGGCCGCCAAATGGCGGAGGTGCATTTTTACCCATTCAGCTGGTCGATCCAGACGCAAGACGAATGGTATGCCACCATGTTCTACTACTGGGGTAACGGCTTCCATTCGACGACTGACACCACTCGAAATGCGACTCGGGAGGAAGAGGCTTTCGTGAATGCGGAGTTTGCCAAAATGAAGGCAAAATTCGCGGACCACGGGATTCCGGTTGTGCTGGGAGAGTTTGAGGCAATGTTGCGTACTCAGCTGACTGGCGACAACCTTGCCCTGCATCGCGCTTCGCGGGCATATTATTCGCAATATGTCACCCAAACGGCGCTTGCCAATGGCATGGTCCCATTCTATTGGGAGATTGGATCTGCGGTAGACCTGTTCAACCGCAGCACTCCGGCTGTGAATGATCCACAGATTCTTGATTCACTGCTGGCAGGCGCAGGAAAAGGCGTTGTGCTAAGCGCGCGCCCAAATAGCTGGACTGTGAGCAGCGGCGCGGCAGATAGCAGTACTGGCTCAAACATGCGGTTTACCCTGAACCAGGCGGGGGCTGCTGCTGCCTACAGCTTTGCCAATCCAGTCAACTTGAATGGCGCGACCTGGAAAATGGTCCTTAATTTCGATCAGGCATTCGTTTCAAATCGAAATGGCGGGATGGATTCCCTTTTGCAGTTCTATGCCTATTCCGCAAATTGGGCTGCTTCCGAGTTTAAGTGCTGGACCGCTAATCGAGTGCTGGTCGCAGACCAGGATACGGAATTCACCTGTTCTGCCTTCACTCTCCCGAATGCGGTGGGGGTAGGTCTCCAATTCCCTAAAGCAGCAGGTTCCGTCACCATCAAACGAGCAGCTATCAGGTTTGCTCAATAAAGATTCTGGCTGACAGCCGGCTTCCCTCAGGAAGAATGGCAAAAAGGCCTGTCCGCAGAGGCGGACAGGCCTTTTTTTTTGACAAACAACCGAAGCTTATTTTTAGAACGGAATATCGTCGTCCATGTCGGAGAAGTTAGGCGCTGGGCGCGGTGCCGGGCGTGGTGCCGGAGCCGGTGCAGCTTGTGGACGTGGTGCCGGACGTGCTGGAGGCGCGTCGTAGCCCATATCGTCACCACCGCCCATGCCGCCACCCATGCCGCCGCCGGAATCGCCACGGCCGCCCAGCATCTGCATGTTTTCCGCGATGATGTCGGTAGCGTACTTCTCGATGCCGTCTTTATCGGTATATTTACGAGTCTGCAGGCGGCCTTCCACGTAGACGGAAGAACCCTTTTTCAGGTACTGGCCCACGATCTCGGCCAGGCGGCCGAAGAAAGAGATGCGGTGCCATTCGGTCAGCTCTTTTTGCTCGCCGGTGTTGCGGTCCTTGCTGCGGTACGAGGTTGCAACTGCAATGTTGGCGATTGCATCACCGCTTGGCATGTAACGGATTTCCGGGTCACGGCCCAGGTTGCCGACGATGATGACTTTGTTAACAGATGCCATGTGTAACTCCCACGGTGAAATTTTGCTAAACGGCGATTATATTTTCTTTTCGCGGCTGCGAGCAGACAATCTTGATCACTGGTATTATATACAGTATTTGCCCTCACTGAGACTGATCTAGCTCAAACATGGAAGAAATCCGCATCCGCGGTGCGCGCACGCACAACCTGAAAAACATCAACCTCGACCTGCCCCGCAACAAGCTGATCGTGATTACCGGCCTGTCCGGCTCCGGCAAGTCGTCGCTGGCGTTCGACACCCTGTACGCAGAAGGCCAGCGCCGCTACGTCGAGTCGCTGTCGGCCTACGCGCGCCAGTTCCTGCAGCTGATGGAAAAGCCGGATGTGGACATGATCGAAGGCCTGTCGCCGGCGATCTCCATCGAGCAGAAGGCCACCTCGCACAACCCGCGTTCCACCGTCGGCACCGTGACCGAGATCCACGACTACCTGCGTCTGTTGTACGCCCGCGTCGGCACCCCTTACTGCATCAACCACCCGGACCACGCGCTGGCCGCGCAGTCGGTGTCGCAGATGGTGGATGCCGTCCTCGCCATGCCCGAAGGCACCAAGCTGATGATCATGGCGCCGGTGGTGGCCAACCGCAAAGGCGAACACGTCGACCTGTTCGAAGCCATGCAGGCCCAGGGCTTCGTGCGCTTCCGCGTGCAGAGCGGCACCCATGACGCCAAGATCTATGAAGTGGACGACCTGCCGAAGCTGAAGAAGACCGAGAAGCACACCATCGACGTGGTCATCGACCGCGTGAAGGTGAACGCGGACATCAAGCAGCGCCTGGCCGAATCCTTCGAAACCGCGCTGCGCCTGGCCGACGGCCGCGCCATTGCTTACGAAATGGATACGGGCGCCGAACACGTTTATTCGAACAAGTTCGCCTGCACCACCTGCGGCTACTCGCTGCAGGAACTGGAGCCGCGCCTGTTCTCCTTCAACAACCCGATGGGTGCCTGCCCCGAATGCGATGGCCTGGGCCATATCGAATTCTTCGACCCGCGCCGCATCGTCGCCTTCCCCAACCTGTCGCTGGCTTCCGGCGCGGTGAAGGGCTGGGACCGCCGCAACCAGTTCTACTACTCGATGCTGGCAGCGCTGGCCGCCTACTACGACTTCGACCTCGACACGCCGTTCGAACAGCTGCCGGCGAAAGCGCAGGACGTGGTGCTGCACGGTTCCGGCAAGACCGCCATTCCGTTCACCTACATGAATGAGCGCGGCCGCGCCGTGGTGAAGGAACACACTTTCGAAGGCATCGTCAACAACCTGCAGCGCCGCTACCGCGAAACCGATTCGATGGCGGTAAAGGAAGAACTGGCGAAGTTCATCAACGAGAAGAAATGCCCGAGCTGCGAAGGCGCGCGCCTGCGCGTGGAAGCACGCCACGTGAAGATCGGCACCGGCAAGCAGGAACGCGCGATCTACCAGATCGCCGAGAAGCCGCTGCGCGACACCTTGTCCTTCTTCGAACAACTGAAACTGAAGGGCGCGAAGAAGGACATCGCCGACCGCGTGATCAAGGAAATCGTCTCGCGCCTGACCTTCCTGAACAACGTGGGCCTGGACTATCTGTCGCTGGACCGCAGCGCCGACACCCTGTCGGGCGGCGAAGCCCAGCGTATCCGCCTCGCTTCGCAGATCGGCTCCGGCCTGACGGGCGTCATGTACGTGCTGGACGAACCTTCCATCGGCCTGCACCAGCGCGACAACGACCGCCTGATCGACACCCTCAAGCACCTGCGCGACATCGGCAACTCGGTGCTGGTGGTGGAGCACGATGAAGACGCGATCCGCACCGCCGACTATGTGGTCGACATGGGCAAGGGCGCCGGCGTGCACGGCGGCGACGTGATCGCTGCCGGCCCGCTGAAGGACATCCTCAAATCCAAGGAATCGCTGACCGCGCAGTACCTGAGCGGCAAGCTGAAGATCGAAGTGCCGAAGAAGCGCGTCAAGGCCGACCCGGCGCGCCAGCTGACCGTGACGGGCGCCACCGGCAACAACCTGAAGAAGGTCAACCTGTCGCTGCCGGTGGGCTTGCTCACTTGCGTGACCGGCGTTTCCGGTTCCGGCAAATCGACCCTGGTCAACGACACCCTGTACCCCGCCCTGTCGCGCCACCTGTTCGGCTCCCAGACCGAGCCGGCGCCGCACGAATCGATCAGCGGCCTGGAACACTTCGACAAGGTGATCTCGGTCGACCAGGCGCCGATCGGCCGCACGCCGCGTTCGAATCCGGCCACCTACACCGGCCTGTTCACGCCGATCCGCGACCTGTTCGCCACCGTGCCGGTCGCGAAAGAGCGCGGCTACTCGGCGGGCCGCTTCTCCTTCAACGTCAAGGGCGGACGCTGCGAAGCCTGCCAGGGCGATGGCGTGATCAAGGTCGAAATGCACTTCCTGCCGGACGTGTACGTGCCTTGCGACGTCTGCCACGGCAAGCGCTATAACCGCGAGACGCTGGAAGTGCACTACAAGGGCAAGAGCATCACCGAAGTGCTGGACATGACGGTGGAGGACGCGCACGAGTTCTTCAAGGCCGTGCCGGTCATCGCGCGCAAGCTGCAAACCCTGCTCGACGTGGGCCTGGGCTACATCAAGCTGGGGCAGAGCGCCACCACCCTGTCGGGCGGCGAGGCGCAGCGCGTCAAGCTGTCGCTGGAACTTTCCAAGCGCGATACGGGCCGTACGCTGTACATCCTGGACGAGCCGACCACCGGCCTGCACTTCCACGATATCGACCTGCTGCTGAAGGTGATCCACCGCCTGCGCGACCACGGCAACACCCTGGTCATCATCGAGCACAACCTCGACGTGATCAAGACTGCCGACTGGATCGTCGACCTGGGGCCGGAAGGCGGCGCCGGCGGCGGCCAGATCATCGCCAGCGGCACGCCGGAAGATGTTGCGGCAAACCCCGCCAGCGTCACCGGCAAGTACCTTGGTCCCCTGCTGAAGAAAACCAAGTAGTACAATGTAGAGACACTCCCGCGGAGGCCGTCATGGCGAAGCCGCACCGTTTGATCCGTCTCCTGCTTTGCGCTTGCGCGTTAGCCGCCGGCTGCGCGCAAGCGGATACGATTTACTATCCCCCTCCCGAGGTTTTCGAAAACGGCAAGTCCGATTTCGGATTCGAATTGCTGCAGATGGCGCTTGCCAAGGCCGGCAGCGCGCACCGCGCCGAACTGGCGCCAGAATACCGCCAGCAAAACCGCGCCATCAAGGAAGTGATCGCCAACCGGGGAAAAATCCACGTGGTGGGCACCATGACTTCCGTTGAACGCGAAGTGGAAATGCTGCCGGTCCGGATCCCCATTTCAAAGGGCTTGATTGGCTGGCGCATTCTGCTGGTACGCGATGAAAAGCGCGACTGGCTGCGCGATGTGCGCGAAGCGCGCGACTTGCGCAGCGTGCGCATGGCGCTGGGCTACGATTGGCCAGACCTGAAGGTGCTGCGCAGCGCTGGCCTGCAACCCGACTCCGTGCCCTCCTACAGCCGCTTGCTGCCCATGCTGAAGGCAGGCCGCATCGACGCAGTGCCGCGCTCCATCAACGAAGTCTTTACGGAGCTGGAACGCAACCCGGGCCTGGCTGCCGAGCCTTACCTGGTGCTGCATTACAGGGCCGCCGACTACTTCTTCGTCAACCATGCCAACCGCGCGCTGGCGGAGGAGATCCGGCGCGGCCTGGAAGCGGCGCAGGCGGATGGTTCTTTTGACCGCCTGCTGTTTGCCTATTACGCGCCAATGCTGGAGAAGGCGGCGTTGGGCAAGCGCCGCGTCATCGAACTGCCCAACCCCAGCCTGCCGCCCGATACGCCGCTGCAGCGCAAGGAGCTGTGGCTGACGTATGAGCAGCTGCGGCGCTAGGCAAGCTTCATGCGACCTTGCGCGCCGCCGCCAGCCAGCGTTCCAGGCTGCCAAGGCGGTCGTAGCCCCAGAACGGCTCGCCGTCCGCCAGCACGAACGGCACGCCGAACACGCCTTGCGCCAGCGCACGCTCATTGCCGTCTTTGAACTCCGCCTTGATGGCCGGATCTTCCATCCCGGCCAGGAAGGCCGAACCATCAATGCCCAGCCCTTCCGCGATCCCCAGCAGCACCGCCTTGTCGGCGATATCCACGCCGTCCGCGTAGTAGGCCTGGAAGCAGGTGCGGGCAAACGACACCGCCACATCGTCGCCATGGTGGGCGCGCACCCACAGCATGGCCCGGCCCGGCGCTACCAGCATCTGCGGGAATGCGGGCGATGGATTGAAGGGGATCGCCTCCTCCTGGGCCGTGCGCTGCATGTCGCGCGTCACGTAGGCCCATTTGAGCGGCACCACCGGCGAAGGCAGCACCCCGGTCACTTGGGTCAGCGCCGGCAGCAGCACCGGATGCCAGCGCACCTTCGCGCCATTGGCCGCGGCCAGCCATTCGATGCGGCGCGCCGCAAAGTAGGAGTAGCCCGATGCGAAATCAAAATAGAAATCCAGGACCATGGCCGCTCCTCAGTAGTTTTCGCCGAAATCGCTGTTATTGCGCGGCAGGCCGCGCAGGATGCCCCAGAAACTGCTCTGGCTCACAAAGTAGATGCCGACCGGCACCAGTAAAAGCAGGAAGCGCATTTTGCTCTCCAATTTCGCACACCCGTGCGAAGTCCGATTGAAAAAAAGGCCGCAGGCGAACCCGCGGCAACCCAAAATCACAAATCGTTGAAGCTCTTGTACGTCGAAATCAGTCGGTTGAACGCACGCTGCGCATGGCGCGGCGACTGCTCGTCACGCAGGAAGCGGGCGTCGTGCAGCAGGCCCACCACCAGGCTGTAAATCTCGAACACCAGTTGCTCGGGTTCGGTATCCGGCCGCAGCTGGCCGGCTTCCATCGCCTGCAGGATGGTCTTGCGCAGCGAAGCACGCCAGGCCAGCGCCCCCTGCGCCAGGCGGTCGCGTACCGCGCTGCCTTCGTAATCGTCGAACTCGAAGGCGCCCGCCGTGTACAGGCAGGAGGAACGCAGTGCTTCGTCGGCGGCGCGCTGGAACCAGGCCGCCACCTGCGCCTGCAGGCGCGGCAGGCCGCGCGGCAGCGACAGCGAAGGCATGAAAACCTCGGCCGCAAAGCGGCGGTCGTATTCGTCCAGCACCGCGCACTGCAGCTGCTCCAGCGATCCCACGCGCGAAAACACCCCGCTCTTGCTGATGCCGGTGCGCTTGGCAATCTCGCCCAGCGACAGCTTGCCAATGCCCTCCGCCGCGGCCATTTCCATGGCGGCGTCGAGGATGATGGCGAAGGTGGCCTCGCTTTTTGCAGTCGGTGTGTCCATGTGGCGAACTTTAGCACACATGTGCGAAATGTAAAACATAAATATTTCGTTATTTTTTTTGATTGACTATTTCACAAACGCGGCTAGAGTTGTATGCGGGAAATATATTCCAAGGAGAAAATGTTGAAACACCCGATATTGCGCCACCTCGCAGCCGCGACCATGCTGGCCTGCGCCACCCTTTCCGCACAGGCCCAGGTTTCGACCGGCGCCATGACCGTGCCGCGCATGATGCATCAGGCCAGCGCCCTGCCTGACGGCCGTATTCTGCTGACCGGCGGCGTATCCACCCCCGGCGCTCCGATCTACGCCAGCACCGAAATTTACGACCCGGCCGCGGGCCAGTTCACGCCCGCGGCACCGATGCTTACCGCGCGCCGCGAGCATGCGGCAATCAAACTGCAGGATGGCCGCATCCTGGTAGCCGGCGGCATGACGCCGGCGGGAACCTACACCAATACCGCCGAAATCTACGATCCGGCAACCGGCCAATGGACGGCAACCGGCAACATGAATTCCATGCGCTTCCGCACGATCGCGCGCCTGCTGCCGGACGGCCGGGTGATGGTGATCGGCAAGGACGGTTATTCCAGCGGCGGTTACGCCGATATATTCGATCCCGCTACCGGCACTTTCAGCAAGACCGGCACTTTCGTCGAGAACTCCGGCTGGCACGGACTGGTAGTCATGGCCGACGGCCGTGTGATGAAGGTTGGCGGCCAGGCCAGCACCGCTCCCTCTCCGGACTACCCTTACAGCATCCGGGCTGAAATCTGGGACCCCGCCACCAACCAATGGACTGCAACCGGTCCCATGGCGACTGGACGCTCGGGTATTGAACCGATATTGCTGGCGGACGGCAAAGTCCTGGTGGCAGGCGGCCGCAATTCGATGTCGCTGCGCAGCACCGAAATCTACGATCCAGCTACAGGCACCTTCTCGCGCGGCGCGGATATGCCGACCGAATTCGAGCCGATCACCTCGACCATCCTGTCGAACGGCGACGCCGTCTACACTGCAGGCTACAAACGCCAGCTGATGCGCTACAGCGCCGCCAATGGCACCTGGAACCTGACGGGTCCGCAGCGCGGCACCGTCCATGACATGACGGCTTCGCGCCTGCCTGACGGGAACGTGCTGCTCACTGGCGGCGCTGCCCTGAACGATGCAAGCGCCTACGCCGCCATCTGGGACCAGGCTTGCGCCAGCCAACTGACTACCGTGCCGGTCAAGACCCAGTCGGCCCCCGGCGACGGCGGGCCCGTGACCTTCAGCGTCACCGCCGCGCCGGGCTGCCGCTTCGAACTCGCCAACCTGCCATCCTGGCTGACCTTTGCGGGCAGCAATCCCCAGCCGATGCCGGAGAGCGGCACCGCCACGGTATCGCTCTCCGCCGCAGCCAACCAGACCGGCGCAACGCGCAGCGCATCGTTCCTGCTCGGGAATGAAACGGTCACGGTAAGCCAGGCTGCGTCGCCGAACTGCCCTTCGGCGCCGACAGTCTCGCCTGCGGTAACGGCCATCGGCCGCAACGGCGCAAGCGGCACCCTCAGCGTTTCCGCCGGCGCCGCCTGCCCCTGGAGCGTGGCAGCCATGCCGAGCTTTGTCACCGCAACGGGCGCCACCAGCGGCACCGGCAATGGCAGCATTCCCTACTCGGTTCCCGCCAACCCGGACACCACCGCCCGCAGCGGCTCGGGCCAGATTGTCGCCCTGGGCCTGAGCACCACCTTCTCCTTCACGCAGGATGGCGTGGCCTGCCCGACCGCGCCGACCATCAGCATGAGCAGGACGAGCTATCCGGTCGAAGGCGGCACTGCAACCGGCACCGTATCGGCGGCGCCAACCTGCAACTGGACTGTTTCCGTGCCCGCCTGGGCCAGCGTGACCTCGGGCTCCTCCGGCACCGGCAACGGCAGCTTTGCCATCAACGTAACAGCCAATACCGGCACTGCGCGCAGCGCTTCCGGCATGCTCTCCGGCCCTGGTGTGGCGTCCACGTTCATCATCAACCAGGATGCTTCGCCTTGCGCCAACTGGTCCATCAGCCCAACCAACGCCAGCTTCGCGGCGGCCGGCGGCAGCGGGACCTTCACCATCAACGCGCCAAGCGGCTGCTATTGGAACCTGAGCGGACTGCCGTCCTGGCTGAGCTTGACCAGCACCGGTACCGGCAGCGGTGTCGGCAGCGGCACCGTCGGCTTCAACATCGCCGCCAACACCGGTGCAGCCCGCAGCGCGACAGCCGCGATGGTCGGCGCGGGTCCGACCCCGAGCGGTTCCGGCCCCAACATTGCGATCACCCTGAGCCAGGCAGCGGCGCAAGCGCAAGCGTGCAGCACGGCGATTGCCAGCGGCACTCCGGTCAGCGGCTTGCTCAAAGCGAACGGCTGCCCGGCCGGCGCACGCGGCGGCAGCTACTACACCGACCGCTATACCTTCGCCGGCACGGGCGGCAAGGTCGCAACCATCGCCATGTCTTCGTCGAGCTTCGATACCTATCTGTACCTGCGCGACCCGGCAGGCAATGTGATCAGGTCCGACGATGATGGCGGCGGCGGCACCAACTCGCGCATCAGCTTCACCCTGCCGTCCAGCGGCACTTACACCATCGAGGCCACCAGCTACGGCAGCTACTCGACCGGTGCCTACAGCCTGTCCTTCACTCAGTAAGGATCGGGGCTCCAGACGGCGTACATCTCGCCGTCTTCCTCTACGCCGGCCTCGGTGAAACCGCAGGCGGCGTAGAGTTCCTTCGCCACTTCATTGCCCGGCTGGTAGCTGGTCCAGATGCGCTGCACGTCGCCGTGCTTGCCGATTTCGGACAGCGCCAGTTCGACGGCGCGGCGGCCATGGCCGCGTCCCTGGTGGCGCCGGTCCACCATCAGGTGGTAGATCGCGTAGTCGCCTGGTTCGTCTTCGGCGCCGGGCGCGGCGTACATCAGGAAGCCGACCACCCCGTCCTTGTCCGCGATGGCGCGGCAGTGGTAGTTCGGATGGAAGCTGGCTTCGGCAATCGCGTACATGGTGTCGGCCGCGTGGTCCTGCTGGTGCTCATGCAGTTCCAGCTCCGCGATGTCGGCGAAATTCTCCTTTGTGACCACGTGCAGGTTGGTCGTGATCCATTTCCTCAGGAAGCGTTGGTACGGTCGCATTTATTCACTCCTTCTTCTGTTGCTTGTTGCTGGCGCCGGGGACCCAAAAACAAAAACCCCGGCAAGTTACCTCACCGGGGTTTTTCGTCTTCGGACGTCCGGCTCGGGGGTGGCGATTCGCCAGGGCCCCGAGCGCACGCGCATCGGGGCTATCTGGTGTGCTTAATGCAGCGGATAGCGAAATTGCGCATGACTGTCCTTTCTTAATCTGGTTGATGAAAATCTAACGAGCGCTGATTCTGCGCCCTTCACGAATGTAGTGTCAAGAAAAAATTTGTATAAATATTCAGTTTGCGTTCTTGTACAGGACATCGATGCGCTGGATGATCTTTTCGCTGAGCTTGGCGGCGTTGGCGTAGCGCTCGTAGAGCTGCGGCACCGTGATGTTATTGCGCAGCAGACGCTTGCCATTCGGCGTGGCCAACGCATGGTGGCGCTGTTCGATGCTGTCGCCCTGCTCCAGCGCGACGTCAAGATAGCTGTGCAATTTATCTTGCCTGTTGCGCCAGCCTCCTTCCGAGGTCTGGATTACGCGGTGATATTGCTGGTACAGCGTGAGGATGTCGTTCAGCAGTTCCTCATCCTCGATATTGCTCAGCTTACCGCTCGACTTGAAGCCTTCAAAACGGCTGTTGGTGGGGATGAAGAAGCGGTTCGAATTGACCGTCACCCAGGCATGTTCGAACTTTTGCGCGTCCGGGATTGCTTTCGGGTCGAGCTCAGCCAGATAACGGAAATCGGCATCGGATTCACGGTAGGCCGCCGGAAGCCAGTTGAGCTGTTTGGTGTCCGACTCCAGGTCGGCCTTCAAGCCCAGCAGGAAAGCGCGCACCTGCTGCTGCTCATGGCGGTGCTCGCTCATGCTGTGGAACCAGATGCTGATGCTGACCGCGAAGACGATGATCGCGATCTCCAGCGCGATTTCCTTCAGCTTGTGTGCCAGGCCATGCTCCTTGTGGACCGCCATGTTGACCACGTTCTTGCCGTGCTTTGCTACCTCGAGTTCTGCCATGTCTGCTCCATTGATAAGCTATCGATGATAGCTGGCTGATAGCCTGAAGATTGTCACGCATTGTCACGCCGTCATCCGTGCTCCCCTGTCGCTGCAGGTTTGCTACTGTTTGTTCATGATGAGCGTGTACAAGATTGCGCTGGGCCTGCTGCTCACGTATAGCGGGTCCGCTTTCGCCGGCGACCCCAGCCGCATCAGCGTGCAATCGCTGGCCGGCGGCAAGGAAATCGCGCGCATCGTGCTCCCCATCGGCCCGCAGCACAGCGTGCAGGTGGAGGGCAACCAGGTCGAGCAGGACAACCGTGGGACCACGCATGCGCGCGGCAATGTGCGCGTGACGATCCGCACAGCCGGCGCCAGTGGCGCCACCACCATTACCGGCGACGAGATCATCGTCAAGCGCAAGGTGCTCGATAGCCGCGAACTGGCGGCCATCCGCGCGCTGGAAGCCATGGGCGCGCCGGGCAAGCGCGACGCGGCGCGCGACCGCAAGGAGATGGCGCGGCTGAAAACCATCGTCGCCTCCCACGGCTGGCCCGGCGCGCGCTTCGCCGGCCCCGAACTGGCGCAAAACGCTTTCACCGTCCTGATGCGCATGCCCGAGAAGGACCTGGAGGCCATGCTGCCGGCCTTGCGCGAGGCCCAGGCCCAGAACGATGTGCCGGGAAGCCAATTGGCGCAAGCGGAAGACCGCCTGCGCGTCGCCAAAGGCCTGCCGCAGCGCTACGGCACCCAGCTGGCCGGGGGCAAGCCGGTCATCATCGAGGACGAAAGCGCACTTGAGATCCGGCGCAAGATGATGGGGTTGCCGCCGATGCCGGTGACTTCGGGCCAGTAATCAGTCCTCCGCCAACTGGCGACGCAGTTGCTGCTTCAGCGTGCGGCGCGATTGCTCGCTGCGCTGGTGGCTGCCGGCACGGCGCTGGCGTGCCAGCACGGCCAGCGGGTTGCGCGGCTTGGGTAGTTTGATCCTTATCTTCATCGCTTATCCTTTCACGCACACGACTTGCTTCAGCGTGTGCACAATGTCGACGAGGTCGGCCTGGTGGGCCATCACCTCGTCAATGTCTTTGTAGGCGGCGGGGATTTCATCCACCACCGCGCCGTCCTTGCGGCATTCAATGCCCTGCGTCTGCTCGGCCAGGTCGAAGCGCGTGAATTTCCGTTTCGCCTCGCTGCGGCTCATGCGGCGCCCGGCGCCGTGCGAGCAGGAGCAGAACGATTCCTCGTTACCCTTGCCGCGCACGATGTAGCTGCGCGCTCCCATGCTGCCCGGGATGATTCCCAGCTCGCCTTCGCGCGCCGAAATGGCCCCCTTGCGGGTGACGTACAGCTTGTGGCCGAAGTGCGATTCCTGCTGCACGTAGTTGTGGTGGCAGTTGATCGCTTCGCCATCGAGCTTGAACGGCGGAACGTGCGGCTCCAGGGCGCACACGACGCGGCGCATCATTTCGCGCCGGTTCAGCATGGCGTAGTCCTGGGCCCAGTCCACCGCTTCCACGTAGTCGTCGAACAGTTCCGATCCTTCGCTGAAGTAGGACAGGTCGCGGTCCGGCAGGTTCACTTTGTGCCGCATCATTTCCTTGCGTGCTGCGGAGATGAAGTAGCGGCCGATCACATTGCCGATGCCGCGCGAACCCGAATGCAGCATGATCCAAACGCGCTGTTCTTCATCGATGCACAGTTCGATGAAGTGGTTGCCGCCACCCAGTGTGCCGAGCTGGCAGATCCAGGTCTGCGCGAACTTGTGCTGCATCTTCATGATGCCTTTGTGTCGCGCCACGATGCGGTCCAGGCGGTCGTTCAGCGGCCTGCCGGCACGGGCGTGGGCCGAGCCGCGCACCTTGTCGTAAGCGTGCTGCTCGAAGCCGACCGGCACCAGCGTTTCGATCGCGCTGCGCACGCGCGCCAGGTTGTCGGGCAGCTGGCTTGCGGTGAGCGTGGTGCGTACGGCGTTCATGCCGCAGCCGATGTCGACACCGACGGCGGCGGGAATGATGGCGCCGCGCGTCGGGATCACGCTGCCCACCGTTGCGCCGATGCCGGCGTGGACGTCGGGCATGGCTGCCACGTGCGGATGCACGATGGGCAGGTTCGAAATATTCAGCAGTTGCTGAATGGCCGAATGATCGATGTCATCCGTATAGATGTGCACAGGCACCAGGCCTTTGTGCAGGCTTTGCTTGATTGGCATAACGTCTTTCGTTATGCCGGGGCTGTGGAAACAAAAAACCCGGCGAGTTTCCTGGCCGGGGTTCGTGTTGGTGGAACGACCGGCTCGGGTGGCTGAATTGCCTGCCCCGAGCGTTCGCGCTGCGGGGCTATCTCATTTGCAGATTGTTGATAGCCGTACGTGGCATGGTCGTCCTTTCCTGAATTCTGGGTTGATGAAACTAACGAGAGCGGATTCTGCGCCGGTCTCAAACATCGTGTCAAGAGATTTTTTGCATGGGGCCGCGAGGCTTCAGTTCGTGTACTGCTTCCAATCTTCGACGCTGCGTGGCACGAATTTGTCCTTCGTTCTCGGCAGGACCGACTGCTCGATGCCGACCGCAGGGAAAGGCGGATAGCCGTCCCGCTTGACGAACTCCCCCTGAAGACCGCGCTGGTCCAGCTTTCCCGTAAAGGTCAGGATCACCTTTACTTCACGCCCTTCCGGAGGTAAAGCCTTGCCAAGCTCGACGCCTTCCGAGTACTTCGCCTTGAATGTGATCGTGCCCGCCTTCTCGTCGAAGGAGACGTCGTACAGCTTCGCCTGCGCCGGCTCCACAGACCCGGTGGCAATGCCGATGTCGCCGAAAACAAGCTTCCCCTGTTTGTACAGGTTTACCGTGTAACCCGACAGCGCGTGCGGATCTTCGCCAGCACTCCAGTCCTGGTTCGAGTAATGACCGACGAGTGACGGCGCCTTTGCTTCGGCATGGCCCTGACAGGCCACGCCAAGGAACAGCGCGCCGGCAAGCAAAAACGCCAATGGTTTTTTCGGCTTCATTTTTACGTTGCAGGTTGAAGGAAGTTCAGAGAAGCTTATTGGGAACCCGGTTGCGGGTCAACTATTGGGAGCTGGCAATGATTTGTCGCAGTATCGGGTTCGCTGTCGCGCTTTTCGCTGCAAGTTCCGCAGCCAATGCGGCAAGCCTCGTCAAAGCCTATGCCGACAAGGCAAGGAACGTTCATGTCGTGACCGCGTCGGGGAAGGACTTGAAACTGACTACCGACCGGCGGGCGGAGGATGTCCGGCTCTCGCCCGATGGCGAGGTGGCGACCTGGCTGGTGATTCCGCTGGTCGCCTCGGTGGACGGCGAGAAGTGGCCAAGCGTATTGCACGTGTATTACCGGGGCCGCGTACGTTCCATCGATTGCGAGAGCGCGATTATCCGCGAGTATTGGTTCTGGAAGCAGGGCACGCATATCGCCACCGATTGCGGCGGCACGCACTTCTCGGGAATCGAAACACTGTACGAGGTTCGCAGCATGAAGGAGGTCGACAGCTTCGACCAGGCGGAGGTGCCGGTCGAGAAGCGCCCGGAATGGTCGACCGAGCGGGAGGATCTCAAATAAAAAACGCGTCCCGTGGGACGCGTTTTCTTGAGGGAGCGATAAAGCTTAGCAGTTCAGGCGCTGCTCCAGCTTGGCCATATTGTCCTTCAGCTCTTGCGGCAGGTGGTATGCCAGCTTGTCGAACAGTTCTGCGTGCAGTTTCAGTTCTGCGCGCCATGCGTCCTTGTCGATCGAGGTGATGGTCTCGAATTCTTCAGGGGTGAATGGCAGGCCGTCCCAGGAGATGTCGCCGTAGCGCGGGGTGGTGCCGAAGATGTTTTCGACGCCGCCGCCGGTGCCTTCCACGCGTTCCAGCATCCACTTCAGCACGCGCATATTGTCGCCGAAGCCTGGCCATACAAAGTGGCCGTTTTCGTCGGTGCGGAACCAGTTGACGCAGAAGATCTTAGGCAGGGTGGCGCCCTTGCCTTCCAGGCGCTTGCCCATGTCCAGCCAGTGCTGGAAGTAGTCGCTCATGTTGTAGCCCATGAACGGCAGCATGGCGAACGGGTCGCGGCGCACCACGCCCTGCTGGCCGGCGGCTGCAGCGGTGGTCTCCGAGCCCATGGTGGCTGCCATGTACACGCCTTCGATCCAGTTACGCGCTTCGGTGACCAGAGGCACGGTGGTGGAGCGGCGGCCGCCGAAGATGAAGGCGGAGATTGGCACGCCTGCTGGATCGTCCCATGCCGGGTCGATCACCGGGTTCTGGGTAGCGGCCACGGTGAAGCGTGCGTTAGGGTGCGAAGCCTTGGTGCCGGACGCCGGGGTCCAGTCCTTGCCTTGCCAGTCGATCAGGTGCGCTGGCGCTTCCTTGGTCAGGCCTTCCCACCAGATATCGCCGTCGTCGGTCAGCGCGACGTTGGTGAAGATGGTGTTCTCGTTCAGGCAGGACATGCAGTTCGAGTTGGTCTTGGTGTTGGTGCCAGGAGCCACGCCGAAGTAGCCTGCTTCCGGGTTGATCGCGTACAGGCGGCCATCCTTGCCGGGCTTGATCCAGGCGATGTCGTCGCCGATGGTGGTGACTTTCCAGCCGTCGAAGGTCTTTGGCGGAATCAGCATGGCGAAGTTGGTCTTGCCGCAGGCCGATGGGAAAGCGGCAGCCACGTAGTGCTTCTTGCCCTCTGGCGACTCAACGCCCAGGATCAGCATGTGTTCCGCCAGCCAGCCCTCGCCGCCATTCTTGGCGTCGTTGTAGCCCATGGTGGAAGCGATACGCAGCGCGAAGCACTTCTTGCCCAGCAGCGCATTGCCGCCGTAGCCGGAGCCGTAGGACCAGATTTCGCGGGTCTCAGGGAAGTGCACGATGTACTTGGTGGCGTTGCAGGGCCACGGCACATCTTTTTCGCCGGCAGCCAGCGGCTTGCCGACGGTGTGGATCGCGGGCACGAACTCGCCATCGGTACCCAGCACGTCGTACACGGCCTTGCCCATGCGGGTCATGGTGCGCATGTTGACGGCGACGTATGGGGAATCGGACAATTCCACGCCGATGTGGGCGATCGGGGAACCCAGTGGGCCCATCGAGAACGGCACCACGTACATGGTGCGGCCGGCCATGCAGCCGTCGAACAGGCCGTTCAGGGTGCCGCGCATTTCCTGCGGGTCCATCCAGTTGTTGGTCGGGCCGGCGGCTTCCTTGGTCTGCGAGCAGATGAAGGTACGGTCTTCAACGCGGGCCACGTCGGTCGGGTCGGAGCAAGCCAGGTAGGAGTTGGGACGCTTTGCTTCATTCAGCTTTTTCATGGTGCCGGCGGCAACCATTTCAGCGCACAGGCGGTCGTACTCTTCCTGCGAGCCGTCGCACCAGTAGATGCGTGCAGGCTTGGTCATTGCGGCGACTTCCGCCACCCAATTGATCAGCTTTTGCTGTTTGATGTAAGCTGGTGCGTTCATAGTTGCAACGCCTCCCATAAGGGGTTGATTCATAGTACCTCCAATGCCAATAAAGAATTCTGTCCTTGTCCCGGCACGGCAGGAATCGTCGTCAGATAGCTTGCGCGGAAGATTGGATGCTTCGGCGAAATACGGCGGTTCTGTCGATGCGCCCGATTTCTCGAGGGCGCGCGCGCCAGGCGGGGGTGGCTCAGGCGCGGGAACTAAATACTGCAAAAGCCCTGTCGGGCTCCTTGAATTTGGCCGATTGTACACCCGTGCCCCCGCGCTTCCGACAAAAATGTAGGAATATTGCCCGACTAATGTAGTAGGCTATTCCAGATATTCATAAACCTGTTATTTCCCTACCATTTTCATCACAAAATCTGCTAACTGACATGAAAATTGCGATTCTCGATGATTACCAAGACGCAACACGTGGCTTGGAATGCTTCAAACTGTTGGATGGCCATGAGGTCAAGATTTTCAACAATTCCGTGAAGGGCATGGGCCAGTTGGTAGCCCGCCTGGCGCCGTTCGAGGCCCTGGTGTTGATCCGCGAACGCACCTCGTTCAACCGTGCCTTACTGTCCAAGCTGCCGAACTTGAAAGTGATTTCGCAGACCGGCAAGGTGAGCGGGCACATCGACATGGAAGCCTGCCGCGACCTGGGCATTACCGTGCTGGAAGGCGTGGGTTCGCCGACCGCGCCGGCCGAGCTGACCTGGGCACTCGTGATGGCGGCGCGGCGAAAGCTGTTCCAGTACGCGGGCAAGCTGCGCGACGGGCAGTGGCAGCAGGTATCGATGCGGCATGAGCACAATACGCTGGGCCTGGTGCTCGCGGGCAGCACGATGGCGATCTGGGGCTACGGCAAGATTGGCAAGATGGTGGCGGGTTATGCGCGCGCCTTCGGGATGCGCGTGATGGTGTGGGGCAGCGAGTCGAGCCGCGCGTCGGCAGTGGCCGATGGTTACGAAGCGGCGGCTTCGCGTGAAGCGTTCTTTGCGGAGGCGGACGTGCTGTCCCTGCACCTGCGCCTGGCTGACGCCACGCGCGGGATCGTCACAGCCGAAGACCTGGCGCGCATGAAACCGGACGCCCTGTTCGTCAACGTCAGCCGTGCCGAGCTGGTCGCGCACGGTGCGCTGGAAGCGGCGCTGGACGCCGGCCGTCCCGGCTATGCGGCACTCGACGTATTCGAGACCGAACCGCTGCCGGAAAATTCACCGCTGCTGCGAATGCCGAACGTGCTGTGCACCCCGCACCTCGGCTACGTCGAACAAGCCAGCTACGAGCTCTACTTCCGCCACGCCTTCCAGAACCTGGTCAACCACATCAACGGCTGACCCCGTGTCCCACCCTGGGGTCAGGCGCGTTTCGGGACACGAGCTGAAGCGCTACACGGCCGGGTCCGTGTCCCATTTAGGGTGTGACCCCAGGGTGGGACACGAGCTCGACTGGACGGGCATGGCGTGGACTTTGCTCCACAGGCCGGCCCAGCCGGGCGGCCAGGCGATGTCGGGGCCGCTGTAGGGCGGGAGGTTGGCGCGGACGGGGACGACCGGGACGGCCGGCATTTCCGTCAATGGGGCGCCGTGCGGGCGCTGCATGTCCAGGCTGTACATATAGCCCGGTAACAGGGCGTCGCAAACCTGCGCGAACCAATTGGTGTGGTCTTCGTCACGGCCCAGCGCTTGCGCCAGGCCTTGCGGGTCGAACCTGGCCAGCGCGTGCACCAGTTCTTCGGTCGTGGCGCCTGGCTGGTCGCCCCAGCCCATCACGGGGTTGAAGATGTAGTCGGCGCCGGAGCCGTACCAGCCTTCGCGCCAGGAGCGCTGCATCCAGTCGCGCGGGCCGGTGAACAGGTGCCAGCGCCAGTGCAGGCCGGAGGGCTTGGGCCAGGAGTACAGGTATAACTTCTGGTAGCCGGCCTGGTGCAACTCGCGCACCACGGCCATCAGCCGTGCGTGCGGCATGCGGTCGGGCGGGGCGCGGCGGAACAGGATCGCTTCGCCGTCGGCAAATTGCACTTCGTCGGTGGACAGGTTCAGGTCGAGCGTGCGCGACTCGTTGCCAAACCGGGCGGAGATCCAGCCGGTGAGCAGGTTGACGGCCGTGATCACCCCGTAGCCGCGGTAGCGGTGGAAAATCACGGTTCCTGGTGCGAGCGCTTTCATGGTCTGGCCGGGCAAAAAACCCAGTGTAGTCAACAGTTCGGCGGAATGCCAGCCGGATGCGGAAATCTTTTTCGGCTATCATGCACGCCATTCATCGATTTCATTCTAATTCATCATGACCCTGCGCATCATTGCCACCGGCGGCACTTTCGACAAGCACTATAACGAACTGAATGGCACCCTGGCTTTCACCGAAAGTCACCTGCCTGCCGCGATCAAGCGCGCGCGCATCACCACGCCTTGCGAGCTGGAAGTGGTGTCGCTGCTGGATTCCCTGGACATGGTCGATGCCGACCGCCAGCGCGTGCTGGCCGCCTGCCAGGCCGCTGCGGAAAAGGCGATCGTGATCGTGCACGGCACCGATACCATGCCGCAGACCGCGGCCGTGCTGGGCCCGGCGATCAAGGACAAGACCATCGTCTTTACCGGCGCCATGATCCCTTACGAGATCGACAATTCGGACGCGTTCTTCAACATGGGCTTTGCCTGCGGCGTGGCGCAGGTGCTGCCGCCTGGCGTCTACGTAGCAATGAACGGCCAGATCTTCGCCTGGGATAATGTGCAGAAAAACAAGGCGGCTGGTGTGTTCCAGCCGCTCTGATTACCGGAGTTTCGCCAGCGTTTGCTGGAAGCGTTCGGCGTCCTGGTAGCCGATCACGCGCGCTCGCTCCTTGCCCCCGCCGTCGAACAGGATGATGGCGGGCGGTCCAAACAGGCCGTAGCGTTTCAGCAGGGCCCTGTCTTCACCGGTGTTGGCCGTGACGTCGGCTTGCAGCAGCACTGCGCCTTGCAGCGCTGCCTTCACCGGCGCCGCGCTGAAGGTGAATTTTTCCATCTCCTTGCAGGACACGCACCAGTCGGCGTAGAAGTCGAGCATGACGGGACGTCCTTGCGCGAGTTCGGCCTCCAGCTGCTGCACAGTGGTGATGCGCTTGAACGGCAGCGCTGACGTGTGATGGCTGGGCAGCAGGGGCAGCGCCATCCAGCCGGCCAGCGCCAGCAACATGATGCCGAAGCCGCGCTTGACCCACACCATCCATGCGCCGGCGCGCGGCAGCAGGCTGCCGGCCGAGACGCCTACCAGCACCAGCGGCACGCTCATGCCGGCTGCCATCGCGAACAGGGCGCTGCCGCCGACCAGCACGTCGCGCGTCTGGCTGATGTAGACCAGGGCTCCGGCCAGCGGCGCGGCGACGCAGGGGCCGACCATCAGGGCGGAGATGGCGCCCATGCCGAAGACGCCGGCCAGCTTGCCTGCGCTGCGGCGGTTGGAGCTTTCCGCCAGGCGCGATTGCAGGGCGTTCGGCAGCTGCAGCTCGTACACGCCGAACATCGACAGTGCGAGTGCAGCGAGCAGGAGCGCGAAGCCGCCGATCACTACGGGCTTTTGCAGCGAGGCGGCGAGGCCTTCGCCTGCCAGTCCGGCTGCGATGCCGAAGGCGGTGTAGACCAGGGCCATGCCGAGGGAGTAGGCGGCCGACAGCAGCAGTCCGCGCTTGCGGCTTGGCTTGGCACTGTCGCCGACGATGAGCGAACTGAGGATGGGAACCATCGGCAGCACGCAGGGCGTGAATGCCAGTCCAAGGCCGAGCAGCAGGAACAGGGGAACTACTTTCAACAGCTGCCCGCCATGCAGCACTTGCGCCAGCGGCGCCGCTGCCTCCAGCGTGCTGCCGGATTCCATCGGCGAGTAGCACAGGCCTGCGTCGGCGCAGCCTTGGCTCGTCACGCGCAGCACGAAGGGGCCTTCGCCTTGCACCGGAATGCGTACGGTGACGCGGTGGCGGTAGGTTTCCACTTCCTTGGCGAAGGTCTGGTCGTACTTTACCTTGCCTGGCGGGAGCTCGGGCGCGCCCAGCCTGGCGCCGTCAGCGCTGAATTTGAAGCGGTCGCGGTACATGTAGTAGCCGTCGGCGATGTCGAAACTGACTTCGGCGGTGCCGCCGTCGGCCATCCTTGCGGAGAAGCGGAAAGCCGCTTCCGGCTCCAGGAAGTCTTGCGCGAAGGCGCGAGCGGAGAGCGCCAGCAGGAAGAGCAGCGTCAGGATGCGGCGCATTACTGCACCTCGAGCGCTTTGACTGCCTGCGCGAGGCCGCGCTCTTCAGGTCCCATTACGCGTGCCACGCGGCCTTGCTTGTCCAGCAAGACGACGCTCGGGATCTGGCGTACGCCGAAAGCATTGAACAGAGTACCGTCCTTGTCCAGGTGCATCGCCAGGCGCGATTTTTTACTGCGTGCGAATTCGGCCACTTCTTTTTCGGACGACCAGACCGGCGACGCCACCGCCAGCCATTCGACGCCCGAAGCGCTTGCAAGCGCTTCGGCTTCTTCACGCACGCGCTGGCAGGCTTGGGCGGTTGCCGGGCGGCTTTCGCGCAGATAGGACTCGCACCAAGGAGAGAAGAACATCAGGGCGCGCGGCTTGCCTTGTGCGGCGGGCAGGGGCAATCCTTGGGCGAGATCGCCGATCTTCAGCGCCTGGCGGCCCGGCGTGGCTTCTGCGGTCTGAGGGGCGAGCGCCAGCGGGGCCGCGACCTTGCGTTCGTTGGCGGCGCGCTCGAGCGCTTTTTCGAGCTCCTTGTCGTGCAGGTGGCCGACGTGCTGGATGCGGCCGTCGCGTCCGATCAGTATGTGCTGGGGTGTGACCCGCAGGTTCAGGCTGGCGGCCAGCGAGCCGTCGTCGATCACGATCGGCATGTGCAGCCCATGTTCGGCGCGGTAGCTTTTCACTTCCGTGGCGGTGTCGCTGAAGCCCGCATTCACGGCCACCACCGCGATCTTGTCGCCATACTGTTCGTATGCCTTTTCGAAGGCCGGCATCTGTTCCCGGCACGGCACGCACCAGGTGGCCCAGAATTTCAGGTAGACCGGCTTTTTGCCGTAGTAGCTGGCCAGGTCGATGCGTTGGCCGTCGATGGTCTGCAGCACGGCGGCCGGCCCCGGCTGGCCGATCAGCGCCTTGCCGGCCAGCTTGGCGCGGCTGGCGCCGCTGCCCGCTTCGCCGGCGTGCGCGGAGATGGAGCAAAGGCTCAGTAGGAACGCAGTAATGAGCGGCTTGAACATGATGGCTTTCGTGAATTGATATGAAAACCATGGTAACGTCGCCTTGGTCCATTAAAAAGACGCAAGAATTCACTGAATTTATGTACCATTCACTCGAACTTTCCATTGACCGCAAGGCCGCCGCGTCGCTGGCGGACCAGATTTTCCTCGGCCTGCGCAATGCCATCGGCGATGGGCGCCTGGCGCCGCAGGCACGCCTGCCATCCTGGCATGACCTGGCGGCGCAATTGGGCGTGGCGCGCGGCACGGTGCGGCAAGCCTATGAGCGCCTGCGCGACGAACAGCTGGTGTTCACGGCCGGCGCAGCGGGGACTTTCGTCTGCGCCGGCGCCAGCGTGGGCGCGGCTGCCGGCGGCGCGTTGCGCGGGATTTCGCCCGCCGCGGCGGCGCAGGATGTGGTGCAGGCCTTTCCCGGCCGCGCGGTCAGCACACTCCCTTTCCAGGTCGGCGTGCCGGCGCAGGATGCCTTTCCTTTCAAGACCTGGTCGCGCGTGATGGGCCGCGCGGCACGCACGGCGGCGTCCATGACACTGGCCTATCCCGACCCGCGCGGCGAACATGCCCTGCGCGCCGAGATTGCGGCCTACCTGTGCGTGGCGCGCGGCCTCGATTGCACTCCGGCGCAGATCCTGGTTTGCAACGGCTATGCGGGCGCACTGAGCCTGGCGCTGCACGCATTGGAATTGAAAGGCTCCCAGGCCTGGGTCGAGCAGCCCGGCTACAAGGCGACGCGCGATGCGCTACAGGGCGCGGGCATCGGCCTGGTGCCGGTGCCGGTCGACCCGGAGGGATTGGATGTGGCGGCGGGCGTGCGCCTCGCACCGCAAGCGAGGCTGGCGGTGGTGACGCCGGGCCAGCAGGCGCCGCTCGGCGTCACGCTGTCGCTGCGGCGGCGCCAAGCCTTGCTGGAATGGGCAGCGCAGTCGGGCGCATGGATCATCGAGGACGACTACCTGGGCGAGCTGCAGCCCCATGGCCGTGCAGCACCGACCCTGGCATCGCAGGACCGCGCCGGACGCGTACTGCACCTGGGGACTTTCAGCAAGACGCTGACGCCGTCGCTCAGGGTGGGTTTCCTGGTGGCGCCGCCGGCACTGGCCGACAGGCTGGCGCAGGCGTCGTCCACCTGTGCCAGCGCGCCGCCGCCTGTGGTCCAACTGGCGGTGGCCGAATTCCTGCGCAGCGGCGCCTACCTGCGCCACCTGCGGCATATGAAGCGGCTCTACCAGGAGCGGCGCAATGCGCTTGGCGCGGCGCTGGACAAGCTCGGCGCGGTGCAGGCGCCGGCCGCATTGGGCGTGCTGCTGCAATTGCCGCCGGGGGTCAGGGATGTGGAAGTGGTTGCGCGGGCGCGCAGCCTGGGGATGTCGCCTTCGGCCTTGTCGGCCTGGTATGCCGGCGCAGCGCCCGCACAGGGCGGGCTGCTGCTCGGCGTGACCAATGTGCCCGAGGACATGGCCGCGGGCTATTGCGAGCGCCTGCTGGCGCTCATGCGGGCGTAACGCGGAATCAGGCCTTCGCTTCGCCGCCCAGGGCGTCGACCACGTCCTGCAGCAGCTTGGCCAGCTCGCCGGTCATCAGCATGAAGTCGCCGTCGAAGCGTTCGTCGTCGTTGCGGGTGACGGCGTCGTTTTCCTTCATCACGTCCAGCGGCTTGACGCCCTTGATGGCCAGGGCTTCGGTCAGCACGAAGCTGATCTTGGAATCCCAGGTCATGGCCAGGCGGGTGCACTGCTTGCCGGCGGCGATGTGGCGGCGCACTTCTTCCGGTTCCAGGGTATGGCGCACGTAGCGCACGGCAGCCTTGCTCTCGCCGGTGGCGCGCAGTTCGGTGTCCATGTCGACGGTGAAGCCGGCTGGCGCTTCGTCATCCTGCAGCCAGGCGGTCATCACGCCCACCGGGGAGCGCTGCACGCGCAGGCTCTCGATCGGCATGCGGTCGACGGCTTTCAGCAGCATCTTGATGATGTCGTCGGCCTTGGCCGGGCTGGCGGCGTCGACCACCAGCCAGCCGTTGACCGGGTCGATCCAGCACCAGGTGTTGCTGCGGATGGTGAAGGCGCGCGGCAGCAGTTCGTCGTGCACGCGTTCCTTCAGTTCTTTCATGGCTTTCTTGCCCGGGGCGAAGCCTTGCTGCTCTTCCAGTTCGGCGGCACGCGCCTTGGCGACCTGGTTCACCACGGTCGAAGGCAGCAGCTTTTTCTCGGTGCCCAGCACCATCAGCATCTGCTTGTTGACGACGTGTACCAGGCCGCCGTTCGGGCGCGGCTTGTCCCAGCCCTGGCGCATCAGCTCATTGCTGCTGGCGGGGGTGAAGGCTTGCGACTGGAGAGCTTCTTCGAGTTGTTCTGGAGTAAATGCCCATGGGGCGGGCAGACGGTAAACCTGGAGATTCTTGAACCACATACTTGTTTGCAGCCTAGCTGAGCATTTTCAAAGGAACGACATTTTAGCAGGAGCTATCGCGGGCAGTTGACGATATATGTTTTGCCGGCATTGTCGATGGCGTTCAGCCCGGCCTTGTCCCGGTTGCCGCGCTTGAGGATGCAGTAGCTGCCAAGGGGCGTGGTGACGCGGGCCAGGCTGTCGCCATTCGGCAACACTGTTTCGGCCATCGAGAAGGCGCCGGAACCCTTGTAGGCCAGCGCCATGTCCTGCGACAGTTTCGACTCGTGTACCAGGACCCGGTCGTTCTCGTTCTTGCTTTCCTTGCGCAGCTGGCGGTCGATGCCGATGGCGGCCCGGCGCGAGCGTTCCAGCAAGCTCTCCGCCAGCGGCGCCGGTTGTGCGAAGGGATCGGGCGCCGCCTGGCCGGGCGGCTGCGAGACCGGCGGCGAATCGCCTGCCGGGGCCGCCGCAGCCGCAATCGGCGCAGGACGCTGCGCGGCGCTACGGCGGGGATGCGGAGCGGAGGCAGGAACGTGTCGCACCTCTTCCCTGGATAGGCTCGGCTGCCGTTGCCTCAGGAAGACCAGCTCTCCCTCGCGTTGCTGCCCGTGCTTTGCAGGTCGTTGTGGACCGAAGCGCCAGGAAGCCAGCATCGCCAGGTGCAGCCCGGCCACCAGGACCAACAAGCCATGGCGGCGGCGGACAGAGGTCAGGGGCACGTTTTCACTTGGACCTTGTTGCCGTCGCGGAACGGGTCCTGCCCGGCGGCGCCCACCAGGTTCACGTATTCGCACCACTCCTGGCCGCCCGCGCGATAGCGTTTCATGGTGCGGCCGTCGCCCATGGTGGAGACTTGCTCCAGCACTACCTCGCCTTTGTAGGCCCGTGCCAGCTGCCTGGCCAGCGGGGTTTGATCCTGCACGATGGTGGCGAATTTGTTGAGGCTCTCCTTGCGCAGTTGGCGGTCGGCGCTGGCGGCCATGCTGCGGGTCTTTTCCAGCAGGGTTTCCGCCGGCGGCGCCGGCTTCGCGAATGGATCGGCGGGATCGGCCGTGGTGGCCGGGACGGTGACGGCTTCGGCAAGCGGCGCCACGGTGCCGGACGATGGCGGAGCCGACGCCGTTTTGACGACAGGGGGCGGCGCTGCACTGCGCCGGCCGGGGGCCGCTTGCGGGGCTGATGGAAGGGGTTTCGGCGACGCTTGCAGGTAGACCAGTTGCGTCTCGCGCTGCTGGCTTTCCTGGCGTTGCTGCGCCATGCCGCGCCAGCCCATCAAGGCAGCGGCGTGCAACAAGGCGATGACCGCCAGCCACACCGGGCGCCGGCGTTCAAACACAAAATGCGACCTCATGCCATGGCGCAGCACATTGACTTCCATAGGTGATCCGGTTGGCAGCCGGACTCACGCGCCAGCTCGCGCGGGAAAGGTATCACATATTAGCAAAAAGATCACCCTGCGCAGGCTGGGCTTTGGCGGCTTCTTCCAGGGTGCACAGGGCTGACATGCGCACGCCGAGCAGGCGCAGGCGGTCGTCCAGCGACACCCGGCGCAGGCACTCGCCGGCGGCGCGGCGGATGGCGGCGGCATCGGCCGTGGGCGAGGGCAACGTGACGTCGCGCGTGACGGTGCGGAAGTCGGCGTAGCGCAGCTTGATGCCCACGGTGCGGCCGGCGTAGCGCTTGCGCGCCAGGTCGTCCGCGACCTTCTCGCACAGGCGGGTGAAAATATCGGACAGCTCGGCGCGGTCGCGCTTGACGTGCAGGTCGCGCGAGAAAGTGGTCTCGCGGCTGACGCCTTTCGGCTCGCGCGAGGTGGAGATGCCGCGCTCGTCGCGGCCATGCGAAATGCGCTGCAGCCACTCGGCGTAATTAAGCCCGAAGTGTTCCTGCAGCAGGGCGGGATCGGCAGCGGCCAGCTGGCCCACGGTATCGATACCCAGCGCCACCAGCTTTTTCTCAGCCTTGGGACCGATGCCGTTCACCTTGCGCACGGCCAGCGGCCAGATGCGGGCCGGTACGTCTTCGTAGCCGACCACAGTCAGGCCGTTCGGCTTGTCCAGGTCGGAGCAGATTTTCGCCAGCAGCTTGTTGGGCGCGACGCCGATCGAGCAGGACAGCCCGGTGGCGGCGCGCACGGCGTCCTTGATGCGCTGGGCCAGTTCGCGCGTTTCACCCTCGACGTCGGTCAGGTCGATGTAGATTTCATCGATGCCGCGGTCTTCGATCTCGGGCGCGATGCTGGCCACGGCGGCTTTGAACAGGCGCGAATACTTTCGGTAGGAATCGAAATCCACCGGCAGCAGGATGGCGTCCGGCGCCAGCGCCGCTGCCTTCATGGTGCCCATGGCGGAAAACACGCCCAGCGCGCGCGCCTCATACGTGGAGGTGGTGATCACGCCGCGACCGACATAGTCGCGCAGGCGGGAAAACTCGCGGGTGCCGTCCGGCAGCTCGCGCGGCTGGTGGCGGCCGCCGCCGCCGATCACGACCGGCAGGCCGCGCAATTCCGGGTAGCGCAACAACTCCACGGAGGCGTAGAAGGCATCCATGTCGAGGTGGGCAATGCGGCGGGGCCAGTCCATATACAAATAGTCGAGTTCGCTTGCGATACTGTAATTATATACAGTCTTTCGCGCAAGGTGCCCGCGGCTTTATCGCAGGGAAAAAGCCCAAGATATTGCCGTTGTGACAACGCAACGGGGTTTTTGAGCGCTGCGCCGCATTACCATGCCTGTGCCATCATCGGTACAAACCAACTTCCTGGCGAGGCCCGACATGAGCTTCTCGAACATGAACATCGGTATGCGGCTGGCGATGGGTTTTGCGCTGGCCATTGCAATCCAGCTGGTAATGTCGCTGACGGGCATCGGCCGCTTGAGCCACAACGCTGGCTTGACGAGCCGCCTGATCGAGGACCGTTACCAGAAGGTGCAGTTGACCAACGATATGCGCAACTATTCCAACCGTTCGGCACAAGCCCTGCGCAATGCGATGCTGGCGCCGGACAAGGCCAGCAGCGACGCCTTCCTGGCCACCATGGCGGAGGCCGATAGCGCGGGTGCCGCGGCGGCGGGCAAGCTGCAGCAAGTGCTGCACCTGGAAGAAGCCAAGCGGCTGTTCGCCGAAGAATCCCAGGCGTTCGATGCCTTCCGTGCCAAGCGCGACGACGTGCTCAAGCTGCTTAAGGATGGCGACCACGACAGCGCGGTGCAGACCCTGTTCAATCAGGTCATCCCTTTGCAGAACGCTTATTTCGCCAAGCTCGATGCCATCCTCGCCATGCAAAACAGGCTCATGAACAGCGATGGCGAAGAAGCGGCCAAATCGGCGTCGGATGCGAGCATGATGATGATCGGCATGCTGGTGCTGGCTACCGTGGTGTCCATCATCGCCGGCTACCTGATTACGCGTTCGGTGACCGGTCCTCTGCTGCAGGCGGTGGAGGTGGCGGAGACGGTGGCGCAGGGCGACCTGAGCGCCGACATCGATGTGCAGCGCAAGGATGAAACGGGACGCTTGCTGAAAGCGATGAAAGACATGGTGGCGGCATTGAAGCGCACCGTCGGGTCGGTGCGCTCGTCCACCGAAACCATCAATACCGCTGCGGCGGAAATCGCAGCCGGCAACCTGGACCTGTCGCGCCGCACCGAGCAGCAAGCCGCCAGCCTGGAGGAGACGGCTTCGTCGATGGAGCAGCTGACTTCCACCGTCAAACAGAATGCGGACAATGCGCGCCAGGCCAACCAGCTGGTGGTCTCGGCTGCCGGCCATGCCAGCGAGGGCGGACAGGTGGTGAATGAAGTGGTCGACACGATGGGGGCGATCAAGGCCAGCTCGGCGCGCATGGCGGACATCATCAGCGCCATCGATGGCATTGCCTTCCAGACCAATATCCTGGCGCTGAATGCGGCGGTGGAGGCGGCGCGCGCCGGGGAACAGGGGCGCGGCTTTGCGGTGGTCGCCTCCGAGGTACGCAACCTGGCCCAGCGCAGCGCCGGTGCGGCCAAGGAGATCAAGGAGCTGATCGACGATTCGATCGCCAAGGTGGATGCCGGCGGCGCGCTGGTGGACCGCGCCGGTGGGACCATGCAGCAGATCGTGGCTTCCGTACAGCAGGTGGCGGACATCATGAACGAGATCACCTCGGCCAGCCAGGAACAGTCTTCCGGCATCGAGCAGGTGAATAAGGCGATCGTGGAAATGGATAACGCGACGCAGCAGAACGCGGCCCTCGTCGAGCAGGCAGCGGCAGCGGCGCGCAGCATGCAGCAGCAGGCGGAGAACCTGGTGGAGGCGGTATCCGTGTTCAGGATGCAGGAACGGGTGCAGGCTGTGGCGCGGCGCGCGCCAGCGGCCAGCGTACCGGTTCCCGCCCAGGTCACGGTCCCGGCCCTGCGCCCGGCGCGCGGTGCAGCGCTCCAGCGCCGGGCACCGGCTGACGCAGCGGAGTACAGCATGACCGAGCCAACGGCTGACGAAAGCGAGCCTGTCGAGGCCCTGGATGGCGCCGGGGGCGCCAGGCTGCCGGAGCGCGCCGCGCGATCCGCAACGGTCCAGGCAAGGGCTGCAGCGCCGGCCAGGGCTACGCCGCCGGGCGACGACTGGGAAGAATTCTAATCCTGCTGGCGGCGGAACCAGTCCGCCGTCGCATCGTCGGCGGGGAAAAACGCCTCCATGCGCAGCTCATGCAGGGTCACGTCATGCGGCGTGCCAAGGGTTGTGATGGTGGTGAACAGGTTTAGCTCCACGCCATCCTTTCTCACCGTGAAGGGCAGGAAGGGCAAGGCGCGCCGGTCGAGGTTGGGCAGTTTCGATGCCGCGCGAACGCCGGGAATCGCCAGCAGCTGCTCCAGCAGGGCGGTCGCTTCGCTGCCCGGTCCATCGCTCATCGCTTCGCGCTGGATCCACTGCAGCAGGTCGGCGCTCACTTCCTCCCAGTTGGCGATGTGGGGGCGCAGGCCGTCCGGGTCCAGCATCAGCTGGATCACATTGGCGCTGGAGGGTGGGCCGCCGAGCAGCCAGTGGATCATCGTGCCCGCCGGGCCGTTGCTCATGACCAGGTTCCACAGGCGGTCCACCACCAGCGCCGGATAAGGTGCCTGCTGCCGCAGCATGAAGTCGAGTGCCTGCTTTACCGCCTGCATCTCGGGGTCGGACAGCTTGCGTTCCTGGTAGGCCGGGGCGTAACCCGCCGCCAGCAACATGACGTTGCGCTGGCGCAGCGGAATATCAAGCGCGATGCCAAGCTTGAGTATCATTTCCCGGCTGGGCTGCGAGCGCCCGCTTTCCAGGAAACTGATGTGCCGCTGCGAGATGCCGCTCTCGGTGGCCAGCCGCAGCTGGCTGAATCCCCGCTTGCCGCGCCAGTAGCGCATGGCCGCCGCGTAGTCGCTGAAATACTGCTCCGGTGCCGCCGCTCCCATATCAATCCTTTCAAGACTGGATAAAGTCCAGCAAGTCCCTGTTCACCCTTTCCATGTGGGTGAGGAACATACCATGCGGCGCGCCCTCGTAGACGTTCAGTTTGACGTTGGGCAGCAGGGCGGCGGTAGGCCTGGCAGTCAATTCGAACGGCGCGCTGACGTCCCTGGTGCCGGCAATCAGCAGCACCGGCAGCGTAATCCGCGGCAGCTCGGCGCGGAAGTCTTCGCGCTGCAAGGAGCGGTTGCATTCGTACAGCGCCTGCAGCGAGGCTTGCAGCGGCATGGCGCGCAGCCAGTCGCGCATGCCTTGCGGCGTATCGCCGGCGACGAAGGGCGGCAGGTTTTCGTCGACCCACTTGGGCAGGTCCTTCATCAGCTGCTCATTGCGGAAGTATTCGAGCAGGGCAGGATCGATGCCGTTCGGATTGTCGGGCGCCCTGGCCACGCATGGCGTCATGGTGCCCAGCATGGCGACGCGCTTGATGCGGCGCTGGCCGTGGCGGGTCAGGTAGCGCACCACTTCGTTGCAGCCCATCGAATGCGCCACCAGGGTGACGTCTTCCAGGTCGAGCGCTTCCAGCACGGCAGCCAGGTCGTCGGCCAGGGTGTTGAAGTCATAGCCGCGGCCCGGGTCGCTGGAGCGCCCGTGGCCGCGCCGGTCGAAGGCGATGGTGCGCATGCCCTGCTCCGCCAGCGCCAGCATCTGGTAGCACCAGGAATCGGCGCCCAGCGACCAGCCGCCGACGAAGAGCACGGGCTCGCCTTCACCCCAGTCGCGGTAGTACAGGTTGACGCCGTCGGCAGTACGCACGGTGTTGGGCTCGATGATACGGGCGCCGGAAGTCTTGTATGCGGTCATGTCTGGGTTCCTTTCATGGTTGTTGAAGTTATTGTCAACAAATTCGCGCCGTGCGACGATTACCTCCCAGGTAATCAAACAGGAATCCATGTGACGCTCCATCGCGGACTCGCCCTACTTTCCCTGCTGGCCATATGCGCCGCCGCGCAGGCGGACTGCCCGACAACGCTGCCTTTGAAGGGCGTGCTCAATGTCGATAACTGCTATCCCATGCGCGAAGGCTGCGTGCCTGCGGCAGAGGCTTTGTACGACTACAGCAGAGCCATGCCGGATGTCGGCGATGAGGTGCTGAGGATCCAATTGCATGGAAGCCCCTGGCACTTTTACGGACCGGACGCGCGCATCGTGACGGTCGAGGACATGGCCGGCATGGTCAGGCAGCAGGGCGGCAAGATCCGCCAGGTCATCCTGATGTCGTCGTGGAGCGGGGCCGCCCCCGACAAGCACCACAAGCCGCTGGCGCAGCAGCTTTCCCATGCGCTGGGCCATATGAAGGTCAGCGGCCCCGATGGCTTCCTGTGGTACGGGAAGGACGGGACGACTGCCACCACGCAGCAGGCGTTCTCGCTTTTCGTCGCCGGTCCTTACGCTGTCGAGAAAGGGGATAAGGTCATGGCATCGATGGTCGATGGATGGCGGCCGCAGTTCGAAGACAGGTTTGCCAGGCAAGGCGACGCCGACGGCTTGCTGCGCGCCGCTGTCGGCCACGAGGTATTCAGTCTTTGTCCCGCCCGGGCCTGGAAGGCGTTCGATGCCGCCGCCGCGCTGGGGAGCCCGGTGGCCGCCTATAACGCTGCGGTACTGCGGCTTGAGCGTGGCGCCAGCGGGGACCGCGAGGCGGCGCTGGGATTGCTCAGGAAAGCTGCCGCGGCCGGGGACAGTCCGTCCGCTGCCCTGCTTGAACGAACGGCATTGCACCGCAACGGCAAGCCGTGAGAGGATTACCCTCCCGGACAGTCAAAACAGGAGTTCCTTTGAAATCGATTTTGCTTGCGGCCAGCCTGGCCATCACTACCGTCACCGCCGCAGCGGCGGGCGCGGCGCCATCGGCTTCGGCTTCGGCCAAGGCGGGCAAGGCGTCTTCCGCCCCTGCCCCAGCCGCAGTCCAGGTGCAAACGCGCGGTGTCCCGGTCAACGATTTCATGCAGGGCCGCTTGCCGTTCGTGATCGACCTGAAGGTGCCGGTGCCGGTGGAATACCAGCAGTCCAAGGTCAAGAAAATCGGCTATTCCTACTGGTTGCGCCCCGAGGACGCTGCGACGGCGAGCGCCACCGCCCTGCCGACCCGCAACGGCTATATGTACGGCTCGACCGCCACCAACGTTACCTACGATGCCGCCCACCACGTGTTCTACGGGATCAATGACCCGGGTTCGCTGAACAAGCTGCGCGGCGCGGCGACCAATATCCAGGTGCAGGAATTCCGCGAAGCCAAGCACCCGGCCGTGATGATTTCGATGATCAGCGGCACCACGGGCCAGCCGGCCTACTTCATGTACATGGCGACGGGCAAGAAGAACGAGACCTTCTTCCTGTCCTACCGCGCCCCGGATGGCCGCAAGGATATCGGCGACGCGGTATGGGCCAAGATGGCGGCCGCCATCAAATAATCAGGATCGCGCGGAAGTCGTTGACGTTGGTGCGGGTGGGGCCGGTGACCACCAGGTCGCCCAGCGCGGCGAAAAAGCTGTAGCCGTCGTTGTTGTCGAGCAGAGAGCGGGCGTCCAGGCCGAGGGCGGCGGCACGCTGCAGCGTGTCCGGACCGAGCACGGCGCCGGCATTGTCCTCGGTGCCGTCGATGCCGTCGGTATCGCAGGCGATGGCGTGCACGCCGGGCGTGCCGTCCAGCGCGACGGCCAGCGCCAGCAGGTATTCCGCATTGCGTCCACCGCGGCCCGTGCCGTGCACGGTGACGCTGGTTTCCCCCCCGGACAAAATCACGCACGGCGGACGCAAAGGGCTGCCGTGTGCGATCACGCCTTGCACCAGTGCCGCGTGCGACACGGCTACGTTGCGTGCCTCGCCTTGCAGCCGGTCGCTCAGGATCAAGGGGCGCAAGCCCTCGGCGCGGGCGGCATCCGCTGCCGCCTGCAGGGCATGCCTGGCAGTCGCGATGACGGCAACGCTGTTGCGCGCCAGGCGCGGGTCGCCCGGCTTGGGCGTCTCCTGCGACAGGTCTTCCAGCACATCGCGCACTTCCGGCGGAATGTCGATGCCGTATTGCTGCAGGATGTGCAAGGCGTCGGCCGCGCTGGAAGCGTCGGGCAGGGTAGGACCGCTTGCCACCACCGCGGGATCGTCGCCCGGCACGTCCGACAGCACCAGTGTCACCACGCGGGCCTGGCCGCAGGCCAGCGCCAGGCGGCCGCCCTTAATGGCCGACAGGTGCTTGCGCACGATATTGATGTCGCCGATCGGCGCGCCGCTGCGCAGCAGCGCCTTGTTGATGTCCTGTTTCTGCTGCAGCGTGACGCCGGCGGCAGGCAGCGACATGAGTGCGGAGCCGCCGCCGGACATCAGGCACAGCACCATGTCATCCGGCCCAAGGCCGCGCACCGCCGCCAGCATGCGCCGTGCGGCAGCCTGGCTGGCGTCGTCCGGCACAGGATGGCCGGCCTCGATCACTTCCACCTGCCGGGTCGGCGCCCCGTGCCCGTAGCGCGTGACCACCACTCCGCTGAGCGGACCATGCCAGCGCCGCTCAACGCCCTGCGCCATGCGCGCCGCAGCCTTGCCCGCGCCGATGACAACGGTCCGGCCTTTGGGCGGCGGCGGCAGATGGGCCGCGATGGTTTCAAGCGGATCGGCCGCACGCAGCGCGGCGTTGAACAGTTCCGACAGCAGTGCGCGTCCGGTCTTCACGGCATTTCCCCTTTGCGGCCGACGCACAGCAGCACCAGCGCGCCGCCGGCCGCCAGGCTGGCCGCCAGCAGCAGCATGCCGTTGGCAGTGCTGTGGGTGGCGTCCTTGACGGCGCCCACCATGTAGGGACTGGCAAAGCCGGCCAGGTTGCCCAGTGAATTGATCATGGCGATGCCGGCCGCCGCCGCGGAGCCGCCCAGCATGGCGGTCGGAATGCTCCAGAACACCGGGAAGGTGCTGAGGATGCCCGCCGTCGCCACGCTCAATGCCGCCAGCGCCAGCACAGGGTTGTTGGCGTAGTAGGTGGAAGCCAGCAGTCCGGCTGCGCCGATAAAGGCCGCCAGCGAAAGGTGCCAGCGGCGCTCGCCGGTGCGGTCGGAGTGGCGTGCGCAGACGATCATCGTTGCCGCTGCGATGCCGTAGGGGATGGCGGTCAGCAGGCCGACATCCAGCACATCCTGCACGCCGCTGTTGCGGATCAATTGCGGCAGCCAGAAACCAACGCCGTAAAGGCCCATCACCATCAGGAAGTAGACCAGTGCCAGCATCCACACCCGGCTGCTGCCGAACACGTGGCGCAAGCCCCATTGCGCACGGGGTTCGCCATCGCGCGCCAGTTCATCCTTCAACATCGCTTTTTCATCGCCGGCCAGCCAGCTGGCGTCGTCGATGCCGTCGTCCAGCAGGGCCAGCGTCAGCACGCCCAGCACGACCGCCGGCAAGCCTTCCAGCAGGAACAGCCACTGCCAGCCCGCCAAGCCGCCATGCCCGGCGAAGCGCGACATGATCCAGCCTGAGAGCGGTCCGCCCACCACGCCGGCCACCGCCACGCCACTCATGAAGACGGCGACAATGCGAGCGCGCCGCCGCGCCGGAAACCAGTAGGTCAGGTACAGGATCACGCCGGGGAAGAAGCCCGCCTCCGCGACGCCGAGCAGGAAGCGCATGGCATAGAAGCTGGCCGGGCTGTCGGCGAACAGCATGGCGGCCGACAGCAGGCCCCAGCTGGCCATGATGCGGGCTATCCAGCGCCTTGCGCCAACGCGCAGCATCAGCAGGTTGGCCGGTACTTCGAACAGGAAGTAGCCGAGGAAGAAGATGCCCGCGCCCAGCCCGTACACGGTATCGGACAATTGCAGGTCGGCCTGCATCTGCAGCTTGGCAAAGCCGATGTTGACGCGGTCCAGGTAGGCCACCACGTAACAGAGGAACAGGAACGGCAGCAGGCGCCAGCCGACGCGCGCATACAGCTTTTCGATAGGGGTCATTCTTGTTCTATTTCCAACTTATGGCACCCTAGAATCATTGCACAAATTGGCGGCCGCCAATAATTTTTGGGATTTTTTGGAAAAACGCTTGCACGGGTTTCCAAATCCATCCTATAATGCGGCCTCTTCTGAACGTTGTGACAAACGTTCGACAGTGGAAGGCAGGGGCGTTTAGCTCAGTTGGTAGAGCGGATCCCTTACAAGGATTAGGTCGGGAGTTCGACCCTCTCAACGCCCACCAGTCACACTGAGATGAAGAATTGGAGCGGTAGTTCAGTTGGTTAGAATACCGGCCTGTCACGCCGGGGGTCGCGGGTTCGAGCCCCGTCCGCTCCGCCAATATTCAGAGAGAAGCCCCGAAGAGATTCGGGGCTTTTTTCATTTCTGAACCCGGTAAACCCGGGTCTGACCCAAGGGTCAGACCCAGTCAGATCGAATGCTCGTGGTTTGGCCCAGACAAATACGCATATCGGTTGAGCAGACAGGGTCAGGCACTTGTGCCTGACCCAGACTTGCCGGGTTTAGGCCGCAATCGCCGCCGGCTCATCGTCCGCACTCGAGCGGATCAGGTAGTCGAACGCACCCAGCGCAGCCTTGGCACCTTCACCCACCGCGATCACGATCTGCTTGTACGGCACGGTCGTCACGTCGCCTGCCGCAAAGATGCCGGTCTCGGAAGTCTGCCCTTTGGCATCCACCTCGATCTCGCCGTGCTTGGACAGCTCGATGGTCCCCTTCAGCCACTCGGTGTTCGGCACCAGTCCAATCTGCACGAACACGCCTTCCAGGTCCACGCGATGTGACTGGCCGGATTCGCGGTCCGTGTAGCTCAAGCCATTGACCTTCTTGCCATCGCCATGGATTTCCGAGGTCGCTGCCGACTTGATCACCTTCACGTTGCGCAGCGTGGCCAGCTTGCGCTGCAAGACCGCATCCGCACGCAGTTCCGCGCCGAACTCAATCAGCGTCACGTGCTCGACGATGCCCGCCAGATCGATCGCCGCTTCCACGCCCGAGTTGCCGCCGCCGATCACCGCCACGCGCTTGCCCTTGAACAGCGGGCCATCGCAGTGCGGGCAGTAGGCAACGCCGTGGTTACGGTATTCCTTCTCGCCCGGCACATTGATTTCGCGCCAGCGGGCGCCGGTCGAAATGATCACCGACTTGGCGCGCAGCACAGCGCCGCTTTCGGTGTGGACTTCCTTGATCTTGCCCGGCACGATCTTAGCCGCGCGCTGGGTGTTCATGATGTCCACCTCGTATTCCTTGACGTGCTGCTCCAGTGCGACCGCGAATTTCTGGCCGTCGGTTTCCTTCACCGAAATGAAGTTCTCGATCGACAGGGTGTCCAGCACCTGGCCGCCGAAGCGGTCGGCGATCACGCCGGTGCGGATGCCTTTGCGCGCCGTGTAGATGGCCGCGGCAGCGCCGGCAGGGCCGCCGCCGACGATCAGCACGTCGAACACGTCTTTCTTGCTCAGTTCAGCCGCAGCGCGGGCCGAGGCGCCGGTATCGAGCTTGGCGAGGATTTCCTCGACGTTGGTGCGGCCCTGGCCGAAATGCTGTCCATTCAGGTACATCATCGGCACCGCCATCACCTGGCGTTCCTCGACTTCTTTCGGGAACACGCCGCCATCCACCGCCACCACCTTGATGCGCGGGTTGATCACGGACATGGCGTTCAGCGCCTGCACCACTTCCGGGCAGTTGTGGCAGCTCAGGGAGATGAAGGTCTCGAAGACGAAATCGCCGTCCAGGTTGCGGATCTGCTCGATGACTTTTTCATCCAGCTTGATCGGGTGGCCGCCCACTTGCAGCAGCGCCAGGACGAGCGAGGTGAATTCGTGGCCCATCGGGATGCCGGCGAAGCTCACGCCGATATCGGTGCCTTTGCGGTTGATGTCGAAGGAAGGCTTGCGTGCCTTGCCGTCGCTGCCTGCAACAACGGTGATCTTGCCGTGGCCGGCCGATACGACGTCTTGCAGCAGGGCCGACATTTCCTGCGATTTGGCGGAGCCGTCGGTGTGCGCCACGATCTCGATCGGGTGGACAACGCGCTCCAGGTAGGAGGAGAGTTGGGCTTTCAGGTCTGCGTCCAGCATGGCTATTCCTTTCTGATTAGTCGCTTGCGGTAGGTACCGCTTCAACGCCCCAAGGCGGCCCCGTGGGGCCGCCTGTCTAGCCATCAGCAGACTAGAACATTAGATCTTGCCGACCAGGTCCAGCGATGGCTTCAGGGTCGCCGCGCCTTCGGTCCACTTGGCTGGGCAGACTTCGCCTGGGTGGGAAGCCACGTACTGGGCTGCCTTCACCTTGCGCAGCAGTTCAGCAGCGTCGCGGCCGATGCCGTTGTCGTGCACTTCCATCACTTTGATGAAGCCTTCCGGATTGATCACGAAGGTGCCGCGCAGTGCCAGGCCTTCTTCTTCGATCATGACTTCGAAGTTGCGGGACAGGGTGCCGGTTGGGTCGCCGATCAGGGCGTACTGCACTTTCTTGATGGCGTCGGAGGTGTCGTGCCATGCCTTGTGGGCGAAGTGGGTGTCGGTCGAGATGCCGTACACGTCCACGCCCAGCTTGGCGAATTCTGCGTGGTGGTCTGCCAGGTCTTCCAGCTCGGTTGGGCACACGAAGGTGAAGTCGGCTGGGTAGAACACGAATACGGACCACTTGCCTTTCAGGGATTCTTCGCTCAGTTCAACGAATTTGCCGTTGTGGTATGCGGTGGCCTTGAATGGTTTTACTTGGGTGTTAATCAGGGACATTGTGGTTTCCTCGTGGGGTTATTGAATCAATGAGACGCCAGTTTAAGGCCTTCCCGAATATTTGGAAATTTGATTGTTCAAATAGACTCAATAGTCTTTGCCTATCAGAACCGCATAGCGCGATCGTTATTATCCCCTTTTGGCCGGAAAATGGTTGCCGCTCGGTCAGCGTTGTAATGTAGACAGCACGCCGCCGGCGATGTTCGCAAGGCGGAGTGGCAGCGTCTTGTCAGCCACGGCGGGCGCCGGGCGGGGTGGGGATTTTTGGGAGCAGCTTGCGCCAGTCGAAGGCGCTTTCGTCCAAGCCATCCAGCGTGTTCTTGAACAACAAGCCCAGTTCAGTGTCGCCTTCCAGGATCAGGCGACGGCTGAAAAACAGGGTATCCGGATCTTCTTTGCGGCGCGCCATGAGCACCAGGTCGTGCGCGCAGGCGCCGATGGTGAGGTCGGGCTGCGCGCCGTGGCTGGCCGTTTCGAAGGCCTTGCCCTGCCAGCTGAAATCGATGGCCAGGCCGGCGTCTTCCACCCTCAGGCGCAGGCGGCGGGCGAAAAGGGCTTGCTTGACGTCCTCGGGAAGCTGCGGCGCCAGGATGCGGTTCAAGCCTTGCACGAACAGCCAGGCCGGCGGCTGCGGCGGCAGGCGGCCCAGCAGGCGGCCGATGGCGGCGGGGATGCGGTATTGGACAGCGTTCATCGAGGTATTCATGCCACGCGCTCCATTCCAGGCTGGCTGTACCAGAAACCATCGCAGCTGCCGCCTGGCGCCAGCGGCTCCAGCACCACGGCGGCGTGCTGCGCCTGCCATTCGCCGCGGCGCACCTTGTCGAAGGCGGCCACCACTTCCAGCGTGTCGCGTGCCTGCGGCGAAATGCGCAATACGTTGATACCCATGTCGGCCATCTCCGGCACGGCGCGCACCAGGTTGCAGCACAGCGCGGACTGGGTCTGGATGCCGTTCAGGACCAGGAACGCTTTCTGCTCGCGGGTGTCCATGATCAAGCCATCCGGATAGTCGATGCAGCTGAACTGGCAGTCGTCTTTCGGCAGGTTGCGGTTGCGGGCGGTCATGCAGCGGGCGGAGAAGGCCAGCGGCATGCGGCCCCAGGCAAAAACTTCGCTCTCCATGCCGGCCGGCTGGGTCTTCAACAGGGTGGCGATGGCGCTGCGGTCCATTTCCAGCGGCGCCACCCAGCGGCGCGCACCGTGGCGGGCCAGCACGGCCAGCGTCGGCTCGCTGTAGATGTTCAGGTGCGGGCCGGCGATGAAGCCGGCGCCCTCCAGGTTGCGCACGGCGCCGAAATCATTGGCCTCCACCACGAAGTCGCGGTTCTCGCACAGCTTGCGCATGGTGCCCAGTTCCGCACCCGATTCGATCAGGGCTTGCGTCGACAGCACTACTTCCTTGCCGGCGTCGCGCAGCAGGGCGGCGATATCGAGCCAGTCCGGCAGGCGCAGTTCGTGGCGGCGCGAGCACACGACCTCGCCGAGGTAGACGATGTCCACCGGGCTTTCCGCCACCTGTTGGTAGAACTCGAACATGGTCAGGCGCGGCCAGTAGTACAGCACCGGGCCGAGGGCTAGTTTCAACATACTCATTTCCATTTGCGGTGATAGGCGCCCAGGGTGTGCTGCTGGCCTTCCGCCACACGGTCCAGCGCGGCGCTCCAGCTTGGGTGGATGGCGAAGCGGCGCTTGCCGTCGCCGCAGGCGTCGATGGCGGCGCGCCAGGCTTGCGCCACTTGCGCCACGTAGGCGGGGCTGCGCTGGCGGCCTTCGATCTTGATCGCCTTCACGCCCATCTGCACCAGCTGCGGCAGCAGCTCCATGGTGTTCAGGCTGGCCGGTTCTTCGATGGCGTAATAGGTTTCGCCTTCCACCTCAAAGCGGCCCTTGCACAGGGTCGGGTAGCTGGCGTTTTCATCGGGCTGGTAGCGGTCGATCAGCACGCCGTTCAGGCGCGATTCCAGGCCCTTCGGCGTTTGCTGCCAGCGCACTGCCTTGGCGGGCGAGCAGACGCCGGCGGTGTTCGGTGATTCGCCGGTGGCATAAGAGGACAGCGCACAGCGGCCCTCCACCATCACGCACAGACTGCCGAAGCCGAACACTTCGATCTCGGTCTTCACATGGCGCAGCAGCTGCTCGACCTGCTGCATCGACAGCACGCGCGGCAGCACGGCGCGCGAAATGCCGAACCGCTCCTGATAGAAGTTGATCGCTTCGTAGTTGGTGGCGGAGCCTTGCACGGACAGGTGCAGGCGCAGGCCGGGGTATTTGCTGCGGGCGTATTCCATCAGCCCTGGGTCGGCCAGGATGATGGCGTCGATGCCGGCGCCGGCGGCGCGGTCGACCGCCTCGCGCCATTGCTTCCAGTTGGCAGCCTGCGGGTAGGTGTTCAGCGCCAGCAGCACGTTGCGGCCGCGCGTGTGCGCGTAGCGGATGCCTTGCTCAATGGCCGCTTCGTCGAAATTCAGGCCGGCGAAATTGCGGGCGTTGGTGGCGTCGCGAAAACCGAGGTAGACGCTGTCGGCGCCATTGTCGACAGCCGCTTTCAGCGCCGGCAGGCTGCCTGCGGGACAAACGAGTTCGATCATGCTTTGCTTCCTTGCAGGCGGCGCACGCCGTTGACGAAGCGCGACAGCGTGTCGGACTGCCCCCCGCGCGGCAGCATCACTTCGACCAGCTGGAAGCGGCCGCGTTTCCGTGCGGCGCTTTCCAGCGCGGTTGCCAATTCGGCGCGCGTGGTGGCGCGGTAGCCATCGCCGCCCATCGCTTGCGCCATGTCGGCGAAATGCCAGTCGCTCAGGTCGCAGAAGGCCGATTGCGGCTGGAATGCACGCAGCATCTCCCAGCTGCAGTTGTTGAAGATGACCACGATCGGGTCCAGGCCGTAGCGCTGGCAATTGCCAAGCTCCCAGCCCGTCATCTGGAAGGCGCCGTCGCCCACCAGGACCAGCGGGCGCTCGCCGCCGGCTGCCTGCAGGCCGAAGGCCGCCGGCACGCCGTAGCCCATGGTGGCGTAGTAGCCGGGCGCCAGCAGGTCGGTGTTCTCGATGTCCAGTGCGGTGAACAGGCAGTCGCCGATATCGGAGGCAATCGGCATGCGGCCGTGCCTGCGCATCATGTCGTTGATGGCGCAGGCCACGTCGCGTGGAACGATGGCGTTATCGTCGGCAGGCAGGTCGCAAGGGTAGGCGGTGCGCTCGCCGCGCAAGGCGGCGTCGGCGCGCAGCGGCTTGGCTTGGGCCAGAAGGCCTTGCACCAGCGCTGCCAGCGGGATGTCGTGGTAGGTGTGGTAGCCGAGCGTGACGTCGCCGTCCAGCGCCAGCATGCACTTGCGCAGGTCGATGCGTTCGCGCTGCACGCCGAAGTTGGTGTCCGACAGGATGACGCCCAGCATCAGCAAGGCATCGGAGCCTTCGACGGCTTCAGTGACCTCCGGGGCCCCGGCGACGCCGAGGTAGGTGCCGAGCAGCGGCGCTTCCGGCTCGCTGGCCAGCAGGCCGCGGCCCATGAAGCAAGTCACCACGGGCACCTGCAGGGTGGTCGCCAGCTGCGCCACCTGTGCCTCCAGGCCAAAGCGGCGGATTTCGATATCGACCATCAGTACCGGGCGGGCGGCGCTCTCCAGGCGGGACAGCACTTCCTCCACGCAGGCGGCCAGCGCATCCGCATCGTGCCCGGGTTTTGGCAGCGCGTGCACCCGGCCGCAAGGCGCATGCACCATGTCGCGCGGCAGTTCGATGTAGACGGGACGCGAATGTGCGATGGCGCTGCGCAGTACGCGGGCGATGTCTTCGGGCGCACGCTGCGCGTCGTCCAGCACGCACTGGTCGCAGGTGATTTCGCGGAAGATCGCCATCTGCGAATCCAGGTGCTTGACCTGGTGGTGCAGCAGGAAGCCATTGCGGCGTTCATTCGTGCCCGGCGCGCCGGAGATCACCACCATCGGCACTTTCTCCGCGTAGGCGCCGGCGACGGCGTTGACCATGTTCAGTGCCCCCGCACCATAGGTCACCGCCGCCACACTTAAGCGCCCGTGATAGCGTGCCGCCCCATCGGCCGCAAAACCCACGCCCGGCTCATGGCTCAGCGTGTACAGGGGCAGGACGCCGGATTTCTCGATTTGTTCGAAGAAGGCAAGGACGAAGTCTCCGGGGATGCCAAAGACTTCACGCGCGCCGTGATCAGCCAGCGCGTGCAAGAGGGAGTTTGCGAGATTCATGCCCGGCATCTTGCGCGCCCGCGCCTGAAAAATCCTTGAGCTGGGTCAAGTTTTCGTGCGCGGCCCACCACCTCAAGCCGCCTTGACCAGCGCCGCCAGCATCACTTCCAGCGTCTTGTCGTGGCGCTTGATCGGCGGCACTTCGCGCTCGATGCCGAGCAGCTGGTAGACCGCCATTTGTGCGGCGCGCACCGAGTATTCGACCGTGAATACCACGTCGTCGGGCACTTCGACGAACTGGCTCACCAGCGCCAGGTTGCGCGAGCCGAAGGGCACCGGCAGCGGCCTGTCGCTGTGGTGGCGCGGCATGAACATGCTGGTGATGTAGGGCATGCGGCATGGGATGCAGTTGGCCTGGGCGAAGACGTCCGGCTCGAAGTTCAGGTGGCCGGCCAGCTCGCGCAGGATTTCTGCGCCGGTGCACTCGGCCATCGGCTTGGCGACGAAATTGCCGACGCGGTCGGGGTGCAGCGCGTAGCCCCAGAACACTTTCACATCGGCCGGCTGGTCGGCGAAGTGCGGCTGGTGGGCCAGCACGACGGACATCAGCCAGTTCGAGTCCTTGAAGGTCACCAGGCCGCCGGTGCCGGCGACGTTGCCGGAGAAGGCTTCCATCTGGTCGAAGAAGACCGAGTCGTGCAAGGTCACGGTAAACGATTCCCACCACGATTGCTGGATATTGCGGTTGAATGCCGCAGGGTTGCCGAGTTCAGGGCGGCCCTCGGCCAGCCGTTCCCACAGCTTCCAGCCGCCGCTCTGGAGGCGGTCGAGCCGCGGCGGCGCTTCATTCATGCTGCCGAAGCTGGACGCATCGGTCATTGAGCCGTTCTGGAAGAACACCAGGTCGTTCGGGACGAGGGGCAGCAATTCACGCTGGCCATCGCGTTCGAGTTCGATTGCATGCACCAGCAACTGGTTCGGCGCGTCCGCCAGCTGGATGTCGGTCACCGTGCAGCCGGTCTCGATGCGCACGCCCTGCTGCACCAGCCAGGCTTGCAGTGGCCGCACCAGGGAGTCGTATTGGTTGAAAACGGTGCGCTTCACGCCTGCCAGCGTCTCGATGCGCGAAAATTCCTTCATGAAGCGGTGCAGGTAGCGCTTGAATTCGACCGCGCTATGCCATGGTTGGAAGGCGAAGGTGGTCGCCCACATGAACCAGAACGGCGTTTCGAAAAATTCCGGCGACAGGTGATCGGTGATCGGGCTGTTGCCAAGGGCGGCTTCGTCCGCCTCGTGCAGCTTGAGCAGCTCCATGCGGTCGCGCAGCGTAAAGCCCATCGATGTCACATCCATGATGTGCCGGTTGCGGTCGACCAGGCGGGCTTGCGAATGCGATTTGTGCAGCGCATTGAAGGCGAGCGTTTCGTCGTACACCGATTGGCCCGGATGGACCAGTGACGGAATCGACGCGAACAGGTCCCAGGTACATTCGTAATTGTCGGTCGTGAGCATGCGGCCGCCGCGCAGGCGATATCCGTCTTTTGCATTGCCGGCGCCATCCAGGCTGCCGCCCGCAACGCCCAGCGATTCGTAAATATGGATCTGCTCACCGCGCATTTTCCCGTCGCGGATCATGAAGGCCGCAGCCGCCAGGTTGCCAATGCCGGCGCCGACCATATAAGCCTGTTTTTCTTGTCCCATTTCGTTACTCCTTCATTAACCAGGGAGTAACTATAGGTTCCGGCAATACGTTTTGTATTTGACCTGAATCAAGCGGCAGTGGCTTCGGCAGCACTTTGCTGGTGCAGCATGGCGTCGAAGTCGGCGGCCGGCAGGGGGCGGGCGAACAGGTAGCCCTGGCCGTAGTCGCAGCCGGCGGCGGCCAGCAGGTCGCGCTGCTCGGTGGTTTCCACCCCTTCCGCGATCACGCTCAGCCCCAGCTTGTGGGCCATCACGATGATCGCGTCCGACAGCGCCATGTCGCTCGAATCGGGCGCCAGGTTGCGGGTGAAGCTGCGGTCGATCTTGAGGTAGTCGATATCGAACTTCTTCAGGTAGGACAGCGAGGAGTAGCCGGTGCCGAAATCGTCAAGAGCAACCTGGATGCCGGCGTCGCGCAGCTGCAGCAGCTTGTCGGTGACGCTGGTGTTGGCGTCGAGCAGCAGGCCTTCCGTGATTTCGACCACGATGCTTTCGCCCGGCACGCCGAGCTGCTGCAGGTAGGCCAGCCAGCCGGCATAGCTGCCGCGTTCGCGCTGGAATTCTATCGGCGACTGGTTCAGGCTGACCTGGAAGCCGGGATGCACTTCCGCGCGCCAGCGCTTGACCCAATGTACGGATTCACGCAGCACCCATTCGCCGATGTCCAGAATCAGGCCGCTCGATTCGGCCAGCGGAATGAATTCGAGCGGGCTGACCATGCCGCGCTGCGGGTGTTCCCAGCGGATCAGCGCTTCAGCCTTATGCACCTTGCCGCTTTGCAGGTGCACGATGGGCTGGAAGTAGAGCTTGAGCTGGTCGCCCTTCAGGGCGCCGCGCAAGTCGTTGGTCAGGCGCATGCGGTTCAGTGCCGCCACCTGCAGGGCCGGGGTGAAGTAGCTGAAGCGGTTGCGCCCTGCGCCCTTGGCGGCATACATGGCCTGGTCGGCATGCTTCAGCAAGTCTTCCATATTGCCGGCATCGTCCGGGTAGATCGTGATGCCGATCGAGGCCGAGACAAACGCCTGCTCCTGTCCCAGCTGGAAGGGCATGCGCAGGCTGTCGATGATGTTCTGGGCGATGCCTTCCACCCGGTCGACTTCCGCCAGTTCGGGCAGGATCACGGTGAACTCGTCGCCGCCCAGGCGCGACACGGTGTCCGACTGGCGCACGCAGGCGCCGATGCGGCGTGCCGCCTCCACCAGCAGCACGTCGCCCTGGTGGTGGCCCAGGGTGTCGTTGACTTCCTTGAAATGGTCAAGGTCGATGAACAGGATGGCGATGCGGGTGCCGTCGCGCCGCGATTTCAGGATATCGTGCTGCAAGCGGTCGAGGAACATGCGGCGGTTCGGCAGCTGCGTCAGCGTGTCGAAATTGGCCTGCTGCCAGATCAGCGCCTCCGCTTCCTTTTTCTCCGTGATGTCTTCGATCATGCACAGGTGGTGCGGCTGGCTTTCCGTTTCCACCGCGTTGATCGAGGCTTCCACCCAGACAATGCGGCCATCGGGACGCACCAGGCGCGTCTCCATCTTGAAGCCGGTGATCTGCTGTGCCGCCAGCTGCGCCATCTTTTCCTGCTCCGGCGCCACGTCGTCCGGATGGCAGATATCGAACCAGCGGCTGTTGCGCATTTCGGCGGCGGAGCGGCCGGCGATATCGGCGAAGCGCTGGTTCGCGTCGCGGAACTGGCCGCCGCCCGAGTCGATCAGCGCAATGCCCATGGGCGCCGCCTCGAACATGGTGCGGAAGCGCTGCTCGCCTTTGCGGATGGTTTCTTCGGCGCGCGTGCGCTCGCGCGTGAGCAGCGAGAAGTGGATCGCTCCGCCCAGTACCAGCAGGCCGGCCGCCACGCCCAGCACGCGGTAGACCCAGGTCAGGTCGCTGCCGGGATCGGCGTTGTACAGGAAACCGTTCCAGGTGGCGCCTTTCGGCATCATGCCCAGTTCCGTGTAGATGTCGGCGATGTGCTGCCAGCGGTCCGGATTCATGTAGCCGATTTCCACCAGCACCGGCTGCACCAGCGGCACCATCTGGCGCGCCTCGTACAGCAGGTGCATGCGGTCGTGCCGGCGCGAATACTTGTTGAGGATCAGGTCGACGATTTCTTCCTGGTGGCTCATGGCGTACTGCCAGCCGCGCATGCTGGCGGCGCGGAAGGCGCGCACCCGCTCCGGGTGGTTCTTGATTTCCGCCTCGCTGGTGAACAGGTTGTCGCCGTAAAAATCGATGCCGGCGGCGCGCGGGCTGTAGATGTCGTAGGGGAAGCCCAGCCGGTCCAGGTAATCCGGCTCATTGCTGACGAAGATCGACATGGCGTCGACCTTGCCCTTCACCAGGTCGTCCGGATTGAAGCTGTGCTCGACCCGCACGAACTGGTTGGTGCCGATGCCTTCCTTGCGCAGGTAGGCGATCACCTCGTCGGCCTGGGTCAGTTCATCGGTGAGGGAGCCGATCATCGCGCGTTTGCCGATGATGTTGCGGATGTCCGGCGCGGGGCCGGTCTGGCGCATGGCCAGCGCATAGGGGGAATGCTGGAAGATCACCGCCAGCACCACCAGCGGCTTGCCGGACAGGCGCGCCAGCAGCAGGCTGCTGCTGCCGACGCCGTACTGGGCGCGGCCGTCGAGCACGGCGCGCTCCGGCTCGTTGCCGTCGTTGCCTTCGAGGATTTGCACGTCCAGGCCGGCATCGCGGTAATACCCCTTTTCCAGCGCCGCGTAATAGCCGGCGAACTGGAACTGGTGGCTGTGCTTCAGCTGCAGGCTGACGCGTTCCTGCGCCTGCGCCGCGGACGCAAACAGGGACAGCAAGACGAACAGGCCAGCCAGGAATTGGCGCACGTTTTTATCCGGAAACAAGTTGGCGGGGTCTACCAGCCGATTGTATCCGCTTCACAGCATACGGCGCGCCGAAGTGTGGCATTCCTGCTGCAAAATCCTATTGATTTGCAGCAGGTAATAGCCCATTGACGTTCTACTTGCGGCCGGGGCGGCCGCCGCTCTTGGCCGGGGCGGCCTTGGGTTTCACCTTGATGGTGTCGAGGATGGAAGGGCGGGCCTTGGTTTCCACCGTGGCGCGCGCGGTCATCGAGCCGGTCAGCGCGTTCGGCTTGCCGCCGCGGCCGATGTGGGCCGGCGGAGGCAGGCCGGCGCCGCGCTTCTGCTGGCCAGGGGCCAGCATCGGCATGGCGCGCTTGCCGGAGGAAGCCTTGAAGTTTTCCTCGCCAACGCGGTAAGGCGGGATCAGGTGGCGCTCGCCGTCGCCAATCAGGTCGCCGCGGCCCATGCGGCGCAGGGTTTCGCGCAGGATCGGCCAGTTCTTCGGGTCGTAATAGCGCAGGAAGGCCTTGTGCGCCTGGCGCTGCTTCAGGGTGCGCGGCGTTTCCACGGTTTCCGAATTTTCGGTGACCTTGTGCAGCGGGTTCTTGCGCGAGTGGTACATGGCCGATGCCATCGCCATCGGGGTTGGCATGAAGGTCTGGACCTGGTCGAGGCGGAAGTTGTTCTTCTTCAGCCACAGCGCCAGGTTCAGCATGTCCTCGTCCGTCGTGCCCGGGTGGGCGGCGATGAAGTATGGAATCAGGTACTGCTTCTTGCCCGCTTCCAGCGAGTACTTCTCGAACATCGCCTTGAATTCGTCGTAGGCGCCGATGCCCGGCTTCATCATCTTGCTCAGCACATTGGTTTCGGTGTGCTCGGGCGCGATCTTCAGCAGGCCGCCCACGTGGTGGGTCACCAGCTCCTTCACGTATTCAGGCGAACGCACGGCCAGGTCGTAGCGCAGGCCGGACTGGATCAGGATCTTCTTCACGCCCTTGATCTCGCGTGCCTTGCGGTACAGCTGGATCAGCTTGCTGTGGTCGGTGCCCAGGTTGACGCAGATCGACGGGTAGACGCAGGACAGGCGGCGGCAGGTCTCTTCGATCGACTTGTCCTTGCAGGACAGGCGGTACATATTGGCGGTCGGACCGCCGAGGTCGGAGATGATGCCGGTGAAGCCCTTGGTCTTGTCGCGGATATGTTCGATCTCGCGCAGGATGGACGGCTCGGAGCGGCTCTGGATGATGCGGCCTTCGTGCTCGGTGATCGAGCAGAAGGTACAGCCGCCGAAGCAGCCGCGCATGATGTTGACCGAGAAGCGGATCATTTCCCAGGCCGGGATGTTGGCGTTGCCATAGCTCGGGTGCGGGGCGCGCGAGTACTCCATGTCGTACACGCCGTCCATTTCGTCCATGGCCAGCGGCAGCGGCGGAGGGTTCATCCACACGTCGCGGTCGCCGTGCTGCTGCACCAGCGCGCGCGCATTGCCCGGATTGGATTCGAGGTGGAACACGCGCGAGGCGTGGGCGTACATCACCGGGTCTTCCTTCACCACCTCATAGGATGGCAGGCGCACCACGGTCTTGTTGTGCTTTTCCTTGGCGGCGGCCAGGCGCTCTTCGCGGGTCATGATGATGACCGGCTTGACCACTGGTTCCGGCGCGGCGTTCTCGGTGGCGCATTCCTTCTTGTCTTCCTTCGCCATGGCGTAAGGATCGGGATGCGGGTCGACGCGGCCCGGCACGTCCACGCGGTTGGAGTTGTGGACTGCCCATTCGTCGGATGGCAGCCAGCCGTGCGGCACCAGGAAAGCGGTGCCGCGCAGGTCCTTGATCTCCTTGATCTTCTCGCCCATGTCGAGGCGGCGGGTCAGGTCGACCAGCGCGCGCTCGGCGTTACCGAAAATCAGCAGGTCGGCCTTGGATTCGGTCAGCACCGACTTGCGCACCTTGTCCGACCAGTAGTCGTAGTGGGCGATGCGGCGCAGCGACGCTTCGATGGAGCCGATCACGATCGGCGTGCCGGGGAAGGCTTCGCGCGACTTCTGTGCGTACACGGTCACGGCACGGTCGGGGCGCTTGTTCGGCTCGGCGTTCGGGGTGTAGGCATCGTCAGAGCGGATCTTGCGGTCGGCCGTATAGCGGTTGACCATCGAGTCCATATTGCCGGCGGTGATGCCAAAGTACAGGCGCGGCTTGCCCAGCACGCGGAACGCTTCGACGTTGTGCCAGTCCGGCTGGGCGATGATGCCCACGCGGTAGCCTTGCGATTCCAGCAGGCGGCCGACCAGGGCCATGCCGAAGCTTGGGTGGTCGATATAAGCGTCGCCGGTTACCAGGATGACGTCGCACTGGTCCCAGCCCAGGGCGTCCATTTCGGCGCGGGACATGGGAAGGAAAGGCGCAGCAGAAGCACGCGCAGACCGCTTGGCGACGGCCGCGAAAAGATTGGTTGGGGGATTCATCCCGGCATTGTACCGGAAATCACCGGCTTTCGCCCATCGTGGCGCACAAAAAACCTTTAAGTTTCAGTAACTTGTGACGTTCCAGCAAGCTGTCGGGGGCAAATATGCATTGCACATCGTGCCATTTTTGCTATAACGGGTATACAACGTCTTCCATGGAGTGTAATCATGCGACGCAGACTGTACTACATGCTTCCCAATGTCAAAGCCGCCCGCGCAGAACTGGACGAACTGCTGCTGGCACGCATCGAAGAACGGCACATCCACTTCATGGCAAAAGAGGGCACCCTGCCCGATGACATGCCAGATTGCAATTTCCTGCTGAGAACGGACCTGATCCACGGCGCCAAGCTGGGGATCGCCATCGGCGGGATTGTGGGGCTGTGCGCCGGTATCTTCCTCGTTGCTTTCCCACCCGAAGGGCTGACGCTGCGCACCATGACCATTCTTCTGGTCACGTTTGGCGGCGCACTGTTCGGCGGCTGGGCCAGCGGCATGAATGCGGCGGCGGTGCCCAACAAGAAGCTGGAGCAGTATTCAGAGCGTATTGAACAAGGTCAGGTTTTGATGATGGTAGACGTGCCGGTGCGGCGCATGAAGGAGATCGAGGAAATGATCGCCAAACGTCATCCTGACTTCAGCTTTGGCGGTGAAGAACCGCCCATGCTGGCCTTCCCATAAGGCTAGCCTCCCGGGGGCCGGCCGGACAGCCGGTACAACCCCGGGTTCCATACCGAAGGCGGGCCGCGGCCCGCCTTTCTTTTGATCAGTTGTCAGATTCCCATATTGCCCAGGATGCGCGTGAGTTCGCGCAAGGTAGGCTCCAATGCCGGGTGTTTGGCGGCAAATTTGGCGGTGATTTCCTGCGTGCGTTCGGCCAGGCCGTAAGTGGAGGTGCCGCCTTCGGGCTCGGGCGGCTGGTCGAGGATCAGCTTGATGTCGCCATCGAGTTGGCGCAACAGGCTTTGCAATTCCTCATCGACCGGGCCGTGATGGGCCAGCGAGGCATGTAATTGGCGCAGAGTCTCCTTCAGCTTGGTGTCCATGATCCCTTTCCCCGGTGAAGTGGCTATACCTCTTTATACACCCATCCGCCGCGACCAGCCACGGATGTGCTCAATTTCGGACGCCTCCAACCCGAGCGAGCGCAGGAAGGCTGCGTGCGCTTGCGGAGCTTGCTGCTCGAACAGGGCATGCCAGCGTGCCATGGCGGCATCGTCGAGTCCGGCCGCGCGCAGGAGGGCTGTCCAGCCTGCCTTGTCGATGCCTGCCGAGGACGTCTTGCCGAGCGCTCGCAACAGCACTGCCTGTTGTTCGCGCAGGCGCGCCATGTCGCCGGCAATTTCCTGCAGGCGGCGCTCGATCGGACCAGCGCTTGCGCCGTCCCGCAGCAGGGCGGCAATGGCGGGCATGTCCATGCCGGTGGCGCGCCAGGCGCGGATTTGCTCGGCGCGGGCGACGTCGGATTCGCTGTAGCGGCGGTAGCCGGCAGCGCTGCGGGCCGGCGCCAGCAAGCCTTGCGCCTCATAGTAAAGCAGCGTGCTGCGGGAGACACCGCAACGGCGGGCCAGTTGGCCGATGGTGAGCGCGGTCATGGCAACGGCGCCAGGTCAGGCGGCACGAAGGTGGCGCGCGCCGCAGGTGAGCCGAGCAGGGCCGGGCTGTAGTGCAGCGCCAGCACGGCACGCCCGTCGGCCAACGCGGCGGCGCCATGCGCATGCAGCAGGCGCACCAGGGCGACCGTGACGGTGGCGTGGAATTTGTTCGCCGCGCCGAGATGCGCTGCGTAAGCGCGGATGGTGCGGCAGGTGCGCGCGACCGCTTCGTCCAGCGGATGCTGCGCGAGGTAGAGGCACGCCAGCCGCAAATGGCCGGCGTGGTTGAAGTGCTCCGGCGGGAGCGTGCAGGCTTCGAGCCCGCTCAGGAATTGTTCATCGTCCATGGCATAAGCTTAAAGCTGTCTACCATGGACGGGTCAAGTTCTAATCAGTGGCGTCACGGCCGAACATGCAACACGCTGCGCGTGTCGCATATCCGGACCTGACCCCAACAAGTTATTTCAAGCCGCGGCGCTCCAGCAACGGATCGATCCTGGCGTCGCGGCCTCGGAACGCGCGGTACATCTGCATCGCATCCATCGTACCGCCCTTGGATAGCAGGGCCTTGCGGAAGCGGTCGCCGTTCTGGCGCTGCATGCCGCCGTTCTCGGTGAACCATTCGACCGTGTCGGCATCGAGCTTCTCCGACCACAGGTAACCGTAGTAGCCCGCCGAGTAGCCGCCCGCGAATACGTGCGAGAAGTAGGTGGTGCGGTAGCGCGGCGGCACCGGCGCGAAGTCGACACCGGCATCCTTCAGCACCGACGATTCGAAGCCCAGCACGTCGGTCGGGATCTTGTCGGCCGGCAGCTGGTGCCAGCGCTGGTCCAGGATGGAAGCGGCCAGGTACTCGGTGGTGCGGAAGCCTTCGTTGAACTTGGCGGAAGCCTGCACCTTGTCCAGCAGCTCCTTCGGCATCGGTGCACCGGTCTGGTAATGCTTGGCGTAGTTGTTCAGGATTTCCGGCCAGGTCATCCACATTTCGTTGACCTGCGACGGGAATTCCACGAAATCGCGCGGAACGCGGGTGCCGGCGAAGCGCGGGTACTTCACGTCGGAGAACATGCCGTGCAATGCATGGCCGAATTCGTGGAACAGGGTGCGCGCTTCGTCGTAGGTCAGCAGGGTCGGTTCGCCGGCGGACGGCTTGGGAATGTTGAGGTGATTGGCCACAACAGGCTTGGTGCCCAGCAGCTTGGACTGGGACACGTAGGCATTCATCCATGCGCCGCCGCGCTTGTTGCTGCGCGCGTAGAAGTCGCCCAGGAAAATCGCCAGCTGCTTGCCGTCGGCGTCGAACACGTCGAACACGCGCACGTCCTGCTGGTACACCGGCAGGTCCTTGCGTTCCTTGAACGTGATTCCGTACACCTTGGTGGCGGCATAGAACACGCCGTTCTGCAGCACGTTGTCCAATTCGAAGTATGGCTTGAGCTGGTTCTGGTCGAAGGCGTAGCGGGCCTGGCGCACCTTGTCGGTGTAGAAGGCCCAGTCCTGCGCCGCGTTGGCGAAGCCGCCCTTTTCCGCATCGATCACGGCCTGGATGTCGGCCGACTCTTTGCGCGCGTTGTTCACGGCAGGCTTGGACAATTCGGCCAGCAGTTTGTTGACGGCGTCGGTGTCGTGCGCAGTCTGGTCTTCCAGCTGGTAAGCGGCATGCGAGGAATAGCCCAGCAGCGCAGCGCGCTCTGCGCGCAGCCTGGCGATCTTCAGCACGACTTCGCGGTTGTCGAATTCGCCGCCATGGCTGCCGCGCGCCAGCGAAGTGGCCAGCAGGCGTTCGCGCGTGGCGCGGTTGTTCAGTACTTCCAGCGGCGCCTGGCCGGTGGTGTTGGCGATGGCGAGCAGGAATTTGCCGTCCATGCCTTTCGCCTTGGCCGCTGCTGCGGCAGCATCGATGGCCTTGTCGGACATGCCGGCCAGTTCTTCGCGCGTGTCGACCACCAGGGCCGAAGCATTGGCTTCCTTCAGCACGTTCTGGCTGAAGGTGGTGGACAGGGCTGCCAGCTGCGCGTTGTAAGCCTTCAGTTTCTCCTTGTCGGCGGGGGACAGCCTGGCGCCTGCGCGCACGAAGTCGGTGTGGTAGCGTTCCAGCAGGCGCTTCGATTCAGGGTCGAGCTTGAGTTTGTCGCGCTTGTCGTACAGAGTCTTGATGCGGGCGTACAGCTTTTCGTTCATGCGGATCGCGTCGCTGTGGGCGGAAAGCTTGGGCGCCAGTTCGCGGTTCAGCGCGTCCATCGCGTCGTTGGTGTTGGCGCCGGACAGGTTGCCGAACACGGAGCTCACGCGCTCGAGCAGGCGGCCGGACCGTTCCATCGCCACGATGGTGTTCTCGAATGTCGGCGCGGCCTTGTTGTTGGCGATCTTCGCGATTTCCGCAGCCTGCTCCTTCATGCCTTCTTCATAGGCCGGACCATAGTGTTCGTTCTTGATCTTGTCGAAGGCCGGATAGTTCAGCGGGAGCCTGGATTCGGCTGCGAAGGGGTTGGAAGCCGGCAGTGCGGCATGGGCGGCGCCGGCAACAGCCAGGCTGGCTGCGATCGCCAGCAGTTTCGGACGGAACATTCTCTCTCCTGTCTTGTTTTGTCTCTGAGGCGCACGATCATAGCAACCCTGCAGTGCAAAGTCATGCTGCACTGTGTATCGCAAAGTGTCAGGGAATCAGTAGTGCGGCGGGCGCTCGTTGAGCGGGGTCTGGTTCGCCAGGGTGGAGGTGCGCACGCGCTCGGCGAGCGCGCGCACCAGGTCTTCCAGCATGTCGATCTGCTTTTGCTGCTCGTAGACGCGCTGGTTCAGCGATTCCACCAGGTCTTCCTGGTGTACCAGTTTAAGTTCAATATTGATAAAACGATCTTCGCTGTCCACTGCCCGCTCCCATGCCTAAAGCGGACATTTTAACGTCTGGCACTGCGCACATCCCAGTCTTACTTCAAGTAGACGCCACCGCAGACGATGAGGTCCTCCTCCGGCACGCAATACATGGTTTTCGGCTCGATCTTGCCGGTGACGGGGTTGTTGAATTTATAGTCCTGCCAGAATGGCACTTTTTTCTTCGCCATCTCGACACGCTCTTTCACGAACGCCTTGCCGTCGACGTCTTTCAACTCCATCAGGTTCTTGCCGATCATCTTGGCATTGGCGCCGTGGGCACGTACGACGCCGTCGAAGCCATACACGGTCAGGTAAAGGTCGCGGTCGACGAACTGGCCGTCCTTCTTGTCGATTTCCGCGAAGGTCTTTTCGCGGCCGTTGGCTTTCAGGTAAGCGAGGGCTTTTTTCACCATCGCCTCGGCTTCAGGCTTGGTCACCACATCCGCAGCGCTCACCGGGGGCGCTGCACCCGCCAGGGCGGCGAGCAGGCAAATACGGGCAAACATGGGAGCCTCCCGTCAAAAGGAAGAGCTTCCATGCTAGCACCAATCAAGCCGGATTAATGTCGCGCGGAGCCGACAGCAATTCCTTCATGCGCGCCAGGCGTTCGCGCGGCGACAGCACTTCCGATTCGGTCGGCGGGGCGGTGCCCTGGTCGAGCGCCATCTCGGCGATGAAGCGCGAAATGTCGCACTGCACGTGTTCGCCGCCGCGCTTGCGCTTCTTGCACCAGGTAAGCTGCAAGGTGCGCTGGGCGCGCGTGATCCCCACGTACATCAGGCGCCGCTCTTCTTCGATGCGCTGGGCCAGCAGCTCGATCGGCGTGTCGGGGTCGCCCTTGTGCGGCAGGATGCCTTCCTCGACCCCGACCAGGAAGACGTGCGGATACTCCAGGCCCTTGGATGCGTGCAGGGTCGACATGCGGACCGCGTCCGGCTCCTCGTCCTTCCCGTCCAGCATGGACATCAGGGCCACCATCTGCGTCAGTTCCAGCACATTCTTTTCTTCGCCGTCGCGGTCCTTGCCGCCGCGGCCTCGGTCCTTCAGCCAATTGACGAAGTCCATGACGTTTTCCCACTTGCTCTGCGCTGCGCGTTCTTCGAAGGCGTCGTACAGGTAGTGCTCGTAGTGCATGCCTTCCATCAGGTCGTCCAGCACCTGCGCCGCATTGTCGCCGCTGCCGGAAGGGCCGGGTCGCGTGGCGCGCGATTCCAGCTCGAGGATGAAGTTGCAGAAGTCCTGCAAGGGCCGCAGCTGGCGTTCGTTCAGCACCGCTTCGATGCCGCCCTTGAACACGGCTTCGAACAGCGAGCATTGCCACTTGCCCGAGAAGGAGCCCAGCGCTTCCAGGGTGGACTGGCCGATGCCCCGGCGCGGCGTGGTCGCGGCGCGGATGAAGGCGGGATCGTCGTCCGGGTTGGCCATCAGGCGCAGGTAAGCCATGATGTCCTTGATCTCGGCCTTGTCGAAGAAGCTCTGGCCGCCGGAAATCGTGTACGGGATGCGCTGGGTGCGCAGCGCCTGCTCGATCACGCGCGCCTGGTGATTGCCGCGGTACAGGATGGCGTAATCGGCCCACTTGTTCTTGCGCTCGAAGTGGTCGGCCGAAATCATGATCGCCACCTGTTCCGCCTCCTGCTCCTCGTTCGGCATCGAGTGCACCTTGATCGGCTCGCCGATGCCCAGCTCGGACCACAGGGACTTCTCGAACAGTTTCGGATTGTTCTGGATCACCGCGTTGGCCGCCTGCAGGATGCGGGTGGTGGAGCGGTAGTTCTGTTCCAGCTTGATCAGGCGCAGGTCGGGGAAGTCGACCTGCAGCAGCGCCAGATTTTCCATGGTCGCGCCGCGCCAGCCGTAAATCGCCTGGTCGTCGTCGCCCACGGCGGTGAACATCGGTTTCTTGCCCAGGCCTGTCACCATCAGTTTCACCAGCTCGTACTGGCAGGTATTGGTGTCCTGGTATTCGTCGATCATCAGGTAGCGCAGGCGGCGCTGCCATTTGTCGCGCACCGTGTCGTGGTTGCGGAACAGCTCCACCGGCAGGCGGATCAGGTCGTCGAAGTCGACCGCCTGGTAGGCGGCCAGGGTGGCGATATAGCTGGCGTAGATGCGCGCCGACTGTGCCTCATCCTCGGTCTGGGCCTGCTTCAGCGCCTGCTCCGGCGTCACCAGGCCGTTCTTCCACAGCGAGATGTCGTTCTGGATGCTGCGGATCAGGTTCTTGTCCGTGGTGATGGCCAGGTCCTGGACCAGCGAATAGCAATCGTCGCTGTCCATGATTGAAAAACGGTCTTTCAGCCCCAGATGGTTACATTCCTGGCGCAGGATGCGCACGCCCAGGGAGTGGAAGGTACAGACGGTCAGCAGCTTGGCCTGGCGCGGCTGCTTGAGCATCTTGCCGACGCGCTCCTGCATCTCTAGCGCTGCCTTGTTGGTAAACGTGAGCGCGGCGATCGTGCGCGGGTCATAGCCGCGATCCTCGATCATATGGGTAATTTTTTGCGTAATGACGCGTGTCTTTCCCGACCCGGCGCCCGCCAGTACCAGGGCAGGGCCGTCGAGATAGAGCACGGCCTCGCTCTGGGGCCCGTTAAGGCCGAACTGGGGTGCATTGGACATCCCGGCATTGTACAGAATATAGTGGTACCCATCCCCCAAATGGGCACCGAAAAAAGCAGGTAGAAGTGTTATGAAATTTGAACATTTGATAGAAGTGAACGACCTCCTCAACCCGCTGAGCGACACCATCACCCATCAGCAGTTGTGGCGCGGCCTGGTGCTGCGCGCCGAGTCGCCGAAACTGTTCGTCCCGCACCTGGACGAAGCGGAAATTTCCAGCCGCACGGAGGCCGGTTTCAGCCGCCGCCTGCGTTATGGCGATGTGGTCATCGAAGACGTGGTGGTGCTGCACGAGCCGTATGTGGTGCGCTACGACGTGCCGGCGCAGAAGGACATCAGCGCCTCCAGCCTGACGATGACGATCGAGATGCCGCAGCCGGAACGCCTGTACGTGCGCTTCCAGTACGACGACGGGCATGACGCGGCGACCGATGCCGCCAACGCCATGTACGACGATTTCCGCCGCTCCGCTTACCAGGAGTCGGACATCGACACCATTCGCGTGCTGCGCGAACTGGCCAGCCAGGGCCGCCTGGATTCGGCCCTGAACTGATGCCTGGCTAGCAGCCGGGCGTGCAGTCGTTCGGCATCGGCTTGGGCGGGGGCGGCGGTTTCTGCAGCTCTTTGGCCAGGTCGCGCAGTGCCGTGCGCAAGCCTTCTTCCACCACCGGGTGGTAGAAGGGCATGTCCAGCATCTGGTCCACCGTCAGGCCGGCCTGGTGCGCCCAGGCCAGCAGGTGGCCGATGTGCTCCGCGCGCGGTCCCGCCATTTCGGCGCCGAGGAAGCGGCCGCTCCCGTATTCCCCATATACCCTCAGCAGCCCTTTGTTCTGGCGCATGACGCGGCTGCGCCCCTGGTCGTCGAAGCTGACGGCGCCGATCGCGAAATGTTCGCGGCCATCCGACAATTCCTTGTAGCCCCGGCCCACGGTGGCGAGCTGCGGCTCGCTGAAGGTGATCGCCAATGGCGTGCGGCGCAGGCCGGGCTTTACCTCGGGAAAGCTGGCGGCATTCGTGCCGGCTATCTTGCCCTGGTCGGCCGCTTCGGGCAGCACGGGAATGTCGGCGCTGGCATCGCCGGCGATGAAGACGCAGCTGTCGCCGCATTGCATGCTGCGGCGGTCGAACTTCGGGATGCCGCGCTGGTCCAGCGCCAGGCCGGCGCGGTCGAGGCCAAGCCCGGCAACGTTCGGCGTGCGGCCCGTCGTGACCAGGACGTAATCGAACTGCTCGGTGCGTTCTTCGGAGGCACCGGCAATGGCGCTGCGGGTGCTCAGTTCGAGTCCATCGCCGGCGCGCTTGATGCCCGCCACTTCGGTGCGGAAGCGGATGTCCATTTCTTCGCCCAGCGCTTGCGCGGCGGCGGCGCGGACCTGCGGGTCCTTGAGCTGGGCGACGCTGTCGCCGCGTGCGATGATCGCGACGCGTACGCCGAGGCGGTGCAGCGCCTGGCCCAGTTCCAGCCCGATCACGCCGGCGCCGATCACCGCCACTGAGCGCGGCAGGCCGGTCCACTCGAATACGGCGTCGCTGCTGATCACACGCGGTCCCGCCGCAGCCCACGCCGAGGGAATGTCCGGGCTGGAGCCGGTGGCAATGACGACCGCTTTCGCGGCGACTTCCAGGCTGTCGCCGATCTGCAGGCGGTTCGGCGCGGTAAAGCGCGCGCGGCCATGCAGCTTGTCCTCGGCTGGCATGGCCGCGACGTTCTCCAGCACGAAACCGACGAAGCGGTCGCGCTCACTGCGCACGCGCTGCATCACGGCCTGGCCATCGATTTCAAGGGCGCCGGGGCGGACGCCGAAGCCCGGCGCTTCGCGCACCGCGTGCGCCGCCTCCGCCGCCGCAATCAGCAGTTTGCTCGGCATGCAGCCGACGCGTGCGCACGTTGTGCCGTGCGGGCCATCTTCAATCAGCACCGCGTGCTTGCCGGCGTTGCGCGCCGCGCGGTAGGCGCTCAGCCCAGCCGTACCTGCCCCGATTACCGCCACATCGCATTGGATGGTTTCCATCTTGCCTCCGACATTGGTAATGCATTAGTATGACTTATCTTTTCGGGCTTTTATTAAGCACATCTTATGGACAATCTGGACTACCGCGCGCTGGCGGTGCTGGATGCCGTTGCCAGCCAGGGCAGCTTCGAAAAGGCGGCCAATGCGCTCGGCATCAGCCAGCCGGCCGTTTCCCAGCGTATCAAAGCGCTCGAGGACGCGGTCGGAAGGCTGCTGATCGTACGCGGTTCCCCCGCCGAAGCGACAGGCCTGGGCCAGCGCCTCATCTCGCATTACCGTAACGTCAAGCTGATGGAAGCTGCGCTCGACATCGACCTGGGCCACCAGACTAGCATGCCCGAAATCGCGATGGCCGTCGATGCCGCCAGCCTGGCGACGTGGTTCCCCCTTGCCTTGCGTCCCTTGCTGTCGCCGCCGCGCTGCCAATTGGACGTGGAATGCGCGGAGCGCGAAGTGGCGCTGCACCTGATGCGCGAAGGAGCGGTGTTTGGCTGCGTGGCGGCGCGGGCGGAGGTGCCTGCGCCAGCTGCCGCGGGATCTTCCGCTACGCCGCTTGGAGCCATGCGCTTTGTGTGCGTGGCTGCGCCGTCGTTTGCAGGGCACTGGTTCGGCGATGGCTTCGTGACCGAGGCCCTGGAGCTGGCGCCGGCGGTCGTGCATGACCGGGATCTGATGACGCGCTTCCTGGCGCGCGAGGCGGGGTTCGTGAGGCCGTTTCCGCATCATACTTTGCCCTTGTCGACGGCGTTGAACGACACGGTTCTGGGCGGGTTGGCTTATGGATTGATGCCTTACCTGCAGGCGGCGCAGGGCTTGTCGCAGGGGTCCCTGGTCGATTTGCTGCCCGGGCGGTATATCGACGTGGAGCTGGACTGGCATGCTTGGGAGCTGGATACGCCGTTTACGCATGCTTTGAATGAGCAGATCGTGGGGACTGCGCGGCGGTATCTTGTGCAGCCCTGAAAACCCGGCAAATCAGGGTCAGACCCAAGGGTCTGACCCTGTCTGATCTGCGGCCGCTGGGGTTGGTTGTGCCCGCGGCTGCGAAACCGTCGAGGGTCTGACCCTTGGGTCAGACCCAGGTTTACCGGGTTAGATGTCGACCGGATCCACTTCCAGCGACCACTTGATCCGCGTCTTCTGCTCCCGCAGCGCCAGCATCCACTCCTTCAGGAAGGCCTGCAGCGCCGGCCGCGACGCCGACTCCACCAGCAACTGCGCCCGCTCCATATTGTGCACTCGCGCCATGCTCATGGGGATCGGCTCGTTGATCGTAATCCCCTCGTGCCGCAGCAGGTCGCGCGCACCGCGCAGGAATTCCAGCGCCAGCTCCAGCTGGCGTGCCTCCGCGCGCAAGATCGCCTGGAACAGGAAAGGCGGCAAGCCCGCCACCTCGCGTTCGCCGAGCAGCGAGTTGGCGAAGTAATCGTAATCATGCGCCACCAGCGCCGAGAACAGCGGGTGCTGCGGATAACTGGTCTGCACCAGCACCTCGCTCTCGCTGCCGCCCTGGCGCCCGGCGCGTCCCGCCACCTGCATCAGCTGCGCGAACAACCGCTCGCTGGCGCGGTAGTCCTGCGAGAACAGCGAGCTGTCCGGATTCATGATCCCCACCAGCGTCAGGTTCTTGAAGTCGTGCCCCTTGGCGACCATCTGCGTGCCCACCAGGATGTCCACCTCCTGCCGGTGCACGCTGTCGAAAGCTTCCTGCGCGCTGCCCTTGCGGCGCGTGCTGTCGGCGTCGATGCGCAGCACGCGCGCCTGCGGGAACAGCTCCTGCAAACTCTCTTCGATGCGCTGCGTGCCGCGCCCCAGCGGCTGCAGGTCGATATTGCCGCAAGTCGGGCAATGGCGCGGAATGCGCATCTCCAGGCTGCAGTGGTGGCAGCGCAGCCGGTAGTCCGACTTGTGCAGCACCATCGACGCCGTGCAGCGCTTGCACTCGCTGACCCAGCCGCACGACTCGCAGGTGATTACCGGCGAATAGCCGCGCCGGTTCAGGAACAACAGCGACTGCTCGCCCCGTTCCATGCGCAGCCTGATCGCCTCCACCAGCTGCTCGGACAAACCTTCCTGCCCGCGCCGGCGCGACGTATCGATCAGCTTCACGGAAGGCAGCACCGCCTGCTGCACCGCGCGTTCGCGCAATTCCAGCTTGCGGTAGCGGCCTTTCAGCGCGTGGTGCCAGCTTTCCAGCGAAGGCGTGGCGGAGCCCAGCACCACCGGGATCTGCAGCTGGTGCGCGCGCCACACGGCCAGGTCGCGGGCGGAATAGCGCAAGCCTTCCTGCTGTTTGTACGAGGGATCGTGCTCCTCGTCGATCACGATCATCTTCAGGTTAGGCATCGAAGCGAGGATGGACAGGCGCGTACCCAGCACGATGCGCGCCTTGCCTTCGTGCGCGGCCAGCCAGTGCAGCATGCGCTCGCCCTCGGACAGGCGGCTGTGCAGCGTGGACAGCATCACGCCGGGGAAGCGCGCGCGGATATTGGTTTCCAGCTGCGGCGTGAGGTTGATCTCGGGGACCAGCACCAGCACCTGGCCGTGCGGCTCGCGGGCCAGCACCTGGGCGCAGGCCTGCAGGTAGACCTCGGTCTTGCCGCTGCCCGTCACGCCGTACAGCAGGAAGGGCGCGAATCCCTGGGCGCCGACGATGGCATCGGCCGCCGCCTGCTGGCCGGCATTCAGCTGCGGCACATTGGCCGGCGCCGGATCGTGCGGTTCTTCCAGCTTGCCCAGCTTCTTGATCGCCCGGTCCAGCGCGACAGTGCTGGCCACGCGCAGGTTCTTGGGCAAGCCGGGCAATGCCACCTCGCCCAAGGGTCGCTGGTAATACTCGGCGGCAAAGCCCGCCAGCGCCAGCCATTGCCGGGATAGCGGCGCCAGCTGGCCGCGCACGGCCAGGGCCGATTTCAGCTTTTCCTCAGGAACATTCGTTTCCTCGAGGACATCCACAATCAGCCCGACCACTTCGCGCGTGCCGAACGGAACCATTGCCAATTGTCCTACACGCGGTTCCTCTGATTTTTCGCAATCCCAGCGGTAATCAAAAACCGCGTTCAGCGGCGTGTCCAAGGCAATTCTGAGAATGCAGTGCGCCATCCAGGGCTATCGATCAATGGTTTTTTAACTATCCACAGAAACTGGGGATAACTTTGTGAACAAAGGGGCTGGAATCCTGAGCAAGCACTAACCTCCAGCTTGCAATCCGAGAAAACCCGGCAAAACCGCCGATTTTTTCCCGTTTAAATTCAAACACTTATAACATACGCCCTAGGAGCGCTGGAATGTGCATATTTTTCTGCGCTCTGTGCATAAGTGCACCATTTAAGTGCCAGATTTTTGCCGAAATCAAGCTCTTTTTTCGCTCCGGACGGTGCAAAACGTGCCTGGTGCGCCACAACATCAAGCCAGGCATTGTACACAGGCCCGCGCCGCAAGGTTTGTGTTTCCGCAATAGATTTCGTCACCAAAAATCTTAGCGAAAAATCATGCAATGCAACATGACGCTAAGATAATTCCTACAAGTTTTCAGTAAGTGCCGGTTTACTAAGGTCTTTTGGCTTTTTTCCACAGTTTTTGTGGATAACTTTGTGGAGAATGGCCCAACAAACTAGCTTCCCCCTTGGGATAAGGTTTACAAAAGCCAAAACATTGACAAATACGGTAAAAAATATCCCTTTAAAAATCAATCACTTACAATCGCGGCAAGAGGGAGGCCCGGATGACTGCCTCTTATTTCCGCAGTAAAAATTTTTGTGTATAAGTCGCTTCTGCACGAAAAAGAAAAGGGCGCCGCAGCGCCCCTTTCCATCGAGCTGGGGAAATCAGCCGCCACGCAATTGGCGGCTGTAGCTGTGCACGGTATCCACCAGCACCGACACCGATTCCGGCGGGGTGAACTGGGAAATGCCGTGGCCCAGGTTGAAGACGTGGCCGGTATTGTGCGGGCCGAAGGAATCCAGCACGCGGCGCACCTCGGCCGCGATCTGCTCCGGCTGGGCGAACAGGATGGCCGGGTCGATATTGCCCTGCAGGGCCATCTTGTGGCCCACCAGTTCGCGGATCTTGCCGATGTTGGCGGTCCAGTCCAGGCCCATGGCGTCCGCGCCGATGGCGGCGATTTCCTCGGCCCAGTGTCCGCCGCCCTTGGTGAAGACGATGGCCGGAATTTTCACGCCATCTTTTTCACGCTTCAGCAGGCTTACCACTTGCTGCATGTATTTCAGGGAGAATTGCTGGTAGGCGCCGTCGGCCAGCGCACCGCCCCAGGAGTCGAAGATCATCACGGCCTGTGCGCCCGCGTCGATCTGGGCATTCAGGTATTCGGCCACGGCGCGCGCGTTCACGTCCAGGATGCGGTGCATCAGGTCCGGACGCGCGTACATCATCTTCTTGATGGTGTGGAATTCGCGCGAACCCTGGCCTTCCACCATATAGCAGGCCAGCGTCCACGGGCTGCCGGAGAAGCCGATCAGCGGCACGCGGCCATTCAGCTCGGTTCGGATCTGGGTCACGGCCTTGAATACATAATCCAGCGAGCCGGCCGGCGGCAGCTGCAGCGCCATCACGTCTTCCTCGGTCTTCAGCGGGCGCTCGAATTTCGGGCCCTCGCCTTCCACGAAGTACAGGCCCAGGCCCATCGCGTCCGGCACCGTCAGGATGTCGGAGAACAGGATGGCCGCGTCCAATGGGTAGCGGTCGATCGGCTGCAGGGTGACTTCGGTTGCCAGGTCGGGATTGGTCGCCAGGCCCATGAAAGAACCCGCCTTCTGGCGCGTGGCGCGGTATTCAGGCAGATAGCGTCCGGCTTGGCGCATCAGCCACACCGGGGTGTATTCGGTCGGCTGGCGCAGCAGCGCACGCAGGAAGGTGTCGTTCTTCAGCTGGGCAAATTGTGGCATGAAAGACAATCTAAAGCAGGTCGAAAGGGGGTATTATCGCATCCCCGCCCTGTTTTTACGCATTTGGAGCGCCCATGACATCCACTTCCGCCGCGCCTTTCGGCGCCTGGCCTTCGCCGATCAGCGCCGAAATGGTGGCGGCGGGGGCCACGCCCCTGTCTTCGGTCGTCCTGGACGGCGCGGACATCTATTGGCTGGCCGGCCGCGCGGCGGAGGCAGGACGCACCACCATGATGCGCCGGAATGGCGCCGGCGACGTCGCCGAAGTAACGCCCTCGCCCTTCAATGTGCGCAATCGTGTACACGAATATGGCGGCGGCGCCTATGCGGTGGCCGGCGGCCGGGTGGTGTTCTCCCATCACGCCGACAACCGCCTGTACCGCATCGCCCCTGGCGGCGGCGCGGAAGCGTTCACATCGCCTGGCCGGCAGCGCTTTGCCGATTTTGTGTTCGACCAAGCGCGTGGTCGGCTGATTGCGGTGCGCGAGCAGCATCCCGAGGACGAGGGCTCGCACGCGCAGCCGGTGAACACGATTTGCGCCGTGGGCTTCGATGGCGGCGAGCGTGTGCTCGTCATGGGTAACGACTTCTATTCTTCGCCGCGCCTGTCGCCGGACGGCCGGCGCCTGGCGTGGCTGTCGTGGGATCATCCGCGCATGCCGTGGCAAGGCACCGAGCTGTGGGTGGCCGACGTGGAAGCGGATGGGCGACTGGGGGCGCCGGTGCGCGTGGCAGGCGGGCCTCAGGAGTCGATCTGCCAGCCGGAGTGGTCGCCTGAAGGCGTACTGCACTTCGTGTCCGACCGCAGCGGATGGTGGAATCTCTACTGCCTGCGCGAAGGCGCGGGCGGCGCCTCGGGCGTGGAAGCGCTGTGCCCGATGGCCGCGGAATTCGCCACCCCGCACTGGACCTTCGGCAATTCCCTGTACGGCTTCGGTACCGGCGGCGAAATCGTGTGCAGCTATATCGAGCAAGGCGTCAGCAAACTGGCGCGCCTGCGGCCCGGCAGCACCGTGCTGGAGGCCATCGCCACCCCTTACCAGGAAATCCGCGAACTGCGCGTCGCCGAGGGCTATGCGGTGGTGCTGGCCGGCAGCCCGACCATCGCCACGGAAATCGCCCGCATCGACCTGGCGACGGGCGAGCGCAGCGTGCTTGAACGTTCGATTGCCGACCTGCCCGACCTGGGCTACCTGTCCGTCCCGGAGAGCATCAGCTACCCGAGTGAAAACGGCCGCACCGCCTACGCCTTCTTTTACCCGCCCGCCAACCGCGACGTGCGCGCACCCGCCGGCGAAAAGCCGCCGGTGATCGTGATCAGCCACGGCGGACCGACCGGCATGGCGGCCAGTACCCTTAACCTGAAGACGCAGTTCTGGACCAGCCGCGGCTTCGGCGTGCTGGACGTTAACTACGGCGGCAGCACCGGCTTTGGCCGCGCCTTCCGCGATGCGCTCAAGGGACAGTGGGGCGTGGTCGACGTGGAAGACTGCATCGCCGGCGCCCGTTACCTGGTTGAGCAAGGCCTGGCCGACGGGGAACGCCTGATCATCCGCGGCAGCAGCGCCGGCGGCCTCACCACGCTGTGCGCGCTGACCTTCCACGACGTATTCAAGTTGGGCGCCAGCTATTACGGCGTGTCCGACCTGAAAGGCCTGGACGACGATTCGCACAAATTCGAATCGCACTACAACGAATACCTGATCGCGCCGAAGGCCCAGGCGCAGGCGGTGTACGCCGAGCGTTCGCCGATCTATCACACTGACCGCCTGTCGCGCCCCATGATCTTCTTCCAGGGCCTGGACGACAAGGTGGTGCCGCCGCAGCAGTCGCAAGCGATGGTGGAGGCGCTGCGCAAGCGCGGCATTGCGGTCGAGTATATGGAGCTGGAAGGCGAAGGCCACGGCTTCCGCAAGGCCGACACGATCGTGCGCACGCTGCAGGCGGAGCTGGCTTTCTATCAACGCATGTTCGGCCTGGCGGGATGAGCGATACCCTGCTGGCGGAGTTCGAGGCGCTCGAAACACCCGAGAAAGCCATTCTCGCCCTGCTGGCGTTGGTCGGCGACCCGATGGGACGCACCGCCATCCTCGACCACATGGTCACCGCCGGCGTGCACGACACGAATGGCGAGCCTTTCAAGACCCTGACGCTGGATGACCCGCTGCAAAAGCTGGAACGCCTGGCCTTTACCTCCCTGGCGGTCGGCCGCGGCTATGTCTGCAATGCGCGCCTGCGCTGGCCGGCGATCCGGGCCGCCATCGGCGCCCACCTGCTGGACGATATCTGCAAGGCCTACGAGACGCTGAACCCGATGCGCCAGAACTGGAACGGCGCCTACGAACCGCGCAGCTACCGCCACGGGGTGGCGCGCCTGCGCATGGCGCTGCTGCGCGGCCGGCCGCCGCAGGACGTGATGCCGCTGCTGACGGCCTGCATGGTGTGCTACGAAGCGGCGCAGCTGAACCCCATCGTCGACATTTTCACGCGCCCCTTCGAGGCCGGCATGCTGTTGCTGGTGCATCCGGCCTTGCAGGACGACGTACTGATGCTGCTCATCCAGCACACCCAGCGCGAGCCGTCATTGGCGCCGTTGGTGCGCGGTTTTGCCGAGCGCCACCTGCAGCGCCGCCAGTCCGCCGGACAGGAGATCAGCCCGGCCTTGCGCCTGGCGATGGCGGAACACGCCATCCTGTGCGGCAGGCTGGACGAGGCCAGCCGCTTCCTGGAAGGGATGGATGGCGCGCTGGCGCAATGCTTCGCCAGCGCCGTGCGGGTGCTGCGCGGCGAGGTGGCGGCAGCGATCAGTGGCTTTGAGTCGGCGCTGAAGTCGATCCGCCGCGAGTCCGGCAAGCGCAAGCAGCTGTTCCAGGGCATTGCGGGCCACCTATACGTGCTGGCACTGCTGCGCAGCGGCGATGCGAAACACCTGAAATCGGCGGAAAGCTACCTGGACCTGGCGCTGCATGCCCAGCACAATCCCGACAGCACGGTCTACCAGCAACTGAGCATGCTGCGCCAGATCCGCGCCGGCACCATGCAGGCGGAACTTGTCACGCAGCGGGCCTGGGAGACGCCCCTGCTGCCGCAAATGTTCCAGTGCATGCTGTATTACTGGCTCGCGCTGCCGCAGCTCAAGCAGCGCCGCGCCGAATTGCAGGACCTGTCGCAGGCGGCCGAAGCTGCCGGTTTCCTGCTGCTGGCCGGCGGTGCGGAAAGCCTGCTGGGCCACCTGGGCGATGAGGCTTCGGCCAGGCGCGCGGCGGCCTGGCGCGAGCAGCTTGGCTTCGGCGACATGGCTGCCTGGTTCGAGCGGCAGGAAGCATGGGAGCGGCAACTGGCGGCGCTGATCAACCTGCAGCAGGGCGGCAGCGAAAGCGGCGGCGAAATGCGCCTGGCCTGGGCGATCAGCTACGGCTCGCGCCAGGGCATCGCGGAAATCGAGCCGCGCGAGCAGAAACGCGACGCGCGCGGGGCATGGGGCAAAGGCCGCCCGGTGGCGCTCAAGCGACTGCGCGACGACGCGGCGCAGATGGAGTTCCTGACGCCGCAGGATTTGCGCGTGTGCAGCACCATCATGCCTTCGCGCCAGGCCTATTCTTCCGCCCTGCGCTATGACATCGACACCGAGCAGGCCGTGCTGGCCCTGGTCGGACACCCGCTGGTGTTCTGGATGGATGCGCCGGATACCCGCGTCGAGCTGCTGGCCGGTGCGCCGGAACTGCTGATCCGCACGCAGCAGGGACAGTTGCACCTGTCGCTGCAGCCGGTCATCGAAAACCTGAATGCGAACGTGATCGTGGTGCGCGAGACGCCGAACCGGCTGCGCGTGGTCAGCGTGCAGGACGAGCACCGCCGCATCGCCGCCATCGTGGGCGACGGGCTGACCGTGCCGCAGCATGCCAAGGACCAGGTGCTGAAGGCAATCGGCGCAGTCTCCTCGATGGTGACCGTGCAGTCGGACATCGGCGGCGGCGCGGCCAACGCGGAGCAGTGCGACGCCGATCCGCGCTTGCACATCCACCTTCTGCCTTACCAGCAAGGCCTGAAAATGCAGGTCCAGGTGCGCCCATTGCGCGACGCAGGCCCTTATTACGCGCCGGGCGCCGGCGCCGAGAGCGTGATCGCCGACGTCAACGGCCGCCCGGTGCAGGCGCGCCGCAACCTGGCCAACGAACGCGACGCCGAACGACAGCTGGTCCTGAAATGCGAAGTGCTGCAGCAGGCCACCGAAGAACACGGCGAATGGCTGCTGGGCGAACCGGCGCTGTGCCTGCAATTGCTGGCCGAGCTGCAGGCGATCGAAGAAGACAGGATCGTGCTGGCCTGGCCGGAGGGCGAAGCATTCCGCCTGACGAAGCCGGCCTACACCAAGCAGCTGCGCCTGAACATCAAGAGCAAGAAGGACTGGTTCGCCGCCAGCGGCCAGCTGGTGATCGACGAGGACCGTGTGCTGGACCTGCGCTCGCTGCTGGACATGATCCGCGCCGGCAAGAGCCGCTTCATCGCGCTGGGCGACAAGGAATTCCTCGCCCTGTCGGAAGAACTGCACCGCCGCCTGTCCGAGCTGGCCAGCTACGGCGAGGACGACGATGCCGGCATGAAGGTGCACCGCCTGGCCGCCTTCGTGCTGGAAGAACTGGCGAACGATGTCGGTACCCTGGAAGCGGACGCGATGTGGCGCCAGCACCTCAAGCGCATCGAGGCCAGCGCCAGCTACACGCCTCAATTGCCGAGCACCCTGCAGGCAGAGCTGCGCGATTACCAGCTGGCCGGCTTCGAATGGCTGGCCCGCCTGGCCCATTGGGGCGTGGGCGCCTGCCTGGCCGACGATATGGGCCTGGGCAAGACCTTGCAGGCGCTGGCCCTGATCCTGCTGCGCGCGCCGCAAGGGCCCACCCTGGTGGTGGCGCCGACGTCGGTCTGCCTGAACTGGGCCAGCGAAGCGGCGCGCTTCGCGCCAACGCTGAACGTGAAGATGTACGCCACCGGCGAGCGCGACGACATCGTCAGCAATGCCGGGCCATTCGACCTTGTCATCACCAGCTACGGCCTGCTGCAGCTGGAATCCGAACGTTTTACCAGGCCGCAGTGGCACACCATCGTGCTCGACGAGGCGCAGAACATCAAGAACGCCGCCACCAAGCGCTCGCAGGCCGTGATGGCGCTGAAGGGCGACTTCAAGATGGTGGCCACCGGCACGCCGCTGGAAAACCACCTGGGCGAATTGTGGAACCTGTTCCGCTTCATCAACCCGGGCCTGCTGGGCAGCCACGAACAGTTCAACCTGCGCTTTGCGGGACCGATCGAGCGCCAGCAGGACCACCGCGCGGAAGTCGGCGCCCGCAACCGCCTGCGCCGCCTGATCGGGCCTTTCGTGCTGCGCCGGACCAAGGCGCAGGTGCTGGCCGAACTTCCGGCGCGCACTGAGATCGTGCTGGAAGTCGACCTGTCGCCGGAAGAAACCGCGCTGTACGAATCGCTGCGGCGCGAGGCGATCGAAAACCTGGCTGCCATCGAAGGCCCGGCGGACAGGAAATCGATGCAGATCCTGGCGGAGATCATGAAACTGCGCCGCGCCTGCTGCAACCCGAACCTGGTGGCGCCGTCGCTGCGGCTGGAGTCGAGCAAGCTGGCCGCCTTTGCCCGCCTGCTGGAAGGCTTGCTGGAAAACCGCCACAAGGTGCTGGTGTTCAGCCAGTTCGTCGACCACCTGTCGCTGATCCGCACCCACCTGGACCGCAACGGCATCCGGTACCAGTACCTTGACGGCAGCACGCCGATGGCGGCGCGCAAGGCTGCGGTGGATGCCTTCCAGGCCGGCGAGGGCGATGTCTTCCTCATCAGCCTGAAAGCGGGCGGTGTCGGCATCAACCTGACCGCGGCCGATTACGTGATCCATATGGACCCCTGGTGGAATCCCGCCGTGGAGGACCAGGCCTCCGACCGCGCGCACCGCATGGGGCAGCTGCGGCCGGTCACAATCTACCGCCTGGTGGCGCGCAACACCATCGAGGAAGGCATCGTGGAACTGCACGCGCACAAACGCGAACTGGCCGACAGCCTGCTCGACGGCAGCGACACCGCCGCGCGCATGACGGCGGAAGACATGCTGGCGATGCTGAACGAAGGCCTGCGCCGGTTCTGACAAGGAGACGCAATGCATCTACGATCCGTCACCCATACCGCAAGCGCCGCTGCGCTTGCGGCCCTGCTGGCCACACCTTGCGCGGCGGAGGCTGCGGCACCGGCAGGCAACTGCCCGGCCGCTGCACTGCGCGACGCCAAGGCTGCGACATGGCAAGTCGCCGACGACGCCCGGCGCCAGGAGCTTGCGCTGCGAGCAGTCGACTGCCTGTCATCGCCCGACCCTATCGAGCGAGACGAACTGGCGTTCGAGGCACTGCAAGCGTGGATGCGCGGCGATAAGCTGGACACTGCCACCGTGCAGGCACTGCGCACCCGCCTGACCGCCCAGCTAACGGCCCCTGACCCGCAAGGCTTCGCACGCCCCTTCGCCGCCCTGGTGCTGGCCGACGTCGCGCGCGTGGACCGTATCAAGCCCTACCTGACCCCCGAACAGCGCACCCAGCTGGTTGGCGCGGCGGCCGGCTACTTGCGCGAGGTACGCGACTACCGAGGCTTCGACGAGAAGCAGGGATGGCGCCACGGCGTCGCCCACGCTGCCGACGTGATGCTGCAGCTCTCGCTCAACCCGGCCCTGGGCCGTGCCGAGCATGAGCTGATGCTGGCGGCCATCGCCAGCCAAGTTGCCCCGTCAGGCGAGCATTTCTATCACTACGGCGAGGGCGAGCGCCTGATGGCGCCGGTCTTTTACCTCTCCCGTGCGAAGACATTGGAATGCAGCGACTGGGACCGGTGGTTTGCCGGCCTGACCGCACAGGCGTCGCCGCCAGCGGCTGCCGCCACACGCCAGGCCGCACTGGCGCGCATCCATAACCTGAAAGGCTTCCTGCAACCGCTGTACCTCAACATCGGCGAGAGCAAGGACGAAGCGCAGCGCAGTTGCATCAAGCCGCTGGTGCTAAGGGCGCTGAAACAGGTAGCGGGATGAACGCACAACAGGCCATCGCTTTCGTCGAACAGCACGGCGTTGTGCTGGCGTCGGCGCGCGGCAAGGTTCCCACATTGACCGAAGCCATCGTCGGCGCGCCGATCAGGGGCAGCTGGTGGGGCCACAAGGAGGGAAAACATATTTTTGCGGTCCTCGGTGCGGTACAGGAGCATGACGACATCCTGGTCTGCCGCCTGCTGGCGGGCAAACTGACGCTGGTGCATCGCCGCCTGTGGCCCGCGCTGGCGGTGCTGGCCGGCGAATTGCCCGCTGAAGCGCTGGCGCGTGTTCGGCAAGTGCATACTGGCGCCGGCAAGCACGTCAACGAGGAGACCCCTTTTCCACTATGGCTGCCGCCCGACGCGGCTGCGGCAGCCGCCGGCCTGGACCCCGAGCGGGCGCGGGCGGCACTCGGCTTGTGATAATCTCGCACGCTGCACTAGCAAGAAGGTTGAATATGATGAAGACCAAGATCGCCATCGCCGCGATGATGTTAAGCCTGGCGATATCGCCGGCCGACGCCGCGGTGAAGACCAGGAAAGCCAGCGCGGCGTCCAAGACCGCTGCCGTCAGCAAAAAGTCCGGCAGCAAGAGCAAGACTGCTGCATCGTCCAAATCCGGCAAGGCCGCAAATGGCAAGGCCGGGAAGTCCAAAGCCCGGAAAGAAACCGCGGTTGCCGCGGCCAAGCCGCTGCCGGCCGAACGCCGCCAGGACAAGGCCTTCGACACCCAGGCCAATACCTTCCTCGGCGCGCTGTGGCGCTTCGATCCGGAAACGGCCATCTCGGTGGGCAAATACGACACCGCCGCCCAGCTGACCATCCCCGACCAGGCCCACCGCGACCAGCAGCTCGCCTTCATCGACGAATGGCTGGAAAAATTCGGCAAGATCGACGCCAGACAGCTCTCGCCCAAACAGCGCACCGACCTTGGCCTGCTGCAGAACAAGCTCAATTCGGACCGCTGGTACCTGACCACCTTCCGCGAATGGGAGTGGAACCCGGCCCTGTACAACATCGCCAGCCCGATCGATTTCGTGCTGAACACCGAGTACGCCGCCAAGCCGCAGCGCCTGCGCACCCTGCTGCGCCGCATTCACGGCATCCCGGCTTATTACGATGCGGCGCGCAGCAGCATCAAGAACCCGACGCGCGAGCACGTGAAGCTGGCTATCGACCAATTGCCCGGCGTGCTGGCCGTGTTGACCGACCTGGATAAGCAGGCGCAGGAATCGATCCTGAACGCCAACGAGAAGGCCCTGTTCGGCCAGCGCATCCTGGCGGCCAAGGCTGCCGTGGAAGCCTACGGCGTCTGGCTCGGCGAATGGCAGAAGGCCCAGGCCATCGGCACGGCGCGCTCCTTCCGCATCGGCAAGGAACTGTACGAAGCCAAGTTCGGCTACGACATCCAGTCCGGCAGCAATGCGGAACAGACCTACCAGAAGGCGCTGGCGGCGCGTGAGCAGCTGTTAAGCAATATGGACAGCATCACCGACGACCTGTGGCCCAAATACCTGGCCGACCAGCCCAAGCCAGCCGACCGCTTCGCCAAGATCGGCATGATGATCGACAAGCTGTCGGCCAACCATGTGCCGCGCGAGGAATTCTTCCCCGAGATCCGCCGCCAGATCCCTGTGCTGCAGGACTGGGTGATCAAGAACGACCTGCTCACGCTGGACCCGAACAAGCCCCTGGTGGTGCGCGAAACGCCGGCCTACCAGCGCGGCGTGGCCGGCGCCAGCATCGAAGCGCCGGGTCCGTACCGCCCGCAGGACCGCACCTACTACAACGTGACGCCGTTGGACGATGCCACGCCGGAGCAGGCCGAATCCACGCTGCGCGAATACAACCACTGGATCCTGCAGATCCTGAACATGCACGAAGCGATTCCCGGCCACTATGCGCAACTGGTGTACGCCAACAAGTCGCCGTCGATCGTGAAGTCGATCTTCGGCAACGGCGCCATGGTGGAAGGCTGGGCGGTCTACAGCGAACGCATGATGCTGGAGTCGGGCTACGGCAACAACGCGCCCGAAATGTGGCTGATGTACTCGAAGTGGAACCTGCGCAGCGTGACCAACACGATTCTCGATTACAGCGTGCACGTGCTGGGCATGACGGAGCCTGAAGCGCTTGACCTGTTGACGCGCCAGGCCTTCCAGACCCCGGCCGAAGCGAAAGAGAAATGGCGCCGCGTGCAACTGACGTCCGTGCAGCTCACCAGCTACTTCTCCGGCTTCTCGGAAATCATGGAATTGCGCGAACAGCGCCGTGCTGCGCTGGGCGCCAAGTTCTCGCTGAAAGAGTTCCACGAAGACTTCCTGAGCTACGGTAGCGCGCCTGTGCGCGTGATCAAAGAACTCATGCAGTAATCGGTGCAGGCTGCTTCCCATGCCCCGCGCGCGCCGCGGGGCGACAGACGAGCGGCTTAGCGCCAAGCTCATGCCAATCTGCTACTGGCTTGGCGCTTTGACGGTGATGCAGGCGCTCACCATGACCAAAGTTTTTCTTTAGTCCGCCTTTTCTTCCGGCGCCGTAGTTGCCTTGACGAACATCGGCGACAGGATCACGCCGATTTCAAACAGCAGCCACATCGGGATGGCCAGCGAGAACTGGCTGACCACGTCCGGCGGGGTGACGATGGCGGAAATCACGAAGGCAGCCACGATCACGTAACCGCGCCACTCCTTCAGCTTGGCTACCGACACCAGGCCCATACGCACCAGCACCACCACCACCACCGGCACTTCAAAGGCGCAGCCGAAGGCCAGGCACATCGACATGACGAAGTCGAGGTAGTTCTCGATGTCCGGCATCACCGCAATCGATGACGGCGACACCTGGTTGATGAAGGCGAAGACCTTGCCGAACACGAGGAAATAACAGAATGCCACGCCCGCCATGAACAGGGTGGAGGAGGCAATCACCAGCGGCGCCACCAGACGCTTTTCATGCGCGTACAGGCCAGGCGCCACGAAAGCCCACATCTGGTACAGCACCCACGGCAGCGACAGGATGAAACCGAACAGCAGCATGACCTTCATCGGCACCAGGAAGGGCGAGATCACGCTGGTGGCGATCATCTTCGAGCCCACCGGCATGGCGGCGATCATCGGCGCGGCGATCAGGTCGTAGATTTTGGAAGGGCCGAAGCCAAAACCAAGAAGCGCCGTCACCACCACAATGCCGATGCTGGCCTTGACCAGGCGGTCGCGCAGCTCGATCAGGTGGCTGATGAAGGTTTCTTCGACGGGTTCTTGTTGACTCATTTAGAAAAACGATGCGGTTTTGCGGCTGCCGGGGCGGTGGCGCTTCATGCGCGCCGCGCCGGAGGTGACGTGGGTGCGGACGCCAGCCTGCTGCTTGTACCATAGCGGCACGGCGGAGCTGCGCACCACGCGCTTGCGGCGGAAGTCCTTGGCCTTGCGCGCCATGTCTTCATTGCTCGGCGTGTACAGGTCAAGCTGGGGCGTGTACGAGGCATCCTGGCCGTGCAGGGCCGCTTCCACTTCGCGGATATCCTTGCCGATGGAATTGTCCATCTCGTCCTTGAAGGTGCTGGCGGCTTCCTCGGCCTGCTTGCGCAGGTTTTTCAGCTCGTCCAGCTCCATTTCGCGCGAGACTTCGGATTTGACGTCGTTCAGGTAACGCTGGGCGCGGCCGTACAGCGTCCCGGCCATGCGCGCCACCTTGGGCAGCTTTTCCGGACCGATGACGACCAGGGCCACAACCCCGATGACGGCGATTTTGGTAAGACCGAGGTCAATCATCGCTGATTAATGCTTGGTCTTTTCCTTGGCTTCCACGTCGATGGTGCTCTTGTCGGCTACCTGGGCTGGCGGAGGAGCAGGCTTCTCGTCGTCATCCTTCATGCCATCCTTGAAGCCCTTGACGGCTTTGCCCAGGTCGGAACCGATATTGCCCAGTTTCTTGGTGCCGAATACCAGCATCACGACTACCAGGACGATCAGCCAGTGCCAAATGCTCATAGAACCCATTACAAACCCCTAAATTAAATCGTTAGTTCGGACAGTATACGCGAAGCGGCTACCGCCATGTGCTTATCAAAGTCTTAAGTCCGCATGCCGCGCCATGGGCGCGGGCCGCCGTACAGGTGCATGTGCAGGTGGTACACCTCCTGGCCGCCATCGGGACCGCTGTTGATCAGGGTCTTGTAGCCGCGGGTCGGCGTGCCATCCGCCTCATAGGCGACGGCGATATCATGCTGCTCAGCCAGTTGCGGCACCAGCGCCAGCATCTTGCCCAGCAAGGGCGCGTGCTCCGGCTTGCAGTCGGACAGGGTCGACAGGTGCAGTTTCGGGATGATGAGCAAGTGTACCGGGGCGGCAGGATGGATGTCCTTAAACACCATCAAGTCATCGTCTTCGTGCACGACGGTCGAGGGGATCTGTTTCGCCGCAATCTTGCAGAACAGGCAATTTTCCACGTTCATTCCTTACGAGATGCTTTTTCGTCCAGGCCGGACAGGCCTTCGCGGCGCGCCAGCTCATCAAGTACCTGCTGCGGCGTCAGGTTGAATTGCGCCAGCAGCACCAGCGAATGGAACCACAGGTCGGCGCATTCGTACAGCACTTTCGACGCATCGCCGCTGGCGCGGGCGTCCTTGGCCGCCATCACGGTTTCCGTGGCTTCCTCGCCGATCTTTTTCAGGATCGCGTCGTCGCCCTTGGAAAACAGCTTGGCGACGTAGGAGGACGACGGGTCGCCGCCCTTGCGCGATTCGATGGTGGCCGCGACGCGGTCCAGTACATTGCTCATTTCTTCGTTTCCGCGTAAATCTCTTCGGGGTCTTTCAGGACCGGCTCGGTGTTCTGCCAGTCGCCGTTTTCGAACTTGTTGAAGAAGCAGGAGTGGCGGCCGGTATGGCAGGCGATGTCGCCTTCCTGTTCAATTTTCAGCAGCACCACGTCTTCGTCGCAGTCGAGGCGGATTTCCAGCACCTTCTGCACGTGGCCGGACTCTTCGCCCTTGTGCCACAGCTTCTTGCGCGAGCGGCTCCAGTAGACGGCCTCGCCCAGCTCCACGGTTTTGTAGAGCGCGTCCCGGTTCATCCACGCGAACATCAGCACGTCGTTGCTGCCGGCTTCCTGTGCGATGACAGGCACCAGGCCATGCTCGTCCCACTTCACCTTGTTCAGCCATTTGGCTTTGGCGACACCATTCGATGCAATTGCGTTAGCCATTGTGTGTTCCCCGAAGTTTAAGAAAGGCGCATGGGAATACCCTGCGCCGCCATGAATTGCTTGGCTTCCTGCACGGTGTGCTGGCCGTAGTGGAAGATGCTGGCCGCCAGCACCGCATCGGCGTGGCCCAGCTTGACGCCGTCGGCCAGGTCCTGCAGCCCGCCCACGCCGCCGGAGGCGATCACCGGGATGTTGACCGCGTCGCTCACGGCGCGGGTCAGGCCCAGGTCGAAACCGGACTTGGTGCCGTCGCGGTCCATGCTGGTCAGCAGCAGTTCGCCGGCGCCCAGTTCAGCCATCTTCTTCGCCCACTCCACCGCATCCAGGCCGGTAGCGTTGCGGCCGCCGTGGGTGAACACTTCCCATTTGCCGGGCGCGACGTTCTTGGCGTCGATCGCCACCACGATGCACTGGCTGCCGTGCTTTTGCGAAGCTTCGTACACCAGCTGCGGGTTGGTCACGGCGGAGGTATTCATGCTCACCTTGTCGGCGCCGGCGTTCAGCAGGCGCCGCACGTCCTCCACTTTGCGCACGCCGCCGCCCACCGTCAGCGGGATGAACACTTGCGAGGCCACGGCTTCGATGATGTGCAGGATCAGGTCGCGGTTGTCGCTCGACGCTGTGATGTCGAGGAAGGTCAGTTCGTCCGCACCCTGCTCGTCATAACGGCGTGCGATTTCCACCGGGTCGCCCGCGTCGCGCAGTTCGGTGAAATTGACCCCTTTCACGACGCGGCCATCGGTCACGTCGAGGCAGGGGATGATGCGTTTAGCCAGCATATTGATTACTCGGAAAGTTCATCGGCACGTTCCTGGGCCGAAGCCAGGTCCAGCGTGCCTTCATAGATCGATCGGCCGCAGATCACGCCTTCGATGCCTTCGTCCTGCACCGCGCACAGGGCTTCCACGTCGCTGATGTTGTGCAGGCCGCCGGAGGCGATGACCGGGATCTTCACCGCCTGCGCCAGGCGCACGGTGGCTTCGATATTCACGCCGCCCATCATGCCGTCGCGGCCGATGTCGGTGTAGATGATCGATTCAACGCCGTAGCCTTCGAATTTCTGCGCCAGGTCGATCACTTCATGGCCGGACAGCTTGCTCCAGCCGTCGGTCGCCACCTTGCCATCCTTGGCATCCAGGCCGACGATGATGTGGCCAGGGAAGGCGCCGCAGGCGTCCTGCAGGAAGCCGGGGCTCTTCACGGCGGCGGTGCCGATGATGATGTAGCTGATGCCGTCGTCGAGGTAGCGCTCGATCGTGTCCAGGTCGCGGATGCCACCGCCCAGCTGCACCGGGATTTCAGGCAGGTCGAATTCTTCCGCATAGTCTTGCACGGCTTTGACGATGGCTTTCACCGCGCCTTCGTTCTTTGGCTTGCCGGCGAAGGCGCCATTCAGGTCCACCAGGTGCAGGCGGCGCGCGCCCTGTTCCAGCCAGTGGCGGGCCATCTTGCCCGGGTCGTCGGAGAAGACGGTTGCAAGTTCCATATCGCCCTGTTTCAGGCGAACGCAGTGACCGTCCTTGAGGTCGATAGCAGGAATAAGCAGCATGATGTTGTTCTTGAGGTTAAGGATTCCAGTGGATGAAATTTTTGTACAGTTGCAGGCCGGTGGCGGCACTCTTTTCGGGGTGGAACTGTGTGGCAAAAATATTGTCGCGGGCGACCGCGCAGCAGAACGGCGCACCGTACACGGTTTCGCCGACGCTTTGCGCGTCGATCTCCGGCTTGGCGAAGTAGCTGTGCACGAAGTAGAACCAGGCATTGTCGGGAATGCCCGCCCACATCGCGTGCGGCATGCGCTGGCGCACCTGGTTCCAGCCCATCTGCGGCACCTTGAAGCGCGAACCGTCTTCCTGCAGCATGCCGTCGAGCTGGAAGCGCACCACCTTGCCGGGCAAAAGGCCCAGGCCCGGCGTGTTGCCGTTTTCCTCGCTGGCGTCAAACAGCATCTGCTCGCCCACGCACACGCCCATCATCGGCTTGCTGGCGGCAGCGCGCATCAGCGCTTCCTGCACGCCCGATTCGCGCAGGCTGCCCATGCAGTCGCGCATGGCGCCCTGGCCGGGCAGGACGATGCGGTCGGCGGCATCGATGGCGGCGGGATCGCCGGAAATCACTACGTCGGCTTCGGGTGCGACTGCGCGCAATGCCTGCGCGACGGAGCGCAGGTTGCCCATGCCGTAATCGACTACTACGATTTTTTTCATGTCAGTCAGCCGGTGTGTCGTTACAGGCTTCCTTTGGTGGACGGAATGGCGCCAGCAGCGCGCGGATCGAGCTCGCTGGCCATGCGCAGGGCGCGGCCGAAAGCCTTGAACACGGTTTCGCACTGGTGGTGTGCATTGGTGCCGCGCAGGTTGTCGATATGCAGTGTGACGCCCGCATGGTTGACGAAGCCGCGGAAGAATTCCAGCGTCAGGTCGACGTCGAAGGCGCCGATCATCGCGCGGGTGAATGGGATGTGATATTCGATGCCAGGGCGGCCGGAAAAGTCGATCACCACGCGCGACAGCGCTTCATCCAGCGGCACATAGGCGTGGCCGTAGCGGCGGATGCCTTTCTTGTCGCCGATGGCCTTGGCGATCGCCATGCCGAGGGTGATACCCACGTCCTCCACCGTGTGGTGGTTGTCGATGTGGGTGTCGCCGGTGGCTTCGATATCGAGGTCGATCAGCCCGTGGCGGGCGATCTGGTCCAGCATATGGTCGAGGAAAGGCACGCCCGTGTTCAGCTTCTGGACGCCGGTGCCATCGAGGTTGACGGCGACGCGGACCTGGGTCTCGCTGGTGTTGCGAGTGATTTCTGCGGTGCGGTTCATGAAAAGCTCTTGAGTTTCGCTTCAGGATGCCAGGGCGGCTTTCAGGCCGTCCAGCATGATTGCGTTTTCCTCGGGCGTACTGACCGTGATGCGCAGGCAGTTGGCCAGTACATTATGCATTCTACCCACATTTTTGATCAAAACCTTGCGCTCGAGCAGTTTGGCATGCACCTGGTCGGCATTCGGTACACGAATGAGGATAAAGTTTGCGGCCGATGGGAAAACGTTGACACCCGGCAATTGCGCCAGCGCGGCCGACAGCTCGCCGCGCTGTTGGCGCAGCAGGGCGGCCTGTTCGTTCAGCACTTCGAGGTGGTCGAGGCAGAATTCGGCGGCGGCCTGGGTCAGGACGTTGACGTTGTAGGGTGGGCGGATCTTGTCGAATTGCTCCAGCAGGGCCGGCGCGCACGACATATAGCCAAGGCGGATGCCCGCCAGGCCAAGTTTCGACAGAGTGCGCATGACGATCAGGTTGGGGAATTCAGGCAGGCGGCCCATGAAGCTCTGTTGCGCAAACGGCTCATACGCTTCATCGACCACGCACAGGCCCTTGTCGCCCAGTGCATCGATCACTTTTTCGATATCGCCGGCATCGAACAGATTACCGGTCGGGTTGTTCGGGTAGGCCAGGAAGACCAGCGCCGGCTTGTGCTGCGCGATGGCGGCCAGCATGGCCGGCAAGTCGAGCGTCAGGTCGGCCTTCAGCGGCACGCCGACGAAGTCCATGCCCGCCACCATGGCCGAGCGCTGGAACATCACGAAGGATGGTGCAGGCGCCATCATCACAGCGCGGCGGCCTTCGGCCGGCTGCAGCGCGCAGGCCTGCGCCATGATGGCAATCAGCTCGTCCGAGCCGTTGCCCAGCATGACGTCGTAGCCTTGCGGCACGCCCAGCCTGGCGCGGATGCGCTGCTTGATGGTTTCGTAGCTGGCGACCGGGTAGCGGTTCAGCGCCACGCTGGCGATGCGGTTCGCCAGTTCATGATGCAGGTGGCTCGGCAGCACATAGGGATTCTCCATCGCATCCAGCTTGATAAAACCGCTGGCATCCGGCACATGGTAGATGTGGTCGGAACGCACATCCTGGCGGATCGTATTGGCGATAAGGCTGTCGAGGGACATCTGCATTTACTCCTGTTCTAAAGCCTCGCTCAGCACCGGCGATTGCTTCGCCCTGCGCCCCTTGCGAGAAAGGGTCTCGACGGGGGCGCCGAGCCCCTTTGGGTCTGACCCAGGTTTACCGGGTTCAGGCAGCGCAGCCAAGCGCGCCCGAGCTATGTCGCAATACTCCGGATTCAATTCAAAGCCAACAAAATCCCGCCCGCAGCGACGCGCGGCAACAGCGGTCGTCCCGCTGCCCATGAACAAGTCCATCACCACGCCATCCGGCGGGCAACTGGCCTTGACCATGCGTTCAATAATTTCCAATGGCTTCTGCGTCGGATGATCAACCCGTTCCGCATGCTCCCGGTGCAAGCGCGATACGCTCCACAGGTCCTTGGGGTTGTAGCCCACTTCCAGCCACTTCGCGCCGACGAAGATCGAGCGCGAACGGGCCTTCTTGGTTTCGGCGTCGTACGGGATACGCACGGCGTCGAGGTCGAAGTAATAATCCTTGCGGCGCACGAAGAACCCAATGGTGTCGTGCACCGACGAATAACTGCGGGTACTGCCGCCCATGGAAGGCACGCGGCGGTCCCAGATGATTTCATTCATCATCGTCATGCGCTTTTTCAGCATGACGAAAATCTCCGGCGAAAAGCGCCAGGTCAGGAAGATGTACAGGCTCCCGTTCGGCTTCAGCTTGGGCAGGGCCGCGTCGATCCACGCCTCCGTCCATGCCAGGTAATCGTCGACCGTCTGCTGGTCGGACGCATTGCCGTAATCCTTGCCCAGGTTGTAGGGCGGATCGGTCAGGATCAGGTCGATGGAACCATCCGGGACGCGGGCCAGTCCGGCCATCGCATCCTCACAGAAGACCTGGTTCTTCCACTCGCTCATTTCAGGCGCAGCTCCGCGCTGCGGGCGTGGGCCTGCAAGCCCTCGCCGTAAGCCAGTTCCGCCGCGATCTTGCCCAGCGTTTGCGCGCCGGCTTCGCTGACGTGGATCACCGAAGAACGCTTCTGGAAGTCGTACACGCCCAGCGGCGAGGAGAAGCGCGCGGTGCGCGACGTCGGCAGCACGTGGTTCGGGCCGCAGCAATAGTCGCCCAGCGATTCGGACGAGAAGCGGCCCAGGAACATGGCGCCGGCGTGGCGGATCTGGTCGGCCCACTGCTGCGGGTTCTCGGCCGAGATTTCCAGGTGTTCGGCGGCGATGCTGTTGGCGATGGCGCAGGCTTCGGCCATGTCGCGCACTTTCACCAGGGCGCCGCGGTCGCGCAGCGAAGTTTCGATGACCGCCTTGCGTGGCATGGCCGGCAGCAGCTTGGCGATGCTGGCTTCCACTTTCGCGATGTATTCCGCGTCAGGGCACAGCAGGATGGCCTGCGCCAGCTCGTCGTGCTCGGCCTGCGAGAACAGGTCCATCGCCACCCAGTCGGGATCGGTGGTGCCATCGCAGATCACCAGGATCTCGGACGGGCCGGCGATCATGTCGATGCCGACAGTGCCGAACACGCGGCGCTTGGCCGATGCCACGTAGGCATTGCCCGGGCCGACGATCTTGTCGACCGGCTTGATGGTCTCGGTGCCGTGCGCCAGCGCGGCGACAGCTTGCGCGCCGCCGATGCCAATGACGCGGGTCACGCCGGCAATGGCGGCGGCGGCCAGCACCATCTGGTTCTTCACGCCATCCGGAGTCGGCACGACCATGATGATCTCTTCTACGCCCGCCACTTTGGCCGGCACGGCGTTCATCAGCACCGACGACGGGTAGGCAGCCTTGCCACCGGGGACGTAGATGCCCACGCGGTCCAGCGGCGTGATGCGCTGGCCGAGGATGGTGCCGTCGGCTTCGGTGTAGGTGAAGCCTTGCAGCTCCTGCTTCTGGCGTTCGTGGAAGGCGCGGATGCGGTCGGCGGCGGTTTGCAGCGCGGCGCGTTGCGCGGCAGGCAGGGCTGCCAGGGCGGCATCGAGCTCGGGCTGGGCGATGTCAAAGTCGGCCATCGATGCGGCCTTGGTGCGGTCGAAGCGGTTGGTGTATTCCAGCACCGCTTCGTCGCCGCGCGCGCGCACGTCGGCGATGATCTTCGCTACCGCGCCTTCGATGGCGTCGTCGGTTTCTGCTTCAAAGGCCAGCAACGCGTCGAGCGTTTCCTGGAAGTCGTCTTGGGTGGAGTCGAGTTTGCGGATCATATTCATGCTTTCGCCAGCGAGGCGCGCTCAAATGCTTCGATAATCGGTTGCAGGCGGGCGCGTTTCATCTTCAGCGCGGCCTGGTTCACGACCAGGCGCGAAGAGATGTCCATGATCTCTTCCACTTCCACCAGGTTGTTGGCGCGCAGGGTGCTGCCGGTGGAGACCACGTCGACGATCGCGTCGGACAGGCCCACCAGCGGCGCCAGCTCCATCGAGCCGTACAGCTTGATCAGGTCGACGTGCACGCCCTTCTTGCCGAAGTGCTCGCGCGCGATCGAGGTGAACTTGGTCGCCACGCGCAGGCGCGCGCCCTGGCGCACAGCGGTCTCGTAATCGAAACCGGCACGCGTCGCCACCGACATGCGGCACTTGGCGATGTGCAGGTCCACCGGCTGGTACAGGCCTTCGCCGCCGTGTTCCAGCAGAACATCCTTGCCCGCCACGCCGAAGTCCGCCGCGCCATGCTGCACATAGGTCGGCACGTCGGATGCGCGCACGATCAGTACGCGAATGCCGGGGTCCGAAGTAGGCAGGATCAGCTTGCGGGAGGTTTCGGGGTTTTCGAGGACCTCGATGCCGGCCGCTTCCAGCAGCGGCATCGTGTCTTCAAAGATCCGGCCTTTCGACAGGGCGAGGATGAGTTCCATAAATTCACTTGATGCGGGTGATATTGGCGCCAACGGCGGAAAGCTTGTCTTCCATGCGGTCATAGCCGCGGTCCAGGTGGTAGATGCGGTCCACCAGGGTTTCGCCTTTGGCGGCCAGGCCGGCGATCACCAGCGAAGCCGATGCGCGCAGGTCGGTCGCCATCACCGGCGCACCGATCAGCTGCTCGACGCCGTCGATGTACGCGGTGTTGCCGTCGATGGAAATCTTCGAACCCAGACGGTTCATTTCCTGCACGTGCATGAAACGGTTTTCGAAAATGGTTTCGGTCACCTTGCTGCTGCCGTTGGCGATCAGGTTCACCGCCATGAACTGCGCCTGCATATCGGTCGGGAAACCCGGGTATTCGGTGGTGCGGAAGGAGACCGGCTTCGGGCGCTGGTCCATCTGCGCGCGGATCCAGTTGTCGCCCACGGTCAGCTGCACGCCCATCTCGCGCAGCTTGTCCAGCGCCACGTCGAAGATATCGGTGCGGGTATTGCGGATGGTGATGTCGCCGCCAGCGGCAGCCACTGCGCACAGGAAGGTCGCCGCCTCGATACGGTCGGAGATCACTTCGTGCTTGGCACCGTGCAGCTCAGGCACACCCTGGATCACCAGGCGGTCGGTGCCGATGCCCTGGATCTTGGCGCCCATCGCCACCAGCAGGTTGGCCAGGTCGGTCACTTCCGGCTCGCGCGCGGCGTTTTCCAGGATGGTTTCGCCTTCGGCCAGGGTCGCCGCCATCAGCAGGTTCTCGGTGCCCGTCACGGTGATCATGTCGGTGACGATGCGTGTGCCCTTCAGCTTCTTGCACTTGGCGTAGATGTAGCCGCCGTCGATGGTGATCTCGGCGCCCATCGCCTGCAGGCCCTTGATGTGCTGGTCGACAGGACGCGAACCGATGGCGCAGCCGCCCGGCAGCGAGACCTTGGCTTCGCCGAAGCGCGCCAGCAGGGGGCCCAGTACCAGGATCGACGCACGCATGGTCTTCACCAGTTCATACGGCGCTTCGTACTTGTCGATCTTCGAGCCGTTCAGCGTGACCTTTTCCCCGTCCTGCGCAACCGACAGGCCGGTCTGGCGCAGCAGCTTGAGCATGGTGGCCACGTCGTGCAGCAGCGGCACATTGGTCAGCTCCACGTCGCCCGCGGTCAGCAAGCCCGCGCACAGGATAGGCAGGGCGGCGTTCTTGGCGCCGGAAATCTTGATGTCGCCGACCAGGCGCTTGCCGCCGGTGATGAGCAGTTTATCCATATTCTCTTCTTATCCTTGGAATTCGTCCGGGGTCAGGGTTTTCATCGACAGCGCGTGGATCTCTTCACGCATGCGGTCGCCCAGCGCGGCATACACCAGCTGGTGGCGCTGGATCAGGCGCTTGCCGGCAAAGGCGGGCGACACGATCACGGCCTGGAAGTGCTGGCCGTCGCCTTCCACTTGCAGGTGGGTGCATTCAAGGCCGGCAGCGATGTAGCTGTGGATTGCTTCTGGAGTTGTGGTCACTTTGAATTCCTCAATAAATCAGTGGCGCAAGCGGTAGCCGCTGCGCAGGAGTTTGATAGCGAGCAGCGCCAGCACCACCAGGAAGGCGGAGACGATGGCGACGCTGATCCATGGGTTCACGTCGGACTGCCCGAAGAAGCCGTAGCGGAAGCCGTCGATCATGTAGAAGAACGGGTTCGCATGCGATACGGCCAGCCAGAATGGCGGCAGCGAATGGATCGAATAGAACACGCCGGCCAGGAAGGTCAGCGGCACGATCAGGAAATTCTGGAAGGCGGCCAGCTGGTCGAACTTCTCGGCCCAGATGCCGGCGATCAGGCCCATGGTTCCGAGGATCGCTGCGCCCAGCAGGGCGAACACCAGTATCCACAGCGGCGCCGTGAAGCTCAGGTGCGCGAACCAGGCAGTAATCGCAAAGACGCCGAAGCCGACGGTGATGCCGCGCACCATCGAGGCCAGAACATAGGCGGAGAAAATCTCCCAGTGCGACAAGGGCGTCAGCAGCACGAACACCAGGTTGCCAGTGATCTTGGACTGGATCAGCGACGACGACGAATTGGCGAAGGCGTTCTGCAGTACGCTCATCATCACCAGGCCCGGGATCAGGAAGGCAGTGTAAGTCACGCCGGGATAGACCTCGACGCGGCCCGACAGCACGTGGCCGAAAATCAGGAGGTAAAGCATGGCGGTCAGGATAGGCGCGGCGATCGTCTGCGTGGCGACCTTGTAGAAACGCAGCGTCTCCTTGTAGACCAGGGTGCGGAAGCCGGTGGTGATCATACGATGTTCTCGTCCATGATTTGCAGGAAGATGTCTTCCAGGTCGGCCTGCTGCAGCTGCATCTCGTCGATGCTGATGCCGCCCTGGCGCAGGCGCGCGAGGATGCCTTCCACTTCGGCGTAATCGTTGATGCGCAGGCTGTACTTGTTGTCTTCCGGCGGATGGTTCAGCAGCGGCTGCAGTTCTTCCGGCAGCGAATTGTGCGGCAGGTGCAGCACCAATTGCGAGCCGGAGATGCGGCGGATCAGCTGCGACATGGTGTCCAGCGCCACTACCTTGCCCAGCTTGAGCATGGCGACGCGCTTGCACATGGCTTGCGCTTCTTCCAGATAGTGCGTGGTGAGCACGATGGTGTGGCCTTCGCGGTTCAGGCGCGTGATGAACTGCCACAGGGTCTGGCGCAGCTCCACGTCGACGCCGGCAGTCGGCTCGTCCAGCACGATGACGGGCGGTTTGTGCACCAGCGCCTGCGCGACCAGCACGCGGCGCTTCATGCCGCCGGACAGGGCGCGCATATTGGTGTCGGCCTTGTTGGCCAGGCCCAGCTCCTCCATCACCTCGTCGATCCACTTATCGTTGTTGCCAAGGCCGAAGTAGCCCGACTGCAGGCGCAGCGTTTCGCGCACGGTGAAGAAAGGATCGAACACCAGTTCCTGCGGCACCACGCCCAGCTTGCGGCGCGCTGCGCGGAAATCGGACACCACATCATGGCCGTGGATTTTCACGCTGCCGGCGTCGGCGCGGATCAGGCCGGCAATGATCGAAATCAAGGTGGTCTTGCCAGCACCGTTCGGCCCGAGCAAGCCAAAGAACTCGCCCTCCTCGATTTTCAAGGACACGCCGCCAAGCGCCTGCAACGCCTTGTAGCGCTTCTGGACGTTGCTGATTTCGATTGCTGTCATGCTTACTTGTATAGATAACTGGGACAACGATGACCGTTGCAAAGGCGCGCGCTCATCAGGCGCGGTAGACGGTCAATTATATTGGAAATTTGGTTCGGGCTCGCCGAACCGGTTGAAACTGCTGCGGGGGGATCAGGCGGGGGTCAATGATGATGCAGGTCGGCGGGCGACACGAGCGTGCACACGCCGTAGAGCTTGGTCAAGCTCCGCAGGGATTCTGGCAGGTTGCGCAGTTCCAGCTTGGTGCCGCTCTGGATCGCGGCGCGCTGCCATGCCAGCATGACTGACACGGCAGAGGAATCCACTGCTTCCACCTGGCCCAGGTCGAACACGGTCTGGCCGGCGCGCAGCGCCGCCAGGCCCTGTGCCAGCGCTTCCGTGGCATTGGCCACGGTCAGCGCCTTCAGGGACAATTGATTGGAAACAGCGGTGTCAGGCATGATTTATTTACCTGCGGTCTTCAGTGGCTTGGAGGCCAGCTTCTTGTTCTTCTCGGCCAGGGTCTTGATCAGGCCGTCGATGCCGCCCTTGGAAATTTCCGAAGCGAAGGTGCCTTTGTAGGCTTCCACCAGCCATGCGCCCAGCACGTTGATGTCATAGATTTTCCAGCCGGCATCGGTCTTGGCGACACGGTAGTTCAGCTGGATCGGCTCGCCACGCTGCTGGTTCACCTGGGAACGCACTTCCACTTCGGTGTCGCCTGGCGAAGCGCGCATCGGCTTGAAGTCAACGGTCTGGTCCTTCACCTGGGACAGGGCGCCCGAGTAGGTGAAGATCAGCAGGGTGCGGAACTCGGCGGCCAGCTGCTTTTGCTGTTCCGGGGTGGCTTCGCGCCAGTAACGGCCCGCTGCCAGCGACGTCATTTTCTGGAAGTCGACGTAAGGCAGGATCTTGGTTTCCACCAGGTCCATGACTTTCTTCTGGTTGCCGGCCTGGATGTCCTTGTCGTTCTTGGCGGTATCGAGCACCTCGGTGCTGATGCGCTTGACCAGTGCGTCAGGAGCTTCGTTGGCGGCAGGAGCTGCAGCGGCGAATGCGCTGGTGGCGAAAGCCACCGTGGCGACCGCGATCAGTTGTTTGATCAGTTTCATTGTTCTTTACCTATGTAGGGTTGTGTTCCGGATCACAGGCTGGGTTTCGTTTCAGCCGGTTCCGCGATTATAGCTTGAGCCGGCTTTTCATCCTCGTCCTCCAGCTCCGCCTTCTTCTGCTTGCCCTTCGGACCGTCTTCGCCATCGTAAACCTGGCTGTTACGGCGCTGCATATAGCCATCGCGGATGAACTCGTAACGGTCGAGAGCAGCATCTTCCAGCAGCGTGGACGCGTCCAGCAGAGCTGCACGCTGGTCCACAACACGGGTAACGGTGCCGATGTTACGTACGTTGACAGGATCCTTGTACTGCCACGGATCGGCGTAGATATCCACCGGCAGGGCGGCGGTGTCGCGCACCGTCGATGGGCCCAGCAGCGGCAGCATCAGGTAGGGCCCCGATGGAACGCCCCAGGCGCCCAGGGTCTGGCCGAAATCTTCTTTATGTTTTTGCAAACCTGCTTCAGAGGCAATATCGAGCACGCCCAGCAGGCCGAAGGTCGAGTTCAGCGCCACGCGCATCACGTCCGACATGCCATCCCCGACCTTGCCTTGCAGCAGGTTATTGGCGGCGGTCCAGACGTCGGCCAGGTTGCCGAAGAAATTGCTCACGCCAGTCTGGACGAAGCCCGGGGTCACGTTCTTGTAGACGGTCGCGGTCGGCTTGAGCGCGTATTCGTCCACCTTGTCGTTGAAGTCGAAAACGGCGCGGTTATAGCTTTCGAACGGGTCGCGCGGATTGGGGCCGGCACAGCCGCTCAAAGCACCCACCACGGCCACACTCAGGGCAAGTGTACGGAATTTGCTCATTTGGAGTCCTTTCCTTCGGCTGCCTTGCTATAGATGAACTGGTTGATCAGGTCTTCCAACACGGTTGCGGACTGGGTGCGTGCGATCTTGTCGCCGGCGACCAGGTTCTTTTCGTCGCCACCGGCCTCAATGCCAATGTACTGTTCGCCCAGCAGGCCGGCGGTCAGGATCTTGGCCGAGCTGTCTTTCGGGAACTTGAAGCCTTCGTCCATGTCCAGGGTCACCACGGCTTTATACACCTTGTCGTCGAAACCGATCGAGGCGACCCGGCCCACCACCACGCCGGATGCCTTGACCGCTGCCTGGGTACGCAGCGAACCGATATTGTCGAAGCGAGCGCTCACTTGGTAGGTCTTGCCGAAGCTCATGGAACCCATGTTGCCGGCCTTGAGCGCCAGGAACATCAGCGCAGCCGCGCCCATCACGATGAACAGACCAACCCAAACGTCGAGAGATTTACGTTGCATATCGAATCCTTTTGATCACTAGTCAGCGGTGCCAGGGGCCAACAAGCTGCGCTTGTCAGCACCTGGCACCGTGAGTTATTTGCTAAACATCAGCGCCGTCAGCATAAAGTCGAGCCACCAGATCATCAGCGAAGAAATGACCACGGTACGCGTCGTCGCACCGGAAACATCTTCCGGCGTAGGCTGGGCTTCATAGCCCTGGTACAGCGCGATATAAGTGATGGCGATACCGAACACCACACTTTTCACGAATCCATTGAATACGTCTTTCCATACGTCCACGCCGCCCTGCATCTGCGACCAGAATGCGCCCTCGTCCACACCGATCAGGCCAACGCCGATCAGGTAGCCGCCCAGGATGCCCACGGCGCTGAACATGGCGGTCAGCAGCGGCACCGAAATCACGCCGGCCCAGAAACGCGGCGCCAGCACACGCTGGATCGGGTTCACGGCCATCATTTCCATGGCGGACAGTTGTTCGCCCGCTTTCATCAGGCCAATCTCCGCGGTCAGCGAAGTACCGGCGCGGCCGGCGAACAGCAGCGCGGTGATCACCGGCCCCAGTTCGCGCGTCAGGCCCAGCGCAACCAGCAAGCCCAGCGACTCGGATGCGCCATATTTATTCAGCGTGTAGTAACCCTGCAAGCCCAGCACCATGCCGACGAACAGGCCGGACAGGATGATGATCAGCAGCGAGTAGTTACCGATTACATGCAGCTGCTCAACCAGCAGGCGCGGACGGCGCAGCAAGCCCGGCGACAGCCCCAGCATGGTCGCCAGGGTGCGGAAGGAAAAGCCGATGCTTTCCACATAATCGCGTGCGCCACCGCCCACGCTCAGCAGGAAACGGCGCATCATTTGCGTGCTCCCAGGCCCAGGTCGTCGGCCAGCGATTTGCCCGGATAGTGGAAGGGCACGGGGCCATCCGCTTCCGCATGCACGAACTGCTTCACGTAAGGATCGGTCGAAACCATCATGTCAGCTGGGGTGCCGTGGGCCACGATTTTGCCCTGCGACAGGAAATACACATAGTCAGCGATCTGGAACGATTCCTTCACATCGTGCGATACGAGGATGGTGGTCGAGCCGAGCGCATCGTTCAGGTTGCGGATCAGGTTGGCGGTCACGCCCATCGAGATCGGGTCGAGGCCGGCAAAGGGCTCATCGTACATGATCAGTTGCGGATCCAGCGCGATCGAGCGCGCCAGCGCCACGCGGCGCGCCATACCGCCCGAGATTTCGCCCGGCTTCAGCTTGGCGGCATTGCGCAGGCCGACTGCATTCAGCTTCAGCAGCACGAGGTCGCGGATCAATTCTTCCGGCAGGTCCGTATGCTCGCGCAGCGGAAAGGCCACGTTCTCATACACAGTCAGGTCGGTGAACAGGGCGCCATGCTGGAACAGCATGCCCATCTTGCGGCGCAGCAGGTACAGGTCCTTGGTCTTCAGCTCGTGAACGACCTGTCCCTCCACCGTGACGCCACCTTTTTGCGGACGCAATTGTCCGCCGATCAGGCGCAATACGGTGGTCTTTCCACTGCCGGAGCCGCCCATGACAGCCACCACCTTCCCACGCGGGAAGTCCATGTGGAGGCCGGACAGGATAGACCGCTTTCCATACCCGAAGTGTAAGTCACGGATTTCGACGAGATTAGGCACTGATGTCGCTCTTTGTTCTTGAGGCCACATTGTAATTCAGAAACGGTTATCTCTGCTCGGAGCCCCACAGCCGCCCCATTGGCGCAGTCAAAGAGGTCAATAATACAACACTACTAACCGCCGAGTCAGCAATTTACAAATTGAAACTCCTGTTGATTGCATGTTCACTGCTGCAAGGCAGCAATTTCCTGCTATTTTAGTAACTTTGGCCCATTTGAAGGAAAAAAAGCATGAAAATTCGTCGGACAGTCCTGGCTTGCTCGCTGGCGGCCATTTCCGCCCAGGCTTTGGCGGATGGCGACAAGCTCGAAGTTGTCACCGTTACCGCGCAAAAGCGCAAGGAAGACCCGAATAAGGTGGCGATGAGTATTTCCGCCATCAGCGGCGCTTCCTTGCTCTCACAGCAAGTGTCGGACTTTACCGACCTGACGCGCGCAGTGCCGAACATCTCCTTCACCGCAGCCACCGGCAACGGCGGCGCCGGGCCTGGCACCTCCAACATCGAGATTCGCGGCATCAGTTCGGCCGCAGGCCAGTCGACCGTCGGCATCTACCTGGGCGATGTATCGCTTACCGTAGGCAACCTGTACACCATGGGCACCGTGGAGCCCAAGTTCTTCGACATCGACCGGGTGGAAGTGCTGCGCGGCCCGCAGGCCACCCTGTACGGCGCCAGCTCGATGGGCGGCACCATCAAGTTCGTGCCGAACGAACCGGATTTGAAGGAACGCGAAATTACCGCCTATGCCGAAGCCTCTACGACCCGCGGCGGCAGCGCAAACTTCTCGACCAATGTGGTCGGCAACTTCCCCCTGGTCGCCAATGAACTGGCGCTGCGCATCGGCGCCCAGGCCCAGCGCACCGGCGGCTTTATCGACCAGGTCGATGGCGACGGCAATGTCGTGGCCAATAACATCAACAAGATCAACGACCAGGAATTGCGTGTGGCCCTGAAATGGTCGCCGACGCGCGACTTGACCGTCACCCCTTCGATCTACTATCAACGCGTGGACGCCAAGGATATCGCCGCCTTCAACCTGGACCGCCCGCCATACCAGGCGCAAAAGCAGGTGCGCGAGCCGTCCATCGACAAGCTGCTGACGCCTAACCTGGCCGTCAACTGGGACCTGGGCGCAGCCGACCTGACCTCGAGCACCAGCTACTTCCAGCGCAAGTTCGACCGCACCCAGAATGGTTCGGCCTACAACAGCTATTCGCTGTCGACCTTCCTGACTTCGACCGATGACGGCGGCAAGACGCCACCGGAGCTGATCGACGCGATTGCCGGGCTGCCTTCGGCGGTATACCTGAATAACGCCGTGCGCCAGATTTCGCAGGAATTCCGCCTCGCTTCCAAGCCTTATGCGGCGGGCGGCTCGCCTGTGACCTGGCTGGCCGGCTATTACTTCTCCAACCAGCACACCAACCTGAACGAGAACGACCCGATCTTCGGCGTCAACGCCACGTTTGAGAAGTTCGGCTTCTCCAGCGCCGATCCGGACCTGCTGCCCGATTCCTACCCTGGGGCCTTCCCGAACGACAATTCCTTCGCCGGCGAATTCCACTACCGCGAAAAGCAGAACTCGATCTTCGGCGAAGTGAATTACTACTTCACGCCGACCCTGCACGGCACCATTGGCGCGCGCTACCTGAAGGGCAAATCCACCCTGACCCAGCGCAACAGCCTCTATCTGGCGGGCGCCGGCAACAACAGCAGCTCCAGCCTGTCCTCGCACGCCTTCACGCCGAAATATGCCGTGACCTGGGAAGTGTCTCCCGACCACACGGTGTACTCCTCGGTCGCCAAAGGCTTCCGCCTGGGCGGCTCCAACGTCTTCGTACCGCCGACCACTTGCGGCCCGGACCTGGAGGCAAACGGCCTGACTGCCGGCCCGCCGACCTACGCCTCCGACAGCCTGTGGAGCTATGAAGTCGGCAGCAAATCGCGCTTCATGGGCGGCCGCGTTTCCGTCAGCGCCGACGCCTTCTACGTGAAGTGGAAGAACATCCAGCAGGGCGTCTACCTGCCGACCTGCGCCTACAGCTACAACGCCAACGCAGGCGATGCCACCAGCAAGGGCTTCGAATTCGACATCAAGGCCAAGCCAATGGCCGGCCTGACGCTGAGCGCTGCCGGGGGCTATGTGAAAGCCGAACTGTCCAACGACGAAGGCATCGCCAACGGCGTGGTCGGCGCGGTGAAAGGCGCGCAAGTGCAGGGCGTGCCGAAGTACAACAGCACCATCACCGCCCAATACAACTTCTCCACCGCCAGCGGCCGCAGCGCCTTCGTCATGGGCGGCGTGCAGTGGGTTGGCCCGAGCAAAGGCTCGCTCAATCCGGAGCAGACCGACTACGAACGTCCTGGCTACCACACCGTCAACTTCAGCACCGGCATCTCGATCGACCGCTACCAGCTGACGGCCTTCATCAAGAATGCCTTCGATGAAGACAAGGTGATCCAGCACCCGCAAGTCGCCTCGATCGTGCAGGGCTACCGCCTGGCGCCACGCAGCATCGGCATGAGCATCGCAGCGAAGTTCTAACGCATGAAAATATCGGAAATTGCAGCAGGCTTTGTTGTTTCGTCTTTCTTTATTGGATTCGCTGGTGTGTTTCTTTGGGGTGGAATTTGGTGCGGCGCCTTACCGCTGTATGTTCAAACGCGCGATTCGCACGCCGCCGAACGCTATGTGCCGGTGCAGGCCGAAGTCAAGTCGGTCACGCTTGACGAGCTATCGGGAAAAAAGGGCGGCACTTGGTACTTTACAAGAGCCGAATTCAGCTACACGTTCGAAGGCCGTGCGTATCGAAGCAGGCGCGTTAGCTTCAACGCCTCTGCAGACCAGGCAAACGAATACCAACACGACGTTTACGCCCGTCTAAAAGACGCATGGTTGAACGGCAAACCCGTAGAAATGTGGGTGGATCCAAAGAACCCTGAAAATTCCGTCCACGACCGGTTGATACGTTCCGATAGATGGTTCACGTACCTGGTGGTCGCACTGATGTTCACGCCCATAGGACTTGGGTCCCTGGCTTTCATTATTCGCGGGTGGTGGCGGATTTACAAAGAGCATGTCAAAGCAGTCGAATGGGCGGACGCTCGTCTTGCCAGGGCTCGCCGCAAGGCAAGCGGTCAGACATGAAGACATGCCTCCGAGGCTACAATGCGGGCATTCCCGAATGAGTAACGCAACATCATGGACGAAATCGACAACGACAATCCTCTCAGCATGCGCGTGGCCGTGGTGGTGGCGATCCTGGCTACTTTCATGGGCATCTGCAAGGTCAAGGATGACAATATTAACCAGGCCATGCAGCAGACCCAGGCCAACAAGGTTGACCACTGGTCCTTCTACCAGGCCCGCAATATCCGCGAAGAAGTCGCCAACGCAGCCATTGTGCAGCTGAAGCTGGCCAAGGCCGGCCGCCCTGCCAGCGAACAGGCCTCCTACGACGAGGCAATCGCCAGCTACACCAAGCTGGCAGCTGACCAGAAGCGCAAGAAGGATGAACTTAAAGCCCAGGCGGAGCAGGACGACAAGACTTACGATGACCTGAACTTCAAAGACGACCAGTTCGACCTGTCCGACGCCATGCTGGCAATCGCCATCGCCCTGCTGGCGATTACGGCGCTGACCAAGCAGCGCTGGCTGTTCTGGCTGTCGATGCTGCCGACTGGCTTCGGCGTATTCATGGGCCTATCCGGCCTACTCGGATGGCATTTCCACCCGACTGCGCTGGTGGCGCTGCTGTCCTAGCTTAGCAGTCGTAACTAACAATCTATCAGTCGGAAATTGTTTGACGACCTGACGATATTTGCCTATTCGATCACCGGAGCGGCCGCAAATGATCTCTAGTTTTAAATTCAAATTTGGTAGGGTGCCAGGGCTTTCGGGCGAGAGCATCCACGCTACGCCAGTGACTGTATTTGTTGGGCCAAACAATTCGGGGAAGAGCCGAGTACTTTCAGAGATTGAACGGTTCTGCCGATCGGGGCATAAGGATGGGAATTTTGCAATCCTCGAAGAAATGTCGTTCACCGGGCTTGATGCAGAACACACCCAACAAGCAATTGAACGAATTCGTCAACAGCCGAATCCTGGTGAATCCTGGGATATCAACAGCGTGCTCGTCGGAAGCCGCTATGGCAGAGTCCAAGTTCCATTTTCGGAATTGACTCGGCATATTCAACGTCCAAACGAAAATCCTGCGGCATTTTGCCAATGGTTCCTCAGCCACAATACATTAATACTCAACGGCCGCAGCCGAATAGAGCTAGTGAACGAGCAGATGGCAGGAGATCTGCAGCGCACGCCTCATAACAGCCTTCAAGTTCTGTTTCAAGACGATGTGAAACGTCTTGAAGTTCGCCGGATGGTGTATGAGGCATTTGGAACATATTTTGTAATCGACCCCACACACATTGGGAATCTTCGCATTCGGCTCTCAAATCGCCCACCACGCGACCATCAGGAGGAGAGAGGCATCCATACGGAAGCCGTTCAGTTTCATGGTTCCGCTCAGCCAATCGAGCAGGCCAGCGATGGAGTTAAAGCCTTTACTGGCATACTTACTGAAGTGATGGCCGGTGATCCTAGTGTCATCCTGATTGACGAGCCGGAGGCATTCCTACATCCATCATTAGCGTCCAAACTGGCGTTCGAAGTTTCGCGAGCGGCTCTAACCGCAGACAAGCGTGTGCTAGTTTCCACACACAGCCCTTCATTTGTAATGGGCTGCATTCAGTCGGGCGCCCCTGTGAATATCGTTCGACTTACTTACCGGGATACGGTGGCCACCGCGAGGGTTCTTCCAAGCGATGAGATTTTAGAGTTAATGCGCCATCCTCTTCTTCGCTCAACTGGCGTGCTCAGCGGCCTATTTTATGAATTTGTTGTCGTGACAGAGTCAGATGCTGACCGGGCGTTTTATCAAGAGATTAATGAACGCCTGTTACAGTTCAAACCAGAATGGGGTATCCCGAACTGCCTGTTCATTAATGCCCAAAACAAGCAGACAGTTCAAACAATCATAAAGCCGTTACGAAAGCTCGGCATTCCTGCTGTTGGGATTGTCGATGTCGATGTCTTAAAGGAGGGTGGTGCAAATTGGGGAAACCTTCTAACTAGCGCGAATATTCCCAACCTATCGCATGGTTCGTTTGCGACAATGAGAGCTGCAGTGAAGGCAGCCATGGATTTAACCGGTAAGGACATGAAGAAGGGAGGAGGTCTCAAGATCCTCTCATCTAACGAACTGGAGGCGGCATTGAATCTGGTCGAACAAATTGCTGCGTATGGAATTTTTGTTGTACCTGGCGGAGAACTCGAATCATGGCTGAAGGAACTTGATGTTAGCGGCCACGGTCCTTCATGGTTAATCGGTATATTTGAGCGAATGGGCGAGGACCCAACAAACATCAACTATGTACGCCCAAAAGAAAATGACGTATGGGCATTCATGGCAAAAGTTAAAAACTGGCTCGTAGATCCAAATAGGCGAGGAATTCCCGGATAATATAAATGAGTTTGGACTATCGAATTCGATCTGATGTTGTTGTAAAACCCGAGATGACTCTTCGGAAGAATCTCTTCCGAACCAAAAAGCGACTTTTATATCGCCTTTGGACTTACGGGTGGGGTCGCGAATCATTGAAAACTTCGTACAGCTTGGCTGAGGTTGCCAGCTCGAATATGAAGGACGCACCAAATGTAGCGACATGCAAGGCGAACTATCGTACGAAATTCGGTTCGCAACTCTCTTACGGAATCGACTAATTGCGCTAGGTTGTTTCTAGCTGAAGGGGGAGCAAGTCAAACGCACTGGGCTGTGCGAATGGCCTTATGCATAGCAAGCTTCGGCCTTCAGGCCAAGGGCAAGAGCGCAGATGCCGAAGGCATCCTTCGGTGCGCCAGCTGTCCCAAATACTGTATATAATAACAGTATGGAGCTCCTTCAATCCTATCGGTTTGAACTTGTGCCAACCGGGCAGCAGCGGCGGGCAATGCAATGCTTTGCCGGGTCCTGCCGTTTTGTCTTCAATAGGGCTTTGGATATCCAGATCGCACGGCATGCGAGCGGCGAAAGAAACTTGGGCTATGCCGAATTGTGCAAGCTGCTGACTGGATGGCGGCATAATGCAGCCACACCGTGGCTGCAGCAAGCGCCCACCCATCCGCTGCAGCAATCGCTTAAGGATCTGGAACGCGCCTACGAAAACTTCTTTGCCGGGCGCGCAGGTACTCCGCGTTTCAAAAAGAAAGGTCGCCGCGACAGCTTCCGTTATCCGGACCCGCAACAAATTAAACTGGAACAGTGTAATAACCGGATCTTTTTGCCAAAACTCGGGTGGCTACGCTATCGCAATAGCAGGCTAGTGTTGGGCGCAATGCGCAATGTGACGGTCAGCAACCACGCCGGCCGCTGGTTCGTAGCGATTCAGACCGCACGCGAAATCGAACCAATAGAAGTGCGCGGCAAGAAGGTCGGCGTGGACATGGGAATCGTCCGCTTCACCACGCTATCGGATGGCGTTTTTTATGAGCCGATCAACAGCTTCAGGCGCCACGAAGCCCGACTGCGCAAGGCACATCAGGCCTTAAGCAGGAAGGTCAAATACAGTCAAAACTGGAAGAAGGTTAAAGTGCGCGTGCAGCGCATCCATGCGCGTATCAGGAATGTGCGTAAAGATTATCTGCACAAGGTCACGAGGACGATCTGCAACAACCACGCGATCGTGTATATCGAAGACCTGCGCCTAAAACAAATGTCGAAGTCAGCTGCCGGCAGTCATGATGTACCCGGGCATAATGTGCGTGCCAAATCTGGCTTGAACAAGGCGATCCTAGATCAAGGCTGGTACGAGTTTCGCAGGCAGCTTGGCTATAAATTGGCTTGGAAAGGCGGTATGCTAGTAGTGGTTGCACCACACCATACGAGCCAGACTTGTCCGGGATGCGGCCACGTCTCCCCCGATAATCGACGCACACAAGCCTTATTTGCGTGTGTGACATGCGGCTATGAGAACCATGCCGACGTAGTCGGGGCGATCAACGTGTTACGACGCGGTGAAGCAATGATTCGTAGCGAAGGGCGGGACGACGCCCGGTTCGCCTGTGTAGTGAATGGTGAGTTAGTGCCATCATCAGCAGGAACCCTCCGAGGTAGCTCAAGCCAGGTTACTGCTGGCGGCGGCGCGGTAGGAATCCCCGTCCTTTCCGCGTAAGCGGCGGCCGCAGCCGTGGACGGGGAGGAAGTCAAGTGAGGCGGGATTAACGCGGGAGGACGGAACTGCCCATCAGGTACTCGTCGACAGCGCGGGCGCACTGGCGGCCTTCGCGGATCGCCCACACCACCAGCGACTGGCCGCGGCGCATGTCGCCTGCTGCGAACACGCCTGGCTTGCTGGTCTTGTAGCTGCTGTCGCCTTCGGTTGCGGCGCGGACGTTGCCGCGTGCATCCTTGTCCACGCTGAAGGCGTCCAGCACTTGCTGCACCGGCGAGACGAAGCCCATGGCCAGCAGCACCAGGTCGGCCTTCATTTCGAATTCGGAGTTCGGCACTTCAGTCATCTTGCCGTCTTTCCATTCGACGCGGCAGGCGATCAGCTTTTCGACCTTGCCGTTCTTGCCTTCGAAGCGCTTGGTGGCGACGGCCCAGTCACGCTCGCAGCCTTCTTCGTGCGAAGAGGAGGTGCGCAGCTTGGTCGGCCAGTATGGCCACACCAGAGGCTTGTTCTCCTGCTCCGGCGGCATTGGCATCAGTTCGAACTGGGTGACGCTGGCCGCGCCGTGGCGGTTGGAGGTGCCGACGCAGTCGGAACCGGTGTCGCCGCCGCCGATCACGACGACATGCTTGCCGGTGGCCTTGATCTGGTCCTTGATCTTGTCACCTGCGTTGACCTTGTTCTGCTGCGGCAGGAAGTCCATCGCGAAGTGGACGCCTTTCAATTCACGGCCCGGCACCGGCAGGTCGCGCGGCTGCTCGGCGCCGCCGGCCATCACGATGGCGTCGAAATCCTTTTCCAGATCTTCAGGGAAGATGGTTTCCTTGGAGCCGTTGGCCACGGTCGCCGGGAAGTCCTTGCCGATCAGGACGGAGGTGCGGAACTTCACGCCTTCCGCTTCCATCTGCTCGACGCGGCGGTCGATGTGGTGCTTTTCCATCTTGAAGTCAGGGATGCCGTAGCGCAGCAGGCCGCCGATGCGGTCAGCCTTCTCGAACACGGTCACGTCGTGGCCGACACGCGCCAGTTGCTGCGCTGCGGCCAGGCCTGCTGGGCCGGAGCCAACGACTGCCACCTTCTTGCCGGTCTTGACGTCGGAAATCTGCGGCACGACCCAGCCATGCTCCCAGCCTTCGTCGATGATCTTGTGTTCGATCGACTTGATGCCGACCGGGGCCTCATTGATGCCCAGGGTACAGGCGCTCTCGCAAGGCGCCGGGCAGATGCGGCCAGTGAACTCGGGGAAGTTATTGGTCGAATGCAGCACGTTCAGCGCTTCGCGGTAGTGGCCGCGGTAGACCAGGTCGTTCCAGTCCGGGATGATGTTGTTGACCGGGCAGCCCGAATTGCAGAACGGGATGCCGCAATCCATGCAGCGTGCGCCCTGCACCTTGGCCTGCTCGTGGTTCAGGTGGATGACGAACTCTTTGTAGTTCTTGAGGCGAGCCTCAGGTGCCAGGTAGCCTTCTTCCTGGCGCTGGAATTCCATGAAACCGGTGATCTTACCCATTTTCCTAATCCTCTCTTACGCTGCGATTGCTTGAGTTTCCGCTTCGATCGCGGCGTTATCTGCCATTTCCACCAGGGCGCGTTTGTACTCGCTCGGGAACACTTTGACGAACTTGGCACGGCTCTCGTTCCAGTTGTCGAGGAGCAGGCGCGCGCGCGTGCTGCCGGTGTGTTTGAAGTGGCGCTCAATCAGGCGTTTGAGGATGGTTTCATCGGCCTCCGGTTCGCCATTGCGATGCTGGCTGTGCCAGGTGGCTTTGTCGACCAGCTGGTCGGCTGCCGCCCGCACTTCTTCCAGGCTCACCATGGCCATATTGCACTTGCTGTGGAATTCGCCGTCCGGGTCGTACACGTAGGCGATACCGCCCGACATGCCCGCCGCGAAGTTGCGGCCGGTGGCGCCCAGCACGACCACGGTACCGCCGGTCATGTATTCGCAACCGTGGTCGCCCAGGCCTTCCACGATCGCGGTGGCGCCGGAGTTACGCACGGCGAAACGTTCGCCGGCCACGCCGTTGATGAAGGCTTCGCCCGCAACCGCGCCGTACAGGACGGTGTTACCCACGATGATGTTGTTGACGGCCCAGCCGCGGAACTCGGTGTTCGGGCGCACGATGATACGGCCGCCCGACAGACCCTTGCCCACGTAGTCGTTGCCTTCGCCCACCAGGTCGATGGTGATGCCCGCTGCCAGGAAGGCCGCGGCAGACTGGCCGGCGGTGCCCTGCAGCTGGATGTGGATGGTGTCGTCCGGCAGGCCGGCGTGGCCGTATTTCAGGGCCACTTCGCCCGACAGCATGGTGCCGACGGTGCGGTTGACGTTCTTCACCGGCGAGATGAAGGAGACGCGCTCGCCTTTTTCCAGCGCCGGCTTGGCTTGGGCGATCAGCTTCAGGTCCAGTGCCTTGTCCAGGCCATGGTCCTGCTGTTCGCTGTGGAAGATCGACATGCCGTCGTCCACTTTCGGCTGGTAGAAGATATTGGTGAAGTCCAGTCCCTGTGCCTTCCAGTGGGTGATGGCTTTCGACTTGTCCAGCAGGTCGGAGCGGCCGATCAGTTCATCGAAGGTACGGATGCCCAGCTGCGCCATCAGCTGGCGCGCTTCTTCGGCGACGAAGAAGAAGTAGTTCACCACGTGTTCCGGCTTGCCCTGGAACTTCTTGCGCAGTTCCGGATCCTGGGTCGCAACGCCGACCGGGCAGGTGTTCAGGTGGCACTTGCGCATCATGATGCAGCCTTCCACCACCAGCGGCGCAGTGGCGAAGCCGATTTCGTCGGCGCCCAGCAGGGCGGCGATCACCACGTCGCGGCCGGTACGCATCTGGCCGTCGGCCTGCACACGCACACGGCTACGCAGGCCGTTCAGCACCAGGGTCTGCTGGGTTTCGGACAGGCCCAGCTCCCATGGGGTACCGGCGTGCTTGACGGAGGACAGCGGCGATGCGCCGGTGCCGCCATCATGGCCGGCCACCACGATGTGGTCGGCCTTGGCTTTCGACACGCCGGCAGCCACGGTACCGATACCGACTTCCGACACCAGCTTGACCGAGATCGAAGCGCGCGGGTTGGCGTTCTTCAGGTCGTGGATCAGCTGCGCCAGGTCTTCGATCGAGTAGATGTCGTGGTGCGGCGGCGGCGAGATCAGGCCCACGCCCGGCACCGAGAAGCGCAGCTGCGCGATGTACTCGGAGACCTTGTGGCCCGGCAGTTGGCCGCCTTCGCCCGGCTTGGCGCCCTGCGCCATCTTGATCTGGATCTGGTCAGCGGAGTTCAGGTACTCCGCGGTCACGCCAAAGCGGCCCGATGCGACCTGCTTGATGCGCGAACGCAGCGAGTCGCCTTCCTGCAGCGGAATATCCGATTCGATCTGTTCTTTGCCCAGCTCCGAAGCCAGGGTCGCGCCAACCTTGATCGGGATGCCTTTCAGTTCGTTGGCGTAACGGCGTGGATCTTCGCCGCCTTCACCGGTGTTCGACTTGCCGCCGATACGGTTCATGGCGATGGCCAGGGTGGCGTGGGCTTCGGTCGAGATCGAGCCCAGCGACATGGCGCCGGTGGCGAAACGCTTGACGATTTCCTTGGCCGGCTCCACTTCGTCCAGCGGGATCGCCTTGCTTGGGTCGATCTTGAACTCGAACAGGCCGCGCAGGGTCAGGTGACGCTTGCTCTGGTCGTTGATGATCTGGGCGTACTCTTTGTAGGTCGAGTAGTTGTTGGAACGGGTCGAGTGCTGCAGCTTGGCGATGGCGTCCGGCGTCCACAGGTGGTCTTCGCCGCGCACGCGGTAGGCGTATTCGCCGCCTGCGTCCAGCGCGTCCTTCAGCACAGGATCATCGCTAAAGGCCAGCTTGTGCAGGCGCAAGCCTTCCTCGGCCACTTCGAACAGGCCGATGCCTTCCACGTTGGACTGGGTGCCGCGGAAGTACTTGTCGACCAGCGAACGGTTCAGGCCCACGGCTTCGAAAATCTGCGCGCCGCAGTAGGACATGTAGGTCGAAATGCCCATCTTGGACATGACCTTCATCAGGCCCTTGCCGACCGCCTTGGTGTAGTTGTAGATCGCCTTTTCCGGAGTCAGGTCGCCCGGCAGCGAGTGCGCCAGTTCGGCCAGGGTTTCCATCGCCAGGTACGGGTGCACGGCTTCGGCGCCGTAGCCGCCCAGCAGCGCGAAGTGGTGGGTTTCGCGGGCCGAGCCGGTTTCCACCACCAGGCCGGTGGAGGCGCGCAGGCCCTTGCTCACCAGGTGCAGGTGGATGGTCGACGTTGCCAGCAGGGCCGGGATCGCAACGCGGTCCGGGCCAACCGAGCGGTCGGAGATGATCAGGATGTTGTGGCCGGATTTCACCGCGTCCACGGCTTCCGCGCACAGCGATGCCAGCGACGCTTCCACGCCTTCCTTGCCCCAGGCCAGCGGGTAGCAGATGCTCAGTTCATAGGACTTGAACTTGCCGCCAGTGTGCTGGCTGATGGTGCGCAGGCGTGCGATGTCGTCGAAGCCCAGCACCGGCTGCGACACTTCAAGGCGCATTGGCGGGTTGACGTTGTTGGTATCCAGCAGGTTCGGTTTCGGGCCGATGAAGGACACCAGCGACATCACCATCGCTTCGCGGATCGGGTCGATCGGCGGGTTGGTCACCTGCGCGAACAGCTGCTTGAAGTAGTTGTACAGCGGCTTCAGTTTGTTGGAGGTGACGGCCAGCGGCGAGTCGTTACCCATCGAACCGACGGCTTCTTCGCCGTTGATCGCCATTGGCGCCAGGATGAAGCGCATGTCTTCCTGGGTGTAGCCGAACACCTGCTGGCGGTCCAGCAGGGAGGCGGTCTGCTTCTCGCCGGCGGCCGGGCCGTACTTGGCCACGTTGGCTGCGGTCTGGCTCTCGCTCAGTTTCAGTTCGCCCAGCTTGATGCGCACCGCGTTGATCCATGCCTTGTACGGCTTGGCGTTGGCGTAGGTGTCCTTCAGTTCCTTGTCGTCGATGATGCGGCCGGCTTCCAGGTCGATCAGGAACATCTTGCCCGGCTGCAGGCGCCATTTCTGGATGATCTTCGATTCAGGGATTGGCAGCACGCCCGATTCGGACGCCATCACCACCAGGTCGTCGTCGGTCACGATGTAGCGCGCAGGCCGCAATCCGTTCCTGTCCAGGGTGCCGCCGATGTAGCGGCCGTCGGTGAAGGCCATGGCGGCGGGGCCGTCCCATGGTTCCATCATCGATGCGTAGTATTCGTAGAAGGCTTTGCGGTTGTCGTCCATCAGCGTGTGGTTTTCCCACGCTTCCGGAATCATCATCATCATGGCCTGTGCCAGCGGATAGCCTGCCATCAGCAGCAGTTCCAGCGCGTTGTCGAAGCAGGCGGTGTCGGACTGGCCTTCGTAAATCAGCGGGAACAGCTTCTGCAGGTCGTCGCCCAGCACGGCCGACTTCATCACGCCTTCGCGGGCGCGCATCCAGTTGAAGTTGCCCTTCACGGTGTTGATCTCGCCGTTGTGCGCGATCAGGCGGTATGGGTGGGCCAGCGGCCACTCAGGGAAGGTATTGGTCGAGAAACGCTGGTGCACCAGCGCCAGCGCGGAGATGCAGCGCGGATCCTGCAGGTCCTTGTAGTACACGCCAACCTGGTCGGCCAGCAGCAGGCCTTTGTACACGACGGTACGGGCCGACATGGAAGGCACGAAGAATTCCTTGCCGTGGATGAGTTTCAGCGCCTGGATCGCGTGGCCGGACGATTTGCGGATCACGTACAGCTTGCGTTCCAGCGCGTCGGTCACCATCACGTCCTGGCCGCGGCCGATGAAGATCTGGCGGATGACTGGTTCTTTTTCGCGGACGCGCGGCGACATCGGCATCTCGGTGTCGACCGGCACGTTGCGCCAGCCCAGCACGACCTGGCCTTCGATGCGCACGGCGCGCTCGATTTCCTGTTCGCAGGCGATGCGGGAAGCGTTTTCCTTCGGCAGGAAGATCATGCCGACGCCGTATTCGCCGGGCGGAGGCAGTTCGACACCCTGCTTGGCCATTTCGTCGCGGTAGAACTGGTCCGGAATCTGGATCAGGATGCCGGCGCCGTCGCCCATCAAAGGATCCGCGCCGACCGCACCGCGGTGGTCGATGTTTTTCAGGATCTGCAGGCCCTGCTCGACGATCGAGTGGCTCTTGTTGCCCTTGATGTGGGCGACGAAACCGACGCCGCAGGCGTCATGTTCGTTGGCTGGGTTGTACAAACCTTGCGCTTCCATGCATTTCTCCGCTGAATTTTTACTCACGAAAATCCAGAGTAATGCAGTGCACAAAATCACGCAAGAAAAACAATTAGGGTCGGAGTCGAATTAAATTAGCGACAGTCGCTCTAAAATTTAAATGGGGACAGAGTGACGTCCAAAACCCGGTAAACCTGGGTACGACCCAAGGGTCGGACCCTTCGTCCTGCGAAAGGCGCGTCATACGGGGTCAGACCCTTGGGTCTGACCCAGGTTTACCGGGTTTGGCAGGCCGTCCTCGCTTAGCCGGCAGCACCTGCCGCTTCATGCGCCGCTCCAGTTCAGCCTTCCACTTATCGCTGCCCAAAGGCCAGCCTTTCAAAGCCGCGCTCTCGATAGCCTTCGTCTCCGCGCCGCTCAAGCCTTGGGCCGCCAGCTCTATATAAGCCGCCTCACGTTGAAACGGCGTATTCCCCAGCCCCCAATACAGCGGATGATCCGTCACCGCCCCATCCGGCCGGATTCCCGCATGATGCGGATAGCTCGACCACTGATAATGCTCAGGCCCCTCCGCCAGCCGCGCCCGTACCGCTGCAAATTCGATATATTTAGTGCAAGAAATAAAGAACCGCTCGGCCTCAATCACCGAGGTCTTATAGCGCCCCTGCCACAAAGTCCCGGCCCGCGAGTACTTTTGATTGAAATAAGGGACATAGTGCCGCCCGATCCACTGCATCATGCCGCCCAACCCATCCTCATCGCCGGGCGAGGCCAAAAGGTGCAATTCCCCGGGCAAAAGGGTGTAGGCGTGGACAGCAACCTTGTATTGGCGGGCAGCGGCGCGCAGCCAGGCGATGAAACTGCTGAAATCCTCATCGTCCAGGAACACTTGCTGGCCGTTCAGGCCGCGCTGGATGATGTAATGAGGCTGGTTGGGAACGACGAGTCGGGGCAAACGTGCCATAAAAGCAAAAAGGGTAGAGTCGGGAAACCCCGATTCTACCCAGTTCGGGTGACTCTGTCCCTTTTAAGAGAGATTGAAGCTGGCGGACAGGCTGTAGCCCTCGCCATAGGCCGAACGCAGGGGCAAATCCTGGCCCAGGCCGCTGCGCGCCTTTTTGCGTAAACGATACACGAGCATGTCGACACGGCGGCCGGCATCCGGATCGTCGCCGCCGATACCGGCCACGATCACCTGGCGTGGCACCGGGCGGGTGTTGATGGTCAGCAAGTGCAGGAAATTGCACTCTTTTTCGGTCAGGGTAATCGCCTGGCCCTGCAGTTCCAGCTGGCGGGCCGAAACCTTGAGGGTCCACTTGCTCGGCACCGGAATCGCTTCCTGCGGGCCGACGCGGCGGTCCAGCGCCTCGATATGGGCGGCCAGTTCCGGGAATTTGATCGGCTTGGTCAGGTAATGGTCCGCGCCCAGGCGCAGGCCCATGATGCGGGAATCGAACGCCACGCGGCCAGTCAGCACCAGCAGGCCGATTTGCGGATACAGCTGGCGCATGCGCGGGATGACGTTGAAGCCATCCTCATCCGGCAAGCCCAGGTCGAGTACAACTACGCCCACGGTGCCCTGGCTGAGGGCGGACCACATTTCCTGGGCGTTATTGGTGGTATGAACTTCATGGCCAAGCTCAGCCAGGAAATCCGCCATCTCTTCGGCGTATTCCAGGTTGTCTTCCACGATCAGTATTTGCGTCATTGATGCGCCATTTTCCATTCTGTCGCAAGCCGGGGTTTGGGGCTTGCGTCAAAGAATTATCACAATGTGTCACGGGCTGCGCAACCCTTAAGCAGCGATAGGGAGCCAAATCCGAAATTTCTTGCCGCTTTCTGGCAAATTTTCCACAGAAAGCGTGCCGCCGTGCACCTCTACAACATTTTTGGCCATATACAGGCCGAGGCCGGAACCGGCTAGCCCTGCGGCAGCCTTGCCTCGGTAACCCTTGTCGAAGAGTTTGCCTAGCTCATCATCCGGAACATGGGCGCCGCGATCAATCACGAGGAGTTCAACTCCGCCTTCGCTCGCCTTCCTTCCCTGTAATTCTATCGCAACGTTATCATTTGTGTACTTGAGGGCATTATCTAAAAGGATGTCCAGGCACAGACGCATGCCTTGCGGGTCGCAGCGCATCCATTGCGGCAAGCCTTCGGTGCGCACGGTGATGCCGGAGCGGCGCTGGCGCGCCTGCTCGGCGGCCGTCTCCAGCAAGGCTTCCGGCGAGATTTCATCGGGCTGGCGCTTGCGGCCGATGCTGGCCAGGCGCTCGGGGCTCAGGTATTCATTGATCAACTCCAGCAGGCGGTCGACTGCCGTCTGGATCTTGCGGTAGCGCTTCCTGGTGTTTTCGTCGGCGTTCTGCGATGTCATTTCCAGGCGCTGGATGGCGCCGTCGATGGTCGAGAGCGGCGTGCGGAATTCATGCGACACCATCGAGGCGAACTTCTTTTGCTGCTTTTCGCGTTCGATGCGTTCGCGGATGTCGCGCACGGTGCCGACCAGGCGCAGCGCGCCGCTGTCGACGTCCGGCACCAGGGTCGATTCGATTTCCACCGGGATGCCCGCCAGCTCGGCTTCGCGTACGGTGTGGCGGCGCGTGGTGTCACCGGAGGTGAAGGCTTCCAGCCGCTCGAACAGATCGCCCATGAGGTTGTCGGCCACTTCCTGGGCACGCTCCGGGATATAGCCGAACAGCTGCTCGGCGGAAGGGCTGACGTACAGCAGCTGGCCACTATCGCAGTCCAGCATCCAATGTACGTCGCTACTGTTGTCGAGGATCTGGCGATAGTGTTCAGCACTCAGCATATGGTCAATCCTGTAACGGTGCGAAGATTTGTTGCAGGTCTTCCTGGGTCAGCGCCATCTTCTGCGATTCGCCTTCGGCCAGCACCGATTGCGCCAGGTCCGATTTCTTCTGCTGCAGCAGCTGGATCTTTTCTTCCAGCGTGCCCTTGGCAATCAGCTTATACACGAATACCGGCTTGTCCTGGCCGATACGCCAGGCGCGGTCGGTGGCCTGGTTCTCGGCGGCCGGGTTCCACCATGGATCGTAGTGGATCACGGTATCGGCGGCGGTCAGGTTCAGGCCCACGCCGCCGGCTTTCAGCGAGATCAGGAAGATCGGCACGGCGCCTTGCTGGAAGGCCGCCACCTGGGCGCCGCGGTCGCGGGTCTCGCCGGTCAGGATGGCGTATGGAATGTCGCGCGCTTCCAGCTCTTCCTCGATCAGCTCCAGCATCGACGTGAATTGCGAGAACACCAGGATCTTGCGCTTTTCTTCCAGCAGGTCTTCGACCATCTGCATCAGGTCGACCAGCTTGGCCGAGCCGGTGGAGGCGGCTTTCTTGGTCGTCTTCACCAGGCGCGGGTCGCAGCAGACCTGGCGCAGCTTGAGCAGCGCTTCCAGGATCACGATCTGGGAGCGGGCCACGCCCTTGCGGTCGATTTCCTCGCGCACTTTCTGGTCCATGGCCAGGCGCACCGTTTCGTACAGGTCGCGCTGGGCGCCGCTGAGCTCCACCTTGCGCACCATCTCGGTCTTCGGCGGCAGTTCTTTCGCCACGCTGTCCTTGGTACGGCGCAACAGGAACGGCTTGATGCGGCGGTTCAGCAGCTGGCGGCGCTGCGGGTCGTCCTGGCGCTCGATCGGGTGGCGGAAGTTGCTGTTGAAGGTCTTCTCATCGCCCAGCAGTCCTGGCAGCAGGAAGTGGAATTGCGACCACAGCTCGCCCAGGTGGTTTTCCAGCGGTGTGCCGGACAGGCACAGGCGATGGCGCGCACGCAGCAGGCCGGCGCTTTGCGCTGCCTTGGAGCGGGTGTTCTTGATGTAGTGCGACTCGTCCAGGATCACCAGGTGGAAATCGTGCTCGCGCAGCTTTTCCTCGTCGCGCGGGAGCAGGGCGTAGGTGGTCAGCACCAGGTCGACTTTCGGGATTTCGTCGAACAGCTCGGCGCGGTCCTTACCCTGCAGCAGCAGCACTTTCAGGCCAGGCGCGAAGCGGGCGGCCTCATCCTGCCAGTTGTTCATCAGGCTGGTCGGTGCGATCACCAGGGCCGGGTGGTCGAGGCGGCCGGCTTCCTTCTCCACCAGGATGTGGGCAATGGTTTGCACCGTCTTGCCCAGGCCCATATCGTCGGCCAGGATGCCGCCGAAGTTGTACTCGCGCAGGAACTGCATCCAGCTCAAGCCGTCGGTCTGGTAATCGCGCAGCGTGGCTTGCAGGCCCGCCGGGGTCGGCACGCGCTTCACTGACGAGAACTGGTTGAGCTTGCGGCCCATTTCGCGCAGCTCTTCGCCGCCGGTCCACTGGAAGTCGACATTGCGCGCCAGCTCATCCAGGCGCGCCGCGTCCAGCGACGACATACGCACCGAATGGCGGATCTTTTCGCTGAAGTAGAGCTCGCCAACCGTGGCCAGGATGGGGCGCAAGCGGTTCCATGGCAGGGCCACGCGGGTGCCTTCCGGCAGCACGGCCAGCATCTGGTCAGATTCGCCATGTGCAGCCAGCGCTTTCGGGCTGAAGTCGTTCGGGAAGTTGCGGATCATCTGCACCAGCACTGGCAGCAGCGGTACGCGCTCGCCGTTCACGGTGATGCCCAATTCCAGGTCGAACCAGGCATTGCCGTTCTCGCTGGTTTCTTCCTCGACTTCGGCATACCACTCATCCACCGCCACCATATCGTAGCGGTACTTGGGCGACTTCTCGACACGCCAGCCGGCATTCACCAGCTCTTCGATCCCGGACTCGGCAAAGCGGATCCAGTCCGCCTGGTTGGCCAGCAGCAGTCCGCCGCGCACGCTCGACAGTGGCAGGGCGGTCGGCTTCTTGAAGCCAAGCTGGGTCAGGGTTTCCAGCGCGGCCGCCTCGGCGGCCTCGTCGCGCTGGATAATCTCGGTCACTTCGCCGCGCTGACGCACCACGCGCTGCGACGGGTCGAAGGAAACGCGCTCGCCATCGTAGTCGTAGGACAGCACGGCGTAGTCGTTCCAGCGCTGCATGGTCCCGTCGGCGAGTTGGGCCGAATCGAGCACCAGGATAGGACGCGGCTTGACGTCGGTGCGCACGCGCTGCGGCAACGGCTGGGGCAGCGGCATCAGCTGCTGCAAGCCATGCGCCAGCAGCAGCTGCGACACGCGCATCTTGTCGTTCGGCATCAGCAGCGGCGCCTGTGCCACCAGGGCCTGCAAGTCGGCCAGCGGAATCGTGGTGCCGCCCTGGTTCAGCTGCAGCACGCCGGTGGACAAGTTGTCGATGTACCACGGCGGTTCGGTCGGCAGCATGTAGTCGATCTGGTCGGCGCCGTGGTGCTTGGCGCCTTCCGGTACATCGACTTGCCAACCCAGGCGCAGGCCCTTGCCTTCTTCGCGCCAGGCCAGGCTGGCGTTGCGCTTTTCGCCCGCTTTCATTGGATAGACCAGGCCATTGCCCACGTCGGACCAGGAATTCGCCCACAGCAACTTGTCCTGCTCGGACAGCATCTGCAGCAGGGCCGCGCCGATCTTGCCGCGCGGCTCAGTTGCGCTGCCGGTCTGCGAGTTGGGGCCGCTGCGCATGGCCACGAAGAAGCGCACCAGGTCTTCATCGCCCGGGGCCAGGAAGGCCGGCGGGGCGGAGAGCAGGGAGAACACTTCGCTGACCGGGCTGGCCGCGGCCACGTCGCCGTTCGGCTTCAGGCGCGCCTTGTACAGGCAGAGCGCAACATGGCGCCCGCCGCTGGTGGGCGCCAGCACGTAAATCAGTTTGTAGTTGGTCTGTTTCGGGTCGATTTCGACCGGGGCCAGTTTAGGCTTGGGATGCGCGGCTGCATCCACCCTCTGCAACCACGTCGCCACAGCATAGGGAAGCTGGTTCGGAGGAGCTGCGGGTGCGGGGGCCGGTGCGACTGGAGTTTCGCGGGCTTCGTCGCGGGTAATATCCATTGGGCGCATTCTTTTAAATCAGCGGTTCAAAAACAGCAACATGCAATATTATCCGCCTTCCACAGTTTCGTGTTTGTGAAAATCCTAACTTAGTGCAACTAGCAGTCAGACGGACAACATTGACTAATTAATAATAATCGATTCTGTGGCCGGTTGGCGATGCGGCGTTGTATGATTTCGGCCTTCACAGTTTGGAAACACCGTCATGCTGCCTTCTATCGAACAACGCCTCGCCCTCGAACTGGCCGCCAAGCCAGCCCAGGTCGCCGCCGCCATCGCCCTGCTGGACGAAGGCGCCACCGTCCCGTTCATCGCCCGCTACCGCAAGGAAGCGACCGGCGGCCTGGACGACACCCAGCTGCGCAACCTCGAAGAGCGCCTGCGCTACCTGCGCGAGCTGGAAGAGCGCCGCGAAGCGATCGTCAACTCGATCACCGAGCAAGGCAAGATGACGCCGGAGCTGCTAGATGCGGTCATGCACGCAGAGGACAAGACCCGCCTGGAAGACCTTTACCTGCCTTACAAGCAAAAGCGCCGCACCAAGGCCCAGATCGCCATCGAAGCCGGCCTGGCGCCGCTGGCCGACGCCCTGCTGGCCGACCCGACCCTGAACCCGGAAGAACAGGCCGCCGGCTACCTGCGCGACGCCTTCGAGACCGCCGACGGCAAGAACCCGGGCGTGGCCGATGCCAAAGCCGCCCTGGACGGCGCGCGCCAGATCCTGATGGAACGCTTCGCCGAAGACGCCACCCTGCTGCAATCACTGCGCGAATATGTCCAAGATCATGGCGTAGTTGAATCCAAAGTTGTTGACGGAAAGCAAGAAGAGGGCGAAAAATTCGCCGATTACTTCGATTATTCCGAGCCGCTGGCCGCCGTGCCGTCGCACCGCGCCCTGGCACTGTTGCGCGGACGCCGCGAAGGCGTGCTGGACGTGACCCTGCGCCTGGACTCGGAAGAGGAAAAACCGAAGTGGGATGCCCCGCATAACCCATGCGAAAGCCGCATTTCGGCGCGTTTCGGCATCAAGCAAGCCGGCCGCCCGGCCGACAAATGGCTGGCCGACACCGTGCGCTGGACCTGGCGCGTGAAATCCTTCATGCACCTGGAAACCGAACTGATGGGCGCTCTGCGCGAAAAGGCCGAGCTGGACGCGATCAACGTGTTCGCTACCAATTTGAAAGCCTTGTTGCTGGCAGCGCCCGCCGGTCCGCGCGCCACCATGGGCCTCGACCCGGGGCTGCGCACCGGTGTGAAAGTTGCCGTGGTTGATGCCACCGGCAAGGTTGTCGATACCGCCACGATTTATCCACACCAGCCGCGCAACGACTGGCACGGTGCGCTGCATACCCTGTCGCAGCTGGCCGCCAAGCACGGCGTGCAGCTGGTTTCGATCGGCAACGGCACCGCCTCGCGCGAAACCGACAAGCTGGCGCAGGACCTGATCAAGCAATGCCCGGAGCTGAAGCTGACCAAGATCGTGGTCTCGGAAGCCGGCGCTTCCGTGTACTCCGCATCCGAATACGCTTCGCGCGAGCTGCCGGAGCTGGACGTGTCGCTGCGCGGCGCAGTATCGATTGCGCGCCGCCTGCAGGACCCGCTCGCCGAACTGGTGAAGATCGATCCGAAGTCCATCGGCGTCGGCCAGTACCAGCACGACGTGTCGCAGACGCAGCTGGCGCGCTCGCTGGATGCCGTGGTCGAGGATTGCGTGAACGCGGTGGGCGTGGACGTGAACACTGCCTCCGCGCCGCTGCTGGCCCGCGTCTCCGGCCTGTCCGCGAGCGTGGCGCAGAGCATCGTGACTTACCGCGACATGAAGGGCGCCTTCGCCTCGCGCGCCGCGCTGAAGAACGTGCCGCGCCTGGGCGACAAGACCTTCGAGCAGGCAGCCGGCTTCCTGCGCGTGATGGGCGGCGAGAACCCGCTGGACGCTTCCGCCGTCCACCCGGAATCCTATCCCGTGGTCGAGAAGATCCTGGCCGACATCCAGAAAGACGTGCGCGGCGTGATCGGCGAAAGCAAGCTGCTGAAGTCGCTGTCGCCGGCCAAGTATGCCGACGACCAGTTCGGCGTGCCGACCGTCACCGACATCATCAAGGAACTGGAGAAGCCGGGCCGCGACCCGCGCCCTGAATTCACCACCGCCACCTTCAAGGAAGGCGTGGAGGAAATCAGCGACCTGCGTCCGGACATGATCCTGGAAGGCGTGGTGACCAACGTCGCCGCCTTCGGCGCCTTCGTCGATATCGGCGTGCACCAGGACGGCCTGGTCCACATCTCCGCGCTGTCGAACACCTTCGTCAAGGACCCGCACACCGTGGTGAAAGCCGGCCAGGTAGTGAAGGTGAAAGTGCTGGAGGTGGACGTCAAGCGCAAGCGCATCGCGCTGACCATGCGCCTCTCGGACAGCGCGCCGGCAGCCGGTTCGCGCCCCGAGCAGCGCGGCGACCGCAACGACCGCCGCGCCATGGGCCAGCAGCAGAAGCAGCAATCGCGCGAACCGCAAGTCCAGGGCTCGATGGCCGCCGCTTTCGCCAAGCTGCGCGGCTAAGCCTGCTGAAGCCGGCGCGCCTTCGTCAGGCGCCGGCTTCCAGTTCGGGTGTCAAAGTCGGTGTCAGGTCTGTCAATCGGACAGCTAGCGCTACCCGTTGACAAATCTCAATACGCTCGAAGCGACCAATTCGCGTATTGAGGTAAGTCAAATGGTGGCGCTAGCTGTCCGATTGACAGACCTGACACCGAATTTCAAACCTGGCGCATTCGGCGCCAGATGGCCAGGGCGGCGAATGTCGTCAGCGTGATGCTGAACAAGGACAGGCCAAAGATGCCGACGGCAACCTGGCTGCCAGTCTGTATATCCCGCCAAAGGCCGCGGTCCAGGATGACCATCGGCAGCAGCGACAGCCCCGGAACGATAGTCAGCAGCAGGTTGCGGTACTTGGCGGCCTGTGAGGCGCGGTCGGTGAAGATTTCAGGCTGGGTTCCAGGCCCGGCTTGCTTGCGCCAGCACATCCAGCTGCCGGCCACTTCCCCCACCAGCTCCCAGCCCGCATCGCGGAACAGCTGGCGGTAATCGCCCTTTCCGCCGCTGATCCTGAAGTCCCAGCGGTAGACGTAATCAGCCGGGGCGCCGCGCTTGAAGCGGTGCAACAGGCCAAGGGAATCCATGCTGCACAGGTGCAGGCCCTGGCGCGACTGCTCAGCCAGCCATTCTTCATGCTCGCGGTCCTGCCAGGCCCACCACCACTTCCATACCTTTTTCATGCCGCCCTCCCAAGCTTGAGCGCCGCGTGGGCGCTTTGCACCATGATCTCGAGGCGGCGCACCTGCTCGGCCAGCACATCTCTTCCCAGCTCGGTCAGCGCGTAGATCTTGCGGCGGTCTTCTTCCGCTACTTTGACGATCAGCTTCTGCTTTTCCAGCGTGTTGAAGGCGCCGTACATGGTGCCGGGACCAATCGTGACCGCGCCGCCGCTCATGGCTTCCACCTTTTGCATGATGGCGTAGCCGTGCGACGGTTCAGTCAAGGCTGCGAGCATGTAGAAACTGGCCTCCGACAGGGGCAGGTATTTTGAGTAGTCCATGTATCGAAGCGCGCTATATCGAGTGTCGATATAGTGGCATTGATTCATGACCTGTGTCAACAGGCGCTTCGCCGTTTCGCGGTAAAATGGCAGGATTCCAATCCTTAGCAGTGAGAATGCAATGAGCGACGTACAAACCTGGATCAAAGAAACCGTGACCAACACCCCGGTCGTGCTGTTCATGAAGGGCACCGCCCAATTCCCACAGTGCGGCTTTTCCGGCCGTGCCATCCAGATCTTGAAAGCTTGCGGCGTCGAGAATATCGCCACCGTGAACGTGCTGGATGATCCGGAAGTGCGCCAGGGCATCAAGGAATACTCGAACTGGCCAACCATTCCGCAGCTGTACGTGCGCGGCGAGTTCATCGGCGGCTCCGACATCATGTCCGAGATGTATGAATCCGGCGAACTGAAGGCCCTGCTGGACAACAATGGCTGATCGCCCGCAGCGGCTGGTCATCGCCATCACAGGCGCCACGGGCGCCGTGTATGGCGTGCGGCTGCTGCAGCATCTCCGCAATATTCCCCGCGTCGAGACTCACCTGGTCATCTCCGACGCCGCGGTCCTCACCCTCCACCAGGAAACCGGCCTGCAGCGCAAGGAAGTTGAAGCGCTGGCCCACGTCGTCCATAAGCAGAACAATATCGGCGCGTCTATTGCGAGCGGCTCTTTCCAGGCCGACGGCATGGTGATCGCCCCCTGCTCGATGAAAACCCTGGCTTCGGTCGCGCACGGCCTGTCGGACAACCTGGTGGCCCGCGCCGCCGACGTGATGCTGAAAGAGCGCCGCCGCTTGATACTGATGGTGCGCGAGACACCTTTCAATCTTGCACATTTGCGCAACATGACGGCCGTCACGGAGATGGGCGGCATTATCTTTCCGCCATTGCCAAGCTTTTACCACCAGCCGAAGAGCATCGATGAAATGGTGGACCACACGGTCGCTCGCGTGATCGACTTATTCGGCTTATGTCACAATCTGGCCCCTCGCTGGAATGGCATGAACCCTTGAAAACATGCGCCTTTCCGGGCTAATGTATCAATCCTGTTACAAAGTGGTATGGCCGTTTGTGTCATGGCAGGGCGCCATTCGGCTTGCGCTAAATGCATGATTTCAGCACCTAGGCAGGGCGCGCCTTGAGCCGGCGCGCTAAGTGAATCCCGGATCGGAAACTGGTCGCTATTTGCCCCGCTTTGACCAGGACAAATCATGCTGTTGTGTTACTTTTGGTAGTTAACCCTAACCAGCATGCGAATAAATTCGCGGGCGATTTGCTTGTGATGATCATCGAGCCGTTGCAAATCGGCGATCAATTTGACGTCGGCAGACTCAAAGCGGGCCAGGTTGCTGCCATTGGTCTCGCCATTATGGTGCTCGTTTTCGGCACCGCCAAAGCGCAGCCATTCGGCAGGAACGCCAAGCCATTGCGCAATCATGCGCAGCTTTTCCTGAGTTGGAATCGCCTCGCCAACCAGCCATTTTCGGGCCGCGTGGACCGTAATCGGTCTGCCCTCAAACCTGATGTTGAACTCACGCGCCAGCCGGGTTGGGCTGTCTGGAGAATAGTGGGCGTTTTTCAGAGCCTGCTGGAGTCGCTGGCTGAAGCTTTCACGTTCGTTCGAAGAATTCATAGTTGCACTATTTCATGTCACAACATGAATGTCAGTCTCTAGAATCATCAGACCAATTGTGACAATTGCGAATTACAACAATTAACAATTGGCGCTACAGACTGTCCGATTTCCTGCTCTACTACCCCGAATTAATTTCGGTCGAATCGAATGAAAGTAGTAGAATCTACTTGTCAGGACGACAAGCAATCGGTTACAACTTTAGAAATAAAGTTGATTTGCGACTACAAACCTAGGGGCTTTCTTTGTTGTCAGCCGGTCGGCTGGTATTAAAAACCACCGGTAACTTATTGAGCCTTGATGAATCTTATGATGCCGTCATTGCCGGTATCCCGGCGCACGATACCATCTCGCCACAGCTTGTGCAGGTGAGCCAATGCCTCGCCCAGGGCAAAGCTCAGCTGGTGAGCGTCCAGCGGGCGGCGGAACATGATCGGCACAATTTCCGCGGCAGAGCGCGCCTGGTCGGCACAGGCGGCCAGCACTTCGGCCAGCCTGGCGTCGTGGTGGTCACGCAACTGCTGGATACGGGTGTGTAAGCCCCGGAACGGACGGCCATGGGAAGGCAGCACCAGCACATCATCCGGCAGGGCGGCAAAACGCTGCAGGGAATCGAGGTAGTGCTGGAGCGGGTTGGCTTCCGGCTCGACGGCGAACACCGACATATTGGTGGAGATGCGGGGCAGGACCATGTCGCCGGAAATCAGCACATTCAGCTGCTCGCAATACAAGGCGGCATGTTCGGGAGAATGGCCAAAGCCGGTGATCACACGCCAGCTGCAATCGCCGGCCGCGAACGTTTGCCCGTCCTGCAGGCGAACATAGGAAGCGGGCACCGACGGAACCAGTGAAGGATAGTAGTTCTTGCGCGAACGCATCTTCTCCAGCATGTCCGGGTCAACCAGGCCGTGGCGCTCGAAGTGCGGCACGGCGGAAGGTCCGTCCACGCCCGGCAGGCCGGCCGACATCATGCGGGCAAACGCGTACTCGCCCGCCGTCATCCAGAGCGGCGCACCGAAGCGCTGGCACAGCCAATCGGCCAGCCCGACATGGTCTGGGTGACAGTGAGTGGCCACTACGCGCCGCAGGGGCTGGCCGGCAAGCGGCCCCGCCAGCACGGCATTCCACGCATCCTTGCTGGCGTCCAGCGCCACGCCGCAATCGACCACGCTCCAGCCGCCTTCCTCGCGCAGCAGCCACAGGTTGATGTGGTCGAGGGCGAACGGCAGCGGCAAGCGCATCCACGCCACGCCGGGCGCGACTTCGCGCACCGTGCCGGCGGCCGGCAGGGTGTCGCCAAACGGATAGTCAAGCTGGGATTCAAGCGGGTTCATGGCGTACAATAGATTGACGTTACGTAAACGGAAGATCCATTGTAAGCCATGCCGACCTACACCATCACTGAACTGGCCCGCGAATTCGATATCACCCCACGGGCCATCCGTTTTTACGAGGACCAGGGCCTCTTGTCGCCGTCGCGCGAAGGGGCTGGCGGCCGCAACCGCGTCTACACGCCGCGCGACCGCACCCGACTCAAGCTGACCCTGCGCGGCAAGCGCATCGGCCTGTCGCTGAGTGAAATCAAAAGCCTGGTCGACATGTACGAGTCGCCCAAGGATACCGAGGCCCAGATGAACCGCTTCCTGGGCGTGCTGTCCCAGCACCGCGAGACGCTGGAACAACAGCGCGAGGACATCGAAATGTCCCTGCAGGAGATCGCCACCCACGAGGAAGAGTGCAAGCGCCTGCTGGCGGCACTTGCCGAAAAACAAACTACGGCCGGTTGACGCACAATGAGTTGACGTTTACGTTAACGTCACTCAGGCGTATCATTTGCGCTTCAACACCCAACACCAATAGAGGAAGACATGCTCCATCTCCCAGGCCTGACCTTTGATCACGGCGAAGACATCGCCGCCCTGCGCGAAGCGGTACAGCAATTTGCCGCTGCCGAAATCGCCCCGCGCGCCGCTGAAATCGACCGCACCGACCAGTTCCCGATGGACCTGTGGCGCAAGATGGGTGAACTGGGCCTGCTGGGCATCACCGTCGGCGAAGAATACGGCGGCTCCAACATGGGCTACCTGGCCCACATCATCGCGATGGAAGAGATTTCCCGCGCTTCCGCTTCCGTCGGCCTGTCCTACGGTGCGCACTCCAACCTGTGCGTGAACCAGATCAAGCGCAACGGCACCGAAGAACAGAAGAAAAAATACCTGCCGAAGCTGATCTCCGGCGAGCACGTGGGTGCGCTGGCCATGTCCGAGCCGAATGCCGGTTCCGACGTGGTGTCGATGAAGCTGCGCGCCGATTTCAAGGGCGACCGCTGGGTGCTGAACGGCACCAAGATGTGGATCACCAACGGCCCGGACGCCGACACCCTGGTGGTGTACGCCAAGAACGACATCGAAGCGGGCCCGCGCGGCATGACCGCCTTCCTGATCGAGAAGGGCTTCAAGGGCTTCTCCATCGCGCAAAAGCTGGACAAGCTGGGCATGCGCGGCTCGCACACCGGCGAACTGGTATTCGAAGACTGCGAAGTGCCGGCCGAGAACGTGCTGGGCGGCCTGGGCAAGGGCGTCAACGTGCTGATGTCCGGCCTGGACTTCGAACGCACCGTGCTGTCCGGCGGCCCGCTGGGCATCATGTCGGCCTGTATGGACGCTGTTGTCCCATACATCCACGACCGCAAGCAGTTCGGCCAGCCGATCGGCGAGTTCCAGCTGATGCAGGGCAAACTGGCGGACATGTACTCCACCATGATGGCCTGCCGCGCCTACGTGTACGCCGTGGGCCAGGCCTGCGACCGCGCCACCTCGCCAGAGCAAGTGCGCGCACTGCGCAAGGACGCCGCCGGCGCCATCCTGTACTCGGCCGAGAAGGCAACCTGGATGGCCGGCGAAGCAATCCAGACGCTGGGCGGCAACGGCTACATCAACGAGTATCCGGTCGGCCGCCTGTGGCGCGACGCCAAGTTGTACGAAATCGGCGCCGGCACCAGCGAAATCCGCCGCATGCTGATCGGCCGCGAACTGTTCGCCGAAACCAAGTAAAGGCACTGCCGCAAGGCCGCCATGATCCACGCCGCCTTCCCCAAGCTGCTGTCGTCGCAGATCGCGTTCGACATCGCGCGCACCATCCGCGAGGGGTTCGACAAGCACTACCGCCTGTTCCGGCAGGCGGCGCAGGCGGCCAAGCGGCATTTCGAGCAAGGCGACTGGGCCGTGGCCCAGGTCGCGGCGCGCGAACGGATCGACTTTTACGACAAGCGCGTGCAGGAATGCGTGCAGATGCTAGAGGACGAGTACGACCCCTCCGAGCTGACCGATGAAGTGTGGCGCGAGCTCAAGCTGCACTACATCGGCATGCTGTCCGGCCACAAGCAGCCGGAACTGGCGGAGACCTTTTTCAATTCCGTCTGCTGCAACATCCTGCACCGCTCCTACTTCCACAACGAATTCATTTTCGTGCGGCCGATGGTCTCCACCGAGTACATCGAGACCGAGGACGTGGCGCCGACCTACCGCGTCTACTACCCGGCGCAGGACGGCCTGACCTTCACGCTCAAGCGCATCGTCACCAACTTCCAGCTGAACACCCCGTTCGCCAACCTGTCGCGCGACATCGGTCTGGTGGAAGAGCGGCTCTCCACGCTGTTCGGCACGCTGGAACCGAATGCCCAGGTGCAGGTGCTGTCGAGCCTTTTCTTCCGCAACAAGGGCGCCTACATCGTGGGCAAGGCGATCAACGGCAGCCGCGAGCTGCCCTTCGTGATTCCCATCCTGCACAACAAGAACAAGCAGCTGGTGCTGGACACGATCCTGACCGAGGAACAGCACATCGTGACGCTGTTCTCGTTCACGCGTGCCTACTTCATGGTCGACATGGAAGTACCGTCGGCCTACGTGCAGTTCCTGCGCACGCTGTTGCCGCGCAAGCCGCGCAGCGAGATCTACACCATCCTCGGCCTGCAAAAGCAGGGCAAGAACGCCTTCTACCGCGACTACCTGCAGCACCTGAAGCACTCCTCCGACCTGTTCGCGATCGCGCCCGGCATCCGCGGCCTGGTGATGCTGGTGTTCGCGCTGCCGTCCTTCCCGTATGTGTTCAAGGTGATCAAGGACTTCTACCCGGCACCGAAGGAAACCACGCGCGAGCATATCAAGGGCCGCTACCTGCTGGTGAAGCACCACGACCGCGTGGGCCGCATGGCCGACACGCTGGAGTATTCGAACGTGGCCTTTCCGCGCAACCGCTTCAGCGAAGAGCTGGTGAAGGAGCTCAAGCACTTCGCGCCCTCGCTGGTGGAAGAAGACGGCGAGCAACTGGTGGTCAAGCACCTGTACATCGAACGCCGCATGGTGCCCCTGAATATGTACCTGCAGCACGCCGACGAAACCGGCGACGACGCGGCGCTGGAGCACGGCATTATCGAATACGGCAACGCCATCAAGGACCTGGTGGCGGCCAATATCTTCCCGGGCGACATGCTGTACAAGAACTTTGGCGTCACCCGTCACAAACGTGTCGTTTTCTACGACTACGATGAAATCGAATACGTCACGGACTGCAATTTCCGTGAGATTCCGGCGCCGCGCAACGAGGAGGACGAAATGTCCGCCGAGCCGTGGTACCCCATAGGAAAGCACGACGTGTTCCCCGAGCAGTTCGACAAGTTCTTGCTCGGAAACGCGAAAATCAAAAAGTATTTTATGAAGCACCACGCCGACCTGCTCTCCCCACACTGGTGGGCAAAGAAAAAAGAGCTGATCGCCAGTGGCGTCATTGAGGACGTGTTCCCGTATCCCCAGCACGTCCGATTCTGCAACCGCGATTCGCTGAGCACGTCAGCGAATCATGTCACCTCTTCCCTTTTGGAGACTTTTGAACATGAATGACCCTATCGTAATCGTCGGCGCAGCCCGTACCCCAATGGGCGCTTTCCAGAGCGACTTCGCCTCCCTCAGCGCAAATGACCTGGGCGCGGTAGCCATCAAGGCCGCCGTGGAACGCGCAGGCATCAAACCTGAAGCAGTCGAACACGTCTACTTCGGCAACTGCCTGATGGCAGGCCAGGGCCAGGCCCCTGCACGCCAGGCATCGATCAAGGCCGGCCTGCCGGTATCGGCCGGCGCCGTGACCCTGTCCAAGATGTGCGGCTCCGCCATGCAGGCAGCGATCTTCGCCTATGACACCCTGAGCGCCGGCAGCGCCGACGTGATCGTGGCAGGCGGCATGGAATCCATGACCAACGCACCGTACCTGATTCCGAAGGCACGCGGCGGCTACCGCATCGGCCACGGCATGATGTTCGACCACATGATGTACGACGGCCTGGAAGACGCTTACACCCGCGACGCCAAGACCGGCGCCGGCCGCTCCATGGGCACCTTCGCCGAGCAATGCTCCAGCGCCTACAAGTTCTCGCGCGAAGCGCAGGACAACTTCGCCATCGAATCCGTCAAGCGCGCACAAGCTGCACAGCAATCCGGCGCCTTCAACTGGGAAATCGCCCCGGTGACCGTATCCAGCCGTGCCGGCGACGTGGTGATCGACAAGGACGAAGGCCCGCTGAAGGCCAAGGTTGAAAAGATCCCATCGCTGAAGCCAGCGTTCGCCAAAGACGGCACCATCACCGCCGCATCGTCCTCGTCGATCAACGACGGCGCCGCAGCACTGGTCATGATGCGCGAATCCACCGCCAAGAAGCTGGGCGCCAACGTGATCGCCAAGGTCACCGGCCACGCCACCAACTCCCTGGTGCCGGAACAGTTCACCACCGCTCCTGTTGGCGCGATCCAGAAGCTGCTGGCCAAGACCGGCTGGAAAGTCAGCGACGTTGACCTGTTCGAAATCAACGAAGCCTTCGCCGTGGTGCCGATGGCCGCCATGCACGACCTGGACATCCCGCACAGCAAGGTGAACGTGCACGGCGGCGCCTGCGCCCTGGGCCACCCGATCGGCGCCACCGGCGCGCGCATCATCACCACCCTGATCGGCGCACTGAAAGCCAAGGGCGGCAAGAAGGGCGTCGCAGCACTGTGCATCGGCGGCGGCGAAGCCACCGCGATGGGTATCGAGCTGGTCTAAGCACGATGGCGCTGGCACTCATCATAGGCGCCTCGCGCGGCATCGGCCTGGAACTGGTACGCCAGTACCTGGCCGACGGCTGGCGCGTGATCGCCACGGCCCGCAAGAAAGAAGACGTTGACATGCTGGCCGCGATGGGTGCGGAAGCCCACAAGCTGGACGTAACGAACGTGGAAGCCGTAGCAGGCCTGGGCTGGAAACTCGACGGCGAAGAGCCGGACGTCGCCATCCTGAACGCCGGCATTTACGGCCCGCGCAGCGAAGGCTTCCCGATGCAGAGCGATTTCGACGCCGTCATGCACACCAATGTGCTGGCGGCGATGCGCCTCCTGCCGATCATCGCCCCGCTGGTCAGCGCGGCGCACGGCAAGCTGGCCGTGATGTCCTCCCGCATGGGTTCCCTGAGCGAACGCAATGGCAGCAGCGGCTCGCTGTACCGCGCCAGCAAGGCCGCGCTGAACTCCGTGCTGATCGACACCGCGCACCAGAATCCCGGAGCGACCTGCGTCGCCCTGCACCCGGGCTGGGTCCGCACCGACATGGGCGGCGCCGGCGCCACGCTGGCAGTGGAAGACAGCGCCCGCGGCATCCGCCGCGTGCTGTCCGAGCTGCCCGCATCCGAACACCCCGTCTACCGAGACTACGACGGTTCACCCATAGGCTGGTAACAGCCGAGCCCGTGTCCCACCTTGGGGTCACACCCGAAATGAGACACGAGCACGGCCGCAGAGAAAGATAACAATGATCCTCAACGAACAACACGAAATGATCCGCGACGCACTGCGCGCCTTCTCGCAAGAGCGCCTGGCGCCCAACGCAGCGCGCTGGGACAAGGAGCACCACTTTCCGAAAGAAGAGCTGAAAGAGCTGGCCGCACTGGGCGCCTTCGGCGTGGCGGTGCCGGAAGAACTGGGCGGCGCGGGCCTGGATTATGTTTCGCTGGCCCTGGTGCTGGAAGAAATCGCGGCCGGCGACGGCGGCACTTCCACCGTCATCTCCGTGAACAACTGCCCGGTGTGCAGCATCGGCATGATGTACGCGAACGAGCAGCAGAAGCAGCAGTGGCTGCGCCCACTGGCGCAAGGTGAAATGCTGGGCGCCTTCGCCCTGACCGAGCCGCACACCGGCAGCGATGCCGCCGCCCTGCGCACTACCGCCACGCTGGATGGCAACGATTACGTCATCAACGGTACCAAGCAGTTCATCACCTCCGGCAAGCACGCCGACGTGGCGATCGTATTCGCCGTGACCGACAAGGCGGCCGGCAAGAAAGGCATCAGCGCCTTCTGGGTGCCGACCAATACGCCCGGCTACATCGTGGCCGGCATCGAGCACAAGATGGGCCAGCACTCGTCCGACACCGCGCAGATCCTGTTCGAAAACTGCCGCGTGCCGGCAGCGAACATGATCGGCGAGCCGGGCCAAGGCTACAAGATCGCCTTGTCCGGCCTGGAGGGCGGACGGATCGGCATCGCCTCGCAGTCGGTCGGCATGGCGCGCTCCGCGTTCGAAGCCGCATTGAAGTACGCCCGCGAACGGGAATCGTTCGGCAAGCCGATCTTCGAGCACCAGTCGGTGCAGTTCAAACTGTCGGAAATGGCGATGCAGCTGGAAGCGGCCCGCCAGTTGATCTGGCACGCGGCTTCGCTGAAGGATGCCGGCCAGCCTTGCCTGAAAGAGGCCGCAATGGCCAAGCTGTTCGCCTCCGAGATGGCGGAGCGCGTCTGTTCGGACGCGATCCAGATCCACGGCGGCTATGGCTACACGGCCGACTTCCCGGTCGAGCGCATCTATCGCGACGTGCGCGTATGCCAGATCTACGAAGGCACGAGCGACATCCAGAAGCTGCTGATCGCCCGCGCGCTTTGATCGCCCCCGGAGTGACGCCGTGTCTCCACGGCGTCACCGCTTCATCAAGATCTGCTTGAGCGACCTCTCGGCCTTCGGCCCGTAGAGCACATCGACAATTCTCCACCGGTCGGACACCTGTGCAACCACGAATCTGATTGCCGTGACTTCGCCATCAACCGGGTTCTTGAATTGCACTTGCACTTTACCTGGCCCCAATAGCCGCACATCCAGGTCAGTCACAACTGGGTCTTGCGCGTCAAACAGGATGTCGAAATCGAGACGGCATAGCCCTCGCTTCGTGGTTTGGCACGCCGCATCCTTGACAATCAGCTCAACCAGCTGAGGACTGAAATAGTGGTCCAGGACTTCTTTGCGCTGGTGCGCCAGGTCCTCGCCAAACAGCTCTTCTTGGGAAGCAAAGGCTTGCCAGCCAAAGTCCTTATACAGTTGCGCCACCACCTTCGCCTCCGCACCGACTTGTGCACCCGCGACCGGTGGAGCCCAGCAAAGCACGATGGACGCGGCAAGAGCCAGCGCCCAATTACCGACGGTAGACGACATATTTTGGCTTCTCCCGCGCGTATGCAGGGCCCGGCCAAAAGCCAGATTGCACGAAATCGGAAACCCATTCCGCCCCGTCATAAGCCGCAATATGGCCGGCTGGGTTTCCTTCCCGCGTCGGGTCCATGACGACAATGTCGCCCTTCCGAAAAGGTTGGGTAACAGGATCGGCTACCTCGATTGCGCGGAAACCGTTTCGGACCAAAACGTTGGCATATCGCTTTGCCTGGGCGGGATGTCCTGATGTATCGGCACCGGCTGCATGGTGGCCCCTCAAAGAAATTGCAGAGAGGTCATTATTCGATACGAGTCGATGACAGAGCTTGCGCAGAGTCAACAAGTTGGATGATTACTGTCCCATTGCCATATCTGGCACCGGCTTGTATAAAGCGGTGCCAAGAACTGTTAGAAAATTTTGCATTGATATTTATCAAACGAGAGCGCTGACTGTCCGAATGTCAGACCTGACACCGACTTTAATCTGTTTGTATCGCTTTGTCGGTTTTTAAATGCAAATGTGCCATCAGCTTGCAGGTCTTATAGAATATCTGGCACAAGGAGAAAGACATGGTTCAAGTGATGTTGGTGGAAGACGATGCGCGCCTGGCGGAACTGGTCACGGAATACCTGGCCGGCTACGAGTTCAAGGTGGATGTGGTGCCGCGTGGCGACGAGGCGCTGCCGCGCTTCAAGGCGACCAATCCCGATGTCGTGGTGCTGGACTTGATGTTGCCCGGGATGGATGGCATGAAGGTGAGCCAGCAGATCCGCGAAGTGAGCGACGTGCCTATCCTGATCATGACGGCGCGCGAGGATTCCTACGACGAGGTCTCGCTGCTGGAACAGGGCGCGGACGACTTCATCAATAAACCAGTACAGCCGCGCGTGCTGCTGGCGCGCCTGCGCGCGCTGCTGCGCCGCCGCCAGGGAAAGACGGAGGCCGATCAGTTGATCTTTGGCCAGCTGGCTATCGCAACCAGCGACCGGTCGGTCAGCTGGCGCGGGCAGCATTGCGCTTTATCGAACACGGAGTACAAGCTGCTGCTGGTATTGGCGGAATCGGCGGGCACCGTGCTGTCGCGCGACGCGCTGCTGAAAACCATGCGGGGCATTGAATTCGATGGGCTGGACCGGTCCATCGATAATTCGATTTCCAAACTGCGCCGCAAATTTGACGATGTGGAGGGGGAAAAGATCAAGACCGTCTGGGGCGAGGGGTATCTGTTCTCGCCATCGGCCTGGAACTGAACCCGGTCTATTCAAACAGCGGAGCGATGGCCAGCGGGGTGTTCTGACTCACCACCTGGCCTTGGCTGGACCAGTCGGCGAAACGGTAGGTGGCCGTGCGGTAGGTGCCGAATACTTCGCCTTCGAAGGCTGGGCCGTCCACCACGGGCAACGGCGCTTCGCGCTGGCCATATTTGGCCTGCACCAGCGCGTCGGCGCGGTTGCCGAACACGAAACGCACGCCGGCGCATTTCTTCGCACTGTACGAGGCATCGACAAAGCGCTGGTAGGCCAGCGCCTGTTCGCAGGCCGTGCGCAAGTCTGACGATTCATAAATGCCGTCGTTGCGGGACAGGATCGTCACCCGTGGCGTAAAGCGGTAGCTGGCCATGCGCCGGTTCAGCGCCAGCACGGCATTGTCGTCGTATGCCGCTTTCAGCAGCGGGAAGACTGCACGGCCGGTGGCATCCAGCGGCAAATTCAGCTGCGTGTTCTTGCCCGTCAGCGTCAGGTGCAGGCCTTCCATCGTGGCCGAAGGGTCGCGCGGGCTGACTTCGTAATGGATCTGCAGGAAATTCTTCGGCTTGCCGTATTTGGCAAACACCACCATCTGCCGGTAGGCGTCGCGATAGCTGACCCACTCCTCCTGCGCCTGGACGGCACAGGACACCACGGCCAGGCACAAGGCCGGCAGCGCGGTGCGGAGCAGGGTCAAGGTCTTCATCAGAATCGGTAGGCCAGGGCTGTGGATACGGAATAATTGGTGGCCCGCTCAACCAGCGGACTGTCTTTTGCATCGCCGAGCAGGCGGTTCGCGGAGGCGCCCGTGGTAAGGATCCAGTTCGGGCTCATTGCCCAGTTCCAGCGCACTCCGGCGCGCACTTCCTGCAAGCCGGCGCCTGGAGCGTAATAGGTCTTGCTGCGCGCGCGCGCGGCTTCTTCCTGCGTGACGCCGAACCAGGTTTCGTTATACGCGCGGTTGACCAGGGAAGCGCCGGCCGACAGCACCACGGTATGGTGCGGCACCACGTCGACCATCATGTACTGCAAGGCGGTATGCAGGCGCGCGCCATTGCGGTCCCTGCCGCTGCCATAGCTCAGGGTATTGGTCAGGCGCAGCTTGGGCGACAGGTAGTAATTGAAGAAGCCTCCTGCCAGCACGCGGCGCTTGATCACGTCCATGTGCTCAAGGCGGTTGCCGGTCGTCCTGAGGCTGGAGAAACCGACGTTGGGGCCCGCGCCGTCGCCGACGCTGCCGACGCCGAACGAAACACCATCCCTGTCCCGTCCCGGCGCCACCATTACCATCGGCCCGAACTCCATCGCCGGCGACTGCGACAGGTGCCAGCCGAGCGAGGTGCCCGATACGAAGACGCCATTGCTCCATTGGACCTGCAGCACAGGCAGCGGACGCACGCGGTTGTCGCGCGCGCCGTCATAGCGCGGCAAGCTCTGGGCGCCGATGCCAATATACATATCCCGGCTGCCGTCAGGCATCGGGTTTGTGGCCGGAGTCTGCGCCGCTACGGAGCTGCAGGCGCCGGCAATGGCGAGGAACAGGTACTGTCGCATATATACGTCTACGTTTCGGGGGGTGGCGCACATTGTAAATGCAATACCCATCCGAATCGCTAAAACGGTCACCCCATCACGAAGTTGACTGTTGTATCGACGCGATCCACAACGATCAGATGGACCGAATAGACCACAACGGCGGTACACATCACGTTGGGTGGCGGTGGCGTCATATGGTAATTAACGAACACCGCGCCATCCTTGACAGCCACTTTGTCGAGCGAGAACCCATAACAGCTTCCGGAACTGGTAACCCAGGCGAGCACCATCTTGCGGCTGAAGTCCAACGAGGGCGTCGCGGGGATCGGCGTAGCGTTCTGGTAGATGCGGTTCCAGAGCTTTTGCATGCTGTCGCTGTCGCGCACGACAGTGTTCTCAATATCCGGGTTGCTGGAGGTTGCCGCCGGCTCGGGCAGCGATTCAACCGCCAGCGGTCCGTCGGCCAGGGTTTGCGGCGGCGTACCGCCGCCGCCGCAGGCGGCCAGGAACAGGGCAGTCACCAGAGTCAGGCTGCGAATTAATGGATTCATGACGAAAACCTCCGTGCGATGAGGTGATCTTACGTAAAGCGGGCCTGCCAATCCGCCGCCAGCTGTACGCTTTTTGTCGCAAATTTGTACGGCAGTTCCCGCAAGTCCTTGTTTCTTATACAATGCGCGGTGATGAATCGCCTGTTCTTCCGCTTCTTTATACTGGTGATGCTGTCTATCAGTGCGGCGGCATTCATCGTCTATTTCGCGATCAATCGCCTGTTCGGCGATCCGCTGGATTCCATCGCGCGGCGCCAGGCGGCGGCACAAATCTTCCTTCTTGAGCAATACATCGACCAGGCGCCGGCCGACGAATGGCTGGACCGCTTGAACCGGGTGCGCGAAGTGTCGGGCGTGCGCTTTGAGCTGGTGCCGCTGTCCGAGGTACGCAAGCAGATCTCCGGCGCGGATGCCGCCGGTTTCGAACGTGGCGGCGTGGTGCTGGATATTGGCCGCAAATCCTTCTACCGGCGGGTGGACCTGGTGGGCGAGCGCTATATCGGCAGCAATGAGGAGGCGCTGGTGGCGCAGGACCTGCCGATCGACATCGGCTTTGCGTTGTCGATGGAGGCGGTGCGCTACCTGATTGTGGCGCTGGTGCTGCTGATCCCCATTGCGGCCTGGTCGCGCTCTCACTGGCAGGGCTTGCAGCAGCTGTCCGACGTGGCGGACCGCTTCGGCGGCGGCGAGCTTGGTGCGCGGGCGCATATGGAACCCGAAGACAGCATTTACCCGCTGGCCGAGCGCATCAACCACATGGCCGACCGCATCGAGCGCCTGCTCGATTCCCAGCGCAACCTGCTGCACTCGGTGGGTCACGAAATCCGCACCCCGATCGCGCGCTTGGAATTCGCGCTGGAATTGCTGCGCGACGCAGCGGAAAACCCGGCCCTGGATAAGCGCATCAACGCCATGGAGGGCGATCTGCGCGAACTGAAAGAGCTGGTCAACGAGCTGCTCGGCATGACCCGGCTCGATGCCGAGCCCCACCTGCAGCGCAAGCCCTTCGACCTCGGTACTGCACTGGCCCATTGCAGCGAGACACTGCCGCCGTCCGAAGGCATGGTGCTGGAAATGGAACTGGGCGAAGGTCTGGGCCAGGTCAGCGGCGACCAGCGCTTGCTGGAACGCGCCGTCGGCAACCTGCTGCGCAATGCGCTGAAGTACGGCACGCGCTCGGTGCGGCTGGCTGCCGTGCGCATGGGCAGCGTGGTGCAGGTGGCAGTGGAGGACGACGGGCCGGGCATTCCCTACGCCGAGCGCGAACGCATCTTCGAACCGTTTTACCGGCTGGACCGCAGCCGCGACCGCAACACGGGCGGCTTCGGCCTGGGCCTGTCGATCGCACGCAAGGCGGTGGAGCTGCATGGCGGCACGCTTTCCGTTGGCGGCTCAGCGCTGGGCGGAGCGCGCTTTACGATCACGCTGCCGGCCTAACAGGCGGTCTTGGTTTGCATGCGGTGCGGGGGCTTGTTTTCCTCGCCACGCCCAACGCGTTCGAATTCCGATATGACCTGGGCGCCGAACAGCAGCAAGGTGGCGCCGATTTCCAGGCTGAACATGACCACGATGGCGGTCGTCATCGAGCCATACACCAGGTTCACCTGCGACAAGGTGGAGAAATACCAGACCAGCACATGGCGCGCCACTTCCCACAGCGCTGTCGCGGTGGCTCCTCCAATCAGGGCGTGCGACCAGGACAGGCGGCCAACAGGCATGACCAGGTAGATCGAGCTCAGCATGAGCACCTCGCCCGCCAGGCCGAGCAGGTAAAGCAGCACGCCCGACAGTCCGTGCAGCGACCATTCATAGCCGAACAGGCGCACGCTTTCCGTGCCAATCACCTGCAGGCTGCCGGCCACCAGGGTCATCACCAGCGCCCCAATGCCAAGGAAGAGAATGTAGCAATATGGCAAGATCGCCGACACCAGGTAATGGCGGCGGCGCACCCGGGCGCGGTGCAGGAAAATGAAGCACATGGCGTTTTCCAACACCGAGAAGGCCAGCGAGCTGAAGAACAGCATCACCAGTACCAGGGCCCAGCCGACCAGTTCGCGGTGCTCGAGGAAATGGCCGACTTCCGCCACCACCGCTTGCGCCTGGCCGGGGATCAGCCATTCCAGGTAGCGGCCGATAATTTGCAGCAGCTCCTGCTGCGGAATGACGTGGGAAAGCGCCACCACCACCAGCATCAGCAGCGGAACGATCGACAACAGCGAGTAATAGGCGACGGCGCCCGCCAGCAGCAAACCCTGGTTGGCCCGGAAACCCTTCAGGCACTGGAGGGCGAAGTCCAGGGGATGCGCCAGCACAAAGGCAACCGCCCTGTGCTTGAGTATTCGCATCAGCCCATTCTACGCCGAACTCAGTGGGAGCCCGGTTCGATGTCGACGTAGCGCCAGTTGGTGAGCTCGACGGGGTGGCGCTTGTAGTTCTTCAGCCAGGGTTGCTGGATGTCGGCTGAGATCGGATGGATCAGCAGCACCCAGGGGTTGTAGGCGTGGATCAGCTGGTTCATTTCGCGGTAGAGGGCGTTGCGCTCGGGACCGTCGCTGAGCTGGGTGGCTTTCTCATACCGGATGTTGTATTCCGGCAGGTTGAAGCGGGCGTAGTTGGCGCGGCCGCTGTTGGGGCCGTACAGCAGCTGGTAGAAGTTTTCCCCGTCCGGGAAGTCGGCGACCCAGTTGGTTTCGAACATCTGTACCTTGCCCAGGCGGCTGGCCTTGATGATCTCGGTCTTTTTGTCGGTCTTGAAGCTGACGCGGATGCCGAGGGCGTTCAGGTTCTTGCGCCACAATTCGTCGCGCAGGCGGCCCACCATGGTCGGCTCGCTGTGCATCACCAGCGCCAGCGGCTGGCCGTTGGGCAGGGTGCGGTAGCCGTTCTTGCCGATCTTGTAGCCGAAACGGTCGAGCAGGGCTTTGGCCAGCTTTGGGTTGTAGCTGACCGGGCTGCGGTAGGCCGGGTCGTAGCCCAGCACATTGGGCGGCAGGGGGCTCTGGGCCGGGATCGCCAGTCCTTTCTTGAGCAGGCTGACGTCCTCCGGGCCGTTATAGCCGAGTGCGATGGCGCGGCGCAGGGCAACCTTCTCCTTGCTGTAGCCGCCGATCACCGGGTCGTCCATGTTCATCCACATGTAATAGGTCTGCAGCACAGGAAAAGGGGCGAGCACCATGCCGCGCGCGGCCAGCTCTTTCTTCAGCACCGGCTGCGCCGAGGCTGGGTCCAGCACCATGTCGCGCATGGATTCGGGGACTTGCTCGATATAGTCGAATTCGCCGTTCAGGAAGCCCAGCACGCGCGACTGATACTCTTCCATGATCTTCACTTCCACCTTGTCGACGATCGGCAAGTGCTTGCCTTGCCACACCTGGTGGTAGCCCTTGTTGGCGGCCAGCGTGATCTTGTCGCTGCGCTTCCACTGCGCCATCGAGAACGGGCCGCTCCCAACAGGATGATTGCCGACCTGGCTGCCGTAGGCATCGGTGACTTCCTTGGCGACGGCGCCGGTGGCGGGCAAGGCCAGGTAGAACAACAGGCTCGGGTCGGGCTCTTTGAGCGTCAGCCGCAGCGTGTATTTGTCGAGCGTGCGCAGTTCGGCCAACTTGCCTTCGAACATGAAGGCCCAGGGCGATTTGAGGGCCGGGTCCAGCAGGCGCTCGATGGCGAATTTGTAATCCGCAGCCGTAACTTCGCGCTTCTTGCCGTTAAAGGCAGGATCGTCGGCGAAGAACAAGCCAGGGCGCACATGCATGGTCCAGACCTTGCCGCTGGCGTCACTGGTCGGCATTTCGCGCAAGCCGCTCGGGACCAGCTTGACCGGGCGCGCATCATAGTCGTAGCGCAGCATGGGGTCGAACAGGTTTTCCAGCAGGCTCAGGCTGGCAATGTCGGAGGCGACCGCCGGGTCGAGGCCGGTTTCGCCAGTGGAAAGGAAGGCGTGCAGCACTTTGTCCGCCGCCGGCGCGGCTGGTGCGGCGGATGCGAGAGCGAGGGCGGCAGCGAGAACGCGAAGTCTTTTCATGCGGCAGAGCATAAGCCAGGGGACGACGATACGCCAGCTTATAACTTTTTTACCCTATACTTTCGCTGCAAAAACCATCACAAGAAGTGCATACATGTCCCTCAATTACATCTGGTCCGGTTTTTTCCTGGTAGGCTTCGCCGCCGCCATCCTGCAGTGGCTGTTCACGGGCGACACCGAGATCTTCAAGAAGGTCATCGATGGCACCTTCGATTCCGCCAAGTCGGCCGTGATGGAAATCGCCCTGCCGCTGGCCGGCATCATGACGCTCTGGCTCGGCCTGATGAACGTGGGTGAAAAAGCGGGCGCCATCGGCTGGCTGGCCAGGATCATTTCGCCCTTCTTCTCGCGCATCTTCCCGGAAGTGCCGAAAGACCATCCGGCGACCGGCCATATGGTGATGAATTTCTCGGCCAACCTGCTTGGCCTCGATAACGCCGCCACGCCCTTCGGCCTGAAGGCGATGGAAAGCTTGCAGACGCTGAATCCGAACAAGGATACGGCCAGCAACGCGCAGATCATGTTCCTGGTGCTGCATACGTCCGGCCTGACGCTGATTCCGCTGGCCATCATGGCGCAGCGCGCCATCCTCGGCGCCGCCGATCCTTCCGACATCTTCATCCCCTGCATCATCGCGACCTATGTCGCGACCATGGTCGGCATCATCGCCGTCTCGATCCGGCAGCGCATCAACCTGTTCGACAAGGTGGTGCTTGGCTGGCTGGGCGGCATGACGGCTGCCATCGGCGGCTTGATCTTCTATTTCACCCAATATCTGAGCCGGGACCAGATCGAAGTCGTGTCCAAGGTGGCCAGCAACCTCATCCTGATCGCCATCATTTCCGCCTTCCTGATTGGCGCCTTGCGCAAGAAGGTCAACGTGTACGATGCCTTTATCGAAGGAGCCAAGGGCGGCATCCAGACTTCCCTCACCGTGATCCCTTACCTGGTGGGCATGCTTGTGGCGATCAGCGTGATCCGCAATGCGGGGGTGCTGGGCATGGTCATGGATGGCGCCAACTGGCTGCTGACCAAGCTTGGCCTGGCAACCGATTTCGTGCCTTCGCTGCCGACGGCGCTGATGCGCCCGTTCAGCGGCAGCGGCTCGCGCGCCCTGATGATCGACGCCATGAAAACCTATGGCCCGGATTCCTTCGTGGGACGCCTGGCCTGCATGTTCCAGGGTTCGGCCGATACGACCTTCTATATCGTCGCCCTGTATTTCGGCTCGGTCGGCATCCGCAAGACGCGCTACGCGATTTCCTGCGGCCTCATCGCGGACTTTGCCGGCGTGCTGGCGGCGATTGCCGTTGCCTATGTCTTCTTCGGATAAGGATCTCCATGCGCCGTCTCCTGCTTGCTTCCTTGTTTGCCGCCCTTGGCGCCTCCGCCCAGGCGGCGCTGCCGGAACCGATCGCCCGCATCGCCGCTGAAAAAGGCATTCCGGAAGATGCCATCGGCGCGCTGGTGCTGCGCGGCGACCAGGTGCTGGTGTCGAACGAGGCTTCGCGCACCTTCGTGCCGGCATCGACGATGAAGCTGTTCACAACCATGGTGGGGCTCGAGGTGCTGGGCCCGCAATTCCGCGGCCGTACCGAGCTGCGCACCCCCGGCACGATAGCGGGCAGCGTGCTGCACGGCGACCTGGTGCTGCGCGGCGGGGCCGATGTCGACCTGACTGCCGACGCCTTGACGCATATGCTGGAAAAACTGCGCACCCGGGGTATCCGCAAGATCGACGGCAACTTGATTCTCGACCGCCAGCTATGGCAACCGGCGCGGGCCGATGCGGGTGCGCCGCCCTTCGACGAGTTTCCGGAGGCGTACTACAACCTGGTTCCCGATGCGCTGCTGCTGAACATGAACCTGCAGACGCTCGACATCACCTCCGACGCGAATTCGATCAAGGTCAGCGCCTTGCCCGAACTGGATAACGTGCGCGTACGCTCCGACATGACGCTGGTGAATGGCGACTGCGCCAAATGGGAGGAAGGCTGGAAGATCCCGGAATACGTCCGCAACGGCTCGCGCGTGACCGTGGTGCTGAAAGGGACCTTTCCGCGCAATTGCAGCAAGACTAACGTGGTCAATGTGCTTGACCGGACCGATTACGCCGAGCGCCTGTTCCGCGCGACGTGGGAACGGCTTGGCGGCCGCTTTACCGGCAAGGCGTACGAGGCTTCGGCCGGCGAGTCGCAGGCCTACGGCAGCGTGCCAACGACCCTGCTGGCCGAACATCTGAGCCGCTCCTTGCCTGAGCTGGTGCGCGACACCAACAAGACTTCCGACAATGGCCTGGCCCGCACGATTTTCCTGAGCCTGGGCAGCCTCCAGGCCGACCCGGTACTGGGCAGCCGCCCGATTGGCGAGGCCGCGCCGGCGGAAATCCCCGGCGGCGCCGATGCCGCGCCAGCGCCCATGAGCACGAGCGCCCGCGCCGAAATGATGATCCGCAATTGGCTGCGCGCCCATGGCATCGACGACAACGGCATGGTGTTTGAAAACGGTTCCGGCCTGTCGCGCACAGAGCGTTATAGCCCCGAGCAGATGGCCGGCTTGCTGAAAGCTGCGCAGGATTCGCTGTGGGCGCCGGAATTCCTCACCAGCCTGCCGATTGCCGCGATCGACGGCACCATGAAGCGTCGCCTGAAGGACAGCCCGGCCGCGATGCGCGCCCGCGTTAAAACCGGCTCTCTGAAGAACGTGATTTCGGCCGCAGGCTATGTGCCTGACGCCGTCGGCAAACAGTGCATCGTGGTGGTCATGGTCAACCATGAGCGCGCCGGCAATGGCAACGGCCGTGCTATCGTTGACGGCTTGATAGATTGGATTGCACGCACGGATGGCAAAGAGAAATAGAGAAATCAAGACTGCGGCGCTGGCTGCAGTCGTGGCGGTGGCGGCCTACTGGTATTGGTCTCCGCTGCTGACGGTGCACCTGATGAAGGAAGCGGTGCGCACGCATGACGTGGAAGCTTTCAACAGCCATGTGGATTTTCCGGCGCTGCGGGAAAACATGAAAGATGAAATCGCCGGCAGGCCGGGCGATGGCGCGCTCGATGGCCTGGGCCGCATGCTGGGCGGGGTGGTGGTCGATGCCCTGGTGCGGCCGGAGGCCGTGATGTTCGTGCTGGAGCACGGCGATTTCGCCAAGAAAAAGCACAGGGACCAGCCGGTGGACGACAGCCCGCGCGACGAGCCGGCGCCAGGCGAATCGAAGCCGAAATGGGTGACCGAGCGCGAGGGCGTGAACCGTTACGTTATCCGAAACGACAAGATCGCCCTGGTCCTGGTCCGCAGCGGCTTTGCGGACTGGAAGTTGTCCGAACTTCGTTTATAAGACGCGGTCGTAATCGCGGCGCACACGGTCCCGGTCGCCGCAATCGAAATGCCACCATTCCGTTTTGATACCGGTGAAGCCCGCCTGTAACATGGCATCGCGCAGCAATTGGCGGTTCGCCACCTGGGCGGCGCTCAGTTCGCCGCTGGCGAGGTGCTGCGCCTCGAGCGCGGGATGGGACAAGATAGTCATGTCGTCAAAGCCGGTGCCCATGTCCAGCTCCCGCCCCGTGGGATCGACGATGGTGACATCGACTGCCATGCCGAAGGAATGGATCGAACCGCGCTCCGGCGGCGCCAGGTACATCTGCAGATCGGTGCCGGCCAGCGCATCCCACAGCTCTTCCTGGACGCGATGCGGGCGTAGGGCATCCAGCAGCAGCACCTGGTGACCTGGCGCATGCTGCGCCAGCCACGCCACCACGCGTTCCACGCCGGCTGCGGCATCGCGGTGCAGCCATGCGCAATCAAGCGGCGAATAGAGATCGCGGCCGATGAAGTTGTCCGGCCCGGCGTAACGCAAGTCCACGGCGATGCCGGCAATGCTGCTCAAATGGCGGAAAGCGGGATTGCCGGGGACGTCTTCGCTGCGGAGGGTATTGCCCATTACTGCTTCGGCTTTGGTGTGGTCAGGACGTCGAGGATGGCGGCGGATTCGGCATCCGGCTCGCCGTCCCATTTGCTGTTGCGGTACTTGGCCTGGAAAACGACCAGCACATTGCGGGTTTCCGGATCCAGCACGCCCGTTTGCGGGGTGGCGTAGCCGTGCTGGGCGAGTTTTTGCTGGAACCAGGCAATGTCCGGGAGCTGCTCCTGGTATTTGGGCAGGACTGCAGCCACGGCGTTGGCATCCGGCCAGGCAATCAGGCCTTCGTCGGCCAGGCGCTTCCAGGGAAACATTGGGCCGGGGTCCTGCTTGCGCTGCGGCGCGACGTCCGCATGGCCGAGAAAGTTTTCCGGCGCAATCTGGTGGCGTTCCTTGATCTGCTTGAGCAGGGCCACCAATTGGTCGATCTGGCGGTCGCTGAACTGGAACCAGTGGCGGCCGTCCGGCTCGTCCTTGAATCCCTGGTTGACGATCTCGATGCCGATCGAACTGTGGTTCAGTGCGGTGTAATTCTTCCAGCTGCTGACGCCGGCATGCCAGGCGGCGCGGTTTTCATCGACCAGCGCATAAACGCGCGGCTCCGCCTCGTCGGTGATCAAGTAGTGAGCGCTCACCTCCTGCTCCGTCAGCACTTTCACCGACGTTGGCAGGTCGATTGCCGTGTAGTGCAGCACCACGAAACGCACGCGGCTGCTCTGTCCCTTCGATGTCAGGGAATGGTCGATGTTCGGCAGTGGCGTGGCGCAACCAGTCAGCAGGGCGATCAGTGAAGCAAGCAGCAGTTTTTTCATGGTTCCTCTGGTTAATTGCGCGGCAAGGATGCCAACCGCGCAGCCGCATGATGCGGTGCGGCGCTGTGTTTTTGCAAATGCAATCCAGGCGGCAGGTCGGAGCGCATCGCTTCGAAAATCAGCGGATGCAATTCGGCGGCACGGCCGGACAGCGCGATCGGCCGCTCGCCGAAGCGCGTGACCAGCGCCAGTGCCAGGCGGGCCAGTTCCCGTCCGGCCTGCAGCAGGATGTGGCGTGCGGCCGGGTCGGCGCCGGCGCTCATGGCGACCGCCAGCGCCAGCTTGCCGATTTCGCCGCGCTCTTTGGTGTTCATGAAGCTGCGCGAAAAGGACCAGTCGCTGCCGCCAACGTGGTCGAACACCGCGTGCGCCAGGGGCGACTCGCGCCAGGCGCCCGGCTGTTCGTCTTCGCCGCGCCAGATGCGGCGCATCGCTTCGCGCGCGATCCAGTAGCCGCCGCCCGCATCGTCCAGCGAGACGCCGCGCCCGCCCGCCCGGTGGAATTCGCCTTGTTCATCGATGAAGGCCGCAATCGAACCGGTGCCGGCGTACACCAGGTAGCCTTCGCCGGGCTCGAACGCATCGAGATAGGCGATCTCAATATCGTTGCACAGGTTGATGGCGTCGCCGCGCACGCTGAGCAAGCTGGCCAGCCAATCGACCAGCACCGTGCCTTCGCCGCCAAAACCGGTCAGCCCGGCGCAGATGCGGCGCGGGGTGCCGGCTGCCAGCACGTCTTCCGCCAACTGGCTGAAGATGTCGTGCACCTGTTCGCGGCCAGCCGGCTTGGCCATCATCAGGGCCGACAGCCCGGGGACCGTACCTTCCGCCACAATCTGTCCAGCCGCATCGGAAAACGCCCAGCGCGTTTCCGTGCCGCCCGCATCGATGCCTAAACCCAGGGTACGGTCGGTGTCAGGTTTGCCCATGATCTGTCGAGTTTACGTTGTAATGGTGACATCTTTACACGAAAGGCCGCTCAACCCCCATTCCGAAAAGTTATAGCGCTGCGGAAACTCTTGGGCTTTCATTGCCCAGGCGGTCGACGGCGGACACCACCACGCTGCGGGCGGGAACACCATTATCGTCGGTCAGTACCACTTCGCTGCGGCCCGCCTGGACCACATTGAAGCGCCATTCATCACCATAGCGCGCCCAGATCGCAAGATGGGCGGCGCGGGCTGCATTGCCCAGTATGACAGCCAGCCCGCTGGCATGGCGCTTGACTGACACGGTCGGCGCGGGCGGCGCCTCGCTGCCCAGCCAAGGCGAGGCCGGCACCAGGGCCGGGCCCTGATAGCTGGCGGCTTTCAGCTGGTCGGCCACGCCTTTGCGGTTTTGCATCAGGGCCGCGATGCTGAAGTGGATGTGGCCATTGGCGTTGGGTCGGCTGCGCATGACGTTGACCTGCTGCACGATTTCTTCCGGCGCGAACGATTTGCTGCTGTCGTCGATACGGCTGGTGTACAGGCCCGGCCAGATATGGCGGCCGCGCTTGTTCTGGCCCAGCCAGTAGTCGAGCAGCACTGGGAAGGCTTGCGGCTGCTGGGCGATCGGCCAGTACAGCTGCGGCGCCATGTAGTCGAGCCAGCCGTTCTGCAGCCAGGTTTCGGCGTCGGCGTACAGCTTGTCGTACTGGCTGAAGCCCTGGATGCCGGGTGGGCGGCGGTCCGGGCGGCCGATGCCGAAGGGGCTGATGCCGAAGCGTACCCAGGACTTTTCCTTGTGGATCCCAGTGTTGAGCGCTTCGATCAGCTGGTTGACGTTCTGGCGGCGCCAGTTGGCGCGGTCCAGGGTGCCGCCGCCTTGCTGGTAGCGCTGGAATGATGCGGCATCCGGGAATTCCAGTTCAGGCTTGCTGCCGTTCGATGGCGCGTCCAGCGCCGCCTCGCCGCCATTGGCGCCGGGCGCTTCGATCGGGTAGGGGTAGAAGTAATCGTCGATGTGGACGCCGTCGATGTCGTAGCGGCGCACCACGTCCAGGATGACGTCCAGCGTTTGCTGTGCGGCGGCTTCCTCGCCTGGGTCCATCCACAGGAATTTGCCGTACTGGCGCACGACCTGGGGCTTGGTGTTGGCAATGTGCTCACGCGCATTCGGCGTGCGCGCGGCGGAATGGCGTGCGCGGTAGGGATTGAACCACGCGTGCAGCTCAAGGCCCCGCGCGTGCGCCTGGCTGATCCAGAAAGCCAGCGGGTCCCAGGCCGGGTCCGGCGCCTTGCCTTGCTGGCCGGTGAGGAATTCCGACCAGGGCTCCAGTTTCGAGGGGTAGATGGCGTCGGCGCTGGGGCGCACCTGCAGCACAATCGCGTTCAGGTGCAGCGCCTTGGCGCGATCAAGGATGGCGATGGCTTCCGCCTGCTGGCGCGCGGGCGGCAGGTTGCTGCGGCTTGGCCAATCGATGTTGGCGACCGTGGACACCCAGGCAGCGCGGAATTCGCGCGGCGCGGCGGGCGGCTGCTCGCCGGTGATGGGCTGTTGCGCAGGCGTTGCTGCCGCGCCCGAAGCGGGCGCCGGCGCCTTGCCTCCCCCACCTGCAGGAGGAACCGCGCCTTCGCTGTCGGCTGGGACGGTGGGCGTCGTCGTACAAGCCCCCATCAATGCGGCCACGCCGGCCGCGGCGGCGGCTATGGTCAGCCGCCTTTTCGCATTAAAAGCCAAAACCTAATCCTCACATCAGCAAGAGCCGTATTCTACCGACTATTCGCGGCCGAACTCCGGGTCAATCTTGATCAGGGCCGTCATGATGAAGGCGGGAATCGTCGCGGTGCAGACGTAGATGAAGAAATGCTTGTAGCCGAGGAATTCCTGGATCGCGCCGCTGGCCATCTGCGGCACCATCATGCCAAGCGCCATGAAGCCGGTGCAGATCGAGTAATGGGCGGTCTTGTGCTCGCCCTGGCTGACCATGATCATGTACATCATGAATGACGTGAAACCCAGGCCATAGCCGAACTGCTCCACCGCCAGGCAAGCGGAAATCCAGGCAAAGCCCTGGGGCTGGGCCTGCGACAGATAGACAAATACCAGGTCCGGGATGTGGATCGCAATAGCGAAAGGCCACAGGCAGCGCTTGAGGCCGAAGCGGGCGATCAGCCAGCCGCCAACCAGGCCGCCGAGGATCAGGCCAATGATGCCCACCGTGCCGTAGGCGATGCCCACGTCGGCCGTGCTCATGCCAAGCCCGCCTTTTTCCAGCGGATCCTTCAAGAATGGCACCACCATTTTCAGCAGCTGCGATTCGCCAAGACGGAACAGCAGCAGGAACAGCAGGATCACGACAATGCCGTCCTTGCGGAAGAAGGCGCCGAAGGTGGCGAAGAACTCCTTCATCGGCGCGGCATTGTGCTGTGCGGGCGCGTCTTCCGCCGGTTTCGGCAGCACGAAGAAATGGTAGATCGCCAGCGCCAGGAATACCGCCCCTGCCACGCCGAAAGTCACGGCCCACGCCATGTGCGGGTTGCCGTAATGCTTGATGATTTCGCCCGCGAGGAAAAGCAGCCCGCCATTGCAGGCCACGTTGGCCGCGCGGTAAAAGGTGCTGCGCACGCCGACGAATTCGGCCTGCTGTTTCTGCCGCAGGCCGAGCATGTAAAAGCCGTCCGCCGCGATATCGTGGGTGGCGGAACTGAACGCCATCAGCCACAGCACGCCGAGGCTCAGCTGGAAGAAATTCGACAGGGGCAGCGTGAACGCAACTGCAGCCAGCGATACACCCAGCGCCATCTGGAGGATGGCGACCCAGGCGCGCTTGGTGCCGAACATTTCGATCAGCGGCGACCACAGCGGCTTGATCACCCAGGGCAGATAGAGCCAGCCAGTGTAAAAGGCCATATCTGCATTGGAGATGCCGAGGTCTTTGTACATTGCGGTAGAAAGCGCCATGACCGCAAAGTAGGGAATGCCCTGGTTGAAATACAGTGTCGGGACCCAGCCCCAGGGGCTGCGTTGCTGCGCTCGATCCATTACGTCCTTTCTTATCGGCCGAGCGCGCCGCGTACGCTACCCTTGGCCTGGTCCAGCAAGTCTCGCGCCTGCTGCACCGTGGTTTTCTTCAACAGGGCGACCACCGCCACCTTGACATGGAAGCCGCACTGTTCCAGCGCATTGCGTGCTGCCGTTTCGTCGGCGCCGGTGGCGTGCATGGTGAGCCGCACCGTGCGCGCAAACAGCTTCGCATTGGTCGGCTTCAAGTCTACCATCAAGTTTCCATACACCTTGTTCAGGCGGACCATGATGGCGCTGGAAATCGTATTCAGCACGATTTTCTGCGCGGTGCCCGCTTTCAGGCGCGTGCTGCCGGATATAAGCTCGTTGCCGGTATCGAGCGTGATGCCGAAATCGGCCTCCTTCACCACCGGCGCTCCCGGATTGTTGGCGATGCCGATGGTCAGTGCGCCGGCGCCACGCGCCGCTTCGATGGCGCCCAGCACATAGGGCGTGGTGCCCGAGGCGGCCAGCGCCAGCACCACGTCGTCCGCGCCGGGCTTCAGCGCCAGCAGGTCGCGCGCGCCTTGGGCGTAATCGTCTTCCGCGCCTTCCACCGCCCGGAACATGGCCTCGGCACCGCCTGCGAGGACGGCAACGGCGCGCTCGTACGGCCAGGAGAAGGTGGGATGGAGCTCGACGCTATCGAGCACGCCCAGGCGGCCCGAGGTTCCGGCGCCCACATAAAGCAGTCGGCCGCCCGCTTCGATGCGCGGCACTGCCGCTTCGACGGCTTGGGCAATGCAGGGGACTGCGGCGCGCACGGCCTGCACCGCGTTCAGCTGGTCGTCGGCAAAGGCCGCGACCAGTTGCTCTGTAGGGTATTGATCCAGTTCCAGATGCTGCGAACTGGGGGTTTCAGTTTTCAGCATATTCAACGTAGGGCGATTGACTTAGGCGGCCCTGCGCATCTCCGCCACAAAATCGTAATGATCGCTGCGGCAATAAGAATGCGTGAGCTCGATCGCCTGGCCCGACTCCAGGTAAGCGATACGGGTAATGAACAACACGGCCTGTCCTTCCGGCACTTCCAGCTGGCGCGCCAGTTCGGCCGAGGCATTCATGGCGCGGATGTGCTGCAATGCGCGCGCCGGTCCTTTGCCGACCGAATCCAGGTACTGGTACAGCGAGTCCCCGATCGATTCCGGATTGGGAACGATGGTTTGCGGCAGCACCGACACTTCATAGGCCATCACCACGTCATCGGCCAGGCGCAGGCGTTCCAGCCGTGCCACGCGGGTGTTGGGCGACAGGCCCAGGCTCAGTTGCTCATCGGCCGTGGCCGCGACCACGGCGCGCTTCAGCCAACGCGAACCAGGCTTGTAGCCGCGCTGGGACAATTGTTCCGAGAAGCTGGTCAGGTTGGACAGGGGTTGCTCGATGCGCGGCGCGATATAGTTGCCCGAACCGCGGCGGCGTACCACCAGGCCCTGGTCCACCAATTGGTCGATGGCCTTGCGCGCGGTGACGCGGGACACGTTCAGCAATTCCGAAAGGGTCCGTTCGGAAGGCAGGGCCTGGTCTACCTGATAGCGTCCGTTTCGAACATCGTCGCTCAACTTGCGGGCAATCTGCATGTACAGCGGCGAATTGTCTTGTTGATCTGGTTTGAATTCAACGCTGGTGAGGCTCATTACTTTTCTCCTATAGTTGCTAGTGTAATAGCGAAAGCGAAATCACGCTGCTCTTTTCATTTACTGGTTGAAGTTTTTGGCGATGGGAAAACGCATGCAAAAAGCTGTGCGCGCCTTGCTTGGCGCGGTGCTGTTGAGCGGTACGGGCCATGCCGCGGCCGGCAAACTCGATGCCGAACTGGCGGACATCCTGAATGATCCGCAGCGGCCCTTATCGGGCCTGTCGGTGCTGGCGGTGCGCGATGGCGAGGTGGTTTATCAACAACAGTTTGGCTTCCGGCGGTTGGGTGCCCCCGTGACGCCGCAGACCATGTTCCGCATCGCTTCGATCTCGAAAATGATGACCAGCTTCGGCGTGATGAAGCTGGTGGAGGATGGCAAGCTGTCACTCGACGCCGACGTTGGCGGCTACCTTGGTTTCGCATTGCGTAACCCGCATTACCCGTCGCGCGCGATCACCTTGCGGCATTTGCTGAGCCACACATCGACTTTGCGCGACGATGCCGGCTACTCCTGGCCCAGCGGCACGGCACTGCGCGATATGCTGGTCCCCGAAGGCAAGATGTGGGCGCGCGATGGGGGGCCCGGACAGTACTTCACGTATGCCAACCTGAACTGGGCTGTGATTGGCACAGTCATGGAGCGCGTAACAGGCGAGCGTTTCGACCGCTTGATGAGGCGCCTGCTGCTCGCGCCAATGGGCCTGCACGGCGGCTACAACCCCTCCGAGTTCAGCGCGCAGGAGGTGGACGACACGGCCACACTGTATCGCCGCCGCACACGCGATACGGAAATATGGGACAGCAAGGGGCCGTGGATTGCGCAGGTGGACGATTTTGGCGTTGCGGCGCCAATGCCGCCGCCCGGCATCGAGAAATATGTGATCGGCGCCAATGCCACCCCCTTCAGCCCCACCGGCGGCCTGCGCATGTCGGCGCCCGACCTGGGCAAGGTCATGCTCATGCTGATCAACCATGGCCGCTACGAGGGCAGGCAAATCCTGAAACCGGAGTCGTTGGCCACGATGTTCGGCGAGCAGTGGCGCTTCAATGGCAGCAACGGCGATACGCTGAAAGGGCTGTACCACAGTTGGGGCCTGGGTGCCCAGCGCTTTGCCGACGTCAGGGGCAATATGGGCGGCATGCCTAAGGACGGCCGCTTCAGTGCGGTGGGCCATCTTGGCGAAGCTTATGGCCTGATCGCCACCTTCGCCGTAGACTTGAAGAAGAAGCAGGGCATTGTGTCGCTGATCGGCGGCTTTGGCAGCGATCCGGAGGCCGACCCGGGCCATAATTCAGCCCATACCCGGGCCGAGGAGAAGATCCTCGATGCAATCTACCAACGCGCCATCCTCAAGCGTGAAGATTGAAGCTGAAATTATTTGCCATGAGGAAACATTAGCCTTAAGCTTTACGCTGCGATTCTCGGAGATCCCATGGCGAATGGTCGGCAGGTAATAGTGATTGGCGGCGGCGTGGTCGGCCTGGCGTCGGCGTGGTGGCTGCTGGAAGCAGGCTTCCGCGTGACGCTGCTCGAACGCGCCCCGACCGTCGGCACTGCCGCCAGCTACCGCAATGGCGGCCAGCTGAGCTATCGCTATGTCTCGCCTTTGGCTGACGTCGGGGTGCCCAAAAAAGTCATGCAATGGCTGTTTGAGAAAGACGGCCCGCTGCGCTTCCGCCCGGAAGCGGACTTCCGGCAATGGCGCTGGATCACCCAATTCCTGAAAAACTGCAATGCCGAGACCAATGCCCGTATCACCGCCAAGCTGCTGCAGCTGGGTGAGCTGAGCCGGGAATCCCTGACCCAGCTGGAACTGAAGCTGCCGCTGTCCAGGTTCAACTGGCGCAATGCGGGCAAGCTAGTGGTATACCGCAGCGAGGAAGCCTTCAAGGCAGCACTGGACAAGCCGGGTGTCGATGAAAACCGCGCCGTCCTGTGGGGCGCCGATACGGCCCGTATCGAGCCGGCACTGGCGCAGGTTGCCTCGAAACTCGCTGGCGGTATCTTCAACCCGGGCGAAGCGGTGGCGGATTGCTATGCTTTCTGCCTGGCGCTGGAAAGACGCATTGTCGCCCACCCGCGCTTTGAGCGATGCATGCATACCTCGGCGCGGCATATCTTTGTTGACCAAGGCAAGGTGTCCGCGATCGAAACCGATGCCGGCTGGATCTCGGCCGACCATTACGTGTTGGCGGCAGGGATCCAGAGCCGCGACCTGGCTGCCACGGCCAATCTCGACCTGCCGATGTATCCGCTGAAAGGCTACAGCCTGACCGCGCCTATCGGCGACGAACACGTGCCACCCAATATCAGCGTGACCGACTTCGAGCGCAAGACCTTGTACGCACGCATCGGCAACGAGCTGCGCATCGCAGCCATGGTCGACCTGGTGGGCGAAAACAAACGTATCGACCGGCGCCGCGTGGCCAGCATGTCCCGCATGGCACGCGAAACGATGCCCAATGCCGCCGACTACGACAAGGCCGAAGCCTGGGCCGGCCTGCGGCCCGCGATGCCGAACGGCGCTCCGGTCATCGGCCCCACGCCATACCCCAACCTCTGGCTCAACGTCGGCCACGGCGGGCTAGGCTTCACCTTCGCCTGCGGCAGCGCCAGCCTGCTGGCGACCCTGATGCGCGGCAAAGAGCCACCGTTCGCGCTCGATTTCCTGGCGTATAAGACTTAGCCCAAATATTTCGCAGGGACGTGTCGGTTAACCAGACGCCGTTTTCAGAGAGATAGAAAAGATGTCCGTCACGGGCCATCTGGCCAGGCTGAGGAACTTGCTGGCACTTATATTGTCCATATTGTTCATTTGGCACATATTAGGCGAAACGCCGATATGGCGGATAATGGCGGGATGTCCAAATCCAAGACCCCTGTCGGCTGCCCATGCGGCGGTCCTTCTTTTGAGGCTTGCTGCGGCCCCTTTATCGAAGGGAAGGCCCTGCCGGAGACGGCTGAGCAGCTGATGCGCTCCCGTTATTCCGCCTATACGCTCCAGAACGAGCCGTATTTATTGTCAACCTGGCATGAGAGCACCCGCCCAACCGAGCCAATTATTAACAAGGACGAAAAGCTCCAATGGCTGGGACTTGAGGTAAAATCTGCTTTACGTTTACGTCAACGTAAAGCAGAGACCCAGCCGAACGAGGATTTTGTCGAGTTCGTCGCCCGCCTGCGCGTGAATGGCCGCGGCCAGCGTCTGCATGAGCTGAGCCGCTTCCTGCGCGAACCGGGCGAAGGCGGCTTGCGCTGGTTTTACGTCGACGGCGAATTTCCAGAATAAGAGAAGAGGACGAGACATGCCGCATATCGAAAGCAAACTCAATCCGCGCAGCGAGGACTTCAAAGCCAACGCCGCCGCCATGCAAGCCCTGGTCGACGACCTGCGCGCCAAGGTCGCGAAGGCGGCGCAAGGCGGCGGCGAGGCAGCCTGCGCCAAGCACGTGGCGCGCGGCAAGCTGCTGCCGCGCGACCGCGTGCAGATGCTGCTCGATCCCGGCACGCCCTTCCTCGAATTCTCGCAGCTCGCTGCCTTCGATATGTACGACAATGCCGCTCCGGCGGCGGGCGTGATCACCGGCATCGGCCGCGTCAACGGCCAGGAATGCGTGATCGTCTGTAACGACGCCACCGTGAAGGGCGGCACCTATTACCCGATGACGGTGAAGAAGCACCTGCGCGCGCAGGAGATCGCGGAACAGAACAACCTGCCATGCATCTACCTGGTCGACTCGGGCGGGGCCAACCTGCCGAACCAGGATGACGTGTTCCCGGACCGCGACCACTTCGGCCGCATCTTCTACAACCAGGCCAATATGTCGGCCAAGGGCATCCCGCAGATTGCGGTGGTGATGGGTTCCTGCACCGCCGGCGGCGCTTACGTGCCCGCCATGTCGGACGAGTCGATCATCGTGAAGGAACAGGGCACCATCTTCCTGGGCGGCCCTCCGCTGGTGAAGGCGGCGACCGGTGAAGTGGTTTCCGCTGAAGACCTGGGCGGGGGCGATGTGCACACCCGCCTGTCCGGCGTGGCCGACCACCTGGCGCAGGACGATATGCATGCGCTGTCGATGGCCCGCACCATCGTCTCCAACCTGAACCGCCAGAAACCTCAGCAGGGCGTGCTGCGCGAAGCGGCGGAGCCGAAGTACGCGCCGGAAGAACTGTACGGCGTGATCCCGGTCGATACCCGCAAGCCATTCGATATCCGCGAAGTGATCGCGCGTATCGTCGACGGCTCCGAATTCGATGAATTCAAGGCGCGCTACGGCACCACCCTGGTGTGCGGCTTCGCCCATATCTACGGCATGAAGGTCGGCATCATCGCCAACAACGGCATCCTGTTCTCAGAGTCCGCGCTGAAAGGCACGCACTTCATCGAACTGTGCTGCCAGCGCAAGATCCCGCTGGTCTTCCTGCAGAACATCACCGGCTTCATGGTCGGCCGCAAGTACGAAAACGAAGGTATCGCCCGCAACGGCGCCAAGATGGTGACCGCTGTCGCCACCGCCTCCGTACCGAAATTCACCGTGATCATCGGCGGTTCCTTCGGCGCCGGCAACTACGGCATGTGCGGCCGCGCTTATTCGCCGCGCATGCTGTGGATGTGGCCAAACGCGCGCATCTCCGTGATGGGCGGCGAGCAGGCGGCCGGCGTGCTGGCGACCGTCAAGCGCGACGGCATTGAAGCGAAGGGCGGCAGCTGGAGCGCGGAAGAGGAAGCGGCCTTCAAGCAGCCGATCAAGGAACAGTACGAACACCAGGGCCACCCTTACTACGCCTCCGCGCGCCTGTGGGACGATGGCGTGATCGACCCGGCCGATACCCGCATGGTGCTGGGCCTGGGCTTGTCCGCCGCGCTCAACGCCCCGATCCCGGACACCAAGTTCGGCGTGTTCCGCATGTAAGGAGATGGCCAGATGACTCATCCGACCAATTTTGAAACCTTGACCATCGCCATCAACGGCAACATCGCCACCGTCACCCTGAACCGTCCGGACGTGCGCAATGCCTTCAACGAGCATTCGATCAACGACCTGACGCGCGCCTTCTCGGAGCTGGGCCGCAACGAAAACGTGCGCGCCATCGTGCTGGCCGGGAACGGTCCGGCCTTCTGCGCCGGCGGTGACCTGAACTGGATGAAGAAGATGGCCCATTACACCCACGAGGAGAATGAGGCCGACGCCATGCAGCTGGCGCAAATGCTGCGCACGATCTACCTGTGCCCGAAACCGACCATCGCGCGCGTGCATGGCGACTGCTATGCGGGCGGCATGGGGCTCGTCTCCGCCTGCGACATCGTCGTCGCCGTGCCGGAAGCGAATTTCTGCCTGAGCGAAGTGAAACTGGGCCTGATCCCCGCGACCATTTCGCCGTATGTGATCAAGGCGATGGGGGAGCAGGCTTCGCGCCGCTATTTCCTCACCGCCGAACGTTTCAGCGCCACCGAAGCCCACCGCATCGGCATGGTGCACGAACTGGTCGCCGCCGACGCACTGGACGCCAGGATGGCGGAAGTGCTGAAGGCGCTGGTGACCAACAGCCCGAACGCAGTCAAGGAAGCGAAAGTGCTGGTGCGCGACATCGCCGGCAAACCGGTGAACGATGCACTGCTGGCCGATACGGCGGAACGCATCGCGCACATCCGCGCTTCCGAGCAGGGCCGCGAAGGCGTGACTTCCTTCCTGGAGAAGCGCAAGCCGGGCTGGCTGAATTGAACGGAGCAGTTTTTGGAAGTGAACCAACAAAGCGATTGGGTAGCACGTAGCCTGAAGTCTGTCTGGCACCCGTGCACCCAGATGCAGCACCATGAAACCGTGCCGCTGATTCCCGTCAG
>JBCNPK010000050.1:0-41543 GCA_039593355.1 Pseudoduganella sp.
TCCCGAACAGGACCGTGAAACGACTCTGCGCCGATGATAGTGCTGCAACCAGTGTGAAAGTAGGTTATCGTCAGGCTCTTATTAGAAAAGCCCGCTAGGCAATGTGCCAGCGGGCTTTTTGCTTTTTTAAACCCGGTGAACCCGGGTCCGACCCAAGGGTCAGACCCCCGACGGTCTCGCAGCCGCGGGGTGGGGTGTGCGATGTTGACCTTCGTCGAACGTCAAAGACCTAAACCAACCCCAACAACCTTTGAACAGACGGGGTCAGACCCTGCGGGTCTGACCCGGGTTTACCGGGTTTGCTTTTAGACACCCCAAACAATATCGTGCCCGCCAGTCTTGGCGGCACGCAGCATTTCCAACAAGGGAAATGCGCGCTGGGCGAATCCTACCTTCTGGGTCTCGCTGAAATCAGCGTCCCCGTCATCGTCCGGCAGGCCATGGCTGGGCATATGGGATGCATGCTCGGAATCGACTTCCGGATGGAGTTTGCTCAGAGCAACTTCTTTCTCAAGCAATTGCAGGGCCTGGGAAGCTTCGGCTGCCGTAATGACGCCCCTGGTGGGACTTTTCTGCAGCAGGTCCATGATGCGTTCAACGTGCTCGTGAGCCATCATGACTTCCGGCGACGAAATGGATTTGAATTTGATCAACATGGTGCGCTTCCCGTAGTTTGTTGATGTGCTAATACGATAGCACGGTTGCAGTCGCGCGCGTCGTGCCTCTTAATACAATTTAAACGAACTCAAAAATGTATCAACCGTATCCGCATCAAAATGTTTCTGATTGCCTAGAATGACCACCTGGTAGACGCGTTTATCCTTCGCCAGGAAGCGGCCTCGCATGGCCAGCGGCGCACCATTCTGGCCGACACCGCGGGCTTCCACGTCGAATGCGCCGTCTTTCGTCGTTTCCTTGGTGATCGTGCCGCCGATATTGCGCACCATGGCCAGTTTCATGGCTTGGACGGCCAGTGCAGCCTTGGCGGCATCGGGTAGCTCAGCTGTGCCAACGGCGAACATGGTGCCGTCGACTTCCGCCGCAGACATGGTCATCTTCACTTCCTGCCCATCGAGGTTGACGGTGCGGGTGTGGGTAGCTGCTTTACCCGGCAACATGATGGTGTAAGGGGCATCGGTGCTGCGGAAGTCGCGCCAGTCGAATTTGGGACTGCAGGCAGCCAGCGCGCCGGCCATGAGGAGCACGGCGCAGGTTTTATTCAGGGATGGTTTCGTCATACCCGAATGGTAGCACTTCGCGGCGCGGTTAATCCCCGCCGGGGCCCATGCCAGCACCCGGCGGTGGGCCCATGGCGGGGCCCCTCGGGCCGCGCATCACGCCAGGACCGTGCTCCGGAATGCCTTCCCGGTTCATGCCTGGGGGCCCGCCGAAACGGTAAGACAGGCCGACGTAGACAATGCGGCCATCGAAGCGGCGGGTCGACTGCTCGCGCAAGGCATAGGTGTCGGTGACGGTGGCGATCCTGTTGGTGTTGAAGACGTCGGTGGCATTGACCATCAATGCCAACTGCGGCGTGATGGCATGGCGCCAGGTCAGGTTCAGCGTGGTGTTCGGCTCGCGGTAGCCCTGGCCGGTCAGCATCTTGCCTTGCGCCTGTACGGCTGCCTGCAGCATGTCGGTGCTGGCGACCTGCCAGTTCAAGCGCAGGCGGCCGCTTAGCGAAGAAGCGGTGCGCTTGGTCTGGGCGCCGTTCATCTCGAGTACGTTCTGCTCGAAGCGCGCCGCGTTGCCGCTCAGATTGAGCGTCAGCGTCGGCAGCAGTTTGCCGGTCATCGTGAACTCCATCCCGCCGGAGCGCGTACTGCCGGCGTTTTCGCGGGTGGTGAGAAGCACCGTGTCGCTGATGAAGTATTTGCGGTCCAGGATCGAATCCGTCTCGTCGCGGAAATATCCGCGCAGATTGGTCTCCAGGCCGAACAGCCGGGTCTCATAACCGAGCTCGAAGGAATCTGTCTGCGCGGGCTTCAGTTTTGGATTGCCGGAGGAGACGTTCAACTCATCGCGGTAGACCACGAAGGGGTTGAGGTCCTGGGCGTTCGGGCGGCGCAGGCGGTGGGCATAGGCGAAGCGCAGCGTCGATTTTTCATCCAGCTTGTAGGTCGCGAAGAAGCTTGGTATCAGGTTGGTATAGCTGTTGCCGGCGGCGACCTGGCTGGTCAGCTGATCGATCTCCATCTCCGTATGCTCGGCGCGCAGGCCTGCCATCAAGCCCCATTGCTCGTTCAGTCGCATCTGGTAAGAGCCGTAGGCGGCGTAGATGGTTTCCTTCAGATCGAAGGCGTTGCTGCGCAGGGCGTTCGGCGAGCCTTCCTGTGTGACCGGGTCGATATTGGCGTAGTCGATGCTCGAATCGTTGCGGGTCTGGACGATCTTGTAACCGAGCTTGGTGATTCCGCCAAAAGCTGGGGCTTCGTAGTCGCCTGTGTAGTCGATGATTTCCGTTTTGTTCCGGCTTTGCTGGGAGCTGTCTTGCAGGATCCCGATCGACGGGCGCACCACGTAGCTGTTGCGGTAGGCGCTGTCGGAATCGTTGGTGGCGGTCGAAACGCGCAAGTCCATCTTGAAGGTTTCGCCCTGCACGGCGCCCTTGTGATCCCAGCGTGCAGTCCACGAATAGTTCTTGCTTGCGCCTTCGCGCTCCGTGCTGCGCAGGTAGTTGCCGGTGACATTCCCCTCGGTGTCGGTCGAGAGGTAGTTATCGGTGGCACGGGCGTTATTGGTGCGATGGGAGTAGGCCAGCTGCGCACCCAGCGTATCGTTGGCGCCGAGGTTGTAGGTAAGGCCGGCATTCATTGCGGCGTTGTCATTCAGGCCGTTCGATTGCGATTGCTGGTCGCTATGCGAGAGGCTGCCGTTGCGCGGGTCGATGCGGTCGCGCACCGTCTCGCCGGTGGAATTGCGGCCGTCGTGGCGCACATTGATGCCGCCCTGGAAGCCCCACAGGCCTTCGTTGTAGGTGCCGGAAAGGGCGCTGTTGTTGCGGCCTGCGGTGCCGTAGTTGGCATTGGCGACGCCAAAACCGCCGGGACGGCGTGAGCGCTTCATCACCAGGTTGATGATCGGGCCGCCGCCGCCCTCGTTGCCGAATTGCGCGCCGGGGTTGTTGATCACTTCCACCGATTCGAGGTCGTCGGCGGGAATCGCCTGCAGCGCCGGGCCGCGGTTGTCCCCTTGCAGCATGGCGGAAGGCTTGCCGTCGATGTAGACCTGGACATTGCTGCTGCCGCGCAGGGTGAGCGAGCCGTCCGGATCGACATTCACGGAAGGGACGTTGTTCAGGGCATCGGCGGCGGAGCTGTTGCTGCTTGAGACATCTGACTTGACGTCATAGACCTGGCGGTCGATGCGGTTGGTCGGGCGCTCGGCTGCTACCGTCACGCTGGCGATGGGGGCGCCGCTTTCTGGTGGAACCTCTTTCTTTACCGTGGATGGCTGGGGAACCTGCGATTGTGCGGCGGCATTGGCGCAGCACAGAAGCATCATGAGAGAGCCGGCGCCATGGCGCACGTAACGGTATTGGGTAGTCATGGTGCCGGCAATTCTAGCCAACATCGGTGGCTCAAAACCAGGCCTTTACCTGGTCTTACATTTGAAACTTAAGGTTGCTGAAGCGCGCGCCGCAGCTGGACTGCTTCCGAAACATGTTTGCCGCCCACCTGCTTTTGGCCTTCCAGGTCGGCCACGGTGCGCGCCAGCCGAAGCACGCGGTGGTAGGCGCGCGCAGACCACTGCATTTTGTGCAGGGAGGCGCGCAGCACGTCCTGCCCGGCGGCATCGGGCTTGCAATAGCGGTCGATTTCGCGCGGCGTGAGTTGCTGGTTCGATTTTCCCTGGCGTGCCAGCTGGCGCTCGAAAGCAGCGTGCACGCGGGCGGCAATGACCTCGGAGCGTTCGCCGATGGCGTCAGCCTGCAGCACCTCAGGCGGCACCGGGCCGACTTCGATCTGCATGTCGATCCGGTCCAGCAGCGGCCCTGAGATGCGGCTTTGATAGCGCAGCACCTGGTCCGGCGTGCACTTGCAGGTTTGGCCTGGATGGCCAAGGTAGCCGCAGGGGCAGGGATTCATGGCGGCGATCAGCTGGAAGCGGGCGGGAAAGTCGGCGTGCCGCGCGGCCCGCGCGATGGTGACGCGGCCCGACTCCAGCGGCTCACGCAGTACTTCCAGCACACGGCGGTCGAACTCGGGCAGCTCGTCGAGGAACAGAACCCCGCAATGCGCGAGCGAGATTTCCCCGGGCCGGGGCACGCTGCCACCGCCCACCAGGGCCGCGCCGGAAGAGGTGTGATGCGGAGCACGAAAGGGCCGCACCTTCCAGCCGTCGACCGTAAAACCGGAGATCAGCGACTGCACCGCCGCAGCTTCCAGCGCTTCGTCGTCAGTCATCAGCGGCAGAAGTCCGGAGAAACGGCTGGCCAGCATGGTCTTGCCCGCGCCCGGCGGGCCGACCAGCAGTACCGAATGCCGGCCGGCGGCGGCGATCTCCATCGCGCGCTTGGCAAGCACCTGACCTTTGACGTCGGCGAAATCGGGAGTGGCGGGCGGCAGCGGCAATGGCTGGGCAGTGTAGCGGGGCAGGGCAAAGCCATCGTCGCCGGCCGGGCAGAAGTGGGCGCACACCTGCAGCAAGGTGGCGGCCGGGTAGATGCGGGCGTCGGCGACCAATGCCGCTTCGCCGGCATTGGCTGCGGGGAGGATGAAGCCGCGCCCGTGGCCGCCGGCGGTGCGCTGCATGGCATAGGTCATCGCCAGCGCTCCGCGGATCGGCCGCAACTCGCCAGTCAGCGACAGCTCGCCGGCAAATTCAAAGCGATCCAGTTCCGCGCTCGAAATCTGGCCCGACGCCGCCAGGATACCGACCGCGATCGGCAGGTCGAAACGGCCGGATTCCTTCGGCAGGTCCGCTGGCGCCAGATTGACTGTGATGCGGTGCTCCGGCAGTTTGAAGCCGGCGTTGGTGATCGCCGCACGCACCCTGTCCCGTGCTTCCTTGACTTCGGTATCGGCCAGGCCAACGATGGTAAAGGCCGGCAAACCGTTGGCCAGATGGACTTCGACGCTGACTTCCGGCGCCTGCATGCCGCTCAACGCACGGCTTTTGATGACGGCAATGGTCATGGCATTCCTCCCCAGGATGACACCATCGTAGGGCAGGCCGAGTGGAGGTTTTTTGACTTTGCGCAAGCGTCACGCCGGGGCCGGAGTGCGCCCCATGCTGTCAAGCTTGACAGTACCGCGCACCGCGCCGCTCGGGTCTAATGGTATCCATGACCTTTAATTTGCGCTCGGTGCGCAAGAAAAAACGCGACCATGTTTTCCACTCTTCCTGACGAGGCTTGTCCGCAACACGGCGACGGCATCCACCTGACCCGCCTGCTGCGAGCCATGGAGGCCGAGAATGGCGAGCGTTTCTTCGCGAGCATTACCAAGGTGCTGCCCAATGAAGATGCCAGCCTGCCGTACTTCCTGGCGCGCTTTCAGATGGGCTTGTTTACGCCCGAGCTGTTCGAGCAGCACGGCATCGATTACCCGCGCCATATCCAGAACAGCGTGGTCAAGCGCCAGGCCGAGTTCATTGCCGGTCGCCTGTGCGCGCGCTCCATCCTGGATATCTATGGCCACGGCAAGCACGTGGTATCGGTCGGCAGCCACCGTGAGCCGCAGTGGCCGGAAGGCTTCATCGGCAGCATTACCCACAGCGGCCAATTTGCGGCGGCCATCGCCTGTCCCGCGAAAAACATCGTCGGGATCGGCATCGATCTCGAGACCATCATCAACGACGACTCGCGCCCGGCCATGATCGACCTGGTGGCCAGCGCCGACGAGGTGCGCTATCTGCAATGCCACCCGGGCGGCATGAGCTTCGATGGCCTGTTGACGCTGGTGTTCTCGGTGAAGGAAAGCTTCTTCAAGGCAGCCTTCCCGCAGGTGAAGGCGTATTTCGACTTCGATGCGGTCAGCGTGCGCGAGATCGACCTCGCGCACCGCACCATCCGCTTCGACTGCGAACAGGACTTGAGCGAGCAGTTAAGGCGCGGCCAAGGCTTCCTGGCCCATTTCGAGTTTATCGGCGACACCTCGGTGTTTACGGCCGTGATGCTGCCGCGTCCAAGCGCCGGCGGCACGCGGGCAGCGCCGGCCCTGTCAATGGTGACAGTTTAATTGCCGGCCGAACTGGCGTTAAATGGAATTGTCGGAATTTTTATTTTGGAATTGACCATGCATACCCTGGATCTTGCAGCAGCACGCGACTACACCCACATCGAGGCCCAACTGTGCGCCTGCCCCGGCATCGACCAGGCGGTGGTGGTCCACGGCGGGGAGCGCCCGGCGGGCGGCCTGGTGGCCTACCTGGTTGGGCGGGGCGCCGCGCGCGGACTGGGCGCGATCCATGCCCGCCTGTCGCACCTGCTGCCTGCGGCCCAGATGCCGACCACCCTGATCGCCCTTGACCGACTGCCGACGCACAGCGATGGCCAGCTTGACCGCGCGGCCTTGCCGCAGCCGGATGGCAGGGCACTGGGTTTGCGCCAATACGAGGCGCCGCAAGGCCGCATCGAGAACGTGGTGGCGTCGTTGTGGCAGGAACTGCTTGGACTCGAGCAGGTTGGGCGCCAAGCGCATTTCTTTGAGCTGGGAGGTCATTCGGCCTTGGCCGTGCAACTGGTGCACCGCCTGCGCCGCGAATTCCAGCTAGAGGTGACGATGCGCGACCTGTTCACCTGCCCGGTCCTGCACCAGTTTGCCCTTCAAGTACGTGCCGCCACCCCGGCACGCCAGTTGCAGCCAGCGCCGGCGCTCGAGCTCGCGTAAGCCCCCAAACCTGCTGCGCAATGCAAAGCGGCCTGCCCCGTCAAGGGCAGGCCGCTTTGTCGTTCAGGCCGCGAAAAACGGCTCAGGCCGTATAGCGCTGGTTGAGGTAATCCTGCACCACTTGCTGCCAGCCGAGGGTGTCGACGTGGGTACCGAGCAGCTTTTCGCTGGCGGCGGGCGGCACATCGGTCCCGCTCTCGTCGAGCAGCAGGATATTGCTGCGCGGTTCGCTAACGCGCAGCAAGGCGCAGCCGGGCCGCGCACCGCCCATCTGCCAGTCCCAGCCCACGGTCAGCGCGGGCTCGTCTTCGCTGACCCATTCGGTATAGCCGGTGATGTCCGTGGCCAGGGCGGCGTCTGCGCTGGCCGGCAGCAGGATGTCGTCGTCCATGCCGGAGATCAGGTGGGTGAATTTCGTTGCTTGCAACTGCTGTATCGACAGGCGCACATAGCCGTCGCTGGAGATAAATCGTGTCAAGGGTGTCACAGTCCGAGAAAAGAGAACGTAGCCTGCATTGCCGTGGTCAGCGCCGGGCGCCGGAACCGCGTACATGAGCAAGGCCTGTCTTACGGCAGGCCGGATACTCAAGTATGCAAGTGAACTATTGGTTCTGGTAACGAATATTGATGTATTGTAGCGCTTCTTCTTGCCAGTTGAAGCCATCGACCTTGTTGGCCAGGTGGTGGGCGGTGGCCGCCGGCCCCAGGTCGCTGCCGTCGTCGCTGTGCATGGCAACGTTACTGCTGGGCTCACTGACCCGCACCAGGCGCACGCAACTGGATTCAAAAGTCATTTTCCAGTCCCAGCCAATGGTCAGTTCCGGCTCGCCATCGCCAATCCATTCTGTGTAACCAGTAATCAAGGTCGGCACGGCATAGTCGGCAATATCGTCGGGACCGTCTTCGTCGACGCCGGAAATCAGATGGATCAGGCACAGACCGTGCAAGTCGGACGGCGACAGGCCCAACAGGCCGGTCGCCGCGGTCACGCTGCCGCCCTCAGTGCCGGCAGCGAAAGTGGAGGGAGCCAGGCCGGGTGCAGCATCCGGACTGGCAGCTGGCTGCTTGTCTGGGAAAAAGTTCGGCATGGTTCGGCATGCCTTATACCTGGTTGGCGTCGACTTCGATCCAGCAGGCGAAAATCGGGTGGCCGTCGATGATCAGCGGACGGGCGGCACGATGGCAGTGGAAGCCGGCGCGGCGCAGCAAACGTTCGATGCCGATCGGCGACACGGTGATCAGGCGCTTGGCGCCGTTGGCCGCTGCGAAGGCGATCGATTCGCGCAACAGATTGACGGCCACTTCCGAAGAGAATTGCGAGAGGGCCGAGCTGGTCTGCTTATTGAAGTCCACCGCGGCAAAACGCGACAATTCCCAAATGTCCGGGCTGCATGGAATGGGCAGGCCTTGCATGAGTTCAGGGAAGACTTCGCCCAGCAGGTAAGGGCGGTCGGTCGGCAGCAGGCGGGCGCAGCCGTTGACCTGGCCGAAGCTGTCCTGGCTGACCACGTACAGGGTGTCGGCGCGGTCGAACTGGTCGAGCTCTTCGCCGTTGCGGGTTTTCAGGTCCCAACCCAAGGTTTCAATGAATACCTTACTGCGGTAGTTGCCAACTGCCGAAAAGAGATTGTGGGGTAGCGAAGAAGCCTTGCCTGAGGTGACGTTCATTGTCGCTCCGGTGAAAAATTGAACGGGTTTGTCGATGTGGCTATTGGACTCTCTTTGCAGGTTTGTCAAAACTGTCACTGTTGACAGTGCTACGCGAAAAGCGACACGCCTACAGCAGGCGCAGCATCGCAGCCTTGATCACCAGGGCCGTCTTGTTGACCGCGCCCAGTTTGACCAAGGAATTATTGATATGGAAGTTTACGGTCCGCTCGGAAATATTCATGATCTGCCCGACTTCGCTCGACGTCTTGCCTTCGGCAGTCCAGCGCAGCACTTCCACTTCGCGTGCGGTCAGGCTCGGCGTGTCGGCTTCCTTATTGGCCTGGACCAGGCGCGTCATGCCTTCGGTCGCATACTGAGTCAGCCATTGCACCTTGAGCGCGTTCTTGCGCAGTTCCGCTTCGGACAGGGCCTCATGCGAGCGCGCGAGTGTCAGCAGGCCGCCCACGCCCATGGCGTTATAGGATGACTGGGCCATGCCGACATTCAGGCCGTGTCCGCGCGCATCTTCCCAGAAATCCCGGCAGCCCTCGAACACGCTTTCAGTCCAGACCAGCGGCAGCACCGACTTCATGCCGTGCTGGACGGTTGGGTCGACCGCCAGGTAACCCTTTTCCGCGTAGCGCTGTTGCCATTCAGCGGAGTAGTTATTGACCAGGACCAGCTTGGGACTGGTGATCGGCCACGGCAGTCGCATGCCATAAGCGCAATGGTCGAATCCCAGTTCGCGTGCAGCGGCGGACAGGGCTGCAAAAAATTCGGTCTCGTTGTTGGCTGTCAACAGAGTTTCGATGTGTCTGCCTTGCCAATCGGCATAGTCGTCGTTCACACAAGTCCTTCATCGTCATTGCACTTCGTTGAATCACCCACTGCTGCCTGGGTGGCATGCCTCACCTGCCAGAGTTGACAGTCCTTTAAAACTGGACGCCGTTATAGGATTCCGACCATTACGCTTGCTCATGCCGATCGCGCATGCGCTTCATTTGGTTCAATTTTGTTGGCTTTTTTTGCAACTGAGTTTTTACGATAACAGCCTATGCATTCCACGTCAAAGAATATGCGGCCAGCGACATTAGGATCGGTACGCGGTTACGGCGCAGCCAGATTGCAACGCGTGCTCGGCGCCATCCTGGTGGCGGGCGCGCTGTCGCCTTTGCCTGCTGGGGCCGAGGACCTGATCCAGGTGTTCGACCTGGCGCGCAACCATGATGCGGCGCTGCAAGCAACACACGCACAGTCACTCGCGGCCGGTACCCGAAAGTCACAGGCGCGCGGTGCCTTGCTGCCTAATCTCAGCCTGGTGCGCGCCGCGACCCGCGACCGCTATACGCCGGATGAAGACGTGGCCGGCAGCCCGGGCAGCGCCGGCATGCAGATCGAGACGCGCACCCAGCGGCTGGGACTGAATCTGCGCCAAAGCCTGTTCAACGCGCCGCTGTACACCGATGTGCAGCTGGCCGGGGTTGCCGGCGAAAGCGCCCAGCGCGATTACGAGCTGGCGATGCAGGACTTCATCCTGCAGGTCGCCCAAGCCTATTTCAACGTGCTGTCGACGACCGAGGTGCTGGAGACCCGGCGCCTGAGCAAGGAGGCGATCGCCACGCAGCTCGACGCGGCGGTCCGCCGCTTCAAGGCGGGCCTGGGCGTGATCACCGACCAGGAAGAAGCCCAGGCGCGTCTGGACCTGGCTGAATCGGACGAGATTGCCGCCGCCAATGATGCGCGCGCGGCGCGGCTGGCGCTTGACCGCCTGACCGGCCAGCCCGGCATCCAGCCCAAACCGCTCGGCACCGAAGCGGCCTTGTCGGCCATCGTGCCGGGCGAGATGGACGATTGGCGCCGCGCCACCGCCAGCCATCCTGCGGTGGAACGCGCCCGCCTGGCGCTGGAGCGGGCCCAGCTCGATGCGCGCAAGGCACGCCAGGCTTATCTGCCCACGCTCGACCTGGTGGGCAGCGTCAGCAAGAACCGGGTCGGGGGCGCCGTCAACCCCTTGTCCGCGCTGCCGACCGGACGCAGCACCACGTCGTCGATCGGGGTGGAGTTGAATGTCCCGCTGTTTTCCGGCGGCAGCCAGGTGTACCGCGCAAAGGAAACGGCCTACCTGGAAGACGCGGCCCGCAATTCGCTTGACGCCGTGGTGCGCAGCGCCGAGGAAACTACCGAGCGCAGCTATTTTGACTTGCGCTCGGCGCTGGCCAAGGCCAAGGCGCTGGCGGCGGCCGAGCAGTCCAGCATGCGTTCGCTCGACGGCACGCAGCGCGGCTACAAGGCCGGCCTGCGCTTGAACCTGGATGTGCTCAATGCACAGTCCCAGCTGTACCAAACCCGCAGCGACCTGGCCCGCACGCGTTACGACGTGCTGATCCGATGCCTGCGCCTCAAGGCGGCAGCCGGCAAGCTCGACGCGGCCAGCCTCGACGAAATCAACCGCCTGCTGTAGCGCTGCCAGTCGCGCTGCGTTGCACGGCCGTTCCCCCAAAGGAAATCATTGTGAAGAAAACCGTAGAACACCCCAAGCAGCGGCGTTTCCACCACCTGCATGGGGTGCGCAAGCAGCGTATCAACTACGCCAAGTCCGACTTCGTCGATTACGTGCTGATGCTGGCGATGGTGGGCGCGACCGTGGTCGCCGTTTATGGCTGGGGCTCCTGGCTGGCCAGCGCCGGCCTGGCGCTGTGCGCCTGGATGGCGCTCTCCTTCGTGCTGCGCCACGGTGCGGCGCTCAAGTGGCCGCTGCTGCTGCGCCGCCCGCAAGAGTTGCTGTACTCGCTGATCCACAAAGTGCAGAACCTGCCCTATGTGTACTGGCTGGCGCTGGTGCTGGCGCTGGCCGAGACGGCCCTGGTGCGGCTGACCCCGCAATGGCCCCACCATACCGAACTGATGCGGCAGATCGGCTTCGCCCTGGTTTACCTGCACCTGGCCGGCATCACGCTCTACCGCACCAGGAGCCTGGTCGACCATCTGCGCCGCCACCGCCTGCTGAGCGAGGTGCTCGGCCAGTCGCCGTGGAAGAACGCCGGGCGCGTGCGCCAGAATATCCGCTATGAGATCGTGCATGCCTACTGCACCGGCCTGCTGACCCACCTGGTGCTGCTGGCGCCCTGGTACCTGGCCTTGGGCTGGCTGCAGTTTTCCGTGCTGCTGCTGCCGCTCGCCTGCGCCGCCAACCTGCTGCTGCACAAGCGTTTCATCAAACTGATCAACGGATGGTTTTACCGCGACCACTGGCTCGGCCATAACTCGGAGTTCGATTTCGTCTACCTGCATGGCAGCCATCACGATGCCATTCCCGTCGGCCTGATCGGTGTGGCGGGCAATGGCTTCCTGGAAGGGCTGTTGCGCAATTGCCTCGGCTATCCGACGCCGTTCTACCATCCGCTGATGGCGGTGCTGGCGTATTCGATCGAGGTCAAGCGCGACATCGATTTCCACCAGTTCGTGCCGGGCATTTTCCCCACGCTGCCGCTGGAGATGCGGCGCGTGGGCCAGCACTCGACCCACCACTTTGGCCACCTGGAACCGTATGGTTTCGCGATCAAGCTCGACCAGCCCGGCCTGTCGCCGGAACTGGTGGGCATGTTCCGCGGCTTCCCCGAGGAGTTCAGCAATTCGGCGCAGCTGGAAGAGGAGCTGACCGGTTTCACCTGGGATAACCCGCGCCACCGCTGGTTCGTCGAGATCTGCGAGAAATACGAATGAGCGGCGAAGAACAGTTCGACGCCATCGTGGTCGGTTCCGGCGCCGGCGGCGCCACCGTGGCGCGCGAGCTGGCGCGCAGCGGCAAGCGGGTATTGCTCCTGGAGCGGGGCGGCAACACCGTGCCGCGCGACGGCTTGCTGCACCTGGCCAAGGTCAGCGACTACGTGCCGGTGGCCGACAATGCCGGGATGGCGCGCGCGCTGACCACCGGCGGCACCACCGCGGTATATTTCGGCGTGGCCGAGTTTCCCTCCCTGCCGGCTTTCCAGAAACTGGGCATCGACCTGTCCGGCGCGCTGGCCGAAACGCGCGGCGAAATGACGCTGGCCGAGCCGCTGTCGGACCAGCTGCTGGGCGGCCAGGTGCAGGCAGTTCGCAAGAGCGCTCTGGCGGCCGGCACGCCGTGGGTCAAGACCGAAGCCATGCTGCTGGACCAGGCGCGCTACCAGCGCGGCGAGCGCCACCAGGCGATCTGGCGCGCCCATAGTTATGTGACGGAAGCCCAGGCGCTGGGCACCGTGCTGCGCAACGGCGCCACCGTGCGCCGTGTGCTGGTGGCCGATGGCCGCGCTATCGGCGTGGAATACGAACAGCGCAGCGGCCGCCGCCGAGAATTGCGGCGCGCCTATGGCCGCCGCGTGGTACTGGCGGCCGGCGCGCTCGCGACACCGCAGATCCTGCGCGAGAGCGGCATCGGCGATGTCGGGGCGCGCGGCTTCTATTCCGATCCCGGCTTTCTGCTGATCGGCCATGTCGACGGCCTGCGCGGTGGCGAGCTGCTGCCCGGCTGCATGGGCACCAATTCGGACGCGGACGGCATCCTGGTTGGCGACGGCTGCCTGGCGCGCTCCATGTACCGCGGTTTCATGCTGGCCAGCGGAAAATTCTCCAGGCTGTTCAGCCACGGCAAGCACATCGGCGTGGCCGTCATGGCGCGCGACAGCCTGGGCGGCGGCTTGCGGCCGGACGGCCGCCTGCACAAGGAGTACACGCGGGAAGACATGCTCAAGCTGGACAAGGGCGAGGAACTGGCGCGCCGCATCGTGGCCGGTACCGGCGCGAAAAACGTCATCCGCACCGACCTGTCGGCCGCCCACGTCGGTGGCCTGCTGCAGATAGGCGAGCAGCTCGACGCCACCTTGCAGACGGAGATCGGTCACCTGCACGTGTGCGATTGCTCGGTGCTGCCGGCCGACGTCAGGCTGACGCCAGTCATCACCCTGGTCTGCCTCGGCAAATACCTGGCGCGCCACCTGGCGCAGGCGCTATAAGCCGGCCCACCTGTGAAAGGTGACAGCTGTTGCGGAAAAGGCCCCGTATCTACAATGAATTCGTCGCTGGTGGAGCGCATTGCTGCCATGGCGGGCGACATGCGACCGGCGCTGCCGGTTCCTGAATATTTTTGCAGACAGAGGATGCTATGAGTGCGTTAGCGAAGAAAGCGATGGCGGTGGACGCGGTGCCGATCCGGCGCCGTAAAGTGTGGAAGTGGCTGCTGGGCGTGGTGGTGTTGTTGGCGGCAGTGGGCGGCGTTGCCCAGTTGTCCTACACCTACTCGGGTTCCAGCAAGTGGGAATTCGTCACCGAGGAAAAAGGCGTGAAGGTGTACGCGATGAAGGTGCCGGGCGTGAACAACAAGAAGTTCAAGGCGGTCTATACGCTGAACACTTCGCTCAACGCCGTGGTGGCATTCATGCAGGACAATGACAGCGACCTCGACATCGCCTTCGACCGCGCCGTGGAGATCGAGCGCCACGGTCCGCAAATGATGGTGACCACCTGGCGCAGCGGCTTCCCTGCGCCGTTGAGCGACCGCGACTTCGTGGTGCGCCACGTGTTCACCCAGGACCCGGCCAACAAGGAGATCAGCTACACGCTGCAATCGCTGCCCGACCAGCTGCCGCCGAACAAATGCTGCGTGCGCGTGCCGCGCATGGACAACAGCTGGCTGCTGATGCCGAAGGCGGGTGGCAAGGTGGAGATCTCCTGGTTCATCGATATGGACGTGGGCGGCTTCATGCCTTACTTCATGATCAACCAGGCACACCCGGAGATCATGGTGGATTTCGCCTCCAAAATGCAAGGCTATGTTGACCGTCCAAAATACGTCAAAGCCAAGCAGGACTGGATCACGGAGCTGTAAGCCGGGCGCCGCTGCAACCTGACCGGCCCGATCGCGGCCGGTTTTACTTTCCCATATTTTCAGCCGCCTGCGCCCAGCGCGGGCGGCCAACCCGCGCCGTGATGGCCGCCGGCAGGCATGGCCGTCAGGCAGCTCGACCTGAGACTTGCTATGACCGACGTGCTGAACCCGACCCAAGAGACCGCTACCCTTCGCGCCGCCCATCTCGAGCAGATATGTGCGGCGCTGGTGCAACTGTTCAACCAGCAGCCGCTGGAGGCGCAGCCACGCTACCTGCTGGACACCCAGTGCGGCGACGGCAGCCTGCTGCGCGCGCTGTTCGAGGCGGTTGCCAGCAGCAGCGCACGCGGCCGCGAGCTCGGGCGCCTGCCGCTGGAGCTGGTTGGCGTGCATGCCGGCGACGGCGCCGCCGCTCATCTCGACGGCTTGCCATACCGCCTGCTGGACGGGCAGTTCGGTACGCCGCAGGCCATGCTCGATGCGCTGGCGGCGCAAGGGATAAGCGAACGCGAGAACATCCTGCCGCTGTTGGATGGCGCCGCCTGCGTGCCGCAGCTGGAGCAATGGCGGCAGTTGTGCGGCCGTCACGGCATCGTGCTGCTGCACGGACAGGGCGGGGCCGAGCGCACGCTGCGTGCGGCCGGCGCGGCTGGGCTGCTGCCGCGCGCCGGCAGCCTGCTGCGTCTGCAGCCGGCGGGGGCGGGCGCCGCAGCCACGCTGCTGCACCTGGAGCCGCGCCCGGTGGCGATCCGCGCCGCGCGCCCGCGCGACATCGAGGCGCTGCTGGAAATCGACCAGGCTTGCTGGGCGGAGCCGATGCAGACCCCGCGCGAGGAAGTGATGCGCCGTATCGTGCAGCATCCCGACGATATCTTCGTGCTCGACCAGCAAGGCGAGGCCATCGGCGTGCTGTACACCCAGCCGGTGGGAACGGTCGACCAGCTGTATGGCCTGCAATGGACCGATATCGGCCGCGGCCGGGTGGCGGACGGCCCGGTACTGGAATTCATCAGCCTGAACGTCCTGCCCGGCAAGCGCAGCAGCGGGCTGGGCGACCAGCTGATCGATTTCGCGCTGGACTATGCGCGCTGCAGCGACCGCATCGAGCGGGTGGCCGCGGTGTCGCGCTGCAGTGCATTTGGCGCACAGCCGCCGTCGATGGCGCAGGAAGCGTATCTGCGCCTGCGCAAGCCCGGCGGCCAGCTGGTCGATCCTTTGCTGAGCTTCCATGAAAGCCATGGCGCCGAGATCGTGGGCCTGGTGCCGGGTTTCCGCCCGGCCGACAGCGAGAACCATGGCTGCGGCGTGCTGGTGCATTACGACCTTCAGGCGCGCCCGGCGGCGTTCAGCGCTGCGCCGGAAGCTGCCGTGGCAGCGGATCTGCCGCCGCCGGCCGGGATGCCGGCGCTGATCGAGGCCCTGGTAGGCCAAGCCTGGGGCAAACCCGGCGCCAGCCTGCCGCATGAGCGCGCCTTCATGGACCTGGGCCTGGAATCCATGCAGCTGCTGCAGCTGCAGTCGCTGCTGAGCGAACGCTTCCAGCGGCGCTTCGATTCCACGTTCCTGTTCCGCCACAATACCATTGCCGCCGTGGCCGCTGCGCTGGCCGCGGAACCGGCGCCGGCGCCGGCCGCTGCAGCGGTACCTGCACCTGCACCGGCGGCAGGCCAGGAGGGGCTGCCGTCCCTGATCGAAGGCCTGGTGCGCCGGGCCTGGGGCAAGCCCGAGGCGAGCCTGCCGCACCAGCGGCCGTTTATCGACATCGGCCTGGAATCGATGCAGCTGCTGCAGCTGCAATCGCTGCTGAGCGAGCGCTTCGAACAGCGCTTCGATTCGACCTTCCTGTCGCGCCACAACACGATCGACGCCGTGGCGTCCGCCCTGGCCGGCGTGCCGACCAGGGAAGCACCGGCCGCAAGCCCCGTGTACGACAGCAGCAGCCAGGAAATCGCCATCGTCGGCCTGGCCTGCCGTCTGCCGGGCGGCGGCCCCGAAGGCTTCTGGCAGTTGCTGCGCGATGGCAAGGACGGCGTGCGCGCGGTGCCGGAAAACCGCTGGTGGTGGCCGGAAGGCGATGCCGCCAGCCGTCACTTCGAACAGGCCGGCTACCTCGACGACATCGACTGCTTTGACGCCGGCATGTTCCGTATCGCACCGGCCGAGGCTGAACGCATCGACCCCCAGCAGCGCCTGCTGCTCGAGCTGAGCTGGGAGCTGCTGGAAGACGCCGGCATCGATCCGGCTGCGTTGCGCGCCAGCGCCACCGGGGTCTGGATCGGCGCCTGCCACTTCGACTACCGCGACCTGGCGGCGCAGGGCGAGGCCGTCTCGGCCTACACCGCGACCGGCACCTATGGTTCGATCCTGCCCAACCGCCTGTCGTATTTCTACGACCTCAAGGGCCCGAGCATGCTGATCGACACCGCCTGCTCCAGCTCGCTGGTCGCGCTGCACGATGCCGTGCAGTCGCTGCGCCGGGGCGAATGCAGCATGGCCATTGCCGGCGGCGTGAACCTGATCTGTACCCCGAATAACACGCACGCCTTCGCGCGTGCCGGCATGCTCTCGCCAAGCGGGCGCTGCCATACTTTCGACAGCGCGGCCGACGGCTATATCCGCGGCGAGGGAGCGGCCCTGGTGCTGCTCAAACCGCTGGCCCAGGCGGTGGCCGATGGCGACCGCATCCATGGCGTGATCGCCGGTTCGGCCGTCAACCACGGCGGCGCCGCCAACTCGCTGACCGCGCCCAGCCCGCAGGCGCAGTGCGACGTCATCACCCAGGCCTATCGCGATGCGGGCCTCAGCCCCAGCGACGTCAGCTACGTGGAAGCGCACGGCACCGGCACCCGCCTGGGCGACCCGATTGAACTGTCCGCCCTGACGCAGGCGGTGCACGGCCTGCTGCCGGACGGCGCGGCCGGGCAATGGGAATGCGCGGTCGGTTCGGTCAAAACCCATATCGGCCACCTGGAAGGCGCGGCGGGCATCGCCGGCCTGGTCAAGGTATTGCTCGCGCTGCGACATGAATGGTTGCCGGGCAACCTGCATTTCAACCAGCTCAACCCGCACATCGACCTGGCCGGCAGCCCGTTCCGTCCCTTGGGACAGGGGCGTGCCTGGCCGCGCGCGAAAGTGCCGCGCTGCGCCGGCATCAGCTCCTTTGGTTTTGGCGGCGTCAGCGCCCACATGCTGGTGCATGAATTCATCGATGTCCGCCAGCCGGTGCCGCCGAGCGCGGTGCAGGTCATCCCGCTGTCGGCCGCCAACGTGGTGCAGCTGCGCCAGGTCTGCGCCGACCTGCTCGCCTTCCTTTCGGCGCCGGGTACGCCCAGCCTGGAAGAGGTCGCGTGGACCTTGCAGACGGGCCGTGCCGCGCTGCCGGCGCGCCTGGCGATCGTCGTCGAATCGCTGGCGGACCTGTGCGCCAGCCTGGAGAACTATCTGTCGGGGGCGGACGATGAGCGCCTGTTCGGCAGCGTGGTGCAGGTGCCGGCGCCGCCGCGCACCTGTCCCGCCTCGCTGGCCAAGCGCTGGGCCAGCGGCGTCATGGTGGACTGGACTGTCCTGCATGGCGCCGTATTGCCGCGCCGCGTCAGCCTGCCTTCCTACCCGTTTGCACGCGAGCGTTACTGGATGCCAGTGGCGCCGGCCAGTGCTGCCGCGCAGGGGCAAGCCGTGCTGCATCCGCTGCTGCACCGGAACAGCTCCGATTTTTCCGGCCAGCGCTTCAGCACCACCTTGACAGGCAAGGAGTTCGTCCTGTCCGATCACGTACTGCAAGGAAAGCGCGTCTTGCCTGGCGTGGCCTACCTGGAGATGGCGCGGGCCGCAGTAGCCGCTTCCACCGGCCTGGAAGAAGGACAAGGTGTCCGCCTGGAGGATACGGTCTGGCTGCGCCCCGTGGTCGCCGGCGCGCAAGCGGTCGAGGTGCATACGGCGCTGTCGGTGCGCGCGGACGGCGCCATCGATTTCCAGATGGCTGGCGGCGACGATGGCGATGGGCCGCTGTTCTGCCAGGGCCGCGCGACGCTGCTGGCCGATGCCGAAGCGCCGGCACAGGCCGATATCGGGGCGCTGCGCCAGCGCTGCGCCGCCAACCATCTGGAGCAGGCGGAATTCTACCGGCGCTTCAGCGATGCGGGCTTCGCTTATGGTCCTGCTTTCCAGGGCGTGGCGGAGGTCTGGTGGGGTGAGGCGGAAGCGCTGGCCCGCCTGCGCATGCCGGAGCAGGTGGAGGCGCAAGCCGGCCAGTACCTGCTGCACCCAAGCATGCTCGATGCGGCCGTGCAGGGGGCGACGGCGGCGCTTGGCCTGCTGGCAAACGGCCACTCCTTTGCCATGCCTTATGCGGTCGAGGGATTGGACATCCTTGGCCCTTGCAGCGCCGCCATGTGGGCACTGTGCCGCCGTTCCGCGCCGGGCAAGCTGGACATCGAGCTGTGCGACGACACAGGCAAGCTGTGCGTGCGCATGACGGGGCTGAGCGTACGCCAGACCGAGCTGGCAACGCACAGCGGCGCTGCAACCCTGTTGTGGCAGCGTGGCTGGCGCGTCGTGGAGGCAATGTCGCCGACGCAGGCGCCGGCCTATGGCCGGCATCGGGTGTTGCTGGCGGGTCCAGTTGGCGCCGCCGTTGCGGCAATCGAAGAGCGCCTGGGCGCGCAATGCCTGCTGGCTGATGCTGTGGGAAGCCTGGTGCAACGCTTTACGGCCGTCGCAGAACAGCTGTGGGCGGAATTGCATGGTTTGCTGCTGACGCGTCCCGCTGCGCCGGTACTGGTGCAGCTGGTGGTCGCCGGCGGCGGGGAAGAGGGCGTCCTCGCCGGCTTGAGCGGCATGCTGAAGACAGCCCGCATCGAATATTCGCAGCTTGTAGCGCAGGTGGTGGAAGTCGACAGCGCGATCGGCAGCGAGGCGCTGGCGGACGTGCTGCGGCAGGCCGCGTGCAGTCCGCAGGCCACGGTTCTGCGCTACGCCGACGGGCAGCTATCGGAAGAATACTGGCTGGAACAGCAGCCTGCTCCCGCTGTCGCGCCTTGGCGTGAACGGGGCGTTTATCTGCTGACCGGCGGCGCCGGCGGGCTGGGGCTGATTTTCGCCAGGGAGATTGCCGCCAAGGCGCCCGGCAGCACCCTGGTATTGAGCGCGCGCGGCGCCATGGATGCAGAACGGCGCGCATTGCTGGCGCAGATCTCGGCGCTCGGTGTGCGGGCGGAGTACTGCCAAGCCGACGTCGCCGACGCGGCGCAGGTCGCGCAGCTGTTCGCGCACATCCGCCAGCATTTCGGCGCTCTGCACGGCATTCTCCACGGCGCCGGCGTGGTGCGCGATGGGCTGATGGCGCGTAAGGCCGCGCCCGAGCTGGAAACGGTGTTCGGTCCCAAGGTTGCCGGCCTGGTCAATCTTGAGCAGGCCAGCCGCGAATTCGATCTTGACTGGCTGGTTTGCCTGGCGTCGACGTCCGGCGCGCTGGGCAATGCCGGCCAGGCCGACTATGGCGCCGCGAACGCCTTCATGGACCGCTATGCCGAATCGCGCAACGCGCCGTCGGCCAGCGCGCGCATCCTGGCGATCGACTGGCCCTTGTGGGAGCAGGGCGGCATGCGCGTCGACGACGCCGTGCTGCGACGGATGGCGGCGAACGGAGTTCAGCCTTTGCCAACAGCAGAAGGCCTGGCAGCGTTCTACCAGGCGCTGTCCGGCCAGGCCGCGCAGGTGATGGTGCTGCACGGCGCCCCGGCCCGCCTGCGGGCCTGGCTGGAAGCCGGCGCGGGCACCGTCACGCAGCTGGCAACGGTGGATTCGGCGGCGCCAGCGGCGGCCGTCGACCAGCAGTCCTTGCGCGACGGCGTGCGGCGCGTGCTGCGCGGGATGGTATCGAGGCTGCTGAAGACCGCATCCGGCGATCTCGATGACGACGTTGAATTGAACCAATATGGGCTCGACTCGATCAGCCTGACCGAGCTGACCGGACGCGTCAACGACCGCTTCGGGATCCGCCTGACGCCGACCTTCTTCTTCGAATTCGGCACGCTGCGCGCAGTGCTGGAGCAGTTGCTGGCGGACCATGCGCCGGCGTTGGCGGTGGCCATGAAAATCGAACACGCGGCACCGCCGGTGGAAGAGGCGGAGGCGGCAACGGTCCGGCCCAAGATGCAGAACCGCCTGGCCAGGATGTTGCCTGCGCCGGCGGGGGCCAAACAGGGGCCGTCTGTTTCGCAATTGAACGCCGAGCCTATCGCCATTATCGGCATGAGCGGACGGTACCCGCAGGCGCGGGACCTGGACGCTTTCTGGCAAAACCTGCGCGAGGGCCGCGACAGCGTGACCGAAGTGCCGGCCGAGCGCTGGGATTGGCGCGAATACTACAGCACCGATCGCGCGCAGGAGGGACGCCATTACAGCAAGTGGGGTGGATTCATCGAAGGCGTGGACCTGTTCGACCCGCTGTTCTTCAATATCTCACCACGCGAGGCACGCAATATCGACCCGCAGGAGCGGCTGTTCCTGCAACAGACCTGGATGGCGATCGAGGATGCGGGCTATACCCGCGCCGCCTTGCAGGGCAAAAATGGCGGCCAGGTAGGCGTCTACGCTGGCGTGATGTACAGCGAGTACCAGCTGTTCGGCGCACAGGCGGCAGTGCATGGCGATGGCATTCCGATCTTCGGCAGCCTGGCGAGCATTGCCAACCGTGTCTCGTACGCCTTGAACCTGCATGGACCGAGCATGACGCTCGATACCATGTGCTCTTCTTCGCTGACGGCGATCCATATCGCCTGCCAGGACCTGAAGCTGGGCCGCACCGACATGGCGCTGGCCGGGGGCGTGAACGTCACCGTGCACCCGCACAAGTACCACATGCTCAGCGCCGGCCAGTTCATTTCCAGCGATGGCCATTGCCAGAGTTTCGGCGAGGGCGGGGATGGCTATATCCCGGGCGAAGGCGTCGGCGTGGTAGTGCTCAAGCGGCTTTCGGATGCGCAGCGCGACGGCGACCGCATCTGCGGCGTGATCCTGGGCAGCGCGCTCAATCATGGTGGCAGGACCAATGGCTATACGGTGCCGAACCCGCAGGCGCAAAGCAGCGCGATTGGCCTGGCGTTGGCCGAGGCAAAAGTCGATGCCCGGCATATCAGCTATGTTGAGGCGCATGGTACCGGCACCAAGCTGGGCGACCCGATCGAGATCGCCGCGCTGGGCAAGGCATTCGGACAGTACACCCAGGAACGTGGCTTCTGCCGCATCGGTTCGGCCAAGTCGAACATCGGCCACTGCGAATCTGCGGCCGGCATTGCCGGCTTGATGAAAGTATTGCTGCAGATGCGCCACGGCGAGATTGTGCCGTCGCTGCATTCCGCAAAGCTCAATCCGCATATCGATTTTGAACAGACACCGTTCGTCGTGAACCAGACGCTGACTGAATGGGAGCGCCCGGTCATCGATGGCCGCGAGGTAGGCCGCACCGCCGGTCTGTCTTCGTTCGGTGCCGGCGGTTCCAACGCGCACATGATCGTTCAGGAATACCGTCAGGAACAGCCAACAGCCACCGCATCCGGACCGGCAGCTATTGTCCTGTCGGCACGCACCGCGCAACAACTGCATCAGAAGGCCATCGATCTGCTGGCCTACCTGGAACGCGAAGAGTGCGCCGACCTGCAATCGATCGCCTACACGCTCCAGACTGGGCGTGAACCGATGGAGGAGCGCCTGGGTATCGTCGCTGCGGACATCGGGCAACTGGCCGAACGCCTGCGTGGCTTTATCGCTGGCGACCAGGCGGAAGAGGAGCTGTACCGTGGCCAGGCCAAGCGCAGCCAGGACGGCATGAGCCTGATCAGCCAGGATGAGGACATGAAGGAAGCGGTGGGCAAATGGATTGCGCGCCGAAAATATGGAAAGCTGCTCGATCTGTGGAGCAAGGGACTCGATATCGACTGGCAGCGGTTGCACGGCGACGTCAAGCCGCAGCGGGTAAGTCTGCCGGTGTACCCCTTCGCGGAAGAGCGTTATTGGGTGGCGATGCCGGCTGCATTGGAACGCGGCGGCCAGGCTGCACAACTGCATCCGCTGCTGCACGCGAACACTTCCGACCTGAGTGAACAAAGCTACTGCAGCTGGTTCGACGGCAGTGAATTCTTCCTTGCCGACCACCAGGTCAAGCTGGGCGACACGCGCCACAAAATGCTGCCGGCAGTGGCTTATCTTGAGATGGCGCGTGCGGCCATCGAACTGGCATTGCCGGCGCAGGGACGCATAATCGAGTTGCGGCAAACCGTCTGGTCCCAGCCCGTGATCGTCGACCAAAAGCGCCAGGTCAGCATCGCCCTGCATTCTGCCGACGATGGTGTCGTCGAGTTTGAGATCTACAGCGCCGGCTTGGACGGTGAGGAGACGGTGCACTGCGAGGGCGCAGCCGCGTACCTTGCTGACGTGAAACCGCAGCAGATCGAACTGGCTGCGCTGGAAGCGCAGATGACGGCTGGAGCGCTGGACGCGGAATCGCTGTATATCCGTCTGAGGTCGCTGGGCCTGGAATATGGCACTGCACACCGGCCAATCGCGTCGGTGGCGCACGGCGAGGCGCAGGCCCTGGTGCGTATGCGCTTGCCGGACGAAGTACGGAACGATTCCCAAGCCTACGTGCTGCATCCTAGTCTGATGGACGGTGCGCTTCAGGCATGCGCCAGCCTGCTGGCAGCGGATGAAAGTGTTGGAACGGTACTGCCGTATGCGATGGAGTCGGTCAGGGTGTTTGGGCCATGCCAGCAAAACATGCTGGCCTGGGTGCGCGAAGCGGATGGAAGCAGCGCTGCACTGCGCAAGCTGGACATCGATCTGTGCGACGACGGCGGTGCTGTTCGTGTGCAGATGCGTGGCTTTACCCTGCGCGCGATGGATGGCGCGGCACTGGCGCCAGCGCAAGACCTGCTGGTCGCGGTACCGCAGTGGCAGGAGCGCCCGGCTCCGGCCCAAGCGGCGTTCAATGGAAAGCGCCATATTTGGCTGTGCGGCCTGGAGCAAGTTTCGCCCGATGCGTTGTCTGAACTGATGGCGGGCGCGCGCTGCACCCGGCTGGATGGCGACGGCACGCTGGTACAGCGTTACAACTCACAAGCGGTGGCCTTGTTCGAGCAAGTACAGACGATGCTGCGCCGAGGACTGCAAGGCCAGGAGCAGCTGCAGCTTGTCGTAGCCGATAATGGGGAGCAGAATTTGTGGGCTGGCCTGGCAGGACTGCTGCGCACCGCTTCGCTCGAGAACCCGCAGCTGCGCGCCCAGGTCGTCCTGGTGGACGCTGCCATGGCGGCACCGGAGTTGGCGGCATTGCTGCAGTCCGAGCCAGGATCGCCATCGATGGTGCGATACCGGGATGGCCGCCGCTCCGTGCAGGCCTGGGAGCAGCAACGCTGGCAGGGTGCGGAATGGCCGGTGGCCTTCCGCGACGACGGTATCTACCTGATCACCGGTGGCCTTGGTGGCCTGGGCCAGATCTTTGTCCAGGAAATCCTGCGCCAGACGTCGACTGCGAGAATTGTGCTGACCGGCCGCTCGGCGTCGGACAAGGCGCTGCCGGAACGTACCATTTACCGCCAGGTCGATCTCGAGGACGCTGCCGCAGTGCAGGCCTTGATCGATGACGTGACCGCAACGTTCGGCCGCCTTGACGGCATCCTGCACAGCGCAGGACAGGTGGCGGACGAATTCATCCTGAACAAGACCTCCGCGACCTTCGCCCAAGTGCTCGGTCCGAAAGTGGCGGGTACGGCCAACCTGGACCTGGCCACGCGCGGTATTGCGCTGGACTTCATGGTGCTGTTCTCGTCGATCGCTTCGGCCATGGGCAACGTGGGGCAGGCGGACTACGCCAGCGGCAACGGCTTCATGGACCAATTCGCCGCTTACCGCAACGGCCTGGCTGCCAAAGGCGAACGCCTGGGCCGCACCGTGGCCGTCAACTGGCCGCTGTGGCAGGAAGGCGGCATGAAGATGGAAGCCGACAGCCAGGCATGGATGATGCGCAGCTTCGGCCTTGCGCCGCTGCATAGCGCAGCCGGTTTGCAGGCGCTGTATGGCGCACTGGCGTTGGAAGCGACGCAGGCGTTGGTCTTGCAGGGCGACCGCAAGCGCATGCTGAAGCTTCTGGAGAGTACCTCGGCAGTAGAAGCGGCGGCCGCGCCGCACGACACCATCGAATCCGGCGTGGCCGGCATGCTGGAGGAACGTCTGCATGAGCACCTGCGCCGACAGCTGGCCGCAGTGCTGCAGATGCCGGCGAGCCGGATAGAGGTGCAGGCTCCCCTGGAGACCTACGGGATCGATTCCGTCCTGGCGCTGAACATCACGCGCGAGCTCGAGCGCACTTTCGGACCGCTCTCCAAAACCTTGATGTTTGAGTATCAGACCGTAGAGGCCCTGAGCCGCTATTTCCTGCGGCAGCATGCCGGAAAGGTGAATGCACTGTTCGCGCAAGGTGTGGCGGTGGAAGTGGCGCCGGCCGTTACTGCAGCCCGTCCGATCGCCGCGGCGGCCAAACCGGGCCGCAAACGCGCCGGACGGCAGCGTGCGCAAGGTGGCGCGTCAAGCCGACTTGACGAACCGATTGCCATCATCGGCATGAGTGGACGCTATCCGCAAGCGCGCGACCTGGACGCCTTCTGGCAGAACTTACGCGAGGGACGGGATTGCGTGACCGAAGTACCGGCCGAACGCTGGGATTGGCGCGAATATTACAGCGCCGACAGGACGCAGGAGGGCCGCCACTACAGCAAGTGGGGCGGTTTCATCGAGGGTGTGGACCAGTTCGACCCTCTGTTCTTCAATATCTCGCCGCGCGAGGCACGCAACATCGATCCGCAGGAGCGGCTGTTCCTGCAGCAGACCTGGATGGCGATCGAGGATGCCGGCTATACCCGCGCCGGCCTGCAGGGCGGGCCTGAAGGCAATGGAAAGGTCGGCGTGTATGCCGGGGTGATGTACAGCGAATACCAGTTGTACGGGGCCCAGGCTGCAGTCAACGGGCAGTCGCTGCCTTTGATCGGCAGCCTTGCCAGCATCGCCAATCGCGTGTCGTATGCGTTGAACCTGCATGGGCCGAGCATGACGCTCGACACCATGTGCTCTTCTTCGCTGACGGCGATCCACATCGCCTGCCAGGACCTGAAGCTGGGCCGCACCGACATGGCGCTGGCCGGCGGCGTGAATGTCACCGTGCATCCGCAGAAGTATCATGTCCTGAGCGCTGGCCAGTTCATTTCCAGCGATGGCCATTGCCAGAGCTTCGGCGAGGGCGGCGACGGTTATATCCCTGGTGAAGGCGTCGGCGTAGTTGTGCTCAAGCGGCTGTCGGATGCGCTGCGCGACGGCGACCGCATTTGCGGCGTCATCCTGGGCAGTGCCCTCAATCACGGCGGCAAGACCAACGGCTATACCGTTCCGAACCCGCACGCGCAGAGCAGCGCTATCGGGCAAGCGCTGGCAGAGGCGAAGATCGATGCCCGCCACGTCAGCTACGTTGAGGCGCACGGCACCGGCACCAAGCTGGGAGATCCGATCGAGATCGCTGCTTTGGGCAAGGCGTTCGGCGAAACAACGCAGGAAAAGGGCTTCTGCCGCATCGGTTCGGCCAAATCGAACATCGGTCACTGCGAATCTGCGGCCGGTATCGCTGGTCTCATGAAGGTGTTGCTGCAGATGCGGCATGGCGAAATCGTGCCATCGCTGCATTCTTCCAGGCTCAACCCGCATATCGACTTCGAACAGACACCGTTCGTGGTGAACCAGACGCTGACCGCATGGGAACGTCCGGTCATCGATGGCCGCGAAGTGGAACGCACCGCCGGGCTGTCTTCGTTCGGTGCCGGCGGCTCGAACGCCCATTTGATCATCCAGGAATACCGGGAGCATCGGCAGCCTTATGCGGCCGCCGGCCCGGCGGCGCTGGTCCTCTCGGCTCGCACTGCGCAGCAACTGCGGCAGAAAGCTATCGACCTGCTGGCCTACCTCCAACGCGGCGACTGCGCGGACCTGCATGCTATCGCCTACACGCTGCAGACGGGGCGCGAGGCAATGGAAGAGCGCCTGGGCATCCTGGCGGCCGATGTCGGCCAGCTTGCCGCGCGCCTGCAAGCCTTTGTCGGCGGCGATGAAGAGGGCGAAGACCTGTATCGCGGCCAGGCAAAACGCAGTCAGGATGGGATGAACCTGATCAACCAGGACGAGGATATGAAGGAAGCGGTCGGGAAATGGATCGCCCGCCGCAAATACGGCAAGCTGCTGGAATTATGGGCGAAAGGCCTGGACGTCGACTGGCTGCAGCTGTACGGACAGCAGAAGCCGTCGCGCGCCAGCCTGCCGGCGTATCCATTCTCGCAAGAGCGCTACTGGATCGAGCTGGCGCCATCGGCGCGGTCTTTAAAAGCCCGCATGCTGCATCCGCTGGTACATGAGAATACTTCGCAGTTCGGCCAACAGAGCTACAGCAGCCTGTTTGAAGGACGTGAGCAATTCCTTGTCGCCGATCTGTTGCCGGCCGCCGCCTACCTTGAAATGGCCCGTGCGGCGATCGCGCTGGCGCTCCCCGCAGAAGGGCGCTTGCTCGAACTGCAGGAAGTGGAGTGGGTGGGCCCAGCCGCGGTTGATGGCAAGCGCAAGCTGCATATCGCGCTGCAGGAATACGAAGATGACAGCGTCGAGTTTGAAATTTACAGCACTGGCGAAGCCGGCGACGAAGTGGTCCTTTGCCAGGGCGGTGCTGTCTACGGCGCGGCGGATTGTGCGCCACCGGTAGATCTTTCCGCACTGGATGCGCTGGTTCCCCTGGCGCTCCCGCCGGGAGCACAGGAAGCCGCGCAGGAACTCATGCTCCATCCGCTCCTGGCCGACGGCGCCTTGCGGGCCTGCTCGAGCTGGCTCGAACGGCAAGACCCGTCGCAAACCTCGCAAGCCTGCGGTGTCGAATCGGTCCGGATCACGCGTCCATGCCCGGCCGGCGCGCTTGCGTGGGTGCGTGCCTCCGAATCGGCCGTGCCGGGAGCCCTGGATGTCGATCTGTATGATTCTTCCGGCAACGTCTGCGTCCAGCTGTTGGGCGTTCAGATGCGCAAGGTGCGCATAGCCAAGGCGGCGGCCGTCCGGCAGGCCACGGAACCCGCGACCGCAGTCATGCCTGCCATGCCTGCCCGGCTTCCTGCGGCGTCGGGCAAGCCGCAACAGGTTGCGCTTGCCGCACCTGCGCCGATGGTACCAACAGGCAGTGCCCGCTCACTGCAGCCTTTCGTGCAGCTGAGTGTCCTGGGCGCAGCAGACGCCGTGGCCGCCCTGGGAAATGGTGTATTCGAGATCGCGCTCGCACGCGACTCCGGGCTGGTGCCACGGCAACTGCTCGATGCGCTGCAGCGTGTGCGTTCCATGCCGGATGCAAAGGTCGTCGTGCTGCGTAGCGCGGGCCGGGAATTCTTGCGGGCCGGCGCCAAGCTGCTGGACGATGCGATCGCGATCGGGCTGCTGGAAGACATCAGGTCATTCCCGCTCCCGCTGGTCGCAGTCATGAAAGGCGATGCGACAGGCCTGGGGTTCCTGATCGGCGCGCTGTGCGATTTCATGGTCTGTACCGTCGAAGCCAGCTATGGGTTCGATACCGGTCACGTTGCCACCAGTTCGCAATTCAGCCTGCTGGCCAAGCGCTTCGGCGACCTTCGTGCGTTTGGCCTGCTGCATGGGCATGCCGCCGTGAGCGGGCAGCAGCTGCTCGAGCGCGGGTTCACAATGCCGGTATTGGCCGATCATCTGGTGGAGCAGTTCACCGATGACCTGGTGCAGCGGCTGGCCGAGAAGCCCCAGCATGCGCTGCGGATGCTGAAAGGGCATCTCGCACGGAACCTCCCTTCGGTAACCGCAGGTGTGAGCTCCGTTGCGCTGCCGTCGCAGGAAGCCGGATTCGAGTATCCGTGCATGCACCTTCAACTCGACGACAGCTTGATGCCAGGCGGCCAGGGCCGTATTCTGACCGCGACGCTGGCCGGCGAAGTGAACGCTGCCGGCGACATGCTGCAAGAATTGTGCGGCTTGATCGAGCGTGCCAGCGCCGATCGCAGTCACGCCGCCCTGATCCTGGCCAGCCGCTGCGACGGCTTCCTGCCGCTAGGCGAGGCGGAGATTCCACTGTTCCTGCGCCTGCGTGAGCTGGTGCTCGCGGCGCCAATGCCGGTGATCGCTGTCCTCGACAGGTCCACGCGCGGCCTGGCCTGGTTGATTGCACTGCATTGCGACAGCTGCGTCTTCAACGCCGATGCGGTCTTTGCCGCCGATATGGCACACCTGGCGTCGCGGCAATCGGAGGTCGCTGCGATCGCCGTAGCCACGCTGGAGCACCGCCTCGGACGGCCCCTGGTAGACAGCATGTTGTTCGAAGCACGCGAATTCACGGGTGCCGAACTGCAGCAGCGCCAGACCGCGCTGGCAGTCGTTCCAGCGGGTGCCGAGCAGGGCGCCGCACTGGAGCTGGCTGCAACCTGGGCTGGCGTCCCAGGCGAAACGCTGCAGCAGTGGCGAGCCGCGCTGCATGTTGAATTGTCCGTTGCGGGTTCCTCCGCGGCGTCCGCTCCTGCCGTTCAGGAAGGAGCCGTCGCGCTGAAGTCCACAGTCGTTTCCGTCGTCGCGCACGCCGATGGGGTCCTGCTGGTCCGCATGCAGGACCGGGAGGCGCGCAATATGTTCTCTCCGGCGCTGGTGGCGGGCATGGAAGAAGTGTTTGCGCATATTGCCGCCAATCCGGCTTACAAGGCGGTGGTGCTTACCGGCTACGATTCCTACTTCGCCAGCGGCGGCACCAAGGAAAACCTGTTGGCCATCCAGGCCGGCACCGTGAAGTTCACAGATCACACTGTGTTTGACTTGGCGCTGCGCTGCGATATCCCTGTCATCGCGGCCATGCAGGGCCATGGCATCGGCGCCGGTTGGGCGCTTGGCATGTTCGCCGATTTCAGCTTGTTCTGCGAGCGCAGCGAATATGTCAGCCCTTACATGAACTATGGATTTACCCCCGGTGCCGGCGCTACGCTGGTATTCCCTGCGAAGATCGGCTATGACCTCGCGCGCGAAACCATGCTGACCGGTCAGCAGTTCAGTGGCCGCATGCTGCGAGAGCGCGGAATGACCCCGGCTGTATTGCAGCAGGACCAGGTGATCCCGGCTGCGCTGGCAATGGCACACCATATCGCCCGCCTGCCACGAGAGTTGTTGGTGGCGATGAAAGGCCAGCTGGCCGGCGGATTGCGTTCGCGTCTTGAGGACACTTACCAGCGTGAACTCGAAATGCATGAGCGCACATTTGTCGGCCGCAACGAGACCTTGCAGCGCATCGAGCAGCGCTTTGCCGGATCGCCTATCGTTGCAGCCGTTCCAGCCAGCCGCGCCACTGTCGGCGAGGCCGAGTCTGCGGACGTGCAGGCAGATTTGCAGCTGTTGTTGGCGCATGAACTGCAGGTGCCAGCCGAAGAGATTGGCGAAGATATGCAATTTGTCGACCTTGGCCTGGACTCGGTGAGCGGTGTCACCTGGATGCGCAAGATCAACGAGAAGTTCGGAACTTCGATCGACGCGACCCGGATCTACAGTCATCCGACGCTGAAGCAACTGGCGGCCCATGTGCGCCAGCAAATGCGGCCGGGTGCGGATGAGCAAGCCGGCGGCAACGCTGCGCTGGCCCCTGCAGCGGTACCGATTGCGCCCCTCGCAGCGGTCCCCAGCGGGGCGGGTGCCGTCCTGCAGGGGTTGAAGGAGCTTCTGTCGCAGGAGCTACAGCTTGCCGAAGACGAAATGGGCGACGATACCCAGTTCATCGATCTCGGGATGGACTCTGTCAGCGGCGTAACATGGATGCGCAAGGTGAACGAGAGGTTCGGAACCGCCTTCGACGCGACCATCATCTATAGCCATCCGTCCCTTAGCCGGCTGGCCGCGCGGCTGGAGCAGGAAACCGGCACGGTAGCACCGGTGCGGGAAAAGCCGGCCGTCCCGATGCCGGCCGTCGCTGCGATGCCGATCGCTGCCCCTGCGCAAGTACCGTCCAGGCCTGTAATCAGCTTGCCAGCTAGTGACTCCGATGCGTCACGCATGCTGGTCTCCCGGCGCAGCAGGCAGGCGTCCCGGAAGGCATCGGCACCTCGCCGTGAAGCCATTGCCGTGGTGGGTATGGCCGGACAATTCCCGCAAGCGCGGGACGTTGATGCATTCTGGCGCAATATTGCCGAAGGCCGGGACTGCATCAGCGAGGTGCCTGCGTCGCGCTGGAATATTGACGCTTACTATCAGCCGGGCGATCCTGCTCCGGGCAAGACCAACAGCCGCTGGATGGGGGCGTTGGAGCATTACGACGGCTTCGACCCGCTGTTCTTCAATATCTCGCCAGTCGAAGCGGAGAGCATGGACCCGCAGCAGCGCCTCTTCCTGCAAGCCTGCTGGAACGCCATTGAGCACGCTGGCTATAACGCCAGTGCATTCTCCGGCAGCAAATTCGGGGTGTTTGTCGGATGCGGCGAGGGCGATTACCTTCAAAATGCGCAGCGGCTGAGCGCACAGGGCTTCACCGGAAGCGCCAGCTCGATACTTGCCGCGCGTATCAGCTACTTCCTGAACTTGCAGGGGCCATGCCTGGCGATCGATACCGCCTGTTCCTCATCGCTGGTCGCGATCGCGCATGCCTGCGACAGTCTTGTGAACGGCAATAGCGACGTCGCCCTTGCCGGCGGCGTATACGTCATGTCCGGCCCGGAAATGCTGATCAAGACCGCCCAGGCAGGCATGCTGTCGGCCGATGGCCGCTGCTTTACCTTCGACCAGCGCGCGAACGGCTTCGTGCCGGGCGAGGCGGTCGGTACCTTGCTCCTCAAACGCTTGTCGGACGCCCAGCGCGACGGCGACACCATCTATAGCGTGATCCGCGGCTGGGGCGTGAACCAGGACGGCAAGACCAATGGGATCACCGCGCCGAATCCGGAAGCGCAGGCACGCCTGCAACGCGAGGTGTACCAGCGCTTCGGCATCGATCCTGCGGCCATTGGCCTGATCGAAGCCCATGGCACCGGCACCAAGCTGGGCGATCCGATCGAGGTTCAGGCGCTCAGGGAATCGTTTGGGGCCAGCGGGGGCAGGACCGCACTCGGCTCGGTCAAGAGCAACATCGGCCATTGCCTGACTGCGGCCGGCGTTACCGGCGTGATCAAGCTGGTACAGGCGCTGCGCCATCGCCAGCTGCCGCCGACTCTCCATTTCCGTCAGCTGAATGAGCATATCCGCCTGGAAGGCAGTCCGTTCTATATCAATGACCGCCTGGGCGACTGGGAGCAGGGCGCCGCGCCGCGTATGGCGGCAATCAGCTCGTTTGGTTTCAGCGGCACCAATGCGCATATCGTGCTGGAGGAATATGCTTCGATGCCGTCGCTGATGGCGCAGCGCCCGTCCGCGCCGGCTGACAAGCTGCTAGTTCCGCTGTCGGCCAAGACGGCAGAACAACTGCAGCGGCGCGCGGCGGACCTGCTGGCCGTGCTGGAGCGTTCTGCGCCGGACCTGGCCGATATCGCTTACACGCTGCAGGTCGGGCGCATGGCGATGGAGGAGAGGGTCTGCTTCATGGTGACATCCACCGGCGAACTGGCGGACAAACTGCGTGGATTCCTGTCCGGCCAGCGTGACGTAGCCGGCAGCTTCAGCGGCCAGGCGCGCGCCGGCAGGGGGCAGGCAGACTTGATCAGCCAGGACGCGGACGTGCGGGAAAGCGTGGTGGCGACGCTCCTGGCCAAGCACCAATACGCCAAACTTGCGCAACTGTGGTGCAAAGGCGTGGATTGGGACTGGAGCCGGTTGCATGGGACGCGCAAGGCAAAGCGCATTGCGTTGCCGACCTACCCGTTCGCGACGACCCGCTACTGGCTGGGACCTCAGGCTGCGGCGCCGCAAGCCGCCGCCGCGACGGGTGCTTTCCTGCATCCGCTGGTCCAGGTCAATGTGTCGAACCTGTCCGGCCAGCGCTATCGGACCGACCTGGATGGCACGGAAGCGTTCCTATCAGATCACAAGATACGTCTGTCCGATGGCGCTGTGCACAAGGTGCTGCCTGGCGTGGCCTATCTGGAAATGGCACGCGCGGCGATTGAGGACGCCGTCGGAGGTGACTTCGGAACGCCGGAGTTGCGCGACATCGTCTGGCTGCGTCCTCTGGCGGTGGCATCGGCTACCAGGATTTACATCACGGTGGCGCCGGAAAGTGACAACGAAGTCGGCTTCCAGATCTGTAGCCGCCAGGATGGCGAGGAAATCGTCCATTGCGAAGGCCGCGGTGTATTTGCCACGCGCCGCGCGCCTGCCCCCGTCGATTTGCGCGCTCTTCAGGCAAGACCGGGCACTTCGAAGCGGGAGCCGGGTGAGGTCTACGCGGCGTTCGAGCGCATGGGCCTGTACTACGGCCCGACGCATCGTTGCATCCAATCTTTGATTGGTGAACAAAAAGAGCTGCTCGCGCACCTGCTACTTCCGACAGTATCGGGCGTCCCAAGGCATTTCTATACTCTCCATCCGAGCATGATGGATTGCGCATTGCAGGCGCTGATCGGCTTGACCGCACCCGGCCATCGCCTGCCGGAAGCTCCGCTGGTGCCATTCGCCCTGGCCAGCTTGCAGGTTTATGGCGCTTGCGGTGACGAGATGTATGCGTGGGTTCGCCGGGCGCAGGGCTGCGACGAGGACGGGATGGCGGCACAGGTGGATATCGACCTGTGCGACAGCGCTGGAAACGTATGCGTGCAAATGCGCGGCTTCACCTGCCGGACTGTAAGTGAGGATGTAAAGGCTCTTCCACCGGCCGACGATGTGGCGTTTGATGACAAGTTCTACGAGTCCCTCCTCGAGCGGATCGCGAACAAGGAATTGACCATAGAGGCGGCCATGAAACTTCGATAAGAGGATTTAACCGGGTATGACAGATTTCATCAGATACGTCGTTACTGAGCTGAAAAGCAAACGACTCACGAAAGAACATGCCCGGACTCTTTTAGAGCAGTTCGCCCAAGGTTCCGGCGGGGGCAAGCCTACCCAATTGCACCCGCTGCTGCACACCAATACATCCGACCTGAGCGAGCAAAGCTACAGCAGCTGGTTTGACGGAAGCGAATTCTTCCTGGCCGACCATCAGGTCCGGTTGGGCGACGCGAGCCGCAAGGTGCTGCCTGCAGTCGCGTACCTTGAAATGGCACGCGCCGCGATCGCGTTGGCTTTGCCGGCGCAACCCGGCCAGGCGCTGGAGCTTCGGCAATCCGTCTGGGCGCAGCCGGTCATCGTCGATGGCAGGCGCCAGGTCAACATTGCGTTGCTGGCCTGCAACGATGGAAGCGTCGAATTTGAAATCTATAGCGTTGACGAGGAAGGGCAGGAGACGGTGCACTGCCAGGGTCGCGCCGCTTACGTGAGCGACAGCAGGACCCAGCCGCTTGCGTTGACCGAGCTTCAGGCGCGAATGACCGAGGGAGACCTGGATCCCCAGGCGTTGTACAAGCAGTTGTGGGCCATGGGACTGGAGTATGGCGCGGCGCACAGGGCGGTTGAATCGGTTGCGCGCGGAGACGGCCAGGCCCTGGTGCGTTTGCAGGTTCCCCAATCGGTGGAAAGTTCATCGCAGGCATATGCACTTCATCCAAGCCTGATGGATGGTGCGCTGCAGGCCTGCATTGGCCTGCTGGTGCCGCAGGAAGCGGCGTCCCAGACCATGCTGCCGTACTCGGTTGAGTCGGTACGTGTGCTGCATCCTTGCGAGCAACGCATGCTGGCGTGGGTGCGCGAGGCTTCCGGCTCCAGCGCCACCCTGCGAAAACTGGATCTCGACCTGTGCGACGAGCAGGGTCTCGTTTGCGTGCAGATGCGCGGCTTTACCGCACGCGCGATTGATGGCGCGGCCTTGGCGCCTGCTCAGGACCTGGTGCTTGCCGTGCCGCAGTGGCGGGAACGCCCGGCTCCGTCACAAGCTGGCTTCATGGGCAAGCGCCACATCCTGCTATGCGGTCTCGATCAGGTCTCGCCAGCGTCCTTGGTCGATCTCCTGCCTGGCAGCGATTGTGCCCATTTGGACGGGGCTGCCGCCTTGGAAGGCGTTGCGCCGCGCTATACCCCGCAAGCGGTGGCGCTGTTTGAGCAGCTCCAATCGATGCTGCGTAGCCTGCATGGCAAGGAACAGCTGCAACTGGTCGTTGCAGATAGCGGGGAACACGCATTGTCGGCCGGTCTTTGCGGCCTGTTGCGCACGGCGGCCCTGGAAAACCCGCAGCTGCGCGCACAACTGGTGCTGGTGGACGGCGCGATCGGCGCGCAGGAATTGGCCGCGCTGCTGCAATCCGAACCGGGTTCGCCTTCGCTGGTGCGATACCGGGACGGCCGCCGCTCCGTGCAGGCCTGGGGGCAGCAACGCTGGCAGGGTGCGGAATGGCCGGTGGCCTTCCGCGACGATGGCGTCTACCTGATTACCGGCGGCCTTGGTGGCCTGGGCCAGATCTTTGCCAAGGAAATCCTGCGCCAGACGTCGACAGCAAAAATTGTGCTGACCGGCCGCTCGGCGTCGGACAAGGCGCTGCCGGAACGTACCGTTTACCGCCAGGTTGATCTGGAGGACGCAGCCGCAGTGCAGGCGTTGATCGATGACTTGACCGCAACTTTCGGCCGCCTTGACGGCATCCTGCACAGCGCAGGACAGGTGGCGGACGAATTCATCCTAAACAAGACCTCCGCGACCTTCGCCCAAGTGCTCGGCCCGAAAGTGGCGGGTACGGTCAACCTGGACCTGGCCACGCGCGGCATTGCGCTGGACTTCATGGTGCTGTTCTCGTCGATCGCTTCGGCCATGGGCAACGTGGGGCAGGCGGATTACGCCAGCGGCAACGGCTTCATGGACCAATTCGCCGCTTACCGCAACGCGCTGGCTGCCAAAGGCGAACGCCTGGGCCGCACCGTGGCCATCAACTGGCCGCTGTGGCAGGAAGGCGGTATGAAGATGGAAGCCGACAGCCAGGCATGGATGCAGCGCAGATTCGGTGTGTCGCCGCTGCAAAGTGCAGCCGGCATCCATGCGCTGTATGGCACCCTGGCGCTGAATGTGGAACAGGCGATGGTGCTCCAGGGGGAGCAGAAGCGCCTCGAGCAATTGTTGGCCGACATGACCCCGGCGGAGGCAGCTGCGCAAGTACCGCAGGTCGTTGCGCCGGCAATGGAACAGAGCGTTGCCGATCTCCAGGAGCAAACTGAAGACTATTTGCGCCGCCAGTTGGCAGGGATCCTGGCCATGCCTTCCAGCCGGATCGATGCTCGTGCGGCGCTGGAGACCTATGGCATCGACTCCGTTCTCGCAATGAGCATCACCCGAGAACTGGAAAAGACCTTTGGATCACTTTCCAAGACGCTGCTGTTTGAATATCAGACGCTATCCGCGTTGGCAAGTTACTTTATCCGCGAGCATGGCGCCAAAGTCGGCGCCTTGTTCGCTACAGCGTCTCCCACGGAACCGGTGCAGCCTCCACAAGTAGTGAAACCTGCAGCGGCAGGCGCGAGGCCAACCCGTAAGAAGCCCGGCCGGCGCAGGGCAATCGAAACAGTTGCGGTTCGAAGCGACGAACCAATTGCCATCATTGGCATGAGCGGACGGTTCCCTCAAGCCTGGGACCTTGCCGCTTTCTGGCAAAACCTTCGCGAGGGACGCGATTGCGTGACCGAAGTTCCGGCGGAGCGCTGGGATTGGCGCGAATACTACAGTACCGACAGGACCCAGGACGGCCGTCATTACAGCAAATGGGGAGGATTTATTGAAGGTGTCGACCAGTTCGACCCCTTGTTCTTCAATATTTCGCCACGTGAAGCGCGCAATATGGATCCGCAGGAGCGCCTGTTCCTGCAGCAGACCTGGATGGCGCTGGAGGATGCCGGCTATACGCGCGCGGCGCTGGCAGGCGGTGGCCAGGTCGGCGTCTATGCAGGGGTGATGTACAGCGAATACCAGCTGTACGGCGCCCAGGCGGCCGTTCTTGGCCAGTCTTTGCCATTGGTCGGCAGTCTGGCCAGTGTCGCCAACCGCGTCTCCTATGTCCTGAACCTGCACGGCCCGAGCATGACGCTCGACACCATGTGCTCCTCTTCGCTGACCGCAATCCATATCGCCTGCCAGGACCTGAAGCTGGGGCGCACCGACATGGCGCTGGCCGGCGGTGTGAACGCCACCGTGCACCCGCAGAAATACCACATATTGAGCGCCGGGCAGTTCATTTCCAGCGATGGCCATTGCCAGAGCTTTGGTGAAGGCGGTGACGGTTACATCCCCGGCGAAGGCGTTGGCGTCGTGGTGCTCAAGCGCCTGTCGGATGCGCAGCGCGACGGCGACCACATTTGCGGCGTCATCCTGGGCAGCTCGCTGAACCATGGCGGCAAGACCAACGGCTATACGGTGCCGAATCCACAGGCGCAGAGCAGCGCCATCGAACAGGCGCTGGCCGAAGCGAAGGTGGACGCCCGCCACATCAGCTATGTGGAAGCGCACGGCACCGGCACCAAGCTGGGCGACCCGATCGAGATCGCCGCGCTGGGCAAGGCATTCGGGCAGTACACCCAGGAACGTGGCTTCTGCCGCATCGGTTCGGCCAAGTCGAACATCGGCCACTGCGAATCCGCAGCCGGCATCGCGGGGCTGATGAAAGTTCTGCTGCAGATGCGCCATGGCGAGATTGTGCCGTCCCTGCATTCGAGAAAGCTCAATCCGCATATCGACTTTGAACAGACGCCGTTCGTGGTGAACCAGACGCTGACCGCATGGGAACGTCCGGTCATCGATGGCCGCGAAGTGGGCCGCATTGCCGGCTTGTCGTCATTCGGCGCCGGCGGTTCGAATGCGCACATGATTGTCCAGGAATACCGCGAACAGCGGCAATCCGGCACGGGCGCAGGCCCGGCGGCGGTCGTGCTGTCGGCCCGCACCGCGCAGCAGCTGCGCCAGAAGGCCGCCGACCTGCTGGCCTACCTGGAACAAGGCGATTGCGCAGACCTGCAATCGATCGCCTACACTCTGCAGACCGGGCGCGAAGCGATGGACGAGCGCCTGGGCATTCTTGCGTCCGACCTGAGCCAGTTGGCCGAGCGGCTGCGTGCCTTCGTTGGCGGCGATGAAGAGGGAGAGGACCTGTTCCGCGGCCAGGCCAAACGCAGCCAGGACGGCATGAACCTGATCAGCCAGGACGAGGATATGAAGGAAGCGGTGGGCAAATGGATCGCCCGCCGCAAGTATGGCAAGCTGCTCGAGCTGTGGAGCAAGGGACTGGATATCGACTGGAACCAGCTGCACGGCCAGGCAAAGCCGCAGCGCGTCAGCCTGCCAACCTACCCGTTCGCAGAAGAGCGCTGCTGGGTGGACCTGCGGCCTAAGCTGGCGAGCAATCAGGCGGCCCAGCTTCACCCGCTGCTTCACACGAATACGTCGGATTTGAGCAAGCAAAGCTATAGCAGCTGGTTCGATGGCAGCGAATTCTTCCTGGCCGACCATCAGGTCAAGCTGGGCGATGCCAGCCGCAAGGTGCTGCCGGCGGTGGCGTATCTGGAAATGGCGCGCGCAGCGATCTCGCTGGCGTTGCCGAAGCAGTCTGGCCAGCTGCTGGAACTGCAAGAGAATGTGTGGGCGCAGCCTGTGATCGTCGATGGCAAGTCGCTGGTGAACATCGCTTTGCACGCGGACGATGACGGCAAGGTTCTGTACGAAATCTATAGCGTCGGCGACGACGGCGACGAGACGGTGCACTGCGATGGTTCCGCCTCATACGTCGTTGAACGTGTGGCGCAGCCGCTTGCGCTGGCGGCGCTGGAAGCCGACATGACAGAAGGAAAGCTGGACGCGGAGGCGCTGTACAGCAAGCTGTGGTCGATGGGGCTGGAGTACGGCCCTGCACATCGTGCGGTCCATGGTGTGCTAAGGGGTGACGGCCAGGTATTGGTGCACATGCAGCTCCCGGATGAGGTTCAAAAGTCTTCGCAGGAATATGTCCTGCATCCGAGCTTGATGGATGGCGCGCTTCAAGCCTGCGCCAGTCTGCTTACGCAGGATGGTACGGCAGGTACGGTGTTGCCCTATGCAGTGGAGTCGGTACGCGTTTTCCGCCCTTGCGCGCCGAGAATGATTGCTTGGGTACGCGAGGCCTCCGGCTCGGGCGCCGCTCTGCGCAAGCTCGATCTGGACCTGTGCGACGAACAGGGGATTGTGTGCGTGCAGATGCGCGGCTTTACGGCGCGCGCGGTCGACGGCGCCATGCTGGCCCCTGCGCAAGACCTGATTCTCGCTGCGCCGCAATGGCAGGCTTTGGCCGCGCCGGAGCATGCCGGGTTCAAAGGCAAGCGTCACGTCTGGCTCTGCGCGCTGGAACAAGTTTCGCCGGCTGCCCTGGCCGGATTGATGATGGACAGCCGCTGCGTGAGCATGGACACGGATGGTACGTTGGCTCGGCGCTACGCTTCCCAAGCGGTGGCGCTGTTCGAACAGGTGAAGGCGCTGCTGCGTAGCGGCCTGCATGGCCAGGAGCTGCTGCAACTGGTCGTTGCCGATAACGGCGAACATGCGTTGTCGGCCGGGCTTTGTGGCCTGTTGCGCACGGCGGCCCTGGAAAACCCGCAGCTGCGCGCACAACTGGTGCTGGTGGATGGCGCGATCGGCGCGCAGGAACTGGCCGCGCTGTTGCAAGCCGAACCAGGCTCGCCTTCGCTGGTGCGATACCGGGACGGCCGCCGCTCGGTGCAGGCCTGGGAGCAGCAACGCTGGCAGGGTGCGGAATGGCCGGTGGCCTTCCGCGACGATGGCGTCTACCTGATCACCGGCGGCCTTGGTGGCCTGGGCCAGATCTTTGCCCAGGAAATCCTGCGCCAGACGTCGACTGCGAGAATTGTGCTGACCGGCCGCTCGGCGTTGGACAAGGCGCTGCCGGAACGTATCACTTACCGCCAGGTTGATCTGGAGGACGCAGCCGCAGTGCAGGCCTTGATCGATGACCTGACCGCAACGTTCGGCCGTCTTGACGGCATCCTGCACAGCGCAGGGCAGGTGGCGGACGAATTCATCCTGAACAAGACCTCCGCGACCTTCGCCCAAGTGCTCGGCCCGAAAGTGGCGGGTACGGTCAACCTGGACCTGGCCACGCGCGGCATTGCGCTGGACTTCATGGTGCTGTTCTCGTCGATCGCTTCGGCCATGGGCAACGTGGGGCAGGCGGACTACGCCAGCGGCAATGGCTTCATGGACCAATTCGCCGCTTACCGCAACGCGCTGGCCGCCAAAGGCGAACGCCTGGGCCGCACCGTGGCCATCAACTGGCCGCTGTGGCAGGAAGGCGGCATGAAGATGGAAGCCGACAGCCAGGCCTGGATGCAGCAACGCTTCGGTGTATCGCCGCTGCAAAGCGGGGCCGGCGTGCAAGCGCTTTACGGCGCCCTGGCGCAAGATGCCGCACAGGCACTGGTATTGCAGGGCGAGCGCAAGCGTCTCGAACGCTTGCTGTCTGACGCGGCGCCGCAACCTGCGGTGGAAACCGCTCCGGCGCCACAGCCACAGGAAGGCCGTCAGTTTGAGACGGACATGGAAGACTATCTGCGCCGCGAGCTCGCGGGCGTGCTGCAAATGCCATCCAGCCGCATCGACGTGCAGGCGCCGCTTGAGAACTACGGCATCGACTCCGTGCTGGCAATGAACATCACGCGCGAACTGGAAAAGACTTTCGGCACGCTTTCCAAGACGCTGCTGTTCGAATACCAGACGCTGGCCGCGCTTGCGCGCCACTTTACCCAACAGCATGCCGATAAAGTCAGCGCGCTGTTTGCGAAGTCTCCGGAGCTGGATGCATGGGAGGCGAAGGCTTCCGAGGTACCTGCACAGGTAAGGGTCACCCCAAGCCGCAAGCGCGCGGGCCGCCAACGCGCAAAGGCTGTGGCAGAGAGCCGCAATGACGAACCGATTGCCATTATTGGCATGAGCGGTCGCTATCCTTTGGCGAAGGATCTGGACGCTTTCTGGAAAAACCTGCGTGAGGGACGCGATTGCGTCACCGAAGTGCCAGCAGATCGCTGGGATTGGCGGGAATACTACAGCGCCGACCGTACGCAGGATGGCCGCCACTACAGCAAGTGGGGCGGCTTCATCGACGGTGTCGACAAGTTCGATTCGCTATTCTTCAATATATCTCCACGTGAGGCACGCAACATCGACCCGCAGGAGCGTCTGTTCCTGCAGCAGACGTGGGCGGCAATCGAGGATGCGGGTTACACGCGCGCAGGATTGCAGGGCGCCACTGGCGATGGCCACGTAGGCGTTTATGCAGGCGTGATGTACAGCGAATACCAATTGTTTGGCGCCCAGGCAGCTTTGAACGGCCAAAACCTCCCGGTGGGAAGCAGCCTGGCCAGTGTTGCCAACCGCGTGTCGTATGCATTGAACCTGCATGGCCCGAGCATGACGCTCGACACCATGTGCTCCTCTTCGCTGACCGCAATCCATATCGCCTGCCAGGACCTGAAGCTGGGCCGCACCGACATGGCGCTGGCCGGTGGTGTCAATGTCACCGTCCATCCACAGAAATACACGATGCTCAGCTCGGGCCAGTTCATTTCCAGCGATGGCCATTGCCAGAGCTTTGGTGAAGGCGGTGACGGTTACATCCCCGGTGAAGGCGTTGGCGTCGTGGTGCTCAAGCGCCTGTCGGATGCGCAGCGCGACGGCGACCACATTTGCGGCATCATCCTGGGCAGCTCGCTGAACCATGGCGGCAAGACCAACGGCTATACGGTGCCGAATCCACTGGCGCAGAGCAGCGCGATTGCCCGTGCCTTGGCCGAAGCGAAGGTGGACGCGCGCCATATCAGCTATGTGGAAGCGCACGGCACCGGCACCAAGCTGGGCGACCCGATCGAGATCGCCGCGCTGGGCAAGGCATTCGGGCAGTACACTCAGGAACGTGGCTTCTGCCGCATCGGTTCGGCCAAGTCGAACATCGGCCACTGCGAATCGGCAGCTGGCATCGCGGGGCTGATGAAAGTTCTGCTGCAGATGCGCCATGGCGAGATTGTGCCGTCCCTGCATTCGAGAAAGCTCAATCCGCATATCGACTTTGAACAGACGCCGTTCGTGGTGAACCAGACGC
>JBCNPK010000051.1:0-40742 GCA_039593355.1 Pseudoduganella sp.
AGCAAGAAGCTTCCTGCCCCCTCCTCGACAACTCACTTCTTACCAACATGTACAGATCTGCACAAAGTCGATATCGCATTGTTGGCGGAACAATTTTTAATGTCAAGCGCTTTCACTAGCACATGGTAGGATTTTTGCAACAGCTATTTTTCGCCCCCTTGATTTTGACCAAGGTGGCCGCCATCTGCGGCAAACGGCGAAAACGCGTAAGATGAGTACTGATGGAAATGCCCCTCTTAAATGGGCGTTGCATCCAGTCTGAAAGCATTAGAATATAAGCGTATGGCAACCAAGCATGACACAGAAACCGTCCTGGAACGGCAGGCGATTAAGCCGCCACCTATGTACCAGGTGGCGCTGCTCAATGACGACTACACGCCAATGGAGTTTGTGGTCGCCATCATCCAGGAGTATTTCAATAAGGACCGGGAAACGGCCACACAAATTATGCTGAGTGTCCATCGCTATGGCAAAGGCGTGTGCGGCGTGTTCTCGAAAGATATAGCTTCAACCAAAGTGGAGTTTGTTTTAACGCATGCACGCAAGGCAGGGCATCCCCTGCAATGTGTGATGGAGGAAGTATGATTGCGCAGGAATTGGAAGTAAGTTTGCATATGGCGTTTGTCGAAGCGCGGCAGGCACGGCACGAGTTCATCACCGTGGAGCACCTGCTGCTGGCGCTGCTGGACAATCCATCGGCAGCCGAGGTGCTGCGCGCCTGCGCAGTGAATATTGAAGACCTGCGCAAGACGCTGACAAACTTCATCGGCGATAACACCCCGACCGTGCCTGGCACCGGCGAAGTGGATACCCAGCCAACCCTGGGCTTCCAGCGCGTGATCCAGCGCGCGATCATGCACGTGCAGTCGGCCTCCAACGGCAAGAAGGAAGTCACCGGCGCCAACGTCCTGGTGGCCATCTTCGGCGAGAAGGACTCCCACGCTGTTTACTACCTGCACCAGCAGGGCGTCACCCGCCTGGACGTGGTCAACTTCATCTCGCACGGCGTGCGCAAGGACCAGCAGATGGATTCCGGCAAAGCGTCCGAGGGCGTGGAGGAAGGCACCGTGCCCGAAGGCCAGGCCAAGGAATCGCCGCTGGACCAGTTCACCCAGAACCTGAACAAGTCCGCCGCAGAGGGCAAGATCGACCCGCTGATCGGCCGCGAGGACGAAGTGGACCGCGTGATCCAGGTGCTGTGCCGCCGCCGCAAGAACAACCCGCTGCTGGTGGGCGAGGCCGGCGTGGGCAAGACCGCCATCGCGGAAGGCCTGGCTTACCGTATCACCCAGGGCGACGTGCCGGAAGTGCTGACCAATGCGGTCGTGTACTCGCTCGACATGGGCGCGCTGCTGGCCGGCACCAAGTACCGCGGCGACTTCGAGCAGCGCCTGAAGGCGGTGCTCAAGCAGCTGAAAGACAATCCGAACGGCATCCTGTTCATCGACGAGATCCACACCATCATCGGCGCCGGATCGGCCTCGGGCGGCACGCTGGACGCGTCGAACCTGCTGAAACCGGCCCTGGCCAACGGCCAGCTGAAATGCATCGGCGCCACCACGTTCACGGAATTCCGCGGCGTGTTCGAGAAAGACCATGCGCTGAGCCGCCGCTTCCAGAAGGTCGACGTCAACGAGCCGACCGTGGAACAGACGGTGCAGATCCTGCGCGGCCTGAAGTCGCGCTTTGAAGAGCACCACGGCGTGAAATATTCGTCGTCGGCGCTGTCGACGGCGGCCGAACTGGCGGCGCGCTTCATCAACGACCGCCACCTGCCGGACAAGGCCATCGACGTGATCGACGAGGCGGGCGCCGCCCAGCGCATCCTGCCGAAGTCGAAGCAGAAGAAAACCATCGGCAAGACCGAGATCGAGGAAATCATCTCCAAGATCGCCCGCATTCCGCCGCAGACCGTCAACCAGGACGACCGCAGCAAGCTGCAGACCATCGACCGCGACCTGCGCAACGTGGTGTTCGGCCAGGATCCCGCGATCGAAGCGCTGGCTTCGGCGATCAAGATGTCGCGCGCCGGCCTGGGCAAGCAGGACAAGCCGATTGGCTCCTTCCTGTTCTCCGGTCCGACCGGCGTGGGCAAGACCGAGGTGGCCAAGCAGCTCGCCTTCATCCTGGGCATTGAGCTGATCCGCTTCGACATGTCGGAATACATGGAACGCCACGCGGTGAGCCGCCTGATCGGCGCGCCTCCGGGCTACGTGGGCTACGACCAGGGCGGCCTGCTGACCGAGGCGATCACCAAGAAGCCGCACGCCGTGCTGCTGCTGGACGAGATCGAGAAGGCGCATCCGGATATCTTCAATATCCTGCTGCAGGTGATGGACCACGGCACGCTGACCGACAACAACGGCCGCAAGGCCGATTTCCGCAACGTGATCATCATCATGACCACCAATGCGGGTGCGGAAAGCCTGCAGAAGCGTTCGATCGGCTTCACCGACTCCAAGGAAGCGGGCGACGAGATGGCGGACATCAAGCGCATGTTCACGCCGGAGTTCCGCAACCGCCTGGATGCGATCATCAGCTTCCGCGCGCTGGACGAGGAAATCATCCTGCGCGTGGTGGACAAGTTCCTGATGCAGCTGGAGGAACAGCTGCACGAGAAGAAAGTGGAAGCCATTTTCAGCGAGAAACTGCGCAAGTTCCTGGCGAAGAAGGGCTTCGACCCGCTGATGGGCGCGCGTCCGATGTCGCGCCTGATCCAGGACATGATCCGCAAGGCGCTGGCCGACGAGCTGCTGTTCGGCCGCCTGGTGTCCGGCGGCCGCGTGATCGTCGACCTGGACGAAGCGGAAGCGATCAAGCTGGAGTTCCCGGAACCGGATGCGGCGCCAACCCCGCCGCCGGAGACTGTCGAAGTCGAGTAAGGTCAAGGAAGCCCGCTCCCCCGAGCGGGCTTTTTTTTCCTGCCGCTGCACCGCACCACCGAAAATTGGCACAACCCGCTCATCGAGCGGGTTTTTTATTGCACAATCGGGGGCATGAAAAATTCCCTCATGCTCTCGCTTGGCCTGCTGGTCACCTCGGCGCACGCAGCCGATCCCTATCTTCGTTTTCCCGCCGTGCGCGGCGACACCGTGGTCTTCACCGCCGAAGGCGACTTGTGGAAAGCCGGCCTGCAGGGCGGCCCTGCACAGCGCCTGACCACCCACGCCGGCACCGAGGCGATGGCGGCGATTTCTCCGGACGGCCAGTGGCTGGCCTTCGTCGGCAGCTACGAGGGTACGCCCGAAGCGTACGTGATGCCGCTCGCCGGCGGCCTGCCCAGGCGCGTGACCTTCGCCAACGAAAACGTTCGGGTGCTGGGCTGGACCGCGCAAGGCGAGGTGCTGGTGGCGCTGCCGGCTCAGGTGGGGCCGCGCAACCAGTGGGAAGTATCGGCGGTCAAGCCCGACACGCTGGCGCGCCGCACTTTCCAGGTGGCCGATGCCAACGACGCGGTGCTGGACGACGCCGGCAAGACCCTGTACTTCACGCGCCTCGGCCTGGTAATGACCGGCGATAATGTGCGGCGTTACCGCGGCGGCGCGCACGCGCAGCTGTGGCGCTACGACATCAACGGCGGCGGCGAGGCACGCCAGGTCTTCGCTGCCGAAGCGGGCAACAACAAGCGCCCGATGTGGTGGAGTGGCCGCCTGTACTTCGTCAGCGACCGCGATGGTTCGGACAATATCTGGTCCAGCGACGCCGACGGCGGCGACCTGCGGCAGCACACCCGCCATAAGGATTGGGACGTGCGCAACGCGGCGCTGGGCGACGGCCGCATCGTCTACCAGCTGGGTGCCGACGTGCAGGTGCTGGACCTGGCCAGCGGCGCCACCAGGCCCCTGAAAGTATCGCTGCTGTCGGACTTCGACCAGCAGCGCACGCGCCAGATCCGTTCGCCGCTCGATGCCCTGACCAGCGTCGCGCTGTCGGCGTGCGACGAGCGCGTGGTGATCACCGCGCGCGGCCGGGTCAGCATTGCCGGCACTGGCAGCCTGCGGCGTGTGGAGATCGCCATTCCGGAAGGCGCGCGCGCCCGCGACGCGGTGTTCAGCCACGACGAGAAGTCGGTCTATGCGATCGTCGACGCCAGCGGCGAAAACGAGATCTGGAAGTTCGCGGCCGATGGTTCCGGCAAGGGCGAGCGCCTGACCATGGACGGCAATAACCACCGCTGGGCCCTGTATCCGTCGCCGGACGGCAAGTGGCTGGCGCACACGGACAAGAAAGGGCGCATGTGGCTGCTGGACCTGGCCACGCGCGCCAACACCCTGATCGACGATGCGGGCAAGGCCGGCATCGACCAGCACGACAGCGCCGTGTGGTCGGCGGACGGGCGCAACCTGGCCTTCGTGCGCTCCGATACGAGCGCCCAGCGCGACCAGATCGCACTGTACTCGGTCGCAAGCAAGCAGCTCGCCTTCGTCACAGGCGACCGCTATCCGTCGGAGTCGCCGGCTTTTTCGCCGGACGGAAAATGGCTGTACTTCCTGTCGGCCCGCAACTTCACGCTGGCCAACGGCTCGCCTTGGGGCGACCGCAATATGGGGCCGGTGTTCGACAAGCGCGTCGGCGTGTTTGCGCTGGCGCTGCAGCCTGGCAACCGCTTCCCATTCAAGCCTGACGATGAATTGAGCAAGTCCGCCGCCAAGCCCGCCGAAACGCCGGAGGAAAAGGCAGCGGAGAAAGCGGTGGAGAAGGCAGCCGATGCGAAAGCTGCGCAGGGCGGCGCGGCTGCAGGCTCCTCCGCCAAGCCTGGCGCAGCGGCCAAACCAACGCTGCCGGCCATCGTGTTCGCGGGGATATCCGACCGCGTCTACGAAGTGCCGCTGGCGGCCGGCAATTACCGCGACCTGGCGGTGGACGACAAGCGCCTGTATTTCCTCGAGCGTGAAAATAACGAAGGCCGCTCCGCGCTGAAGACCCTGGCCATTGCCCGAACCAGCCCGCAGCCGGAAACGTTTGTGGCCGGGGTGCGCGGCTACGACCTTTCCGGCGACCATAAGCACGTGTATTACCGCACGTTCTCCGCCAGCGGTCCTGGCGACATGATGATCGTGGAAGCCGGCGCCAAGGCGCCAACCGACACCAGCAAGGCCAAGGTGCGGGTCGACGACTGGACCTTGATCTCCAGCCCGCGCCTGGAATGGACACAGATGTTCAACGACGCCTGGCGCATGCACCGCGACTTCCTGTATGACGCCAAGATGCGCGGCGTGGACTGGAACGCCGTGCGCGCCAAGTACAGCCCGCTGGTCGAGCGCGTGAGCGAGCGCGCTGAACTGAACGACATCCTCGGCATGATGGTGGCGGAAGTGGGCGCGCTGCATTCGCAGGTGGCGCCGGGCGACATCCGCCGGCCAGCGCCGGAAGGCACGCCGGCCGGGCTTGGCGCCGTGCTGACCCGCAGCGACAAGGGTTACCGTGTCGAGCACATCTACCGCACCGAGCCTGAGCAGCCCAATGCCCGCGGGCCGCTGGCCCAGCCCGACGTCGACGTGCGCGAAGGCGAGACCATCACCGCCGTCAACGGCAAGCCCGTGCTGGAGGCGCGCGATATCTCCGACCTGCTGCTGAACCAGGCCGACAAGCAGGTCTTGCTGAACGTGACCAGCGCCAAGGGCGCGGCGCGCAGTGTCATCGTCACGCCGGTGGCGCAGACGCGCCAGGCCGCGCTGCGCTACGGCGACTGGGAACAGGGCTTGGCAGGGCAGGTGGACCAGGCCTCCCATGGCCGCATCGGCTACCTGCACCTGCGCGCCATGGGTCCGAACGATATCGCCACCTTCGCCCGCGAATTCTACGCCAACGTCAACCGCGACGGCCTGATCATCGACGTGCGCCGCAACCAGGGCGGCAATATCGACAGCTGGATCATCGAAAAGCTGCTGCGCAAGGCCTGGGCTTACTGGGCGCCGCCATCCGGCCGGACTTACGCGAATATGCAGAACACCTTCCGCGGCCATCTGGTGGTCTTGGTCGATGAGCTGACCTATTCGGACGGCGAGACCTTCGCCGCCGGTATCAAGGCGCTGGGACTGGCGCCGCTGGTGGGCAAGCGCACGGCCGGTGCCGGCGTGTGGCTCAGCGACCGCAACCGCCTGGCGGACAACGGCATGGTGCGGGTGGCCGAGAACGGCCAGTTCAGCGAGGCGGACGACCAGTGGCTGATCGAGGGCGTAGGCGTGGCGCCTGACGTGGAAGTGGACAACCTGCCGCACGCCACCTACACCGGCCGCGACCGCCAGCTGGAAGTGGCGATCGAGATGCTGCAGAAGAAGCTGAAGGAGCAGCCGGTCAAGCCGCTGCAGCCGCAAGCCATTCCAGCCTTGAAGTGAGCGTCAAAACTCCTGCAATTGCTTGAGCGCCGCCGCCCGGCGGCGCGACACTTCCACGGTCATATCGTCCAGGCGCAAGGTCAGGGCGCCGCCCTCCTCGTTGTCGATGCCGCGCACCGCGGCCAGGTTGACGATATGGCGACGGCTGGCGCGGAAGAACTGCTGCGGGTCCAGCCGCTGTTCCAGCTGCAGCAGCGAGCGCGCCAGCAGCGGCTTGGCGCCGTCGAAATAGAGGCGGGTGTAGTTGCCTTCCGATTCGAACAGGCGGATGTCCTCCAGCTTCACGAACCAGCAGCGTTCGCCGTCGCGGATGAACAGCTTGCGCGGAGTGCTGCTCGGCGTGGGGGCCATGCCCAGCCTTGCCGCAGCGCGTTCCAGGGCGGCGGCCAGGCGCTGCGGCTCGATCGGTTTCATCAGGTAGTCCAGCGCGCTCGCCTCGAAGGCTTGCAAGGTGTACTGGTCGAAAGCTGTGGTGAAGATGACTTCCGGCGCATCGTCCAGCGCCGCCAGCAGGTCGAAGCCGCTGCCCCCGGGCATTTGCACGTCCAGCAAGAGCAGGTCGGGGTCGAGCGAAGCGACCATCTGCGCCGCTTCGGCCGCATTGGCTGCCTCGCCGGCAATTTCGACGCCGGGATGCTTGGACAGCATGCGACGCAATTCGGCCCGCGCCAGGCGTTCGTCGTCAACGATCAGGACGCGCATCATGCCGCCACCGGGAATTGCAAGGTTGCGCGTACCCAGCCGCTGCTCTCGCTCAATTGCAGGCTGGCTTCTTCGCCCATCGACAATGCCAGGCGCTTGCGGGTATTGGTCAAGCCGACTTTGGTGGAGTCGCCTATGGCGCGGATGGCGCCCGCATTGGCGATTTCAATCACGGCGTTGCCGCCTGCGCGGCGCGCGGTGATGCGGATATCGCTTCCCGTGGTGCTCATCTCCACGCCGTATTTGACGGCATTTTCCACCAGGGTTTGCAGCGACATGGGCGGAATGCGCACGTCTTCCAGGCCCGGCTCGACTTCGATGCTGACGCGCAGCCTTTCTTCGAAGCGGATCTTTTCGATGGCGAGATAGGCTTCCACGGCGGCTAGCTCCTTGTGCAGAGGGACGGTGTCGGACTGGCCGGACTGCAGCGCGTAGCGCATCAGGCTTGCCAGCTGGTCGATCATTTGCGAGGCCGAATCGGGCTCTTCGTACACCAGGGCGCGGATGCTGTTCAGGCTATTGAAGAAAAAGTGCGGGTTGACCTGGGCTTGCAGCGCGCGCAGCTCGGAATCCTTGGCTTGCACTTCCATGCGCAGGGCGGTGGCTTCGAACTGGTTGGCGCGGCGCAGGGCCAGCGCGGCCAGGTAGCCGATATGCCAGACCAGGAAGATGCAGATCCAGAACGCCAGCGCGCTGGGAAGCCACGCCAGGCCGTCGACTTTTCCAAGCTCGAAGTAGATGGCCGTTGCGACGCTGGCCGTCTGCAACGGCCCGAGGAGGAATACCGGGCCGAGGAACATGCGCCATTTGATCTTGCCGGCACTCCAGCGGCGCGCCTTGATGACGCGGTGCCACAGGTCCGATAACAGCAGGCCGCTGACGCCGTACCATGCGCAGGTGGCGAGGCTCAGGAAACGGCCATACGTCAGTACGACCATGACGAACACCAGCGCCCAGCCGAGCAGCTGAAGAATCCAGTACCAGTTAAGCCTTGCCAACAGCGGACGCTTGGTGTGTTCCATGGTGATGAGGTTATTGGATGAATTGGTCGATGCGAGCATACATCCATTCGGGTTCGTCGTACATAATGAAGTGACGGGCGGTGTCGGCCAGTTCCACTTTCACGCCGGGCAGTTTGGCGTATTGGGCCTTGAACAGTCCTTCGATGGCTTCCTTCGGCGCATAGGCCTTGTACGAGATCCAGGTGCCCAGGACCAGCGTCGGCGCCTTGATGCGGCCGATGTCTTCGCGCAGGTCGGTGGACATGATGTCGTACATCGCATCGGTGACGGTTGCGCGGTCGGACTGCCTGCCCCAATCGGCAATGCGCTGCGCATTCTCCGGCGCGGTGACCATGCTGGCGGCGCTGCGCTGCTGCATGGCGCCGAACGTGGCATCGTCCTGGCTGCGCATGCCGTCGCGCATCTGGGTGGCCACGGCTTGCAGCTGCTCCTTGGTGATGGCCGGGTTGCGGGTGGCGCCGAGTGCGGGGAAGCTGTCGATGATGACCAGGCGGCCCACTTGGTCCGGGTAATCGCTGGCCAGTTTCATGCCGAGGAAGCCGCCCAGGCTATGGCCGATCACGGTCGGCTTGACCAGCTTGTTGGCCGTAATGTACTCGGCCAGCTGTTTTTCGGCGGCTGGCAGCAGGCTTTCGCCGGAGAGGGCGGGCACGCCGGCGAAACCGGCCAGCGTGAGGATGTGGCACTGGCGCTTGACGCACATGTGGGCGGCGGTGTCTTTCCATACTTCGCCGGACGAGGCCAGGCCCGGGATCAGGATCACAGGCTCGCCGCTGCCTTTGACTTCAGCTTTGAAAGCCGTTGCGGCAACAGCAGGGATGGACGCTGCGGCCAGCAGCAGGGAGACGGCAACTTGGGCAAATTTGGTTTTCATCTGGTGTTTCCTCCTTGTGAAACACACTTTATCGGCGCCGGCGCGGGCGCTGAATCGAAAACGTGATGAACGGTCAAACGGCGTGATGAGTGGCGGGAACTAGCCGCGCTGACGCTTGCGGCGCGCGTAGAGGGGGTAGGCGAACCACATGCCTATCAATAATACGAAGGCTGCGATGCCGGAGGCGGCGCTGACGGCGCTTTGGTCCGTCACCATCAGCATGACGACGCTGATGTCCAGCGCCAAGCCGGCCGCCAGCGGGCCGAGGGCGTAGCAGATTGCGCGTGAAGAGATTTCGATGACGTGTTCGGACACCCGGCCCGACTCGGTCAGGCGGTGGTAGGCGGCCGGCAGCATGATCAGGGCAATGGCCACCACGACCAGCGCCAGGGCAGCTGCATGGCAGTCCTGGGCATAGTCCGGCAGGCGCTCGAAGCGGTCGCTGAACACGGCGATGGACTGAAAGCCGAACAGTGCCTGGATGCCGGGCAGTATCATGCGCGCTTCCTCATTGATGCGCGTCATCTGTTCTTTCAGCGATTCGTTTTCCGTACGCTCGTCCATGGGGAAATTCTAGCCAACGGTCCCGATTGCCGGCGCGCGACTTGGAGGCTGGGCTAGGCGCCGGATTCATCGCGCAGCCGGCGCCACAGGGTGGTACGGCTGATGCCGAGATAGTCGGCGGCGGCGTCGCGGCGCCCGCCAAAGCGCGCTACTACTTCGGTGACGCTTTCCGCGCTACCGGCTCGCGGCGCCGGCAACTGCGGCTTGCCCGGTGCGGGCGCCTGGCCGACGGCGTGGGTGCGCGGCCCCGCGCTCAGTTCGGGCGCGACGCTGGCGACGAAGCTTGGCGTCAGCGCCTGCAGCGGCTCGGCGGCGAGGAAAAGGGCGAGCCGTTCGGTCAGGTTGCGCAACTCGCGCACATTGCCCGGCCAGTCGTAGCGCAGCAGCATGGGCGCGCAGGCTGCCAGTTCGGCCGGCAGGTTGGGATGGGCGCGTGCGCTGAGGCTGGCAAGCGCGGTGCGCAGCGACCATTCGGCCAGCGGCAGGATATCGGCCGGACGTTCGCGCAGCGGCGGCAGCGACATGCGCAGGACCGCCAGCCGGTAGAACAGGTCGGCGCGGAAGCGGCCTTCGCGTACGCGCGCCTCCAGGTCGCAGTGGGTTGCGCTGATGATGCGCACGTTGACTGGAATCGGCCGCGTGCCGCCGACCCGCACGACTTCGCGCTCTTCCAGCACGCGCAGCAGGCGCGTTTGAAGGGGGAGCGGCATTTCACCGATTTCGTCGAGGAAGAGGGTGCCGCGGTTGGCTGCTTCGAACAGGCCGGCATGGCCGCCGCGCCGCGCGCCGGTGAAGGCGCCTTCCTCATGGCCAAACAGTTCGGATTCCAGCAGCGATTCGGCGATGGCGCCGCAATTGACCGCGACGAATGGCCGGTTGGCGCCGCCCATGGTGCGCGGCGATTCGCGGTGGATGGCCTGCGCCACCAGTTCCTTGCCGCAGCCGGTCTCGCCCTGGATCAGCACGGTGGCCGGCGATTTCGCATACAGCACGACGGCCTGGCGCACACGCTCCATGGCTTCGGATTCCCCGCGCAGGTCGGCCAGGCCGTGCTTGGCGCGCAGGGTGTCGGCGACCACGTGGCGCCGGCTGCGGTTGGTCTCCAGCTGCGCCAGGCGCGCCAGTTCCAGTGCGTCGTCGAAGGCCTGGCGGATGGAGGCGGCGGAGTAGACGAACACGCCCGTCAGGCCAGCTTCTTCGGCCAGGTCGGTAATCAGGCCTGCGCCGACGATGGCCTTGATGCCCGAGGCCTTGAGGTCATTGATCTGGGCGCGCGCATCTTCTTCGGTGGCATAGGTGCGCTGCGCGATCGGCACGCCGAAGGTGGCGGCGAATTCGGCCAGCGCCGGCATGTCGTCCTGGTAGGTGATCACGCCGATACGGTCGGATACCTTGCGCGCGCGCGCCAGGGCTTGCATGAAATCGAAGCCGCTGGCCTTGGCGATCACCACCGGCACCGAGAGGCGGCCTTTCAGGTAAGCGGCGTTGGAGCCGGCCGCGATCACCGCGTCGCAGCGTTCCGTCGCCAGCCGCTCGCGGATATGCCGCGCCGCTTCGTCGAAGCCAAGGTTGATCGGTTCGATGTCGGCCAGGGCGTCGTATTCCAGCGTGATGTCGCGGAACAGTTCCGACAGGCGCGAGACGGAAACGGTCCAGATGACCGGCTTGTCGGCGGGATCGAAAGGCAGGGGCGTCGAATGTCGCATGTTTCAGACGAAACGTTTCATCGTGTTTCAATGTGAAACATTATACACTGGCGGCGCCGTTGCAAGTGCTTGATTTTTCAGGACTCGATGGGGTGGCACGCCGCTTGCGTTATGCACGGGAAACAACTCACTTTATTGAAGGACACCATGAGCCAATATTCCGCAGGCGCCGCCTTCCGCAAGGCCGTTCAAGAAGAATCCCCGCTGCAAGTCGTGGGCGCGATCAACGCCAACCATGCCCTGCTGGCCAAGCGCGCCGGTTTCAAGGCGATCTACCTGTCGGGCGGCGGCGTGGCCGCCGGCTCCCTGGGCCTGCCGGACCTCGGCATCTCCAACCTGGACGACGTGCTGACCGACGTGCGCCGCATCACCGACGTGTGCGACCTGCCGCTGCTGGTGGACGTCGATACCGGCTTTGGCGCCTCCGCCTTCAACGTGGCGCGTACCGTGAAGTCGATGATCAAGTTCGGCGCCGCCGCCATGCACATCGAGGACCAGGTCGGCGCCAAGCGTTGCGGCCACCGTCCGGGCAAGGAAATCGTGTCCAAGGGCGAGATGATCGACCGTATCAAGGCCGCCGTCGATGCGCGCACCGACGAAAATTTCGTGATCATGGCCCGTACCGATGCGCTGGCCGTGGAAGGCCTGGATGCTGCTATCGACCGCGCCGTGGCCTGCGTGGAAGCCGGCGCCGACATGATCTTCCCGGAAGCGATGATTTCGCTGGACATGTACAAGAAGTTCGCCGCAGCCGTGAAGGTGCCGGTCCTGGCCAACATCACCGAATTCGGCTCGACCCCGCTGTTCACCGTGGAGGAACTGAAGTCCGCCGACGTGGGCCTGGTGCTGTACCCGCTGTCCGCCTTCCGCGCCATGAACAAGGCTGCCGAAAACGTCTATACCGCGATCCGCCGCGATGGCACCCAGCAAGCGGTGATCGACACCATGCAGACCCGCGCCGAACTGTACGAGCGCATCAACTATCACGACTTCGAGCAGAAGCTGGACGCACTGTTCGCCGCCGCCAAAAAATAATTCAATCGATTCGAGGAGAGACAACATGACCGAAGCAGCACCAACCTTCAAGCCAAAGAAATCCGTCGCCCTGTCCGGCGTTGCAGCCGGCAATACCGCCCTGTGCTCCGTCGGCAAGACCGGCAATGACCTGCACTACCGCGGCTACGACATCCTGGACGTGGCCACCACCTGCGAATTCGAAGAAATCGCTTACCTGCTGGTGCACGGCAAGCTGCCAAACGTGGCTGAACTCAAAAGCTACAAGAAGAAACTGAAGTCGCTGCGCGGCCTGCCGCAAGGCGTGAAGGCTGCACTGGAAGCGTTGCCGGCTTCCGCCCACCCGATGGACGTGATGCGCACCGGCGTGTCCGTGCTGGGCTGCTGCCTGCCGGAGAAGGACGACCACAACATCGCCGGCGCGCGCGACATCGCCGACCGCCTGATGGCTTCCTTCGGCTCCATGCTGCTGTACTGGTATCACTTCAGCACCAACGGCAAGCGCATCGACGTGGAAACCGACGACGAGACCATCGGCGGCCACTTCCTGCACCTGCTGCACGGCGAAAAGCCTTCCGAATCCTGGGTGCGTGCAATGCACACCTCCCTGATCCTGTACGCGGAGCACGAGTTCAACGCCTCCACTTTCACCAGCCGCGTGATTGCCGGCACCGGCTCCGACATCCACTCCGCCATCACCGGCGCGATCGGCGCACTGCGCGGCCCCAAGCACGGCGGCGCCAACGAAGTGGCGCTGGACATCCAGCAGCGTTACGAAAACGCCGACGAAGCGGAAGCCGACATCCGCAGCCGCGTCGCCAACAAGGAAGTGGTGATCGGCTTCGGCCACCCTGTGTACACCATCTCCGACCCGCGCAACGTGGTGATCAAGGAAGTGGCGCGCTCCCTGTCGCAGGAGGCGGGCTCGATGAAGATGTTCGACATCGCCGAGCGCCTGGAATCGGTGATGTGGGAAATCAAGAAGATGTTCCCGAACCTGGACTGGTTCTCCGCCGTGTCGTACCACATGATGGGCGTGCCGACTGCCATGTTCACCCCGTTGTTCGTGATCTCCCGTACCTCGGGCTGGGCTGCCCACGTGATCGAACAGCGTATCGACAACAAGATCATTCGTCCAAGCGCCAACTACGTCGGCCCTGAAGACCTGGCCTTCGTACCACTGAAGGACCGCAAGTAATCATGAACAGCCAATACCGCAAACAACTCCCTGGCACCAGGCTCGATTACTTCGATGCGCGCGAAGCCGTCGACGCGATCAAGCCGGGCGCTTACGCCACGCTGCCGTACACCTCGCGCGTGCTGGCGGAAAACCTGGTGCGCCGCTGCGACCCGGCAACGCTGACTGCCTCGCTGTCGCAGCTGATCGAACGCAAGCGCGACCTGGACTTCCCGTGGTTCCCGGCCCGTGTGGTCTGCCACGACATCCTGGGCCAGACCGCACTGGTGGACCTGGCGGGCCTGCGCGACGCCATCGCGGAGCAGGGCGGCGATCCTGCCCTGGTCAATCCGGTGGTGCCGACCCAGCTGGTGGTCGACCACTCCCTGGCGGTGGAATGCGGCGGTTTCGATCCGGATGCCTTCGCCAAGAACCGCGCGATCGAGGACCGCCGCAACGAGGACCGCTTCGACTTTATCAACTGGACCAAGAAAGCGTTCCGGAACGTCGACGTGATCCCTCCGGGCAACGGCATCCTGCACCAGATCAACCTGGAACGCATGTCGCCGGTGATCCAGGTGACGGACGGCGTGGCCTATCCGGACACCCTGGTCGGCACCGACTCCCATACCCCGATGGTGGACGCGCTGGGCGTGATCGCCATCGGCGTGGGCGGCCTGGAAGCGGAAACCGTGATGCTGGGCCGCGCATCCTGGATGCGCCTGCCGGACATCATCGGCGTTGAGCTGACCGGCAAGCCGCAGCCTGGCATTACCGCCACCGACATCGTGCTGGCGCTGACCGAATTCCTGCGCAAGGAAAAAGTGGTTTCGGCTTACCTGGAGTTCTACGGCGAAGGCGCCGCGGCGCTCACCCTGGGCGACCGCGCCACCATCTCGAACATGGCTCCCGAATTCGGCGCCACCGCCGCGATGTTCTCCATCGACGCGCAGACCATCAAGTACCTGAAGCTGACCGGCCGCGACGACGAGCTGGTGGCCTTGGTGGAAACCTATGCCAAGCACACCGGCCTGTGGTCGGACGACCTGGCGAAGGTGGAATACGAGCGCGTGCTGAAGTTCGACCTGTCGACCGTGGTGCGCAACATCGCGGGCCCATCCAATCCGCACAAGCGCGTTCCCACCTCCGAGCTGGCCGCGCGCGGTATTTCCGGCGTAGTGGAAAACGAACCTGGCAAGATGCCTGATGGCGCCGTGATCATCGCCGCCATCACCAGCTGCACCAACACCAATAATCCGCGCAATATGATCGCCGCCGGCCTGCTGGCCCGCAACGCGAACAAGGCTGGCCTGCTGCGCAAGCCGTGGGTCAAGTCCTCGCTGGCGCCCGGCTCGAAGGCCGTGACGCTGTACCTGGAAGAAGCGGGCCTGATGCCCGAGCTGGAAAAGCTGGGCTTCGGCGTTGTGGCATATGCCTGCACCTCCTGCAACGGCATGTCCGGTGCGCTGGATCCTGCGATCCAGAAGGAAGTGGTGGAACGCGACCTGTACGCCACCGCCGTCCTCTCCGGCAACCGCAACTTCGACGGCCGCATCCACCCGTACGCCAAGCAGGCATTCCTGGCTTCGCCGCCGCTGGTGGTGGCTTACGCTATCGCAGGCACCATCCGCTTCGACATCGAGAAGGATGTGCTGGGCCACGACGCAGCCGGCAAGCCGATTACGCTGAAAGACCTGTGGCCGAGCGACGAGGAGATCGACGCGATCGTGGCGAGCAGCGTCAAGCCGGAGCACTTCCGCAAGGTCTACATTCCGATGTTCGCGCGCAGTGAGGAAGCTGCGCAACGCGCCGAGCCGCTGTATGACTGGCGTCCGCAATCGACCTACATCCGCCGTCCGCCGTACTGGGAAGGCGCGCTGGCAGGCGCACGCACGCTGAAAGGCATGCGTCCGCTGGCCGTGCTGGGCGATAACATCACCACCGACCACCTGTCGCCGTCGAATGCGATCATGATGGATTCGGCCGCCGGCGAATACCTGCACAAAATGGGCCTGCCGGAGGAAGACTTCAACTCCTACGCAACCCACCGCGGCGACCACCTGACCGCGCAGCGCGCTACCTTCGCCAACCCGACGCTGAAGAACGAAATGGTGCGCAACGCCGACGGCAGCATCAAGGCCGGTTCGCTGGCCCGCATCGAGCCGGAGGGCAAGGTCACCCGCATGTGGGAAGCCATCGAGACCTATATGGAGCGCAAGCAACCCCTGATCGTGATCGCAGGCGCGGACTACGGGCAGGGTTCCTCGCGTGACTGGGCCGCCAAGGGCGTGCGCCTGGCCGGCGTGGAAGCCATCGTTGCGGAAGGCTTCGAACGCATCCACCGCACCAACCTGGTGGGCATGGGCGTGCTGCCGCTGGAGTTCAAGCCGGGCGTGAACCGCCTGACCCTGGGCATCGACGGCACCGAGACCTTCGACGTGATCGGCGAACGCGCACCGCGCGCTACTCTGACCCTGGTCATTCACCGCAAGAACGGCGAACGTGTTGAAGTGCCGGTCACCTGCCGCCTCGATTCGTCGGAAGACGTGTCGATCTACGAGGCAGGCGGCGTGCTGCAGCGCTTTGCGCAGGACTTCCTGGAATCGGCAAAGGCGGCGTAAATGGCACACAAACCACAAATCAAGGTGCCGGCCACGTATATGCGCGGCGGCACCAGCAAGGGCGTGTTCTTCCGGCTGCAGGACTTGCCGCAGTCTGCCCAGGTGCCTGGCGCGGCGCGCGATGCGCTGCTGCTGCGCGTGATCGGCAGCCCCGACCCGTACGGCAAGCAGATCGACGGCATGGGCGGCGCGACCTCGAGCACCAGCAAGACGGTGATCCTGTCCGCGTCCACGCGCCCAGACCACGACGTGGACTACCTGTTCGGCCAGGTCAGCATCGACAAGGCCTTCGTTGACTGGAGCGGCAACTGCGGCAACCTGTCCGCCGCAGTCGGTGCCTTCGCCATCAGCGGCGGCCTGGTCGCGCCGGCACGCGTGCCGCGCGACGGCGTTGCCGTGGTGCGCATCTGGCAGGCCAATATCGGCAAGACCATCATCGCTCACATCCCGATGAGCAACGGCGAGGTGCAGGAAACCGGCGACTTCGAGCTCGATGGCGTGACCTTCCCGGCCGCCGAAGTGCAGCTTGAATTCATGGATCCTTCCGCTGACGAAGAGGGCGCCGGCGAAGGCGGGAAAAATGCGATGTTCCCGACCGGCCGCCTGGTCGATGACCTGGAAGTCCCCGGCATCGGCACGCTGAAGGCGACCATGATCAACGCCGGCATCCCGACGATCTTCATCAACGCCGACGCCATCGGCTACGACGGTACCGAGCTGCAGGAAGCGATCAACGGCGACGCCGCCGCGCTGGCGAAGTTCGAAACCATCCGTGCCTACGGCGCGCTGCGTATGGGCCTGATCAAGGACGTGTCGGAAGCGGCCACCCGCCAGCACACGCCGAAAGTGGCCTTCGTTGCGCAACCGGCGAGCTACACCGCGTCCAGCGGCAAACAGGTCCAGGCCGGCGATATCGATTTGCTGGTGCGCGCGCTCTCCATGGGCAAGCTGCACCATGCGATGATGGGCACGGCCGCCGTGGCAATCGGCACGGCGGCCGCCATTCCGGGCACGCTGGTGAACCTGGCGGCAGGCGGCGGCGAGCGCGAAGCGGTGCGCTTCGGCCACCCTTCCGGCACGCTGCGCGTGGGTGCGCAAGCGACGCAGGAAAACGGCGAATGGACCGTGAAGAAAGCCATCATGAGCCGCAGCGCACGCGTGCTGATGGAGGGCTGGGTGCGCGTGCCGCAGGAGTAGCTGCCACCGCGGGTTGACCTTCGGCGCAATTTGCTATCGTCCGCGAGTTTTCTTAAATGATAAGTTTGCTTGTGATGCGATAGGAGTTGCCCGAATGTCGTTTGGACCGCACGGCCGCGGTGCAGCGTAAACTGCTGCAGCGCGGTAAAAACCCATGTGTTTGTTGTAACAACGTCAGCCAGCACGGGGCTTTTCTTTGAGTAGGCAGTTTTGTACGCTATGATCGACTGGATACCCGAAAGCCCAGTCATTCATGAATTCTGTGTCAAGTAATGTGGAAGTGGTAGCCAACGCCTTGCAGTTGATCGGCATGCCTGCCTGTGCGTGCGATGCAGACGGCCGGGTATTCGCCTCCAACACTGAGCTCGACGCCTTGCTGCAGTCGGACCCGCGCGGACGCAATGTGGTGGAATTGTTCTCGCGCCACGTGCGAGCAGAAGCCCACGCGCAGCTGAATGCAGCCCTTGTGGTATCGGCCGCCTTGCCCAATATGGCGCCGCGCACCGCGCCCAAATGGGACAGTGTGCTGACCAATGCAAGCGGCAATTACGTCGCCGTTCAACTGACCGTCAAAGCGCTGCCGGGCGGACTCGATGGCGGCGCCACCATCATCTTCAATGACATCAGCAGCGCGCAGCGCGATCAGCGCGCGCTGCGTAAAGCCATGCTGGAGCAGCAGGCTATTCTGGAAAATGCGGCAGTCGGCATCATCCTCGCCAAGAACGGCTATGTCGTCGAATGCAATATGCGCGCAGCTGAAATGTTCGGTTATGCACGACATGAGCTGGAAGGCGCGCCTAGCGACATCCTGTATCCAACGCCGGAAGAAGCTGAGCGCATCCGCAACGAATACTTCCCCATGCTGGCAAAGGGTACGCCGCTGACGCTGGAGCTGCAGCTGCGCCGCCGCGACGGCACTTTGTTCTGGTGCCGATCCAATGGCCGCGCGCTCGATCCCGCCGACACACGCGAAGGCACTGTATTCATCCTGGAAGACATCAACGAACAGCGCATCGCCACCGAGGCCATGGGCCGGCTGCTGCTTGAACAGAAGGCGATCCTGGACAACGCCTCGGTCGGCATCCTGTTCACCAAAAACCAGCAGATCCTGACAGTCAATCCGCGTATGGCTGAAATGTTCGGCTACGAAGAATCGGAATTGCGCGGCCGGCGCGCCGCCGAGTTGTTCGAGACGGCGGAAGAATATGCCGATTTCGGGCGCCTCGCATCGCCTCTGCTGGGGACCGGCCAGTTGTTTGAAATGCGCGAATGCCAGCTGATGCGCAAGGATGGCGTGAAAATCTGGTGCCGCGTGCGCGCGCAGGCTGTCGACCAGGTGCACAACGATGGCGGCACGATCTGGATCCTGGAAGACGTGACGGTGTCGCGCGAGGTGCAGATGGAAGTCGAAGCCATCATGACCAATGCCTCGATCTCCATCCTGTTCACCAAGAACCGCATCATCACCCGGTACAACCGCGGCTTTGCCGAGATGTTCCGCTACGACGGCGATGAAGGCCTGGGCATGCCCGGCCGTTCGATTTACCCGGACGACGAAACGTATGCGCGCATCGGCGCCATGGCCGGACCGCTGCTTGGCGTCGGCAAGCCGTTCCATTCCGAGACGCTGATGCGCCGCAAGGACGGCAGCGATTTCTGGGCGCAGCTGATCGGTTATGTGGTGAACCCGGATGAGCCGACCCAGGGAACGATCTGGATCATCGAAGACCGCACGGCGCAAAAGCAGGACGAGGAATCGCTGCGCAATGCGCTGCTGGAAAACCAGGCGATCCTGGACAGTGCGGTGATGGGCATCTCGGTCTGCGAGAAGGGCCGCAATTTGCGCTGCAACGCCAAGATGGAAGAGCTCTTTGGCTACGGCCCGGGCGAGATGGCCGGAGTCAGCGTGCAAACCTTCTATCCCGACCTGGACGCATGGGATGCCGCGCGCAAGGCGACCGAAAAGGATTTCCTGGCCGGCCACGCCAGCTCATACGAATACCAGCTGGTCCGCAAGGACGGCAGCCGCTTCTGGGCGCGACTTTCCGGCCGCCCATTCGACATGGCCGACCCCAAGGGCCGTTCAGTATGGCTGATCGACGACGTGACGTCGCGCCGCGAAGCTGCCGAAGCCGTGCGCCGTGCGCGCGACGAACTGGAAGTGCGCGTGCTGGAACGCACGGCCGAACTGGCCGGCGCCAACGCGCAGCTGCAAGCCGAGATCGTCGAACGCCGCCAGGCCGAAGCCCGCGTGCACCATATGGCTTATCACGACAGCCTGACCGGATTGCCGAATCGTGCCTTGCTGGCCGACCGACTGGACCGCGCCATGCTCGCCGCGCAGCGCTCGGAGCGGCGCCTGGCCGTGATGTTTATCGACCTTGATCGCTTCAAGACCATCAACGACTCGCTGGGCCACATGACGGGCGATGCCCTGCTGAAGGAGGTGGCGGGGCGGCTGGTCGCTGCGGTGCGTGCCAGCGACACGGTGGCGCGCCTGGGCGGAGATGAATTCGTGGTCCTGCTGCCGGGCATCCATTCCACCGATGAATCGAGCCACGTGGCGCAGAAGATCATCGACACGCTTTCCGAGCCGATTCCACTGGAAGGGCGCCTGCTGCACATCACGCCATCGATCGGCATCTGCACCTATCCGGACGACGGCCATGACGTCGCCACGCTGATGCGCAATGCCGACGCGGCGATGTACCACGCCAAGGCTTCCGGCCGTAACAACTACCAGTACTTCAACGAAGAGATGAACATGGCGGCGGCCATGCATTTCGAAATGGAGAGCGCACTGCGTTCGGCGCTGCAGCTCGGCCAGTTCGAACTGCACTACCAGCCGATCATGGACATCGCGACGCGGCGCCTGGCCACGCTGGAAGTGCTGCTGCGCTGGCGCCGGCCGGCCGGCGGCCTGGTGATGCCGGACCAGTTCATCCCTCTGATCGAGGACAACGGCCTGATCGTGCCGATCGGCGAATGGGTGCTGCGCCGAGCCTGCGAGCAAAGCATGGAGTGGCAGCGCCAGGGCATCGCGCCTGTGCCAATGGCGATCAACCTGTCGGCGCGCCAGTTCATGCACCGCGGCCTGGTTGAGTCGATCCGCCGCACGCTGGAGGAAACGGGCATCGACCCGGCGCTGATCGAATTCGAGATCACGGAAACGGCGTTGATGCAGCACGGCGAACAGACGCTGGAGATCCTGGGCCAGATCAATGCGATGGGCATCCGCCTGTCGATCGACGATTTCGGCACCGGCTATTCTTCGCTGGCCTACCTGAAGCGCTTCCCGGTGCGCAAGATCAAGATCGACCGCGCTTTCATCAAGGACCTGGAGGAAAGTGCGGAAGACCGCGCCATCGTGGCCGCGATCGTCGCGCTGTCGGACAGCCTGCAGCTGTCGGTGGTGGCGGAAGGGGTGGAGACGGAAGGGCAGTTCCAGCTGCTGCGCGAGCAGGGCTGTACTTACGCCCAGGGCTACCTGTTCTCGAAACCAGTGCTGGGCGTGCGCGCCCAGCTCATGATGGACAAGGCCGCGGCTTAAGCGCCCAGCGTTGCGATCACCGGGGCGTGGTCGGAGGGCTGCTGCCACTTGCGCGGCGCGCGGTCGATCACGCAGGAAACGCAGCGTTCCTTCAACGGCGCCGACAGCAGCACGTGGTCGATGCGCAGGCCCTTGTTCTTCTGGAAGCCCAGCATGCGGTAGTCCCACCAGGAGAAGCTCTTCTCGGCCTGTTCGAACAGGCGGAACGAGTCGTGCAGCCCAAGATCGAGCAGTGCCTGCAGGGCCGCGCGTTCTTTCTCCGAGCAGAAGATATCGCCTTCCATAGCCGGATCATGCGTGTCGCGCACATGCGGCACGATGTTGTAGTCGCCCAGCACGGCCAGGTGGCTGTTGCTCGCGAGTTCCTCGCCCAGCCAGTCGCGGAAGGCGGCCAGCCAGCCCAGTTTATAGGTGTATTTGTCCGAGTCCAGCGCCTGCCCGTTCGGGACATAGGCGTTCACCACGCGGATGCCATTGATGGTGGCGGCCAGGATGCGCTGCTGCTCGTCCGGGTACCTCGGGTTGTTCTTGACCACGTCCTGCATCGGGTGGCGCGACAGGATGGCGACGCCGTTGTAGGTTTTCTGGCCATTGAACGCGACCTGGTAACCCATTTCCTCGATTTCCTTGACCGGGAACTTGTCGTCCGTCAGCTTGGTTTCCTGGATGCAGAGCACATCTACGGGGTTTTCGCCAAGCCATTTCGTAACGTGCGGCAAGCGAACATTCAATGAGTTAACATTCCAGGTGGCTAGTTTCATGACGGTCTTTCAAGTTGCGTGGGGGCAGATCTTATCAATACTCACTATGCTAAGGGAAGCTGTCGTTTTTGAGCCAAACAATGATTCTGTGGTGTCATCAAAATTGCGATTTCTTGTGGCAAAAAGGTGCATCCACAAAAAAAATTTCTATTAGTGCTTCATAGTTATCAGATTGGTACTAAAATTACGCTAACAACAACCGACAATGTCAATATACTTAAAAGGTTGGTATCGAAGTTGTTTCCACGAAGCTGGGTATTTTTGCTTAAATGCAACGAAATGAATATTGTCTTGCATCAATAAGTGGTAATATGCGGAAACTAATTCCGATTTAACAGAGCACTGCACACTAAAGGAATAACATGCGATCTGCATTCGAAGCATGGGCGCAGAAGGACGGCCAAATCGTCCGTCGGCGCGAAGACAAGCCAGACGAGTATCTGGTCTATGAAACCCAACGTCGCTGGCTGATCTGGCAAGCGGCGCTGGAGCACGGCAAATCGCCTAGCGGCCGCAAGTCCGCCAAGGAAGCAAGCGCACGCGCTGCTGCCCAGCGGCCGGCCACTATCGCTGCTGCCGACGCCGAAGTGCGTAACGAAGTACTGAACGAGGTTCTCGACGCCTTCCAGGGCATCGGGGCGAACAGCATGGATGACATCATGCATGTCATCCAGGGCCTGCGTCAGAAAAAATCCCAGACTTCGGCTGACTGAGCCCGGCGTATGCCAGTCAGGCTGAGTCGAATCGCGTTCGCTGCGCTGTGCGCAGCGACGTTGGGCGCTTGCGCGACCCTGTTCGATTCGGCCGAACAGTCGGTACTCGTGCAGACTGTGCTCGACCACCAGCAAGTGTCGGGCATTGGCTGCGTACTGACGAACGACCGGGGGCGCTGGTTTGTCACCTCGCCCGGACGGGTGACGGTGCACAAGAGCACCCAGCCCCTGGTCGTGGACTGCCGCCGCGAAGACGTCTGGGCCTACGACCAGATCGAAGCGCACCAGAATGCCTCCAAGTGGGGCAATATCATTTTCACCCTCGGGGCTGGCCAGATCGTCGACAAGCAGACTGGCGCCGGCTTTGACTTGCCTTCGACGCTGACCGTTATCCTGCAGCGCGGGGAGGGCGCCGCCGCGCGCGGCGCGCCCTTGCAGCAGCCGACTTCAACGTCGGTATATTAAAAAAGCCGGGTTGCCCCGGCTTTTTTTCATTCCCTCACATCTCAGCCTGCGCGGCCGATCAGGAAGTTGGTCAGCATCGGCACTGGACGTCCGGTGGCGCCTTTGGCTGCGCCCGATTTCCAGGCGGTGCCGGCGATGTCGACGTGCGCCCATGGATACTTGCGGGTGAAGTTTTCCAGGAAGGCGGCTGCGGTGCAGGATGCGCCGCCCGGCGAACCGATATTGGCCAGGTCCGCGAAGTTGGACTTGAGCTGCTCGTTGTACTGCTCGCCGATCGGCAGGCGCCATGCGGTGTCGCCGGTGGCTTTGCCCGATGCCATCAGGGCTTCGACCAGGGCGTTGCCAGCGTCGTCGTCGCGCGCGAACACGCCGCTGTTGTGGTGGCCCAGGGCCACGATGCAGGCGCCGGTCAGGGTCGCCACGTCGATCACGGCGGCCGGGTTGAAGCGCTCGGCGTAGGTCAGCGCGTCGCACAGGATCAGGCGGCCTTCGGCGTCGGTGTTCAGGATTTCGATCGTCAGGCCGTTCATCGAGGTGACGATGTCGCCCGGCTTGGTGGCACGGCCGGAAGGCATGTTCTCGCAGGCGGCCACGATGCCGACCACGTTGGACTTCAGGCCCATTTCGCCGATGGCGCGGAAGGTGCCCAGCACGGAGCCGGCGCCGCACATATCGTATTTCATCTCGTCCATGCCGGGACCGGCCTTGATCGAGATGCCGCCGGTGTCGAAGGTGATGCCTTTGCCCACCAGGACGGTCGGTGCATCCTTGGCCTTGCCGCCTTTGTGCTTCAGGACGATGAACTTGGGCGCCTGCTCGGAGCCGTTGGTCACGGACAGCAGGGATCCCATCTTCAGCGCTTCCATCTGCTTGCGGTCCAGGATCTCCACTTCAAAGCCGAAGTCCTTGCCCAGCTTCTTGGCCACGTTGGCCAGGTAGGTCGGGGTGCAGACGTTGGCGGACAGGTTGCCCAGGTCCTTGGTCAGCTCCATGCCGTTGGCGATGGCGACGGCCTGCGACAGCGCCAGCTTGGTGGCGGCGCTGTTGGCAACGGCCAGGGCCAGCTTCTTGGGGCCGGTCCACGCCGGGTCTTTCTTGGACTTCTGGGCGTCGGTGCGGTACACGGCTTCGCGGCCGGCCAGCACCACGGCGCGGATCGCCCAGTTGGCGTCGCGGCCTTTCACTTCTTCCAGTGGCAGTGCGATAATAGCGTCCGTCGAAGCCACGGTGCCCAAAGCCTTGATGGCGGCATTGATGGCGGAGCCGATGGCTTTTTCGGAAACCGCTTCGTCGGCGCCCAGGCCTACCAGCAGCACGCGCTCGGCGGCCGCGCCTTTCAGGCCACGCAGCAGCAAGGTGGTGCCGGCCTTGCCGGTGATGTCGCCGGATTTCAGCGCTGCGGTGATCTCGCCGGCGCTGTCGAGGGCTTTAGCCGCTTTCGAGAGTTTTTTGTTTTCGAAGACGCCGACCACCACACAGCCGCTTTTGGCGCTGGAGATGGTGTTCTTGGCGTCGAGTGCTTTTATGCTAAAGTCCATTTGGTTTTCTCCTTAATTTTGTAGAACGAATTATAAACGTCGAATGATTTTCCATCGCGCCCTCCGCCGTGAGCTGCTCAGCTCTGCCGGGGCCACCTTTACGGTGATGTTCTCTATCCTCCTGACGTGGACCCTCGTCACCATCCTCGGCCGCGCCGCGGGTGGCAAGGTCGCGTCCAGCGATGTCATCGCGCTCCTCGCGTTCGCAGCCTTGAATTATCTGCCAACTGTCCTCGTTTTCACCAGTTTTATTTCGGTTTTGATGGTGATCACCCGTACCTACAAGGACTCCGAGATGGTGGTGTGGTTCGCATCGGGGCTGAGCCTGACGCGCTTCGTGCGGCCGGTGCTGACGTTCGGCTTGCCGATCGTGCTGCTGACCGCACTGCTTAGCTTTTACGTGACGCCCTGGGCGCGCGGCAAGAGCAATGAATATGTGGAGCGCTTTGCCAAGCGCGAAGACCTGCAGAAGGTATCGCCCGGCCAGTTCAAGGAATCGTCCTCGGCCAACCGCATCTTCTTCGTCGAAGGCGTGAGCGGCAGCAGCGCCGTGGTGCGCAATGTCTTCGTCAACCAGGTCGATGCCAAAGGCACTTCGGTGATCGTGGCATCCGAAGGCGTGGTCGAAGAAATGCCAACCGGCGACAAATTCCTGGTGTTGAAGAACGGCCGCCGCTACCAGGGCAAGCCAGGCGATGCCGATTTCCAGAGCATGGAGTTCGAGCGTTACAGCATGCGCGTGACGCAGCAGTCCTCCGAAGTCGGCGGCTCAAAGGACGCCAACTCAATGACGACCCAGGCGCTGGTTGCCGATTGGGGCAATAGTTTCGCCCGCGCGGAATTGATGTGGCGTATCGCTTTGCCGATCACCTGCCTGCTGCTTACCCTGGTGGCGATTCCACTGGGCTTTGCCAACCCGCGCGCAGGCAGCGCAATCAACCTGATTATCGCGGTGCTGGTCTTCTTCACTTATAACAACCTGACCAAGGTGTTCGAGGGCAGCATCAAGCAGGGAAAAATGACGTTCGCCATGGGCTGGTGGCCGCTGCACCTGGCGGCAGCCCTCGTGGTGCTGTCGATGTTTGCCTGGCGCCTCAACGTCAACCACCGCTATCACCCGCGCGCCTTGTGGGCGGCCTTCAAGCGCGGAGCGTCCCGGAAATGAGCATCCTCCAACGTTACTTCTTCGTCTCCATCCTGCAGGCGGTCGCCTTTGCGCTGGCCGCGCTGCTTGGCCTGCAGGCTTTCATGGACCTGACCGGCGAGCTGCCTGCCGTGGGCAAGAACGGCTACGGCATGGAGCATGCCGCGCTGTATGTGCTTACCATGATCCCGCAGCACCTGACCGAGGTGCTGCCGGTGGCGTCGCTGATCGGCACCATTTATACGATGGCGCAATTCGCCTCGACTTCCGAATTCACGATCATGCGTGCTTCGTCCATGTCGACGCGCCTGGCGGCCACCATGGTCGGCAAGGTGGGCGTGGTGCTGGTGGTCGTGGCCTTCATTTTCGGCGAGCTGATTACGCCGCGCCTGGCGCAATTGTCGGAGAAGATCCGGCTGACCGGGCGCGGGACCACGGTGTCGTCCGAGTTCCGCTCGGGTATGTGGACCAAGGACATCATCAAGAGCGGCGGGATGACCGGCGAAACGATGGGCACCCGCTTCTTCAATGTGCGCGAGGTTCGTCCCGACGGCCAACTGGTGGACGTCAAGCTCTACGACTTCGACAACAGCTTCCGCCTGCGTTCCCTCACGCTGGCAAAGACCGCCAATTTCAAGGGCAACAATAGCTGGCAGCTGAACGAAGTAACGGAGAATATCTTCAGCAATCCGGCCCTTGCTGTGGATGGGGCACAGGCGAACGTGGCAAACAACTTTGCCCAGGCGACCAGTATGGTGGAGGTCAGGAAGTCTCCGAGCAAGGAGCTGATTTCGGAGATCACGCCGAAAATCCTGTCGGTTGCCGGTTCCGATCCCGAGCGCATGTCGGCCAACGAGCTGGCCGTGTATACCCGCCACCTGCAGGAGAACAAGCAGGGTACGGAACGCTTCAAGATCGCATTCTGGAAAAAGCTGATCGACCCGCTGGCGATTTTCGTGCTGATGGCGCTGGCGCTGCCTTTCGCCTACCTGCATACGCGCTCGGGCGGCGTCAGCCTGAAAATTTTCATCGGCATCATGATCGGCGTCAGTTTCCTGCTGGTGAATACGCTGTTCTCGCATATCGGCCTGCTGTCCGCCTTGCCGGCCTTCGTGACGGCGGTGATGCCAAGCCTGCTGTACCTGCTGCTGGCGATAGCGGCGCTGTACTGGGTGGAGCGGCACTAGCATGGGCGGCCGCGCGCTGGTCCTGTTTGCGCATGGCGCCCGTTCCGCCAGCTGGGCGGAACCGTTCGAGCGCTTGCGCGACCTGACGGCGGCGCGCGCCCCGGACATCAACGTTTCCCTTGCCTTCCTTGAGCTGATGTCGCCGCGCTTGCAGGACCAGGTGGCGTCGCTGGTTGTGCAGGGCTTCGACGATGTGACGGTGGTGCCGGTGTTCCTGGGGCAGGGCGGCCACGTGCTGCGCGACCTGCCCTTGATCCTGGATGAAATGCGATTGGCGCACCCGGGCGTGAGCATCCGCACCGTCGGCGCGGTGGGCGAAGACCCGGCCGTTTTGCAGGCGATGACGGACTATTGCATCAAGTCGGTGACCGATGGCGCCTGAATTTCCGCTGGTAGCAGCCATCCAGTCCGCCTCCGTCAAAGGCGATATCGCTGGCAATCTCTCGCGCCACCTGGCGCTTGCCCGGCAAGCCGCCGCGCTTGGCGTGCGGCTGGCGCTGTTTCCTGAACTTTCCCTGACCGGCTACGAGCCCGATGTCGCGGCGGCGACGGCCTTGCGCGGCGACGATGCTCGCCTTGCGCCGCTGTCCGAGCTGGCGCAAAGCAACGGCATGACCATCGTGGCCGGTGCGCCGTTGCGGATCGGGGGCGCGCTGTACATCGGCGCGATATCGTTCCTGCCGGACGGCCGCGTGGCCGAATACACCAAGCAGCACCTGCATGACGGCGAGGACGCGGTGTTTACTGCCGGCTGCGGCGGGACTGCGCTGCTTATCGAAGGCATTGCGGCCGCGCTGGCGGTATGCGCCGACTTCACCCACGCCAGCCATGCAGAGGCTGCGGCGCTGGCGGGGGCGAAGCTGTACGCCGCCAGCGCTCTGGTGTCGCCCGGCGGTTACGCCAAGGACAGCGAAATCCTGCGGGGGTACGCGGAGCGGCATGCGATGCCGGTACTGATGTCCAACCACGGCGGACCTACCGGCGGCTGGCAGTCGGCCGGCCGCAGCGCACTGTGGGACGAGCGCGGACGGCTGGTAGTGGAAGGCGGCGAGGGCGAATGCCTGGTGCTGGCCAGCCGCACGGCTGGCGGCTGGCAGGGGCGGGTGGTGCCGGCGGTTTTAGCGCCTTAGGCGTTGCCCTTGGCGTGGGAAACCATGGCCGCGATGGTGCTGCCAGGGTTGTCGAATTCGCGCTGCACGGCGTCGCGCAGGGCTTCCGATTTCAGCGAGTCCAATGCTGCCGTGCTGGCCTTGGCCACTTCTTCATCTTCGCCCAGGCGGCGGAATACTTCCACGATCAGGCGAACTTCCTTGGTGTAGTTCAGGACAAAGGCCAGCAGCTGCGGAGCGGAGGAGGTGTTGCCGCGCTTGGCCAGGTCTTCGGCGAAATCGTTGACGCGCTTGGCCAGGGCGGCGATGCGGGCGACCGGATCGGGCAGGTAGCGGCGCGCCATCGGGAAGTCTTCCACCGCCACCAGGGCCGGCAGGGCCAGGTCGGCGCAGTCCGTGGCCAGCTCGGGCAACTGGGTGTCGAGCTGGGTGAACAGCTCATAGGTCGCGCGTTCTTCGCCGAGGGCGCTGTTGATGGCGCTCACGTCATGAAAGCGGGCCAGCGTGGCGCCGCCGTTCAGGATGCGCTGGGCATCGCGGTCGCGGATCGCTTGCAGGGCGCGGCGCGCCAGCGGGAATTGCTCGGCGAGGTAGATCCAGTCGCGCAGGGCGAAGGACAGGCGCACGCCGGCCAGTGACGGGTCTTCTTCGAGGGCATGCTCGTGGAACCACAGGTGGTCGCGCAGGGCGTCTTCGTATTTGCCTGCCAGGCGCGCATTGCGGGCGCGCTCCAGGATTTCGTGGGCTTGGCTCATCTTGTACCTCTGTTTGGGGAGGACGGTATTGTACGCCTAAACCCGGTAAACCCGGGTCTGACCCAAGGGGCAGACCCAGTCAGCGCGGCGTGCAATGGATGGGTCTGACCCTTGGGTCAGACCCAGGTTTACCGGGTTTGGTGCGGGCGGGCAGCCATTGCCTTGCCCAGCATCACCAGCACAGGCCCATGCGCCGACGGCAAGCCATGCGCCAGCTCAGCGAGGGTAATGCGCTCAATCCGCTGGTCCGGCCGGCTGACATTTTCGATCACCACCACCGGCGTATCCGGCGCCCGTCCCTGCGACAGCAGGTTATTCGCGGTAGCAATCGCTTCGCGCCCGCCCATGTACTGCACCAGCGTATCCGTCGAAGGAATCGTGAGCTCTTCCGGGTGGCCCGGTGCGGTGGAAGAAGTGAAGAACGCCACGCTGCGCGCCACGCCGCGCTTGGTCAACGGCTGCCGGGTCGCCGCGGCGGCAGCAACGGCGGTAGTAATGCCCGGAACAACTTCGACATCGATGCCATGCTGCTCGAGCGCCGTCAACTCCTCGTCAGCGCGTCCGAACAGCATCGGATCGCCGCCCTTCAGGCGTACAACGAGCTTGTAGCGCGCCGCACAGTCGACCAGCTGCTGGTTGATGTGGCCCTGCTCGGCAGAACGCTGGCCGGCGCGCTTGCCGACAGAGATTTTCTCCGCCTGCGGGCAGAGCTCCAGCATTTGCTCCGTCACCAGCGCGTCGTACAGCACGACTTCGGCTTGCGCCAGCAGCCTTGCGCCACGCACGGTGATCAGGTCCTGCGCCCCGGGTCCAGCTCCAATCAAATACACTTTCCCGTATGGCATTGCGCAGGCTCCTGTCTGGCGAAGTTCATTCGCCGAGGCGGATCATGCCTGCGGCTACTGTCTGGTGGGTGACTTCATCGATCAGGATGAAGGCGCCGGTGGCGCGGATGTCCGAGTAGGCATCCGCCGCCAGCGGTTGCTGCACGGTCAGCGCAATGCGCGCGACATCGTTCAGCTTCAGCGCATTCGCATCGTGACGGTGCTGCGTGTTGATGTCAAGGATCGAATCGATTTTGGTCACTTTTGCGGCAGTCTGCCTGGTGCCGTGCTTGATCCAGTACTTGCGGCGCAGGTCCAGCGGTTCTTCCGACAGCCAGCACACATCGGCGGTCACCTGCTTGAGCAGGGTGGCCGGCTGCGCGCTGGATGCCAGCAGGTCGCCGCGCGATACGTCCACATACTCTTCCAGCACGATGGTCACGGACTGGCCGGCGCTGGCGTGTTGCAGCGAGCCGTCGAAGGTGACGATTTCCTTCACCGTGGCGCTCTGGCCGGAAGGCTGGACCACCAGCTTGTCGCCCACCGAAACGTTGCCAGCCTCGATACGGCCCATGTAGCCGCGGAAATCGTTGGCTTCATGGCCGTTGTGGCGCGCCACCAGCTGCACCGGGAAGCGGAAAGCCGAGTTGTGCGATTCGTCGTACACCGACAGGTCTTCCAGCAGTTCGATCAGGGTAGGGCCCTGGTACCAAGGCATCTTGTCCGATTGGTCGACCACGTTGTCGCCGGCCAGCGCGGACAGCGGAATGGTCTTCACGTCCTTGATGCCCAGGGTCTTGGCGAACTCGCGGTAAGCCTTGACGATGCGCTCGTACACGTCCTGGTCGTAGTTCACCAGGTCCATCTTGTTTACGGCCACAACCACGTGCTCGATCTGCAGCAGGTGGGCGATGGTCGAGTGGCGCTTGGTCTGGATCAGCAGATCCACGCCGCCGTCTTCGCGCAGCTTCACTTTCGACACGTCGACCAGGATGATCACGGCGTCGGCGGTGGAAGCGCCGGTCACCATATTGCGGGTGTACTGTTCGTGGCCCGGGGTGTCGGCGATGATGAACTTGCGCTTGGGCGTGGCGAAATAGCGGTAGGCCACGTCGATGGTGATGCCTTGCTCGCGCTCCGCTTCCAGCCCGTCGGTGAGCAGCGACAGGTCGATGGTGTCGCCCACGGTGCGCTTGTGCTTGGCGCGCGATACGGCTGCCAGCTGGTCGGCGAAAATGCCCTTGCTGTCGAACAGCAGGCGGCCGATCAGGGTGCTCTTGCCGTCGTCGACGGAACCGGCGGTGATGAAGCGCAGCAGGCTACGTTCGTTCAGGTTTTCGTTCAGTGCGTTCATCAGAAGTATCCTTGCTTCTTGCGTTTTTCCATGGAGGCTTCGGACGTCTGGTCGTCCATCCGGGTGGCGCCGCGCTCGGTGATCTGGGTGACGGCGGTTTCGGCGATGATCGCGTCAACGTCGGCAGCGTCGGAAGAGACAGGGCAGGTGCAGGAGATATCGCCCACGGTGCGGAAGCGCACGACCTGGGTTTCGATGGTCTCGCCTTCACGGGCCGGGGTCAGGTCGGTCAGCGGCACCAGCAGGCCGTTGCGCGGAATCACCTGGCGCTCGTGCGCGAAGTAGATCGACGGCAGGGCCAGTTTTTCACGGGCGATGTACTGCCACACATCCAGCTCGGTCCAGTTCGAGATCGGGAACACGCGCATGTTTTCGCCAGGGTGGACGCGGGTGTTATACAGGTCCCACAGTTCCGGGCGCTGGGCTTTCGGGTCCCACTGGCCGAATTCGTCGCGGAAGGAGAAGATGCGCTCCTTGGCGCGAGCCTTTTCCTCGTCGCGGCGCGCGCCGCCGATGCAGGCGTCGAAACCGTGTTCGGCGATCGTTTCGAGCAGCGTCACGGCTTGCGCGGCGTTGCGCGAATCGGTGGCCGGGTTACGCAGGCGCACGGTGCCCTTCTTGATGGAGTCTTCGACGGAGCCCACGATCAGGCGCTCGCCAAGTTCTGCCACGCGGCGGTCGCGGAACGCGATCACTTCCGGGAAATTATGGCCGGTGTCGATGTGCACCAGCGGGAAGGGGAACTTCCCGGGGCGGAAAGCCTTTTCCGCAAGGCGCAGCAGCACCACGGAGTCCTTGCCGCCGCTGAACAGCAGGGCAGGGTTCGAGCATTCGGCGGCGACCTCGCGCAGGATGTGGATGGCTTCCGACTCCAGCGCGTCGAGATGGCGCGAATTGACGTGTTGTTCTACCAGTGCGTTCATTTAGCTTGCTTTCTTAATACGAATCAGTTTGCCGTCTACCAGGTGCAGGCCGCATTCCTTGGAGTCCGGGTTTTCCCACCACCAGCGGCCGGCGCGTACGTCCTCGCCTGGCTGGATGGCGCGGGTGCAGGGTTCGCAGCCGATCGATGGATAACCCTGGTCGTGCAGAGGGTTATAAGGCACGTCGTTGGCGCGGATGTAGTCCCACACTTCCTGCTCCGACCAATCGGCCAGGGGGTTGAATTTTTCCATACTGTGCGAACCATCATACTCCTGCACCGACAGGTCGGAGCGGGTTGCAGATTGGGCGCGACGTTGGCCGGTCACCCAGGCCTTTTTGCCGTTCAGGGCGCGGCCAAGCGGTTCAACCTTGCGGATCTGGCAGCATTCCTTGCGCAGTTCAACGCTGTCGTAGAAGGCGTTCAGGCCTTTCTTTTCCACGTAGGCGTCGACACTGGCCTGTACCGGGCGATACAGGGCGATCTCGTAGCCGTAACGCTCCTGTACACGCTCGACCATGCGCAGGGTTTCCTTGTGCAGGCGGCCGGTCTCCAGGGAGAAAATGCCGATCGGCAGGCCGGCTTTCAGGATCAGGTCCGTCAGCACCATGTCTTCGGCGGCCAGGCTGGAGGCGAAAACGGCAGGCGAGAACTCTTCTGCGACACGTTCGAGCGTGGCGAGCGTATCCCGCACGCGGGTTGCGAGCTCGCTCATGTTCATGCTCCGGCTGCCGGAGAAGGGCGGGCGTGGCGGCGGAACAGCGGTACGCGCTGGTCAACCGATGCCTGGTAAGTCTCGCTGAACACCGTCAGGCCTTTCAGCGCGTCTTCGATGCTGCGGTCGGGACGGGTGTCGTAGGCGTTGAAACCCACGCGCTGCATGGAGAACAGCTGGTCGCGCAGCACGTCGCCGATGGCGCGCAGCTCGCCGGTCCAACCCAGGCGGGAGCGCAGGTTCCAGGCGTGGGAGTAGCCGCGGCCGTCCGTGAATTTAGGGAAGTCGACGGCGACCAGCGCCAGGCGCGGCAGGTCTTCGCGCAGGACGAAAGGATCGTCGTCGGGGGCGATCCACACGCCGATCTCGCCGGCGGCGGCGCGCGACGCCAGTGCATCGCGCTGCGCCAGCCAGGTCGCCAGCGGAATGATCGCGCGGCCGGCAGGCACGCTCAGGATTTCCGCGGCAGTCGCGATGTCGGCCGCGGTGGAGCCTTCGGCGGCTTCCGGTGCGCGCACCAGGTTCCAGTCGTCGGCCACGATTTCGCGGCCCTTGATGATTTGCTTAGGCATATTCGTCTTCTCCTACCAGGCGGCCAGCGGTTTCAATCGGCGTGGCGTACACAAATTCCTTGAATGGGGCGATGCCCAGGCGCTGCGCGGTGTCCACGAAGCGCTCATCCGGAGTGCGTTCACGTACATAGACTTGCAGCAGGCGGTCGATCACTTCCGGCATCTGCTGCGCGGAGAACGATGGGCCGATGATCTTGCCGATGGCGGAGTTATTGCCTTGCGCGCCGCCAATCGATACCTGGTACCACTCGCTGCCGTCCTTGTCGACGCCCAGCACGCCGATGTTGCCGACGTGGTGGTGGCCGCAGGCGTTGATGCAGCCGGAGATATTCAGCTCGAAGTCGCCAATATCGTGCAGGAAATCGATGCGGTCGAAGCGCTCGGCAATGGCTTGCGCAATCGGGATCGACTTGGCATTGGCCAGCGAGCAGAAGTCGCCGCCAGGGCAGCAGATAATGTCGGTCAGCAGGCCGATATTCGGCGTTGCCAGGCCGTGCGCCTTGATTTCCTGCCACAGGGCGTACAACTGGGACTGCTCAACGTCGGCCAGCACGATGTTCTGCTCGTGGGTCACGCGCAGCTCGCCAAAGCTGTAGCGGTCCGCCAGGTCGGCCATATAGTCCATCTGTTCGGCGGTTGCATCGCCCGGCGGCACGCCGGTCTTCTTCAGCGACAGCACCACGGCGGCATAGCCAGGCTGCTTGTGCGGCTTGACGTTGCGCTTCAGCCAGTTGTGGAACGGCTTTTCCGCGTGAGCGGCGGCGGCGTCGTACGACGGCAGCGCCTTGTAACCGTGCGGCTGGAAGTAGGCGATGATGCGCTCCATCTCTTCCAGGGTCAGGGTCTGTTCGGTGCCTTTCAGGTCTTCCCACTCGGCTTCCACCTGGCGGGTGAATTCTTCCACGCCCAGGGCCTTCAGGAGGATCTTGATGCGGGCCTTGTACTTGTTGTCGCGGCGGCCGTGCAGGTTATACACGCGCATGATCGCTTCGGTGTAGGTCAGCAGGTGTTCGCGCGGCAGGAACTCGCGGATCACGCTGCCCAGGATCGGGGTACGGCCCATGCCGCCGCCCACCATCACCTTGAAGCCGATTTCGCCGGCTTCGTTTTTCACCACGGTCAGGCCGATGTCGTGCACCGCGATGGCGGCGCGGTCTTCCACGGCGCCGTTGATCGCCACTTTGAACTTGCGGGGCAGGGCGATGAATTCAGGGTGGAAGGTCGACCACTGGCGCAGCACCTCGGCATAAGGGCGCGGATCGATGATCTCGTCGGCGGCCACGCCGGCAAATTCGTCGGAGGTCACGTTGCGGATGCAGTTGCCCGAAGTCTGGATGGCGTGCATCTCCACCGAAGCCAGGTCGGTCAGGATGTCCGGCGTCTCTTCCAGCTTGATCCAGTTGAACTGGATGTTCTGGCGGGTAGTGAAGTGGCCGTAGCCGCGGTCATATTTGCGGGCGATGTGCGCGAACATGCGCATCTGCTTGGAGCTGAGCAGGCCGTAAGGAGCCGCGATACGCAGCATATAAGCGTGGCGCTGCATGTAAAGGCCGTTTTGCAAGCGCAATGGCAGGAATTCGGCCTCGGTCAACTCATCGTTCAGGCGGCGTTGAACCTGGTCGCGATATTGCGCGATGCGCTCGCGGATGATGAGGTGGTCGTATTGATCGTATTGATACATAGCTTTCCCAGTAAGGCATGCCCAAAGTGGAATCAATGGTAATAAACTGGGGGCTTATTCCAAACAACATAGTCTTTATTTGCTTATATGCTGTTAAGGCATAAGCATCAGCGTAAAATACGCGCTGGGGAGTCTTAAGAGAGCGAGAATGAACCTTCACCAACTGCGATTCGTGCGCGAAGCCGTGCGCCAGAACTACAACCTGACCGATGCCGCCAAGGCTTTGTTTACCTCCCAGCCCGGCGTTTCCAAGGCGATCATTGAGCTGGAAGAGGAATTGGGTGTTGATATATTTACAAGGCATGGCAAGCGTATTCGCGGCCTGACCGAGCCGGGACGGCTGGTGTTGTCCTCGGTCGAACTGATCATGCAGGAAATCGACAGCCTGAAACGGATCGGCAAGGAATACGCCGCCCAGGACTCGGGCAGCTTCACCATCGCCACCACGCACACCCAGGCACGCTACACGCTGCCCAAGGTGGTGCAGGCCTTCATGCAGAAGTACCCGAAGGTTCGCTTGTCTTTATTGCAAGGCAATCCGAAGCAGATTGCCGAGATGGTGCAGCGCGACCAGGCCGACCTGGCCATCGCCACCGAATCGATTGCCGCCATCGACGGCCTGATTACCCTGCCGTGCTACCAATGGGAGCATGTGGTGGTGGTGCCGCCTGACCATCCGCTCCTCAAGATCAAGTCCGTCACCCTCGAAGAGGTGGCCGAGCACCACATCATCACGTATGATGCCGCCTTCGCCGGCCGCTCGCGCATCGACCAGGCCTTCGAAAAGCGGGGCCTGAAGCCGGACGTGCTGCTGGAGGCGATCGACGCGGACGTGATCAAGACCTACGTTGAACTGGGCATGGGCATCGGCATCATCGCCGGCATGGCCTTCGACCCGGAACGCGACCGCAACCTGCGCGCCATCCCCGCCGGCCACCTGTTCGGCATGAATGTGTCGCGCGTGGCCGTCAAGCAGGGCGCCTACCTGCGATCCTATATATATACCTTCATCGAGCTGCTGGCGCCGACCTTGAACCGCAAGCTGATCGAACAGGCGATGAAGGGCGAACATGAGAACTACGAACTGTGATTAACGAAGAAGAATTGCAAGAAGTGCGCGAGCACATCGAAGAACTGCTGGACGGCCACGAGGTCCTCCAGCTGGAAAGCCTCGACCTGGATAGCCTGGACGCGGAGCCGGGCGAATACACGGCCGTCTACGCCGAATTCCTGTGGGCCCAGCTGGGGCGCGAAAAGCAGGACAAGTTCCTGAAACAATTGCGCGAGAAAGTCGGCAAGGACGTCCTGCTGGTGCTGATGGGCGAAGACTATGTGGACGGCGAAAGCTTCCCGGTCGCGCGCACCGACCAGCACGGAAATACCTACGAATTCCAGAAAGATGACGAAGGAAACCGCTACGAAGTGATGAAAAACTACCCGTCCGACAGCTGGCTGCGCAAACGCATCGGCATCGCGGCGCGTGAAATCAAGGTCCTTCGGTCCGAATATTACTGGGTCGTTACAGCACGCCTGAAGTAATTTTTTCCTGTCACATTGTTGAAGTAATTAAGGGGCAATATAGCTGCGTTTGAAACATTTCCCTCAACTTCAACAACGTAGGACAACAAGTGAAAAAACTTACTCTGGCAGCACTGATCATTGGCGGTTTCGCAGCCCAAGCCCAAGCCCAGTCGAATGTGACCATCTACGGTATCGCCGACGCCGGTATCGTCGCTGAACGCGGCGGCGCGGCCGGCAACGTCACCAAGGTGACCAGTGGTGTGGGTTCGGCTTCCCGCCTGGGCTTCAAAGGCGTGGAAGACCTGGGCAACGGCCTGTCCGCCCTGTTCACCATCGAATCCGGCGTGAAGATCGACACCGGCGACCAGGATACCCCAGGCGTATTCGCTCAGCGCCAGGCATTCGTTGGCCTGAAGAGCAAGGAAGCAGGCCAGGTCACCCTGGGCCGCCAGTACACCATGCTGTACAACGCACTGTCGCAAGTGGCCGACCCGTTCGGCGCCGGTTACGCCGGCAGCGCCAAGAACCTGTTCCCTACCGGCGGCGTGAACACCCGCCTGTCGAATTCCGTCGTCTATAACTCGCCAGTGTTCTCCGGCTTCAGCGTCGACGCGCTGTACGGCATGGGTGAGCAGGCAGGCGACACCACCGCGGGCCGCCAGTTCGGCTTTGGCCTGAACTACGCCAATGGCCCACTGAACGTGCGCCTGGTCCACAACAACAAGAACAACGACGTGGCGGCTATCGGCGCCACCCCGGCTGTTCGCAAGGACAAGGCCAAGAACACCCTGCTGGCCGCCAACTACGACTTCGGCGTCGCCAAGGTCTACTTCGGCTACGAAAAAGACAAAGGCGCCGGCAGCGCACCGCTGCCAGTTGCCAACGCCTTCGGCTATGCCGTCGCTCCAAAATCCTCTGCCGACAGCGCAGAATGGCTGCTGGGCGTAGGCGTACCGCTGGGTGGCGGCACCCTGGTCGCTTCGTACATCAACAAAGATGACAAGCAAAACAACCAGGATGCCCACCAGTACGCCATCGGCTACCTGTACGCCCTGTCCAAGCGCACCACGCTGTACACCGCGGTCGCGAAGATCAAGAACAAGAACGGCGCCGGCTACACCGTTGGCAACAACACCGAACCAGGTTCGGGCGACAAGGCTTTCGACCTGGGTATCCGTCACGCGTTCTAAGCAGTTCCTGATGTAAGCAGCAGCACTCTCTCGAGGTGATTCATGATCTTTGGCGGGTCTTCGGACCCGCCGTTTTTTATGGATGGCCGGGCAGGGGAATCGTAATCGCTATCCTTGTGCCTCCAGCGCCACCGGCCACTGCCATGCTGCCGCGCAGCGCCGCAACCCGTTCGCGCATCCCGAGCAGGCCCAGTGCGTCCGCCTTGGTCATGTCGCCAACGGCAATCCCCCGTCCATCGTCTTCGATATTGATGTTGAGTTTGCCGTCTTCGTGCTGCAGGCGGACTTGCGCCGTGCCGGCGCCCGCGTGGCGTGCGATATTGGTCAGCGACTCCTGCACCAGGCGGTAGATGGCGGTGCTGTAGCGCTCATCGAGCACGAGGTTATCAGGCCTGGCTTCGAGCAGGCAGCTGATGCCGTGGCGCTTTTCGAACTCCTGGCGCAGCGACTCCAGCGCGAAATAGAGGCCGCCTTCGTCCAGGGCGCGTGGACGCAGGTTGCCCGCGATCCTGCGCAGCGAACCGATAGCGGTAACCAGCAGCGTATCCATGCTTTCCAGCCGGGCCGCCACATCGGGCGAACCCGGGGGCAGCTGTTTCAGGAGCGTGAGTTCAACCCTCAGGGTGGCAAGCAACTGGCCCAGGTCGTCGTGCAGTTCGCGGGATATGTGGACGCGTTCATCTTCCCGGATTTCCGCCAGCGCGGAATCGGTGGAGCGGCGTCCGTGGACGCGTGAACGGGGATTTTTCAATTCGGCCTCCTGGTGGCTGCAACCACCAGGACACCGTATTACATCAAGCCGCGGTGCGGCTTGATCTGTGTCACATCTGCTTGAACAGATGAAGGAAGGAGCGGCTGACTTCCAGCTTGTCTGGGCGGCCTTTGATCATAACCAGGTGTCGGCCACGAATGTCGCGCGTTACGCCTTCGATGGCGTTCACGTTGACCAGGGTGGCGCGGTGGATCTGCCAGAACAGGGAAGGGTCCAGCTCTTCGGCCAGGTCGCGCACCGGTTTGCGGATCAGGGCTTCGAATTTGTCGGTCTGCACGCAGGTGTATTTCTCGTCCGAGCGGAAGAACAGGATTTCCTCCACCGGGATCATGCGCAGGTCCGAGCCGATGCTGGCCTGGATCCATTGCAGGTATTTGGGCTTGGGCGAGGCGATCTTTTCCGCCAGTTGGCTGAGGATGGCAGCCATGTCCGCGCCTTGCGCGGCGCTCGCAGCAGGGGAGGACAGGCGGCCTTTCAGGCGTTCGACCGTGATTTTCAGGCGCTCCGGCTCGGGCGGCTTCAGCACGTAGTCGACCGCGCCGCGTTCGAAAGCTTCCACAGCATAGGCATCGTAGGCGGTGACGAATACGACGTTGCTCTTGTTGCCGATTTCGGCGGCGGCTTCCATGCCGGTCTTGCCCGGCATGCGGATATCGAGGAAGGTGAAATCGGGCTTCAGTTCATTGACCAGTTCAATGGCCTCTTCGCCGTTTTTGGCTTCGCCGAGGATTTCCAGTTCGGGCCAGACCTGCTCCAGCCGCATGCGCAGCTGATCGCGCATCAGTCGCTCATCGTCGGCAATAATCGCTGTGGGCATAATGCTAAATTTGATGAAATAGGAAGTATCAATTATTCAACGGAACGCTGCGAATGGCAATCGCTTATTCAGAGCGGGCCAACTGATATGGCACCTCGATAATCGCGATCACGCCGGTCGGCTGGTTCGGTTCGATTTTCAGCGAGGCCTGGTCGCCATGCAGCAGTTTCAGGCGTTCGCGGATATTGGTCAGGCCCAGGCCGGTGCCGGTGCTTGGCTTGGCGCCGAAACCCAGGCCGTTGTCGGTCACCGTCACGCGCAGCTTGCTATGTGCCACCTCGGCACGCACTTTCAGATAGCCGCCTTCCGGTTTGCCTTCCAGTCCGTGCTTGATGGCGTTTTCCACCATCGACTGCAGCATCATGGGTGGGAAGGCCGCGGTGCGCAGGCCCTCGGGCACGTCGAAGTCGACGGTCAGCCGTTCTTCCATGCGCATTTTCAGCAGGGCCAGGTAGGCGGCCACCATGTCGGATTCGCTGCCGAGCGTGCTGGTCAGCTTGTTTTCGCGCATCTGCGGCAGCACGGCGCGCAGGTATTTGATCAGGCTGCGCTGCATGGCGGAAGCGCGCGGCGGGTCGGTTTCAATCAGGTGCTCAACGGAAGCCAGCGTATTGAACAGGAAGTGTGGCTCCACCTGGGCCTGCATCATCTGCATCTTGGCTTCGCTCAGCTGACGCTGCATGGATTCCCGCTCGGCAGCCGCGTTGGCGACCTGGGCTTCCGCTTCTGCTTTCTTCTTGCCGCCAACCAGCGCCTTCATCGCGAAAAGAGCCAGCAGAAGCAGGGTGACGAAACTGGTGAACCAGGTCGATGCCTGCTTGTGGTAGCGCGACACCTTTTCCTCGGCGGCGCTGTCGACCGCCTGTTCGAGGGCATTCGACAACTCCTCGCCGATCTGCGGCGGCAATTCGATATGGACTTCTTCCCCCGGCATCGGCGCGGCTGGCACTGCAGGCGCCGCTGCTTTGGCTTTAGGGGCTTTGGGGGCAGGCGGAGCCGGCGGAGCTGGGTGTGCTGGTTGTGCAGGCTCTGCCGGCAATGCAGGGGCGGCCGCCTCTGCGGCTGCCGCTTCGGCCGCTGCTTCAGCCTCGTCCTTGGATTCCTGCGCGCTCGCAGCATCTTCGGCGCTTGCCTCGCCAGGCGTCGGCTTTTTGATTTTGCCGGCGCGCGGGTTGAAGTGGATTCCGCTGTCGTCAATCGTGATGTTCGGGTCGGCGCTGCCGTTCTTTGTTCGCTTATGCGAGCGGATTACCATCTCTTCATCGCGTGAAGGCGAGAACAGCTCATCCTGCAAGATGGATGCGGCAATCATCGACAACGCGGCAAAGAGGAAAAATTTCCACCACGACAAATGCGTCACCCAGCCGGTCGTCGCATCGAAGCCCCGGTGAATCCAGGCCAGGATGGTTTTTGCTGTGTCTTGTGCTTTCGGTGTTGGAAACATGCGCGACTTTCTATTGAATATGGGGCAAGTGTAGATAACCTTGCGCAAAGCCGCCAGCCGTGTGCGACAGAATGCAGAAATACGGGAATAGAAGAATGCCCTTGCGGACAGCCGGATCGTTTGCTATAGTTCTGTCCCTCGCAACGCAGTGCTGACAAAACAGCAGAGCGAAACGAGAAAAAGAGGGGTTGACGAGTTGCACGCTGTACCGCATAATCTCGCTTCTCTGCTGCAACGAACACAACGCTTCGTAACGCAAAAGCAGCGATCTTTAAAAATCAACAGTCGATAAGTGTGGGCGTTTGACGATATGCCCGGACCTTCGGGTCCGATGCTCAAAATATACGTTATAACGCTCGCACAAAATAAACGTAAATCTCGCAAGAGATTTCGTCAGTATTTTGAGTGAGTGACCTCGGCAGCAATGCCGAAAAACAGAGATTGAACTGAAGAGTTTGATCCTGGCTCAGATTGAACGCTGGCGGCATGCTTT
>JBCNPK010000052.1:0-40668 GCA_039593355.1 Pseudoduganella sp.
TGGGCATCATCTCGCTGGGCGGCATGGTGTACAAGGGTTCGGTGCGCGTGGGCGGCGACAAGTTCGACGAAGCGATCGTCAACTACATCCGCCGCAACTACGGCATGCTGATCGGCGAACAGACCGCCGAAGCGATCAAGAAGGCCATCGGCTCCGCCTTCCCTGGCTCCGAAGTCAAGGAAATGGAAGTCAAGGGCCGCAACCTGTCGGAAGGCATTCCGCGTTCGTTCACCATTTCTTCGAACGAGATCCTGGAAGCGCTGACCGACCCGCTGAACAACATCGTGTCGGCCGTGAAGAACGCGCTGGAACAGACTCCGCCGGAACTGGGTGCGGACATCGCGGAAAAGGGCATGATGCTGACCGGCGGCGGCGCGCTGCTGCGCGACCTGGACCGACTGCTGATGGAAGAAACCGGCCTGCCGGTGCTGGTGGCGGAAGACCCTCTGACCTGCGTGGTGCGCGGCTCCGGCCTGGCGCTGGAGCGCATGGACCAGCTGGGGTCCATCTTCTCCTACGAGTAAGAGTGAGTAAAAGGGGCAGCGCAAGCTGCCCTTGTTAATTCTAAGACATGGAATACAGTCCACCGCCACTGTTCAAGCAAGGCGCGTCCGCCCGTTTCAAGATGATGGTGTTCGCGTGCATTTCGATTGCGCTGCTGCTGGCCGATTCGCGCGTGAATGCGCTGACGGCAGTCCGGCAGGGCGTCGGCTTTGTCCTTTACCCCCTGCAGAAAATCGCACTGCTGCCGCGCGATGCCGTCTACGGCATGGGCGAGTATTTCTCCACGCTGTCGAAGCTGGAAAAGCAGGTCAGCCAGCTGCAGCAACAGCAGATCGCCGCCTCGCAAGCCTTGCAGCAGGCGCAGCTCTACCAGGCCGAGAACAACCAGCTGCGCAAGCTGCTCGATGCGCAGCAGCGCGTTCCGGGCAAGTCGCAGCTGGCTGAAATCCTTTATGAAGCGCGCGATGTATTCACGCGCAAGGTTGTGCTGAACCGCGGTACCCAGCATGGCGTGACCACCGGCCTGCCGGTCATCGACAACCAGGGCGTGGTGGGGCAGGTGACGCGCGTATTCCCGTTCACCTCCGAAGTGACGCTGCTGACCGACAAGGAGCAGGCGATCCCGGTGCAGGTGCTGCGCAACGGCCTGCGTTCGGTGGCGGTCGGCCGCGGCCAGTCCGGCAACCTGGACCTGCGCTTCATGGAGCCGACGGCCGACGTGGTGGTGGGCGATATCCTGATCACCTCCGGCATCGACGGCGTGTACCCGGCCGGCCTGGCCGTGGCGCGCGTGGTGCAGGTGGAGAGCAATGCCGCCGGCGCCTTTGGCCACGTGGTGTGCGCGCCGCTGGCCGGCATCCAGCGCAATACCGCGCTGCTGATCCTGATGTCGCTGCCGGAAATGCCGCCGCGTCCTCCTGAAGAAGAGCCGGTCGGCAAACCATCGAAGAAGAAGGCGAAAGCGGAAGCCGCCGCAGCGGCGCCGGCCAAAGCTGCCGCCCCGGCGCCTGCTGCACCCGCTCCGAAGGAGGCGACACGATGAACCGTCCACAATACATCCTGCTGCCGGTCAGCCCGCTGTTCATCGCATTCAGCCTGCTCTGCGCCGTGCTGCTCAACATGCTGCCGTGGGGCCGCTTTATCGCCGCGCCGGATTTCGTGGCGCTGACCCTGGTGTTCTGGGGCGTGCACCAGCCGCGCAAGGTCGGTATCGGCACCGCCTTCTGCCTTGGCCTGCTGATGGACGTGCACGACGCCTCGCTGCTGGGCGAAAATGCGCTGGCTTACACGCTGCTGTCCTACTTCGCCATCATGCTGCACCGCCGGATCCTGTGGTTCCGCGTGACGACGCAGATCCTGCACGTACTGCCGCTGCTGCTGCTGGCGCAAACGGTGCAGATGGTGGTGCGCTTCATCGTTTCCGGCAAATTCCCCGGCTGGTTCTTCTTTGTCGAAAGCCTGGTCGCCGCCCTGCTGTGGCCACTGGCCACCATGCTGCTGCTGGCGCCGCAGCGCCGCGCGGTCGATAAAGACCATACCCGCCCGATCTGAGCATGACCGAGTTTAAGAATACAGAGCAAGACCTGCACCGCTTCCGGGTGCGCCTGTCCGTACTGGGCGGCCTGGTCTTCTTTTGCTTCGCCTTGCTGCTGGCGCGCTTCATCTGGCTGCAGGTCATCAAGCATAGCGACTACATTGCCAAGGCCGAGGACAACCGCATTGCGGTGGTGCCGATCGTACCTAACCGTGGCCTGATCCTGGACCGCAACGGCGTGGTCCTGGCACGAAATTACTCGGCCATCACGCTGGAAATCACGCCGTCCAAGCTGGCGGCGCCGCTGGAAGACGTGATCGACGAACTGGCCAAGCTGGTGGAGATCCAGCCGAAGGACCGCCGCCGCTTCAAGAAGCTGATGGAGGACACCAAGAGCTTCACCAGCATTCCCCTGCGCAGCCGCCTGAGCGACGAAGAAGTGGCGCGCTTTGCCGCCAACCGCTTCCGCTTCCCGGGCGTGGATATCCAGGCACGCCTGTTCCGCCAGTACCCGCTGGGCGAGGTGGCCTCGCACGTGGTCGGCTATATCGGCCGCATCAACCAGGCCGAAGCCAAGGCGCTGGAAGGCACGGAATACGAAGCCAATTACAACGGCACCGAATACATCGGCAAGGAAGGGCTGGAAAAGAGCTACGAACGCCAGCTGCACGGCATCACCGGCTACGAGGAAGTGGAGAAGACGGCAGGCGGGCGCGCCATCCGCACGCTGTCGCGCACCCCGGCCACGCCCGGCTCGAACCTGATCCTGTCGGTCGACATCGAACTGCAGAAGGTGGCGGAAGAAGCCTTCGGCGAGCGCCGCGGCGCCCTGGTCGCGATCGAGCCGGCCACGGGCGACGTGCTGGCCTACGTTTCGCGTCCGGGCTACGACCCCAACCTGTTCGTCGACGGGATCGATTCGCAGAGCTGGAACGAGCTCAATACTTCCCTGGACAAGCCGCTGATGAACCGGCCGCTGTCCGGCACCTACGCTCCAGGCTCCACCTTCAAGCCATTCATGGCGCTGGCAGCGCTCGAAACGGGCAAGCGCACGCCGAGCCAGGCGATTTTCGACCCCGGCTTCTTCTACCTGGGCGACCACAAGTTCCGCGACGACGTTGCGGGCGGCCACGGCACGGTCGACATGCGCAAGTCCATCGTCGTGTCCTGCAATACCTACTACTACATCCTGGGCCGCGACATGGGGATCGATTTGATCCACGACTTCATGAAGCCCTTCGGTTTCGGCGAAAAGACCGGCATTGACCTGGAAAACGAAAAGACCGGCGTGTTGCCGTCGCAGGAGTGGAAGCGCGCCCGTTTCAAGAAGAATCCGCAGGCCGGCAAATGGGTGGGGGGCGATACGATCTCGGTGTCCAATGGTTCCGGCTACAACTCCTACACCCCGCTGCAGGTGGCGCACGCCGTCGCCAACCTGGCCAACGATGGCGTGGTGATGAAGCCGCACCTGGTGAAGATCATCGAAGACGGCGGCACCCGCAAGCGCTCGCTGACCGTGCCGAAGGAAAGCTACCGCATCCCGCTCAAGAAAGAGAACATCGAGTTCATCAAGAACGCGATGGTGGGGGTGACCACCGAGCCCGGCGCAACCGGCTACCGCGCCTTCCTGAACGCCGGCTACAGCGTGGGCGGCAAGACCGGTACCGCGCAGGTGGTGGCGATCAAGGCCAATGAGAAGTACAACGCCTCCAAAATCGATGAGCGCCTGCGCGACAACGCCTGGTTCACCGCTTTCGCCCCGGCCGACAAGCCGAAAATCGTACTGGCCCTGATCGTGGAAAACGCCGGCTTCGGCGGTGCGGAAGCGGCGCCGATCGCGCGCAAGGTGCTGGATTACTGGCTGCTGGGCAAACGTCCTGAAGGCAAGGACACCACGCCGGTGCCGAAGGAAGACGCGGTCAACGTGCCGGTGGAAGACTTGCCCGAGGCGGACGTGGAGGCCGCCGCCGAGCGCCGCGCCGCCGCCCAGCAGCAAACCGAACAACCGGCGCCAGCCCCGGCCCCGGCCCCTGCAGCGGAGAAGCCGCCGGTCGGCCCGCCGCGCAAGAGAGAGTAAGGAGGGCAGCATGCCTATCAATGAAAGGCGTTCACTGTGGCGGCGCATGCGCCCCTACGTGACGGTGTTCGATGCCCCGCTGATGCTGGTCATCGTGTTCCTGCTGGCGACCAGCCTGGTTGCCCTGTATTCGGCCAGTATCGGCATCCCCGGCAAAATCGAGGACCAGCTGCGCAATATCGCCATGTCCTTCCTGGTGATGTGGTTCGTGGCGAATATTTCGCCGCAGAACATGATGCGTATCGCACTTCCGGCCTACGCCGTGACTGTCTCGCTGCTGCTGGCGGTGGCGCTGTTCGGCACCATCAAGCTCGGCGCGCGGCGCTGGCTGAACCTGGGCTTTGCGCAGATCCAGCCGTCCGAGTTCGCCAAGATCGCCGTGCCGCTGATGCTGGCCTGGTATTTCCAGCAGCGCCACGGGCAATTGCGCTGGCATGCCTACGCGCTTGGGGCGGTGCTCCTGCTGGTGCCTGTCGCCCTGATCGCACGCCAGCCCGACCTCGGTACGGCCCTGCTGGTGGTGGCGGCGGGCGCCTGCGTGATTTTCCTGGCCGGCCTGGCATGGAAGGCCATCCTGGCGCTGGTGCTGATGGGCGCGGCCTGCCTGCCGATCGCCTGGTCGATGATGCACGACTACCAGCGCGAACGCATCATGACCCTGATCGACCCGACTTCCGACCCGCTGGGCAAGGGCTTCCACATCATCCAGTCGACCATTGCGATCGGTTCCGGCGGCATCACCGGCAAGGGCTGGACCCAGGGCACCCAGGCGCACCTGGAATTCATCCCTGAGCGCACCACCGACTTTATCTTCGCCGTGTATTCCGAAGAGTTCGGCCTGGTGGGCAACCTGATCCTGATGTTCCTCTACCTGCTGCTGATCGGGCGCGGGCTGATGATCGCGTCCAATGCGCCGAACCTGTTCACGCGCTTGCTGGCGGGGGCCATCACGATGATTTTCTTCACCTATGCTTTCGTCAACATGGGCATGGTGAGCGGCATCCTGCCGGTGGTGGGCGTGCCACTGCCGTTCATCAGCTATGGCGGCACGGCGTTGCTGACGCTGGGCCTGGGTTCGGGCATCCTGATGTCGATCCAGCGGCATAGAAAGCTGGTGCAGACATGAGGCGCGTTTTCCGGCTCCTGCCCCTTGCGGCGGCTGCGCTGCTAGCCGCCTGCGGCACCACACCGACCGACACTTCTTCGCGCAAGGCGCCCGCGCCGCTGACGGCCAAGCCGGCGCCGGGCATTCCGGCGTTGCCGGCGGCAGGCTCCGGTCGCGGCGCCTATTACCAGGACGATGGTCCCGGCGACAATCCGCCGGCCGGCCTGCTCGAGACGCCTGATGCGGAAGTGCGCAACGATCCGCTGCTGCCGTACTCGAACCGGCCGTATGCGGTCTTCGGCAAGACGTACAAGCCGACCGCGCTTGGCGCCGAATTCAAGCAGCGCGGGCCCGGCACCTGGTATGGCAAGAAATTCCATGGCCAGCGCACCTCGTCGGGCGAAATCTACGATATGTACAAGATGACGGCGGCGCATCCGACGCTGCCGATTCCTTCCTATGCGCGGGTGACCAACCTGAGCAACGGCAATTCGGTGGTGGTGCGCATCAATGACCGCGGGCCGTTCCACTCGACGCGCATCATCGACGTTTCCTACACGGCGGCGCTGAAACTTGGCTTGCTGGTCAACGGCAGCAGCCAGCTGGAAGTGGAGCACATTCCGCCGGCCGAGATTGAGCGCATGATTGCCGCGCGCGCTTCGTCTTCATCCTCGTCATCCTCGTCATCGGCCCCGGTCGTGGCGGCCGCCCGCCAGCCGCAGGCGATGCCCAAGGCCGCACCCATGCTGGTCTCCGCCAGCGGCGAGGAGGCCAGGGCTGCGGTGCTGGGCGGTTCGGCGGAACCGGGCTTTTACCTGCAATTGGGTTCCTACGCGAAGGAAGACGGCGCGGACGGCCTGCGTAAGCGGCTGGAAGCCAGCGATGCCGGCTTGAAGCTCGATGTGGAGCAGGCGGGCAAATTCTACCGCCTGTTCGCCGGACCTTATGCGAGCCGGGAAGACGCCCTGGAAGCGGGCAAGGCGCTGCCTTCAAGCTTCAAGCTGAAACCGATCGTTATCGAGCGCTAGCGGTGCAGGCGCGGGTTTCCTGCTCGGGGAACTTGGCGGCGATCTTGGCGATGCGAGCCTTGGTATCCTCGCTGATGTCGTGGAACTGGAAGAACAGTTCGTGGTTGCCCGTATAGCGCGGGGCCACGCGGGCGGTCTGCACGCCTTGCTTGTTCAGCGCGGCCAGTTGCGCCTGGGCTGCCGCTTCGGTGCGGAACACGCCCAGTGAAATGCCCCACTTCAGCGGCGAGCTTTCATTCAACACGAAGAAATTGGTGATGCCGAGGGCGCGCAGCTCGTCGGCTTTCTTTTCCGCTGCGGCGCGGCTGGCCTGCGGCGGGATATGCACGATATAGCTGGAAATTTCCTGGCCCGGTGCATTCTTGCGCTGCTGGCGGTCGCCCAGTGCCAGCGGGGACAGGCGGTCTTCGAACTTGCGGGCTTCGGCCAGCTGGAAGTTGCCCACTTCCAGGCAGGCGATCGTGGCCGGTTCTTCGCGCGGCACGGGCGGCGGCGGGGCGATGGCGGCGGCCGCAGCCTCCGCCTTGCTGGCGCTGATCAGCTGCAGCTTGTCGGCGTTTTGCTGTTTCTGCAGGCGTGCCGGCTCATGTTCGTTGCCGTTGAACTGGCCGAGGTAGCCCTTGCCATACGCGAACAGCGCGGCATTGGCGGCGAGCAGCAGGGCGAAGATCAGTTTCAGCACGGGCACTCCATACGGGTCAGGCGCTGCGCAGGGCGGCGTGCAGGCCTATCATCACAATATTGTCGACATGGCGGTGCGGTACCGGGACCGCAGGCGCAACATAGGGCGCTGCGCCGCCCGAAATAATACACTCAGTGGCCTGGTGCAGCTCGAATGCGCGTTCGATTGCACCGGCTTGCGCGGCCAGGCAGCCGGTCAGGATGGCGTCGTCGGTGTTGTCGGCAAAGCCTTCCGGCAGCTTGCTGCCAGGCTTGATCTGAGGCAGCTGGGCGGTGTTTTTTGCCAGGCTGGTCGCCATCAGGCCCAGGCCGGGCAGGATCATGCCGCCCAGGAAGGTGCCGTCTTTCGTGATGGCGTCGATGGTGGTGGCGGTGCCGCAGTTGGCGACGACGATATCCCGGCCCGGGCACAGTGCGTGCGCGCCAATGGCGGCCGCGAAGCGGTCGTTGCCCAGCTGCGAAGGGTTGCGGTAGGCGTTGCGCACGCCTGCGCGCTGCGGCACGGAGGCGAACCATTCGATGGCTTGCGGCGCAATGCCGGGCTGCGGTGCGGCCAGCCAGGCTGCAAGCATGTCGCGTACCGGCTGCCCGGCCACGTTGGCGATCAGCACGCGGCCGATCGCGGGTCCGGCGCCGGCCGGCACCCGGGCAGTGCTCAAGGCGGCGGCGAGAGCGGCAGGGAAGTCGGCGGCATCGGCGTGCATGTGGGCGCCTTGGGCGAGCCAGTCGCCGAGGGCGGCACCGTGCGCGGCGAGGGCCCATTTGATGCGGGTGTTGCCGGCATCGATCAGCAGGTCGCAGCTCATGGCGCAAGCCTCAGCGAAACGTCGCCGGACAGTACGGCGACGCGGCCGGATGGCGTGTCGAGCAGCAGGCGGCCCTGCTCATCCACCCCGGCGGCCAGGCCTTCCTGCTGAATGACGCCCTGGTCGAGCAGGCGGACCGGCTGTCCGCGCCAAGCCTGCAATGCATTCCAGCGGTCGGTGAAGGCGGCAAAGCCTGTATCGTCGAATTCGGCCAGCACCGCGCACAGGCGGCTTAGCAGCTGCGCCAGCAGGGCGTTGCGGTCCATTTGCGCCAGCCACGGCGCAGACGAAACCTCGCGGCCGATGGCGGCTTCCATTTCATCGGGCATCAGCAGGTTCATGCCGCAGCCGATCACGGCCCAGATCATGCCATCGTGCGACGCCTGGGTTTCCACCAGGATGCCGGCCAGCTTGGCGCCATCCTTCAGCATGTCGTTCGGCCATTTGAGCTGCACCGGGACGCCCAGGCCATTCACGGTCTCCGCCAGGGCCACACCGACGGCCAGCGGCAGACCGACCATGCGGTGCAGCGGCGCGCGGAATGGCCACGCGAGCGAAAACGTCAGCGACGCGCCAGGCGCGGAAAGCCAGCTGCGCCCCGCACGGCCACGCCCGGCGGTCTGCCGCTCGGCCACCCGCAGCACCGGGCCGCACAAAGCGGCCGCCGAAGCCGCCGCCGACGGCACCCGCGCCAGCAGGTCGGCATTGGTGGAGCCGGTTTCATCGACCACTTCGATGGCGACGTGGGAAGCGCTGTCGGCTACCAGCGCATGGATTGCCGCAGCAGAGAGGGGAGTCGCATTCATGTGGTGCCCTTGCGCGCCTTGTGCGGCGCCTTGGCGAACGCCAGGTCGTACAGCCAGTTCGGCAACATGCGCAGCGTACGCGCGATCATGCCGGCCTGCCACGGAATCACGCGGTAGCTGACGCCTTGCGCAATGCTGCGCGCCGCCGCAGCAGCGAAAGCGTCGGGCTGCATCAGGAACGGCATCGCGTATTTATTCTTCTGTGTCATCGGCGTATCGATATACCCCGGAGCGATGGTCACGACCTTGATCCCGCTGCCGCGCAACTCAACGCGCAGCGACTCGCAATACACGCGCACTGCAGCCTTGGAAGCACTGTAGGCGCCGCCGCCCGGCAGGCCCCGCACGCCGGCCACGCTGCCGATGCCCACCAGCCGTGCCGGCGAGCCCTGGGCGCGCATGGCCGCGATGAAAGGCGAGAAGGTCGCCACGGTGGCGGTCACGTTGGTGGCCATGATCGACTCGAACACGGGCAAGTCTTCCGGCAGTTCGGTAATAGTGCCGTGCGATATGCCCGCACTGGCGATGACGATATCGCAGCCGCCTGCGTAGCCGAGGAAGGATTCGGCGGCGGCACGCAGCGCCGCATGGTCGGTCACGTCCACGGCATAACAGCGGTGGAGCGAGGGATGCGGCAGGGAAGCGGCCAGCGCCTGAAGCGCATCGGCGCGGCGGCCAAGCAGGCCGAGGGTGCAGCCCTGGGCGGCATAATGCGCCGCCAGTGCCGCGCCGATGCCGCTGGAAGCGCCGGTGATGAAAACGCGCTTCAAGGCCTTACTTCTTCTCCGCCTTCGCCTTGGACACAAGGTAGTCCATTACGGCGAGCGCGTTGGCGTGCATCTGCTCTTCGGTCGAAACCGGAGTGCCCTTGTTTACTTGCGATGGCGACGTCATGTACTTGCCTTCGATGATCACCATTGGCCAGTAATCGACGCGATAAACGTCCATCAGGCGCTCGGCGCGGCGCAACTTGCCGGACACGCCTAGGCCGTTGTAGGTCTCGGCGAACTTTTTCTTGTCGATGCCTTCCTTGGCGACCCACTCCATCACGGCCGCATCGTCGCGCAAGGCGCCAAGCTGGGCGCGCATCGCATCGAACACCTTCTGGTGGTATTGCTCCAGCAGGCCCATCGACTCGAGCGCAAAGAACAGCTTTTGCTGCGGCAGCACGGACGGGCCGGAGCCGATGTGCACGCGCTTGAAGACGATATTGTCGCCTTGTTTTTTGGCCCATGCCGCAATGCTCGGCTCAAAAGCATAGCAATGAGGGCAGTAGTAGGCGAAGAACTCGATGACTTCCACCTTCTTGCCGGTGTCGACCGGCTGGGGTTCCATCACCTTCTGGTAATCGGTGCCGAGCACCGGGGCCGCAGGCGATGCGCCCGCAGCAAAGGAGACGCCGAACAGCAGCACTGCCAGTAATCGCTTGATCATCGCGCGCACACTCCCTTATTTCTGGTTACGCACAACCGCTACGTCAACGCCGTTTTCAGACAGCTTGGCACGCACCTTGTTCATTGCTTCCACCTGGGTGAAAGGACCCATGCGCACGCGGTGCAGGACGCCGGAGTCGGTGGCGCGGTCGGAGACGGTTGCTTCAAAGCCCAGCAAGGCCAGCTTGGCGCGGGTATTTTCCGCATCGCCCACTTCGCGGAAGGCGCCGGCCTGAAGGTAGTACACGAACTTGTCTTCGCCCGGCAGGGCAGGGGCCGGGGCGGCAGCCTGCGCCGGCGGGGCGGCGCTGTTGACCGGCGGCGGGGCTCCCGGCGAGGTAACGGCGGGCGCCGGGGCGGCAGGCGGCTTGGTCGCCGGCGCAGCAGCTGGTGCCGGCGAGGCAGCCTGGCCCTTGGCCTGGATCGCGTCCACCACCTTCTGCAATTCGTCCGTGGCGGCCGGTTTGGCGGCGGCATCGCGCTCGAATTCGCTGTTGGCCTTTTTTACCGCCTCTTTGCTGCCGTACATCGGCTTGTTCGGATCGGCGATCTGGCCCGATGCTTCGTCGGTCGGCTTGCCGTTCTTCGGCGCCTTGTCGGTAAACGGCGATTGGCCCTTGGTGATGCTCAGTGCCACAACGACGGCGATGACCAGGCCGATGACCAGGCCGATGACGAAGCCAACGAGGGTATTACCTTCTTGCAGGCGAGGCGAAAAGCGCAGGGAGCGAAAAGCCATGTGGACCTTACATTTGGTTAGGAGCGGAAACGCCGATCAGCGCCAGGCCGTTGCGCAGCACCTGGCGGGTGGCGACCATCAGCGCCACGCGGGCCAGCTTGGTCGCCTCGTCTTCCACCAGCACTTTCTCAGCGAAGTAGAACGAGTGCAGGGCGGCTGCCAGGTCGCGCAGGTAGAACGCCACCTGGTGCGGGCCGAGTTCGGCCTGGGCGCGGGCCAGCACTTCAGGGTACTGGGCCAGGGTTGCCAGCAGGGTCGCTTCGGTCGGCGCGGTCAGCGGCGACAGGTCGACGTTGGCCACGGAAGCTTCGTCGCCGCCCCAGTTTTCCAGCATGCGGCAGATGCGCGCGTGGGCGTACTGCACGTAGTAGACCGGGTTCTCGTCAGAGGTTTTCAGCGCGACGTCGACGTCGAACACGAATTCGGTGTCGGCTTTGCGCGAGATCAGGAAGAAGCGCACGGCATCGCGGCCCTTGGTGATGTCGCCGCCGCCGGACCATTCGATCAGGTCGCGCACGGTGACGTAGGAGCCGGCGCGCTTGGAGATCTTCACCTCGGCGCCATCCTTCATCACGGTGACCATCTTGTGCAGCACGTAGTCGGGGAAGCCCTGCGGGATGCCCAGGCCGACGGCTTGCAGGCCGGCGCGCACGCGGGCGATGGTGCCGTGGTGGTCGGAACCCTGCACATTGATGGCCTGGGTGAAGCCGCGCTGGAACTTGACGATGTGGTAGGCGACGTCCGGCACGAAATAGGTGTAGCCGCCGTCGGTCTTGCGCATGACGCGGTCCTTGTCGTCGCCGTAGTCGGTGGTGCGCAGCCAGAGTGCGCCGCCGTCTTCGTAGGTGTGGCCGTTGGCGATCAGCGCCTCGACGGCCTTTTCCACCTTGCCGTCGGAGTACAGCGACGATTCCAGGTAGTAGTTGTCGAACTTCACGCCGAAGGCTTGCAGGTCGATGTCCTGCTCATTGCGCAGGTAGGTGACCGCGAAGGCGCGGATGTTGTCGATGTCTTCCACGTCGCCGGAGCCGGTCACCGGCTGGCCGTCGGAGGCCGAAACGGTCTTCTTGGCCAGGAAATCGGCGGCGATGTCGGCGATATAGTCGCCGTTGTAGGCCGATTCGGGCCATTCCGCGTCGCCCGGCTTGAAACCTTTGGCGCGGCACTGGACCGAAGTGGCCAGGGTCTGGATCTGCACGCCGGCGTCGTTGTAGTAGAACTCGCGGGTAACCTTGGCGCCTTGCGCTTCGAACAGGGAGGACAGGGCGTCGCCCAGGGCCGCCTGGCGGCCGTGGCCCACGTGCAGCGGACCGGTCGGGTTGGCGGAAACGAATTCGATGATGACGTTCTTGCCGGCCAGCGCTTCGCTCTGGCCGAACGTGGCGCCTTGCTGCAGCACGGTCTTGACCACGGACTGCTTGGCCGCGTCGGTCACGCGCAGGTTGATGAAACCTGGACCGGCGATTTCAACGGCGGCCACCAACTGCTTGCCGGCCGGGTTTTCCTGCACGGCGGTGACGATCTTCTGCGCCAGTTCGCGCGGATTCATTTTCAGCTGCTTGGCCAGCTGCATGGCGATATTGCAGGCGACGTCGCCGTGCGAGGCATCGCGCGGACGCTCCAGCACCACGTTGGCTTTAACGTCGGAACCTTCCAGGATCGGAGCGAGGGCGGCCTGGAACAGGGAAATGATCTCTTGCTTTTGTTGGGCGAGCATGTGAATAGCTGAGGAACGTCTGAAAGAGGAACATTATACTTGTTTGCCAGAACGGGTAAATCGGGGCAAAACAAAGGGTTAGGGGGCCTATCCCGGGTACAATCTTGGTTTTTACAGATTTACCGCGATAGGCGGCCTCCCCGGGGCTGCTCCGCCGGCGGCGGGCGCGATGACAGGAATGCAATGAATAAGAAAGAGCGCCCAACCTTATCCCTCAAACCCAAGGCTAAACCGGCGGCGCCGGCGGCCAAGGCGCCTCGTGCGCAGGGGGAGGGGGCTCTGCGCTCGGCAGGGCAACGCGCAGCCGGACCGCGTCCTGCAGGCCAATCCCGCGGTGAACCGGCTCCGCGCGCTGGTGGTCCACGCACGGGCGGCGAAGGTTCCCAGCGCGGCTTCGGCGCTCATTCGGACCGCGAAAACCGTGGCGAAGGCCGCCGCGAAGGCCGTGGCGATCGCCAACAGGATGCCTTCGCCCCCCGTTCGGACCCTGAAAACCGCGGCGACGGCGGCCAGCGCGGCTTCGGCAAGCGCGAGGGCGCGGACTTCCGCAACGATTCGCGCGCGGACAGCGGCCAGCGCGGCTTTGGCCGGGCTGCGGGCGGAGAGGGAACCGGTTCAGGCTCGCCCTGGGCCACCCGCAAGCCTGAAGCCCGCAGGGCAGACGCGCCGGCGGCGCCACGCGCGCCAGCCAAGCCAGCCATCCGCGAAAGCCACCACCGCGACCTGAAACCGCGCGTGCAGACCGATTTCCAGTCCGAACTGAAGCAGGATTCGCTGGCCTTCGCCCTGCTTGGCGCCGCAACTGCCGCCGTCCAGGTGCAGCAGGGCACGGCCCTGCCACAGGCGCTGGCAGCGGTGTTCGCCACCAATAACGCGCAACCGCAGGCCCGCGGCGCGATCCAGGACATCGCCTACCGCGCCATGCGCCAGCTGGCCCTGAGCGAAATCCTGATCGGCCTGATGGCGCCGAAAGCGCCGGACCCGATGGTCCAGGCCCTGCTGGCCGCGGCCCTGCCGCTGATGCATCCGGCCGACGGCAGCCCGGCCCCCTATGAAGCCTTCACCGTGGTCGACCAGGCCGTGACGGCCGCCGGCTCCCACCCGGACACCGCGCGCGCCAAGAACATGGTCAACGCCCTGCTGCGCCGTTTCCTGCGCGAGAAAGACGAGCTGCTGGATGAAGCCATGCAGCAGCCGGAAGCGAAATACAATTACCCGCAATGGTGGATCGACGCCGCCATCACGGCTTACCCGAAGGATTGGGAAGCGCTGCTGGCCGCCGGCAACGAAGCGCCGCCGCTGACCCTGCGCGTGAACGGCCGGCGCACCACGGTTGCCGATTACCTGGCCCGCCTGGCGGAGCAAGGCATCGACGCTGCGCGGATCGGCCCTTACGCCGTACGCCTGGCCAAGCCGGTGCCGGTGGCTCAGATCCCGGGCTTCGCGGAAGGCGAGGTCTCGGTGCAGGATGCCGGCGCCCAACTGGCTGCCCCGCTGCTGGACGTGCAGGCCGGCATGCGCGTGCTGGACGCCTGTGCCGCTCCCGGCGGCAAAACCTGCCACATCCTGGAACTCGCCGATGTCAATTTGACAGCATTGGACGCCGACCCAAAGCGCCTGCAGCGCGTCCAGGAAAACCTCGACCGCCTGCAACTGCAGGCAACGCTGCAGCCCGCCGAGGCCCAGACCGACGCCTGGTGGGACGGCCAGCAGTTCGACCGCATCCTGGCCGACGTGCCCTGCACCGCCTCCGGCATCGTGCGCCGCCACCCGGACATCCGCTGGCTGCGCCGCAAGAGCGACACCCGTCAACTTGCAACACTTTCGTCGCAAATTCTCGACAACCTTTGGAAAATGCTCGCCCCCAATGGTAAATTGCTGTTCGTGACATGTTCGTTGTGGCCGCAGGAGTCCGAGGCGCAGGCGGCCGCTTTCGCGGTGCGCAACCGCGCCACCCGCCTCGATGCGCCCGGCCAGCTGCTGCCACTTGGCGGCGCCGAGCAGGATCACGATGGTTTGTTCTACGCATTGTTCCGGAAAGATGCGTGACTTTTTGACGAGCACCAGGCAAGTGATCCAAAGATTTTTTCGACTCCTTTGCTGGCAGTTGCTGTTGACGCTTGCGTGTGCGTTGCCGCACGCCGCCCGCGCCTCCGACGAGGGCGTGGAGATCACGCGCGCCTATATCGAGGCGGCGGAAGAGGGCTACCGGCTGTCGTCCGCCTATTCGTTCGAGCTGAGCCACGGCCTGGAAGACGCCGTGCAATCGGGCGTGTCGCTGCACTTCACCACCGAAATCAGTTTCACCCGGCCGCGCTGGTACTGGTTCGACGAAAAAGCCGTCACCGCCAAGCGCACCCACAAACTCTGGTACGACGTGCTCACGCGCCAGTACCACGTCAAGATCATCGGCTCCGTCGCCCAGCCATTCCAGACCCTGGACGAAGCCCTGTTTTTCATCCGCCGGCCTACCCGCTGGGTGGTGGCACCGCGCGGCGCCCTGAAGGTGGGCGAAATATATAACGTGACCTTGAAGATGGGCATGGACAAGGACTTCCTGCCCAAGCCGATCCAGGTCAATGCCTTCAACAACAGCGAGTGGCGGCTCTCGTCCAAACAGAAAACCTTCCAGTACAGGGCTGAGTAAGTGAAATCGGCCCTTCGGTACCTGTTTGTCGTCGCCGGCGCGACTTGCAGCATATTGCTGTTCCTGCTCGCCTCCGCTTCCGACAATTCGGGCTTTTTCGACCGCTACTACGGCTGGCTGCTCGGCCTGAACGCCTCCGTCGCGGTGGCGCTGGTGATACTGGTCGGCGTCTCACTGTTCCGCCTCTATTCGCGCTACAAAAGCGGCAAGTTCGGCTCCAAGCTGATGACGCGGCTGGTGGTGCTGTTTGCCGCCATCGGCGTGCTGCCCGGCCTGGTGATCTTCCTGGTGTCGGTGCAGTTCGTGTCGCACTCCATCGATTCCTGGTTCAACGTACGGGTGGAAGAGGCGCTGGACGCCGGCCTTGACCTGGGCCGTTCGGCGCTGGACGAGTCGCTGGCCGAACTGGAAGCCCAGGCGCGCGGAACCGTGCGCCAGCTGGCCGAAGATCCGTTCTACGCCGCGCCGGCCACGCTGGCGCGCTTCGTGCGCCGCCATCCCGGCACCCAGAGCGCCATCATCGTCGATGCCGACGGCGGCCTGATCGTGTCGGCCATGGGCGAGCGCCGCGTCAACTTGTCGGCCGACTTGCCGTCCGCAGTCATGTTGAGCAAGGCCAAGGAAGAACCGGCCTATGCAGCCTACGAGGGCGGCGGCGAGCTGCGCGACGACCACGTCGGCGCCCCGCAACCGGCGCCGCTCGACGCCAACAGCGTGCTGCGCCTGCGCGTGCTGATGGCCATTCCCGACCCGGTGCAGCCATCCGGCGCCCACCTGGCGCCGCGCTACCTGCAGATCATCCAGGCCGTGCCGCAGAAGCTGGCCGCCAACGGCGAAATGCTGCGCACCGCTTTCTCCGAATACAAAGAGCGCTTCGTGGCCCGCGTCGGGCTGCGCAAGATGTATATCGAGACGCTGACCCTGACCTTGCTGCTGGCAGTGTTCGGCGCCATTGCCGCCGCCTTCCTCATCGCAAACGACCTGGCGCAGCCGCTGCTGCTGCTGGCCGAAGGTACGCGCGCCGTGGCCGAAGGCGACCTGTCGCCGCGTCCCATCGTCGCCAGCTCGGACGAACTGGGCACGCTGACCCAGTCCTTCAACACCATGACGCGCCAGCTGTCCGAGGCGCGCAGCGCCGTCGAACGCAACCGCATCGCGCTGCAAAACGCCAAGGCCCACCTGGAGTCGGTACTGGCCAATATGTCGGCCGGCGTGATGGTGCTTGACTCCGAATTCCGCCTGGTCACCTGCAACGACTCGGTCGAACGCATCCTGCAGCACGCCGGCGTGACCTTGATCGGCCAGCCGCTATCCGAAGTGGAGGGCATGCAGGAATTCGCCGCCGCCATCATCAACGCCTTCTCGGCGCAGAGCGCGCAGACCGCCGCCGGCCGCAACGTGGCGCGGCTGCACTGGCAGCGCCAGATCGAGATTCCGCGCCAGCCCGGCAGCCCCGAAGACAATGAACAGATCCTGCTGACCCGCGGCTCGCGCCTGCCGCTGGAAACCGGCACCGGCTATATCGTCGTGTTCGACGATATCACCGACGTGATCTCCGCCCAGCGCTCGATCGCCTGGGGCGAAGTGGCGCGCCGCCTGGCCCATGAAATCAAAAACCCGCTGACGCCTATCCAGCTGTCGGCCGAACGCCTGCAAATGAAGCTTGAATCCAAGCTGTCAGGCCCCGATGTGGAATTGCTCAACAAAGCCTCCACCACCATAGTCAACCAGGTCGCCGCCATGAAACGCATGGTCGACGACTTCCGCGATTACGCCCGCACCCCGCCCGCTGTGCTGCAGCCGCTGGACCTGAACTCCCTGGTGGAGGAGATCCTGCACCTGTACGTCGGCGGGGAGGACAACGACATCATCCATGCCAACCTGGCGCCGGTACTGCCCATGGTCATGGGCGACGAGACCCAATTGCGCCAGGTGATCCACAACCTGCTGCAAAATGCGCAGGACGCGCTGCAGGAGCACCCTCCTGTCAACGCAGCGCCGCGCATCGACGTGGTCACGGAGGGCATCATCTACCAGAGCGCCGACGGCGGCACACGTATTGCAGTGCGCCTCTCAATCTCGGACAATGGCCCCGGATTCATGCCAAAGATCCTGGCCAATGCCTTCGAACCGTACGTGACGACGAAGGCAAAGGGCACCGGTTTGGGCCTGGCGATGGTGAAGAAAATTATCGAGGAACACGGCGGGCGGATCGATATCCAGAACCGTGACGATAGTAGTGGTGCGTCGGTGCTGATTTTGCTGTTAAAGTTGGCGTCGGTGTAGTTGGCATAATATTGTTGGACTAATAAAATCATTGTCGCTCAGACAGGTATAGAATGCCTGCGTAGAAGGACAAAAAGAGGGAAGGGGCAAGGGATACATGGCAAACATTCTCGTAGTTGATGATGAAATGGGCATCCGGGAGTTGCTCTCGGAAATCCTGGGTGATGAAGGCCACGCGGTCACGCTGGCCGAGAACGCCCAGCAGGCGCGCCAGGCGCGTGCCGCCGGGGCGCCCGACCTGGTCCTGCTCGACATCTGGATGCCCGACACGGACGGCGTCACGCTGCTCAAGGAATGGCAGCGCGACGGCTTGCTGACCATGCCGGTGATCATGATGTCCGGCCACGCGACCATCGATACCGCGGTGGAGGCGACGCGCATCGGCGCCATGAACTTCCTGGAAAAGCCGATTGCGATGCAAAAGCTGCTGAAGGCCGTGCAGGCTGGCCTGAGCCGGGCGCAGGAAGCGGTGCGAGCGCCGGTGATGGCGGCGCGTCCGGTGATGCCGGCGCCGGTCGAAGAGACCAGCTTTGGCCAGCCGCAGGCAGTGCCGCAGCCGGTGACCCACAACCTGGGCATGGCGCGCGCCGTCAATGGCGACAACCCGATCTTCAATCTGTCGTTCGACTTGCCGCTGCGCGAAGCGCGCGACGCCTTCGAGCGCATGTACTTCGAACACCACCTGGGCCGCGAAGGCGGCAGCATGACCCGCGTGGCCGAGAAGACCGGGCTTGAACGCACCCACCTGTACCGCAAACTGAAGCAGCTGGGCGTGGAGCCGGGCAAGCTGTCGAAGAAGAACCAGGCTTGATGGTTCAAGCTTGATCCCTACAGTCCTGGTCACAGGCCCGACGGCCGCAGCGCGCGAGAGCGCGATTGCGGCCGTTTTGTTGCCTGGCGTACCAACTGCCATCATCCTGGAAGGATTGGCGGACGCCAATTCCAGTTTGGTATATGATGAAAGTGACCCATCGGCATGGCAGCCGCAGGTTCACCGCATCGCCCCCGGCTGCCTATGCTGCGCCGGCAACCTTGTCTTACGTGTTACATTGAATCGTCTCTTGCGCCGTCCCCCGGCGCAGCTCTTTATCAGCCTGGCTGACGCCACCCACGTGGACAGCTTGCGCGCCATGCTCGAAACGGCCCCTTACGACGCCCTGCTGCGCCTGGAGCCGGTACTGAACGCTTGAAAATGGCTAGGACAGCCCCATCTCGGTTTGGAAACGGAACTGTGAAGGAAGCCATATGAACCTCATTTACAACAGCGAGCAATACAGCGTTGTCGAATTCGGCCCCGACCGTAGCCTGGAAGCCCTGCGCTTTGGCGGCTACGAGATCGTGGACAAGGGAGGCAAACGCGAAATCTTCATTGCCGGGGTCATGGCGCAGAACTTCCGCCGCGACGTTAATGAACTAATCGCCAGCGAGCCCACCATCGAAGAGATCGATGATTTCCTGGGCAACTATGAAGCACTGATGAGCCAACCGGTGCTGCTGCACTAAGTTTCAAGCATTCCTTCCGTGGGGCACTCTTTCGCCCCGCCATGGGCAGCCATGCCAGTGCTGCCCGTTTTCCCGTCCCATTCCAAACACCATTGCCTGGTGCTTCGATGACTGGTTCCGGTATCCTTCGACGCTGAAGCGCTTTTGCTTCGACACGTCAGGAGCGGACATGCCGGTAACCGGTTTCAGCCATTTCAATCTGCGCGCCGCAAGCGGCCTGCTCGACGAGCTGCGCGATTTTTATTGCGACGTGGTGGGCCTGGAGGTCGGCCAGCGGCCGCCGTTCCGCAGTTTTGGCTATTGGCTTTACGCCGGCGGATACCCGGTCCTGCACCTGTCGGAGGCCGGCCCGGGCGAAAACCGCCCGGTCCCGCCGCTTGGCACGTTTGATCATGCGGCGTTTCGTTGCATGGGCCAGGCACGGTATGAGGAGGAGCTCCAACGGCGCGGCATCCCATACCGGCTGGCCGTCGTCCCGGCGACGCAGCAGGTCCAGATATTCCTGACCGATCCGGCCGGTAACGGCGTCGAGCTTAACTTTGCGCCGGTCGCCGCCGAGTGACTATTGGAGAGAATACGCTTGCGACCTGCAAGTTATGATTGCGTCTTTCAAAAGGACTCCCGGCAGGGCAAAAAAGCATGAATGATTTGTTGAAGGCAGTGGGCTTGCTGGCAGTACTGGCTGTGGTCGCGAAGGGTGTTGGCCTGTACAGGGGGACAGACGATTCGCAGAATCCGGCAGTGATCAAGAACCCGGTGTATCTTGAAGTGCGCCTCACAATGGAGAACTATCGGCGTTCGATCGAGGGAGTCGCGCTGGTAGAAACGGTCAATGATGCGGACTGCCAAAAAATTTCGAAGAATGCCTTGAAAGCGATGGGCCTGGAAACGGACAGGGAAAGGGATGGCGAACCGCGCTTGTCCTTGAAGTCGGCTGAATGCAAGGCGGAGCTGTCGTTGCGCAATGCCCAACTTTTCGACAATGAGCCTAATGTCGTGTCCTATGTGAGAGCAGAGCGGGGGAACAGGCTTGAGCGCGAAATGCGATGGATTTTTTGGGGCGTGTCGGTAGAAGAGAGCGACAAGATTTGCGAGATGGTGCCCAAGATGCAGCGACATTTGAAGGGCAAGGTGAGCTGCATTCGCGCACTGCGTAGTTGATACATATTTGATCGACAGCTGCTTAAAGGCTATTGAACTATGTTGCGATGCATTTTTAGCGTGTTGTTCGTGGGCCTGACGATGTGTTCCGGCTTGGCCTCGGCGCAAACGCTTTCTGCGGGGATTCCGCTTGAACTTCAAATCCCCGTCGCGCCAACGCCTGTCTGGGCTGATGGCAAGATCCATCTTTTCTATGAGCTCCATATTACGAATCTTCGTTCCAGGAACCTGGAGCTGACACGCATTATCGTGGCCAAGGGCGGCACGGAGAGGTCGTTCCTGGCGAGCTATGAAGCTTCGGGGCTCATCGAGCGCCTCGGCCGGCCCGGCGCACCTGCGGACCTGGCAGACAGGCGAATCATCGGCGGCGGCATGCGGGCGGTGGCCTTTCTTGAGATTGTCGCCGACCGGCCGACGGATGTTCCGCGCGTCCTGATGCACCGCCTTTTCTTCAAGGGGGACGAGAAGGGGGAGGATGTTTATGTGGACGGGGCCGAAGTGTCTGTGCGACAAGCCGCGCCGGTTGCGATCAGCGCGCCGCTGCGCGGGCAAGGTTGGGTGGCGCTGAGCGGGTTGTCCAATACTTCGGTCCACCGGCGCACCATCGTGGCGGTCGATGGCAAGGCGCGGATCGCGCAGCGCTTTGCTGCAGACTGGACGCGGATTGGAAAGGAAGGCTTGGCCTTCAGCGGCGACCCGGCGAAGAATGCCAACTGGGCGGCTTACGGCGCCGAGGTGCTCGCCGTCGCGAATGCCACCGTGGTTGATGTGAAGGATGGGATTCCGGACAACGATCCCACCGCCGACAAAAAAGCCGTCCCGATCAACCTGGATACGGTTGGCGGCAACTACGTCATCCTGGACCTGGGCGGCGCTAACTACGCGTTCTATGCCCACCTGCAACCGAACAGCATCCGCGTCAAAGCGGGCGATCGCGTGCACCGCGGCCAGATCTTGGCGCTGCTTGGAAACTCCGGCAATTCCGATGCACCGCATTTGCACTTCCACGTCAGCGACAGCAATTCCCCGCTGGGTGCAGAAGGGCTGCCGTACGTTCTCGATTCCTTCGACTACCAGGGCGACCTGCCATCGAAAAAACTGCTCGCCGAAGGCGGATGGAAAGCATGGCTGACCACCAAGCCCGAAAAGCGGCAGCTTGAAATCCCTACCGAAAATGCGGTCGTGCGATTCCCATGAAACGTACCTGGACCATCATCGGCGTCTCCGACGTCGCGCAAAGCTTCAGCTGGTATCAGACTCTTTTCGGCCAGTCCACGGACGCTCCTGCGCACGAGTATTTCGGTCAGATCGTGGATCAGGACGGAACGGTCCTGCTCTGCCTGCACCAATGGGGCTCGCACGACCATCCGACGCTGGCCAGCCCCGCGCAGGGGCAGCCCGGTAACGGGCTACTGCTGTTCTTCCGCGTGGACGACTTTGACGAATGCCTGGCCAGGGTGCGCGGCATGACCGCGACACTGGAGGAAGAACCCAGTGTCAACCCGAACACGGGAACGATGGAGTTTGCCCTGCGTGATCCCGATGGCTATTACGTGATGGTGAGTGAAACTTGAAATGGCACGGACACGTGCATGATAAAGTTGAGGGATGTGCCAATTACTCGCAATGAATTGCAATGTCCCGACTGACATTGTGTTCAGTTTTACCGGCTTCGCCCTGCGCGGCGGGCAAACCGATACCCACCATGACGGCTGGGGCATCGCCTTTTTCGAGGGCGCCGGCGTGCGCCATTTTGTCGACCACCAGGCCGCGATCCATTCGCCGATCGCGGAGCTGATCAAGAATTATCCGATCAAGTCGAAGAACGTGATCGCGCATATCCGCAAGGCCACGCAGGGCGAGGTCATGCTGGAGAACTGCCATCCCTTCGTGCGCGAGCTGTGGGGCCGCTACTGGGTGTTCGCCCATAACGGCGACCTGAAAGAGTTCGCACCGGTGCTGCATGGCCCGTACCGCCCGGTCGGCACCACCGACAGCGAGCAGGCCTTCTGCCTGATCCTGCAGGAACTGAGCGAGCGTTTCGGCGACACCTGCCCGCCGCTGCCGATGCTGCGCGCCCAGGTGGAGAAGACGGTGCGCCGCATTGCTGCCCACGGCACTTTCAACATGATGCTGTCCGACGGCCGCGCGCTGTTTGCGCATTGCTCGACTCATCTGCATTACATCGTGCGCCAATATCCCTTCGACACTGCCAAGCTGTCCGACGAGGACGTGAGCGTGGACTTTTCCCAAGTGACCACGCCGAACGACCGGGTCGCCCTGATCGTCACCCAGCCATTAACTACCAATGAGCAATGGACCCCTTTCGTGCCGGGTGAGATGAAATGCTTTGTGGACGGCCTGCCGCAGAAAAGGGACTTCGAGCAAATTTAGAAGACACCGGCATGAATTGATGCCAAAATGGCAGGACACGTCAGGAATTCCCCCTATGATCGACCTTTCCAGCAACGATGCGGCCTCCCAGAGCCTGAAAGTTCGCGAATTTTATCTGGGCCGGCAGCCGATCTTGGACCGCAACCAGGCCCTGTTTGGTTACGAGTTGCTTTTTCGCAACGCTCCGGTTGGGCCGGCCAACATCAATACTTCCCAGCTTTCTGCCACTGCGGCCGTGATCGCCCACGCGGCGCAATTGGGCATGGAACGCACCATTGGCGATGCCATCGGCTTCGTCAATGTTGATGCGGATGCCATCCTGAGCGATATCTTCGGCTTCCTGCCGCGCGAAAAGCTGGTGCTGGAAGTTAGCGCTGCCAATACCCTCGCGCCGGCCGTGTTGTCGCGCATGTCGGAGCTGGTCAGCCACGGTTTCCGCTTCTCTCTGGACGATATCAATCCTGACTCGCCGCAGTTGCCGGCGCTGATGCCGATGGTCGAATACGTCAAGCTGTCGATGCGCGCCATGTCGCTGGACGACATGGTCAAGCTGGCGCCGCGCTTCAAGCAGGACGGCAAGAAGCTCATGGCCTGCAAGGTCGAGAACCGCGACGAATTCAAGAATTGCCTGGACCTGGGATGCGATTATTTCCAGGGCTATTACTTCGCCAAGCCTGTGATCATGAGCGGCAAGAAGCTGTCGCCGTCGCAGCTGGCGGTGATGGAGCTGATGACCCTCGTCACGTCGGACGCCGACAATATCGAGATCGAGCGCGCCATCAAGAAAGACGTGTCGCTGGCCCTGAACCTGCTGCGCCTGGTGAACACGCCGGCCGTCGGCGCGCGCCAGCGCATCGATTCCCTGAGCCAGGCCGTGCATATCCTGGGCCGCCGCCAGCTGCAGCGCTGGCTGCAGATCATGCTGTACGCGGAGCCGGGCAAGCGCGGCCATTCGATGACGCCTTTGCTGATGCTGGCCACCACGCGCGGCCGCCTGCTGGAACTGCTGGCCACCAAGCTGCGCCCTGCCCACCGCCACGTGGCCGATATCGCTTTCACCGTCGGCATCATGTCGCTGATGGATACCTTGTTCGGCATCCCGATGATGGAAATCCTGGCCCAGATCCCGATGGGCGACGAAGTGTCCGAGGCGCTGGTGTTCCGCGGCGGTTTCTTTGGCGACCTGCTCAAGCTGGCCGAATGCATCGAGCGCCTGGAAGACATGGATACCAGCATCCTGCCCGCGCTGGCCGACCTCGCGATTTCGACCGAAGAGCTGGTGGAGCTTGAAATGTCTGCATTCGAATGGAGTGACAACGTGGTGCGATACGCCCTGTAGAGGCTTACGCACCGGCAGCGGCGCCGACCTGGCGCCGTTTTTTTTTGCTGAGGAGGAGAAGCAGTGTTAAGCGTCAGTGGATTGAGCAAGTCTTATGGCGAACGGCGCGCTGTCGATGGCGTTTCGTTCCAGGTGCAGCGCGGCCAGACGGTCGGCCTGCTGGGGCCAAACGGCGCCGGCAAATCGACCACAGTCAGCATGATTTGCGGCCTGGTCAAGGCCGATAGCGGGACCGTTACTCTGGACGGCGAGCCGGTAGGACAGGGCGCCAGCGCAGCCAAGCAGAAATTGGGGCTGGTGCCGCAGGACCTGGCTTTGTACGAAGAGCTGCCGGCCATCGAAAACCTCAAGCTGTTCGGCGCGCTGTATGGCCTGAAGGGCGCGGCGCTGGCCAAGCGCGCGGAAGACGTGCTGGCGCTGGTCGGCCTGTCGGACCGGGCCAAGGACAAGCCCTCCACTTTCTCGGGCGGTATGAAGCGGCGATTGAATATCGCGGCCGCGCTGCTGCATGACCCGCAGCTGCTGATCCTGGACGAGCCAACTGTCGGCGTCGACCCGCAAAGCCGCAACGCCATCTTCGATACGCTGGAAGCGCTGAAGGAGCAGGGCCGTTCCCTGATCTACACCAGCCATTACATGGAAGAAGTGGAGCGCCTGGCGGACCACATCGTGATCATCGACCACGGCAAGGTGCTGGCGGACGCGCCGCCGGCCGAGCTGTATCGCCGCCTGCCGGCGCAAGCTGCGCTGCAGGTGGAGCTGGCGGACGCCGCGCGTGTGCCGGCGGCAGCGGTAGTGGCCGAGCTGGCAGGCTTGCCCGGTGTGGCGGGAGTGCGCCATGAGGGGGCGCTGATCGACATCAGCTTGCACGCGACCACGCATGCTGCGCCGGTCCTGCGCTGGCTGGATGAGCAGGGCCACCCGCTGGCCCATTTCTCGACTGCCCGCACCAAGCTGGAAGACATCTTCCTCTCCCTGACCGGCCGCACCTTGCGCGATTAAGGACTACCGATGACAGCGATTATTGCAATGATCCGCAAGGATCTGATTCTCTACCTGAACGACAAGCGCGCACTGATGCTCAACCTGCTGATGCCGATAGTGCTGGCGGCTTTCTTCGGCTCCCTGTTCGGTGGCGCCGGCGGCGGCAACAACAGCAAGATCGAGGTCGGCCTGGTGCAGCAGGATACCAGCGTTATCGGCCGCAAGATCGGCGATGCCTTGAAAGCCGATTCCTCGCTGACCGTCCATGAGTTGAGCGAGCCGGAAGCGAAGGACAAGGTCCGTGCGGGCAAACTGATGGTGGCCGTAGTGATTCCGGCCGGCTTTGGCGATGCCTCCGGCCAGTCCCTGTTCCAGCCCGGCAGCAAGCCAGCCTTGCCGCTGTACTACGACCCGTCGCAATCGACCGTGCTGGCGATGGTGAAGGGTCTGCTGACCCAGCATGTGATGCAAGGCGTGACCGGCGAGGTGATGGGCGGCGCATCGGGCAGCAAGTTTACCGAGGCGAACCTGAAGCAGCTGGAGCAGGTACCGGACAGCGACGACAAACAGGCGCTGGTCAGCCTGTTGGGCGGCCTGAAGAAATACCAGGAACATGAGGCGAGCAAGGTCGATAGTCCGCGGGCGGTGGCCTCGGGCGGCGCCAACCTGAGTGTGCCGTTCACGACCAGGGACGAGCCGCTCAGCTCGGGGCCGAAGTACAACGCCTATGCGCATGCGTTCGCGGGAATGGGGGTGCAGTTCATCCTGTTCATGGGGATCGACCTGGGCATCGGCATCCTGCTGGCGCGCCGCATGGGGATCTGGAACCGTTTGCTGGCGGCGCCGATCACGATGTCGCAGGTGCTGCTGTCGCGGGCGTTGTCCGGCGCGATGATTGCGGCGGGGCTGATGGTGGCGATTTTCGTTTGCGCGATGCTGATCTTCAAGGTGCAGGTGACCAATGTTGTTGGCTTTGCGCTGGTGGTGGCGGCGTTTGCGTTGATGACGGCTTCGTTCGGCTTGCTGATTGCGGCGTTCGGCAAGACGCCGGAAGCGGCGCGCGGGCTGGCGGTGTTCGCTACCTTGATCCTGGTGATGCTGGGCGGGGCCTGGGTGCCGACCTTTGTGTTCCCGGCCTGGATGCAGCAGCTGACCTTGATCGTGCCGACGCGTTGGGCGGTCGATGGGCTGGATGCCATGACTTGGCGCGGGCTGGGGATGGATGTGGCGTTGCAGACCGCCGGGGTGCAGTTGGCGTTTGCTGTGCTGTTTGGGACGCTGGCGATCTGGCGCTTCCGCGCTCAAACCCGGTAAACCAGGGTCTGACCCAAGGGTCAGACCCGCTATGCCGGCGCTGCAGGCCGTTGATCAGACAGGGTCTGACCCTCGGGTCAGACCCAGGTTTACCGGGTTAGAGGTTTGGCGCCAGCCAGCGCTCCAGCTGCTCCTTGGCCACGCCACGGCGAGAAGCCATATCAAGCACCTGGTCCTCATTGATCTTGCCGACGGTGAAGTACTTCGACTCCGGGTGCGCGAAATAGAAGCCTGAAACCGCCGCCCCCGGGAACATCGCAAACGACTCCGTCAGCTCCATCCCGATTTCATTCGCATTCAGCACACGGAACACATCCGCCTTCACAGTATGCTCAGGGCAAGCGGGGTATCCCGGTGCAGGACGAATGCCCTTGTACTCTTCCTTGATCAGCTGCTCATTCGACAGCGCTTCCTCGGCAGCATAGCCCCACAGGTCCTTACGCACGCGCTCGTGCAGGTATTCCGCAAAGGCCTCTGCCAATCGATCCGCCAGCGCCTTCAGCATGATCGACGAATAATCGTCATGCGCGTCCTCAAAGCGCTTCTCATACTTCTCGATGCCCAGGCCCGCGGTCACTGCGAACATGCCGATGTAATCCTGCTTGCCCGAATCCTTCGGCGCGATAAAGTCCGACAGGCACTGGTTCGGGCGCTGCACGCCGTCGATGACAGGTTTCAGGCCCTGCTGGCGCAGGCCGTAGTAAGTGAACGCCACTTCGGAGCGCGACTCGTCGGTGTACACCTCGATATCGTCCTCGTTGACGGTATTCGCCGGCAGCAGCGCAATCACGCCGTTGGCGGTCAGCCAGCGGCCCTCGATGATCTTTTTCAGCAGCGCCTTGCCTTCTTCGAACACCTTGGACGCCGCCTCGCCAACGACCGAATCGGTCAGGATGGCAGGGAACGGGCCGGCCAGGTCCCAGGTCTGGAAGAACGGACCCCAGTCGATATACTCGGCGATCGTCGCCAGATCCACATTCTTGAACACGCGGCGGCCAACGAACTTCGGGCGCACCGGCGCAAACTCCAGCTTCGCCTTGTTGGCGCGCGCCGCTTCCAGCGACACGGTCGGCAGCGCCTTCTTGTTGGCGTGCTGCTCGCGGATGCGGGCATAGTCGTGGTCCAGTTCTTCCACGAACTTGCCGCGCTGCTCGTCGGTCAGCAGCGACTGCGCCACCGACACCGAACGCGAAGCATCCGGCACGTACACCACAGGGCCCTCGTAGTTGTGGGCGATCTTCACCGCGGTGTGGGCGCGGCTGGTGGTCGCGCCGCCGATCAGCAGCGGAATCTTCAGCATGCGGAAGTGCTCGTCGCGCTGCATCTCTTTCGCCACGTGGGCCATTTCTTCCAGCGACGGCGTGATCAGGCCGGACAGGCCGATGATGTCCGCATTCTCCGCCTTGGCCTTCGCCAGGATCTCGGAGGCCGGCACCATCACGCCCATGTTCACGACTTCAAAGTTATTACATTGCAGGACCACGGAGACAATGTTCTTGCCGATATCGTGCACGTCGCCTTTCACGGTGGCGATCACGATCTTGCCCTTCGGCTTGGCCACGATGCCGGTGCGCGCTTCTTCCGCCTTCTTCTCTTCCTCGATGTAAGGAATCAGGTGGGCCACGGCCTGCTTCATCACGCGCGCCGACTTCACCACCTGCGGCAGGAACATCTTGCCCTGGCCGAACAGGTCGCCGACGATATTCATGCCGTCCATCAGCGGGCCTTCGATCACGTTGATCGGGCGGCCGCCGCTGTTGAACACCTGCTGGCGCATTTCTTCCGTATCTTCGGTGATGAACTGGGTGATGCCGTGCACCAGCGCATGCGCCAGGCGCTTCTCGACAGGCGCATTGCGCCATTCCAGGTTGGCCGCTTCCTGCTTGGCGCCGCCTTTCAGCGTTGCTGCGAATTCGATCATGCGCTCGGTGGCGTCTTCGCGGCGGTTCAGCACCACGTCTTCCACACGCTCGCGCAGCTCGGCCGGCAGGTCGTCGTACACGCCGATCATGCCGGCGTTGACGATACCCATGGTCATGCCGGCCTTGATGGCGTGGTACAGGAACACGGTGTGGATCGCTTCACGCGCCGGGTCGTTGCCGCGGAAGGAGAAGGATACGTTCGATACGCCGCCGGAAATTTTCGCGTGCGGCAGGTTGTTCTTGATCCAGCGCGTGGCTTCGATGAAGTCCACCGCGTAGTTGTTGTGCTCTTCTATGCCGGTAGCAACGGCGAAGATGTTCGGGTCGAAGATGATGTCTTCCGGCGGGAAGCCGACTTTCTCGGTCAGTACCTTGTAGGCGCGGGCGCAGATTTCGATCTTGCGCGCGTAGGTGTCGGCCTGTCCGGTTTCGTCGAAGGCCATCACGATCACGGCGGCGCCGTAGCGGCGGCACAGCTTTGCCTGGCGGATGAACTCCTCTTCGCCTTCCTTCAGCGAGATCGAGTTCACCACGGCTTTGCCCTGCACGCACTTCAGGCCAGCTTCGATCACCGACCATTTGGAGGAGTCGATCATGATCGGCACGCGCGAGATATCCGGCTCGGAAGCGATCAGGTTCAGGAAGCGGGTCATGGCGGCCTGGGAATCCAGCATCGCCTCGTCCATGTTGATGTCGATGATCTGGGCGCCGTTTTCCACCTGCTGGCGGGCGACGGACAGGGCCTCGTCGTACTGCTCATTCAGGATCATGCGCGCGAAGGCTTTGGAGCCGGTCACGTTGGTGCGCTCGCCGACGTTGACGAACAGCGAGTCGTCGTCGATGGTGAACGGCTCCAGGCCGGAAAGGCGCTGTGCCACCGGCACGTGCGGCAATGCGCGCGGCGTGGCGCTCGACAGCAGTTTGGCGACGGCGGCAATGTGGTCAGGGGTGGTGCCGCAGCAACCGCCGGCCACGTTGATGAAGCCCGCGTCGGCGAACTCGCGCAGCAGGCGTGAAGTATCTTCCGGCAGCTCGTCGAAGCCGGTATCGCTCATCGGATTGGGCAGGCCGGCGTTCGGATAGATGCAGACGAAGGTATCGGCGATCTGGGACAGCTCTTCGGCATAAGGGCGCATCAGGGTTGCACCCAGCGCGCAGTTCAGGCCAATGGTCAGCGGCCTGGCATGGCGCACGGAATTCCAGAAGGCCGGCACGGTCTGGCCGGACAGGATGCGGCCGGAGGCGTCGGTGACCGTGCCGGAGATCATCAGCGGCAGGCGCTCAATGTCAGGGCGTTCGTCGAAATACTGGTCGATCGCGAACAGCGCTGCCTTGCAGTTCAGGGTGTCGAAGATGGTTTCCACCAGCAGCACGTCGACGCCGCCGTCCACCAGGCCGCGTACCTGCTCGTAATAGGCCGCGACCAACTGGTCGAAGGTGACGTTACGGGCGGCGGGGTCGTTCACGTCCGGCGAAATGGAAGCGGTCTTCGGGGTCGGGCCCAGCGCGCCGCAGACAAAGCGTGGCTTGTCTGCGCTCGAATACTTGGCGGTGGCGGCTTTCGCCAGCTTGGCCGCTTCCAGGTTCATCTCATAGGCCAGGTGGGCCATGAAATAGTCGTCCTGCGCAATGGAAGTGGCGCCGAAGGTATTGGTTTCGATCAGGTCTGCGCCGGCCGCCAGGTAACGCTCGTGGATCTCCTGGATCACTTGCGGCTGGGTCAGCGTCAGCAGCTCGTTATTGCCTTTGACGAAAAGCTCGCGGTGCCCGCTGCCTTCCGGCGCGGCGAAATCGGCGAAGCGCTCGCCGCGATAGGCTTTTTCGTCCAGCTTGTACTGCTGGATGATGGTACCCATCGCGCCGTCCAGAAACATGATGCGCTTCGCGAGGATATCGCGCAGCTGGGCTTCGGTCTTGGAGGCGGGACGGGTCGTGTTAGTCATTTTGATATCGCGGGTTGGGCAACGTGGACCTGAAATTATACGGCAAAGCAGCATTTTCCCCCGGCCACCACCCCCAGCCGCCGATACAAATTCGGCATTTGCTTATTCGGAGAGCGGGCTTACTTGCACTTGCCGCGCAATTTGGCGATACCGACGAAGGGCAGGGCCAGGACGCCGCTGACGGGGAGGAACAGGATCACCGGGGGCTGGCGCTTCAGGCCTTCGGAATGCAGGCAGTCCGGCACTTCCGCCTCCTTGAAGGCGAGATCGATGCGGCGCGCCTGCTGATCTCCCGCGGCGAAATCGGCGGCAGGCTGCGGGCGCGTTGTCGTGGTCTCCGCCGCCGCTTCGCGAACTGCCTGCTTTACTGCCGGGTCGTCAAAGCGCGCCAGCGATACGGCTGGATCGCCCCGGCAGGGCAGGCAGGCGAACAGGCATGTCAGCAAAATAAGGCGACGCATAATTCTTGGTGGAAATTGCTTTCCTGATAATTCTAGCGCGATTTGTGCTGGATTTGCACAAATCATGTGTTGCCAGAAGGCTACCAATCGGCCGCCGCGCTGCCTAAGATGGCTCCATCAACCAACCACTTTGAAGGAGATTTCAAATGCCCATCCTGAACATCACCGTCAGCGGCACCCCGCAACAAGTGCCAGCCCGGAAAGTCAGCAATATCCTGATGAAGCATACCGGCGAAATCCTGCACAAGGCACCGGCACTGACCGCCATCGCCGTGCATTACACGCCGCGCGAGCAGTGGTTTGTCGGCGGCCAGTCGCTGGTGGAGCTGGGCAAGTCGAGCTTCTTCTTCGACATCAAGGTCAGCGACGAAACGAATACCGCCAACGAAAAGTCGGCTTATATCGCGGCGGTCTACAAGGATCTGCAGGATCTCCTGGGAGAGCTGCATGAAGTGAGCTACATCCACATCGACGACGCCCGCCCGGCAGCCTGGGGCTGGGGCGGGCTCACGCAGCAATTCCGCGCGGTTCAGAAGATGTTGATGTAAACGCCGGCAGCGTAGTCGACGAAGGCGCGGACCTTGGGCGACAGGTGGCGGTTCTGCGGGTAGAGGGCGTATAGCTCGCGGGCCTTGGGCGTGAAGCCCGGCAGGACCTCCACCAGCGCGCCGCGCTCCAGTTCTTCGCGCACGATGAAGGCGGCGGCGTTGGCGATGCCCAGTCCCGCCACCGCTGCGGCGCGCAAGGCAACGTTGGTGTTGGCCTGCAGCGTGCCGCGCACCGCGATGGTCTGCTCTTCGCCGTCCGGCCCCGCCAGTGTCCATTCATTGGCGCGCGTGGCAGCCGTGTAGACCAGGCAGTTGTGCTGCGAAAGGTCGGACGGCCTGGCCGGCGCGCCGTGCGTACGCAGGTAGGCAGGACTGGCGACGAGCAGCACTTTGCTGGCGGCGAGCCGACGCGCAACCAGCGTCGAATCGGGCAGTTCCCGCGCCAGGCGCAGCGCGACGTCGAAACCGTCCTCGATCAAGTCCACCATGCGGTCATTGCACACCAGGTCCACTTGCAGGCCCGGATACTTTGCCATGAACCCGGGCAGCCACTGTGCCACCTCGATGGTGCCGAAGGCCATTGGCGCATTGATGCGCAGGATGCCGGTGGGTTCGGCCTGGTGGCGGCCGACGTTGCGGTCGGCATCATCCAGCAGGTCCAGCACCTGGCGCGTGGCGCCAACGTAATCGCGCCCCGCATCGGTCAATGCGAAACGGCGCGTGGTGCGGTTCAGGAGCTGTGCGCCGAGATGCTCTTCGAGCTGGCGCACCTGGCGCGAGACGATGGTGTGGGAGATGCCGAGTGCGTCGGCGGCAGCCGTGAAGCTGCCCAGTTCAACAACGCGGCGGAGCGCGCGCAGCGCCGCGAGTTGGTCCATTTACTGGAAGCGCTGCCCGTCGAGCGGGAAGCCTTTGATGAATTCCGCCGCCGGCAGGCGCTTGCCGCCGGGCTTTTGCAGCTGGGTCAGGCGCAGCGTGCCTTCGCCGCAGGCGATCACGATGCCGTGCTGCGCATCGGCGGCGATCACCTGGCCGGGAGCGGCATTTGTGCCGCCATCCAGTACTTCCGCACCCCACAGCTTGATGACCGTGCCGTTCACATCGCCATGCGCGCCGGGGAAGGGATTGAAGGCGCGGATCTTGCGGCAGATTTCGCGTGCCGGTTGCGTGAAGTCCAGCACCGCTTCCTCTTTCAGGATCTTGTTGGCGTAGGTGACGCCTTGCTCGGGTTGCGGCACCGCCTCCACCACGCCTTGTTCCATCTTGCGCAGCACCTTGACCATCATCTCGGCGCCCATCGCGGCCAGCTTGTCGTGCAGGGTGGCGGTGGTGTCCTGCGGCGTGATCGGCGTGCGCTCGACCAGCAGCATCGGGCCGGTGTCCAGGCCTTCTTCCATTGCCATGATCGTGACGCCGGTCTCGGCATCGCCTGCCTCGATTGCCCGATGGATAGGCGCGGCGCCGCGCCAGCGCGGCAACAGCGAACCGTGGATGTTCAGGCAGGGCTTGATGTCGAGGGTGGAGCGCGGCAGGATCAGGCCGTATGCGGCCACCACCATCACATCGTAATCGGTCGCCAGCAGGCGCTCATGGGCGGCTTTTGCTTCCGCCGCGCGCTGCGGGTCTTTCGCATCCATGCGCAGCGACAGCGGCTGCAGCACTTCCATGCCGTGCTTGACGGCGTACTGCTTGACCGCCGACGGCTGCAGCTGCATGCCGCGGCCTGCCGGGCGGTCGGGCTGGGTCAACACCAGGGGAATTTCGAAACCTGCTTCGTGCAAAGCCTGGAGGGCGACGGCCGCAAACTCGGGCGTGCCCGCGAAGATCACTTTCATGCTTCCCCCGCTGCCATCAGTAACGGCGACCTGCGGCGCGCAGCGCTTCTTCGCGCTGGATGCCACGTTCTTCTTTTTGCAGTTTGGTCTTGATACGATTGCGTTTCAAGGGAGACAGGTATTCGACGAATACTTTGCCCTTCAGGTGGTCCATTTCGTGCTGGATGCACACAGCCAGCAGGCCGTCGGCGTCGATTTCGAACGGTTCGCCCTTGACGTTGTAGGCGCGCACCTTGACCTGGGATGGGCGCTCGACGCCGTCGTAAATGCCCGGCACGGACAGGCAACCCTCGTCATAGACCTGCTTTTCTTCGCTCGACCACAGGATTTCCGGGTTGATGAAGGCGGTAAGGCCGGTTTTGTCTTCAGTAACGTCGATGATCACAACTTGCTCATGCACGTCCACCTGGGTGGCGGCCAGGCCGATGCCGGGTGCGTCGTACATGGTTTCCGCCATGTCTTCCACCAGTTTGGCCAGGCGTTCGTCAAACACTGCGACTGGTTTGGCGACTTTGTGCAGGCGGGGGTCGGGATAGCGGAGAATATTCAGTTTCACGGTAAGATCTTGGTCAAACGACAATAATTGTGCGGTAAACAGCGCATATTACATGTGCACGATTGCTTCTGTGACACGAATTCCTTGCTTGATCGGGGTAATATGGGCAGAATTTGATTTCAGTGAGGCAAGCCTTTTATGGCCTTCCGTCATTGCCGCACCTAACGGATATATCAATGAAAAATTTTAGCATAAGCAGCAGCCGCCTTGTGGCCGCCGCCCTGTTTTGCGGTGTGACGGCCGTTTCGGCCCATGCCAAGACGATCGTCTGTGAATTCAAACCGAACGCGCCGGACAGCCACACCGTGGTGAAAGGCGACACCCTGTGGGGCATTTCCGGCACCTTCCTCGACAAGCCATGGTGCTGGCCGCAGGTCTGGGGCATGAATAAAGAGGAAATCGCCAATCCTCACTGGATCTACCCCGGCCAGATCATCTGGTTCGACCGCGAGGCCGGCCGCCTGCGCCTTGGCAACAAGGTGGGCGATGGCAGCGGCGGCGTCGGCGACACGAGCCTGTCGCCGCAGCTGCGCACCGAGGGCCTGGGCAAGGAAGCCGTGCAGTCGATTCCGTCCGGCGTGATCGAGCCTTTCCTGAGCCAGCCGCTGATTATTGAAGAAGACGAACTGAAAAATGCTCCACGCATCCTCGCGACGCGCGGCGCCCGGGTCTTCCTCGGCAAGGGCGACAAGGCCTATGTGCGGGGCGACCTGAAGGGCGGCGAGTCCTTCCAGGTCTTCCGCCCGGGCAAACCGCTGGTCGATCCGATCACCAAGCAAGTGGTTGCGACGGAAGCGTTTTACCTCGGCACCCTGAAGCTGGAGACTGCCGCGGAAAAAGGCAGCGATGTGCACACCTTCAAGGTCGCCAGCGCCAAGGAAGAAATGGGCAAGGGCGACTTGCTGATGGCAATGCCGCCGATGCCGATGCAGAACTACGTGCCGCACCCGCCGGACGTGCAAGTCAATGCGCACGTGCTGGCTGTGTATGGCGGCGTGACCCACGCCGGCCAGAACCAGGTAGTGAGCATTAATCGCGGAAAGCTTGACGGACTCGATATCGGATCTGTGCTGCAGCTGTACCATCGAGGTGACACGGTTTCCGATCCGGGCGGCGACAAAGGCTGGTTCGGCATGCGGGACCCGCAGGTCAAGCTGCCGGATGAACAGGTGGGCAGCTTGTTTATCTTCCGTGTGTTCAAGCACGTCTCGTACGGCTTGATCATGCAGGTGACTGAACCAATCGTCGTGGGGGATGTCGCCGTCACCGCGGAGTAAATCCCATGGCCGTGCAGGACACGGTTGCCCCCACCCCCGAGCGCCAGGACCTCCACAGCCTGGCGCTGTGGCTGCGCCTGGCGAATACGCCGGGTGTCGGCCGCCACGGAGCCTTCAAGCTGCTCCAGCATTACCAGACTCCCCAGGGCGTTTTCACCGCCGCCAACGCCCGCCTTGCCGCGCCGCCTGCGCAGGACGATGCGGCGCCGCTGCCATTGCGCATGCTGGCGCGAGCGGAGGCCGAGAGCGCGCGGCCCGACCGAAATTTCGCGCGCATCGGCGACAGCGATGATGAGATGTCGCTGGAAGCGGCGCGCTGCCTGGCCGGCCCCATGCCGCAGCGCATACTCGCCATGGCGCAATCCTCGCTGGAATGGGCTGAGCGTGACGGCAACCACCTGGTCCTGTTCGGCAGCCCTGACTATCCACCGACCTTGCAGCATATCGCCGACCCGCCGCTGCTGCTGTATGCCAAAGGGCGGCTGGAGCTGCTCCAGCGCGAGGCCGTGGCGGTAGTGGGTGCTCGCAAAGCCAGCCAGCAAGGCAAGGCCAACGCGTGCGCGTTCGCTCGGGTCCTGAGCGAGGCCGGCCTGCTGGTCGTGTCCGGCCTGGCACTGGGAATCGATGCCGCTGCACACGAAGGCGGGCTGGCCGGGCCGGGCGGCACGGTGGCGGTGATCGGCACCGGCATCGACCGCATCTATCCGCGCCGTAACGCCGACCTGGCGCGGCGCATTGCCGAAGAGGGCTGCCTGCTAAGCGAGTTTGCACTCTCCACGCATGCCAGCGCCGAGCACTTCCTGATCCGTAACCGCATCATCGCCGGCATGACGCGCGCCACGGTGGTGATCGAAGCGGCGGCCAAGTCCGGCTCTTTGATTACGGCACACGCTGCCCTGGACGCGGGGCGCGAGGTCTTCGTACTGCCAGGATCAGTCCATGCGCCGCAATCGGTGGGCTGCCATGCCCTGATCCGCGAGGGCGGCCGGCTGGTGGCCACGCCCGAGGACTTGCTGGAAGACCTGGGCCTATGCCAGCAGGGAAAAAACGGAAGAACGTGCCGCACTGGCTTGCCAGGGATCCCGGTCGACGAGACGGCAGGCTGGCTGCTGGCTGCCATCGGCCACGACCCGATCGGCGCAGATGAACTTGCTACAAGGTTGCAACTTGCGCCAAGTGACATGATCGCAAGCTTGCTGGCGCTGGAGCTTGCGGGTGTGGTGGAAAGGCTGCCTGGCGGCGTTTTCCAGCGCTTGAAAGGAGCTTGAAGCGCCACAATGCTTGTGCCCGCCTCGCAGATGCTGCTAAAGTAGCGCCATGTTTGACATCCTGGTTTACCTGTACGAGACCTATTACCGCCCTGATGCCTGCCCTGAACCCGCAGCATTGGCAAAGAAACTTTCCGCAGTCGGTTTCGACGATGTGGAGATTTCCGAGGCGCTGGTCTGGCTGAACGATCTTGCCGCCATGGCTGGCGTCGAGCAATCGCTGACGGCCGCTTCGACTGGCACGCGCTTCTACGTGCGCCAGGAGCTGGACGTATTGGGCGCCCCCGCAGTCGGTTTCATCCAGTTCCTGGAAAGCGCCGGCTTGCTCTCCCCGCTGCAACGTGAGATCGTCATCGAACGCGCCTTGGCGCTGGACGAAGCGCCTGTTTCGCTGGGCAAGCTGAAAATTATCGTACTGATGCTTTTGTGGAGCCAGGGCAAGGAGCCGGATGCCCTGATGTTCGACGACCTGTTTGGCGCCGAAGAAGACCAGGCGCCACGTCTGTTGCACTAAGCACACTCTTGCCGGCGTTGCCCTGCGCCGGCCAATTCCGTAATAATATTCGCAGCATTGTGGCTTCTTCATGAAGCCACTTGCCTGTGTTTACTTGCGAATGTTGTATTATGCGCGCTGCCGCATACACCGACGAGAACTATAAATATGAGTAAAGCCCTCATCATCGCTGAGAAACCTTCTGTCGCGAACGACATCGCGAAAGCCCTTGGCGGCTTCAGCAAGCACGATGAGTATTTCGAATCCGACGAATACGTGCTGTCCTCGGCAGTGGGTCACCTGCTGGAAATCGCCGTGCCGGAAGAGCATGACGTCAAGCGCGGCAAATGGACCTTCACCCATTTGCCGATGATCCCGCCGTACTTTGCGCTGAACCCGATCGCCAAGACAGAGTCGCGCCTCAAGGTGCTGAACAAGCTAATCAAGCGCAAGGACGTCACCACCCTGATTAACGCATGCGACGCGGGCCGCGAAGGTGAACTGATCTTCCGCCTGATCGCGCAGAATGCGAAAGCGAAACAGCCGATCAAGCGCCTGTGGCTGCAGTCGATGACGCCGAATGCCATCCGCGACGGCTTCACCCACCTGCGCAGCGACGAAGAAATGCTGCCGCTGGCCGACGCCGCGCGCTGCCGCTCGGAAGCGGACTGGCTGATCGGCATCAACGGCACCCGCGCCATGACTGCCTTCAACTCGAAAGAGGGAGGCTTTTACCTGACCACCGTGGGCCGCGTGCAGACGCCGACCCTGTCGATCGTGGTCGAGCGCGAAGAGAAGATCAAGAACTTCGTCTCGCGCGACTATTGGGAAGTGCGTGCCGAATTCGTGTGCGCCGCCGGCGTGTACGAAGGCCGCTGGCTCGACACCAGCTTCAAGAAAGACGAACACGATCCGGAGAAGCGCGCCGAGCGCCTGTGGAGTAAGGCTGCCGCCGATTCGATCGCGCTGGCCTGCAAGGGCAAGCAGGGCAACGTCACCGAGGAGTCCAAGCCGACCACCTCGATGTCGCCAGGCCTGTTCGACCTGACCTCGCTGCAGCGTGAAGCCAACTCGCGTTTCGGCTTCTCCGCCAAGAATACCCTGGGCCTGGCGCAGGCGCTGTACGAAAAGCACAAGGTGCTGACTTACCCGCGTACCGATTCTCGCCACCTGCCGGAAGACTACCTGCCGACCGTGAAGTCGACGCTGGAAGTCCTGAAGGACAACCACAACTACAACCAGTTCGCGAAGCAGATCCTGGACAAGGGCTGGGTCAAGCCGAACAAGCGCATCTTCGACAACGCCAAGATCAGCGACCACTTCGCGATCATCCCGACCGGCATCGTGCCGAAGAACCTGAGCGAGCCTGAACAAAAGCTGTACGACCTGGTGACGCGCCGCTTCATGGCCGTGTTCTTCCCGGCCGCTGAATTCCTGGTCACCACCCGCTTCACCGAAGTGGCCGGCCACCAGTTCAAGACCGAAGGCAAGGTGATGACCAATCCGGGCTGGATGGCCATCTACGGCAAGGATGCGGCAGCCGACGACGACAAGGAAGGCAGCGGCGGCAACCTGGTGCCGGTAGCTAAGGGCGAGAAAGTCCTCACCGAAAAGGTCACCCCGAACGGCCTGGTCACCAAACCGCCGGCGCGCTACACCGAAGCGACCCTGTTGTCCGCCATGGAAGGTGCAGGCAAGCTGGTCGACTCCGACGAGCTGCGCGACGCCATGGCTGGCAAGGGCCTGGGCACGCCGGCAACCCGCGCGGCCATCATTGAAGGGCTCTTGACCGAGAAATACCTGCTGCGCGAAGGCCGCGAACTGATGCCGACGGCGAAAGCCTTCCAGCTCATGACGCTGCTGCGCGGCCTGGGCGTGAGCGAGCTGACCGCACCGGAACTGACCGGCGAGTGGGAATACAAGCTGTCGCAGATGGAGAAAGGCAAGATCTCGCGCGAGGAATTCATGCGCGAAATCGCCCAGATGACCCAGATCATCGTCAAGCGCGCCAAGGAATACGACAACGACACCATTCCGGGCGATTACGCGACGCTGAAGGCGCCGTGCCCGAACTGCGGTGGCGTGGTCAAGGAAAATTACCGCCGCTTCGCCTGCACCAAGTGCGAATTCTCGATGACCAAGGTGCCGGGCGGCCGCCAGTTCGAAATCGAAGAAGTGGAACAGCTGCTGCGCGACCGTACCATCGGCCCGCTGCAAGGCTTCCGCTCCAAGATGGGCCGTCCGTTTGCCGCCATCCTGCGCATCGTGCGCGATGAAGAGATCAAGAACTTCAAGCTCGAATTCGACTTCGGCCAGAACGACGAGGAAGGCGAAGACGGCGAAGGTGTCGACTTCACCGGCCAGACCCCGCTCGGCCCTTGCCCGAAATGCGGCGGCGGCGTGTACGAGATGGGCCTGGCCTACGTCTGCGAACACCAGGTAGCCAAGCCTAAGACCTGCGACTTCCGCTCCGGCCGCATCATCCTGCAACAGGAAATCCTGCCGGAACAGATGGCCAAGCTGCTCAACGAAGGCAAGACCGACCTGCTGCCAGGCTTCATCTCGCAGCGTACCCGCCGGCCGTTCAAGGCCTTCCTGGTACGCGGCAAGGACGGCAAGATCAGCTTCGAGTTTGAAGAGCGCAAAGCCAAGCCGGGTGCCGCCGCCAAGAAAACGGCCGCCAAGGCCGAAGGCGAGGGTGGCGCGGCCGAGGCAGCACCAGCCGCCAAGCCTGCAGCCAAGAAAGCCGCCGCGAAAAAGGCTCCAGCCAAAAAAGCTGCAGCCAAGAAGCCGGCAGCGAAAAAGGCAGCTGCGAAGAAAACCGCGGCAGCGGAATAAAACAACGGGACCTTCGCGGTCCCGTTTCCATTTTTCAAGTGTCCCAATGACAGGCCTGGCGCCGAACCTAAGGAAAACGATGAAAATACCTCCAGAAGGCTTGCCGATTTACCGCGTCTTGACTGGTCCGGACGACGCAAGATTTTGTCATCGAGTCAGCGAAGCCTTAGCCCTGGGATACGTACTTCACGGATCTCCGTCGGTGACGTTTAACGGCGAAACGGTCATTGTGGCCCAGGCGGTACTGTGGCCGGATGAGGTCATCGATGCCAAGCGTTGCTCGAATGCGCCTGGCGAACTGCGATAGAGTGGAATTTGTGAAAATGCGCCGTCTATCGGCATTTGTCCTCGCAGCAGGTTCGTCATTGGCTTACGCGGCAAGCTTCGATTGTGATAAGGCCGTCACGCAGGTGGAAAAGTCCATTTGCGCTGAACCCGGGCTCTCCCGCCTGGACGAGGAATTGAACCAGGCCTTTCGCGACGCCTTGCAGAAGGAATCGACGAAGGCCACTGTTATCGTGCAGCAGAAAACCTGGTTGAAGGAAGTGCGGGACAAATGCGGAAATGTGCAATGTCTTGTCGACGCTTACGCTCATCGGATCGACGCCATAAAACGAAGAACCTTTGCCGCCGGGGCGACCGGCGTAACGGGGAGTTGGGAGTATCACGGCCCGGCAGAATCGGGAGTGTGGCTTATGACCGTCCAGAGCGGTAAGCAAGTCCGCTTCCAGCTTGAGATAGCAAGAGGTGCCCCGTCCTACAACACCGGCTGGATCGAGGGGGAGTTTGAGTTGCTGGGCAACGCCGGAACGTTTCGGGCGCATACCGATGGCGGTCTTTGCGAGATCGCTTTCCACTTCACTGCGCGGGACGTGAAGTTGAACCAGTCGGGCGATGCAGGCGGCTGTGAGTTTGGACACAATGTTTTTGCCGAGGGCACTCTCAAGCGGAAAAGCCAGGAAATGCCGGTACTGTCCACGGGCGACCCAAGGTTCGGCCATTGAACGGGGCCCGGGGCCGGGCGCCGCCACCGTTCCAGCGATTGCGCATCCGATTCGGGCGGCATAAGATGAAAGTCGGTGTCAAAAGTCGGTGTCAGGTCTGTCAATCGGACAGTTAGCGCTAACGCTTGATGGTTCTCAATGCGAGGAATCCACGGATTTGGCGTGTTGATATTTCGCAAAACAGATGTCCGGATGTCCGAATGTCAGACCTGACACCGACTTTTGACACCGACTTTTGACAATAGGCTAGCCCGGCGTCGTCGGGGTATCGGCCAAAAAGAGTTGATGATCGAGTTGACTGCCGCGGATTTTGTCATCGATAAGCGAAAGGCAAACAATGAACCGGCCCGGAAAATTGGGAGGCTCCAACATTTGAGAGAATGGAGCTATGAAACGCAAATCTACCAAGTTTTCCCCAGAGGTGATGGAGCGCGCGGTGCGCATGGTCGAGGAATCGGCTGGGCA
>JBCNPK010000053.1:0-38529 GCA_039593355.1 Pseudoduganella sp.
TAAAATTTCCCTCGAAAACCTGCGATAATAACAGGATTTTCCACGCCGCGTCAAAGACTTGCGAGACTTTTCGCGCTTTTTCGACGGCGCAGAGAGCATATAACATTTCCCTGATGAAAACAACCAAGATCATTCTCGCCTCCAGCTCGGCCTATCGCCGGGAACTGTTGTCGCGGCTTCAATTGCCGTTTGCTGTCGACGTGCCGGCGATCGACGAGAGTCCGCAGCCGGGTGAAACACCCTCCGCCACCGCCTTGCGCCTGGCCCGCGAGAAGGCTGCCGCTGTGGCCGCCCGCCATCCGGACGCTCTGGTCATTGGCTCCGACCAGGTCGCCACGCTGGACGATGAGCAGATCGGCAAACCTGGCAATCATGCCAATGCGCTGGCCCAGTTGCAGAAAATGCGCGGGCGCGAAGTCGTGTTTCACACCGCACTATGCTTGTGGGATGGGCGCAACAATACGCACCAGCTTGAAGATATCCGGACGATGGTCAAGTTCCGCGATTTGCCGGACGAGGAGCTGGATGCTTATCTGCGCATCGAGCAGTCCTATGATTGTGCCGGAAGCGCGAAGAATGAGGCGCTGGGGATCGCGATTCTCGAACGCATCGATTCAAGCGATCCGACAGCGCTCACTGGCTTGCCCCTTATCGCGCTGACCGGCATGTTGCGTGCCGCGGGCGTAACCTTCTTCCAACCCGGTAAACCCGGGTCAGACCCAAGGGTCTGACCCTGTCAGCGCACCGGCCAACTATTCAGCACCAGCAAACTCAGCTTAGACAGGGTCTGACCCTTGGGTCAGACCCAGATTGACCGGGTTTAAAAAACAAAATGAACGGCACCCTCTACCTCATCCCCAACACCCTCGGCCCAACCGACAACCTGGACCAGGTCATCCCGCAGCACGTGCAGCAGCTGACCAGCCAGCTCACCCACTTTGTGGCCGAAAACGCCAAAACCGCCCGCGCCTTCCTGAAGCAAGTCGGCACCGCCAAGCCCATCCAGGAAATCGCCATCAGCGAGCTGAACATCAACACGCCGCAAGCCGCGCTGCAAGCCCTGCTCGAGCCCTTGAAAGCCGGCCACGATGTCGGCCTGCTCTCCGAAGCCGGCGTTCCCGCCGTGGCCGACCCCGGCGCCGACCTGGTCCGCCTGGCCCACGCCAACAATATTCCGGTGCGCCCCCTGGTCGGCCCCTCCTCCATCCTGATGTCGGTGATGGCCAGCGGCCTGAACGGCCAAAGCTTTGCCTTCAACGGCTATCTGCCGACCGACTCCGCCCAGCGCGCCAAGCGCCTGAAGGAGCTGGAAAGCCGCTCGCGCCAGGAAAAACAAACGCAGCTGTTCATCGAAACGCCCTACCGCAACGCCGCCATGCTGGAAGCCCTGGTCGGCGCCTGCAACGGCGCCACACTGATCTGCGTGGCCACCGACATCAGCCTGCCAACGGAAACGATACGCACCCGGACGGGAGCGCAATGGAAAAGCCTGCTGGACGCCGGCAAGGCGCCGGACTTCCACAAGAAACCCACGGTTTTCCTGCTCCTGGCGCAATAAGCCAATAAGCTACTGGACCCCGTGGGCGTATTCATTCACCCATTCAAACGCCTCAAGCTGTAAGGCATACAGCACCGACGGCGCCAGGTCCAGCTTATGCAGGAGCCCAGTCAGCTCCTGCCCTTCCTGCGCCCGCTCGATCAGCTCGATCAGGCGCAAGACGTCGCCGTAATCCCCCTCGCGGTGCAGCAGCGCATCGCGCACCTCGTCCAGCACATTGACGCTGTCGAGGATCTCGCCCATGCGCACCGAGAACAGCGCATCCATCAGCGACATGATGCCGACGGTGAAGCCAATATCGGCCGCCACCTTTTCGGATGGGCGCACATGCCCCATCACCAGCTCCATGGTCTTGCCGCGCGTGGTGGCCATCTGCAGCAGCGGCGAGTCGAATTCCGCCCCCTTCACATACAGCAGGATCTGCAGCCAGCGCTGCAACTGCCGCCGTCCCAACACGATCAGTGCGTGGCCGACCGAATTGATACGGAAGCGCGCGCCCACCGCCGGCGTATTCACCAGCCGCAGCAGGTTCAGCGAAATCAGCGGATCATGCTTGACGCTGCGCTCCACCTCGCGCTGGTCCGCATCGCGGTTCAGCAAGTCAAGCAGCTTCATGATGGCCATCTGCGAGGGCGCAATCTTCTTGCCGCTCAAGATCACCGGCCGCGCGAAGTAATAGCCCTGGAAGTACTCGAAACCCAGGTCCATGCACTCGCGGAATTCCTCGACGGTCTCGACTTTTTCGGCCAGCAGCTTCTGGTTCGGATTGCGCAGGTTGCGCGCCAGTGCCGGCAGTTGCGTGCGCTCGATCTGCTTGATATCGACCTTGATGACGTCCATCAAAGGCCGCAGCGCGGTCACCGCTTCACTTTCGCCGGCCACATCGTCCAGTGCGAACTTGTAGCCGGCGCGCTTCAATTCCTGCACGCGCTCCAGCACATCCGGCGTCGCCTCCACCGATTCCAGCACTTCGAGGATGACCTTATCGTTGGGCAGGAAATGAATGAAATCGCTCATCAAGCCCTTCGTATCGACATTGACGAAGGCCAGTTGATCGCCCACCACCTGCTCCATGCCCAGCTCGGAAGCATGGGCAATCACGGAAGCGGTGGCATGGGTGCCGTCCGTCACGCGCGCTTCGTGGACTTCGGCGTTTCGATAGAGCAGCTCGTAGGCTACGAGCCGCTGGCTGCGATTGAGGATAGGTTGCCTTGCCAGGAAAAATTGATTGGCATAAGGCATTGGGAGCGGGACTTCACTTTCAACCACGGCTGTCATGGGTTTCCCCATTGCTAAGACTCATGGTTACAAGACTATACCTTTCAGTGCTGTCTTGGCAATATTTTTATGCGGTGCGGGTCCCGCCTTTTTTCGCTGTGGTCGCCTCACCACTCTCCAGCGTGAACTGGGCGCCGGCATCGCGGCCCAGAACCTGCACCAGGTAAGGCATCACCTGGCGCAGCATCGGCTCCAGCGTGTAAGGCGGGTTCAGCAGGAACATGCCGCTGGTGTGCAGCGCAATACCGTCCGGCGTTGGCGTGCTGATGCACAGGGTGACGTTCAGCCAGCTCTTGGCCGGCAGGTGCTTCAGGCGCTCGGCGAAATTGCGCGCTTCAATGCGCTGCAGCACCGGATACCAGACTGCGTAGGTGCCGGTCGGGAAGCGCTTCAGCGCATCGCCCAGCATGTCGGTGACCTTCTTGTAGTCCTGCTTGTCTTCGTACGGCGGATCGCACAGCACGATGCCGCGGCGCGATGGCGGCGGCAGCAGCGCTTTCACGCCGAGGAAGCCGTCGGCCTTGTTGACGATGACCCGCTTGCCGCGCGCGGCAGGACGGCGGCCGTTGGCAGCCTGGTGCTGCTCCAGCTTGCGGAAGTTATCTTCCAGGATCTTGGCATCGGCGGGATGCAGCTCGAACAGGCGGATGCGGTCTTCTTCACGCGCCACGATTTCGGCGCAGTATGGCGAGCCCGGGTAGAAGCGCAGCTTGCCGTTCGGGTTCATGTCCTTGATCAGCTTGACGTACTCGGCCAGCGGTTCCGGCAAGTCGTCGCGATCCCACAATGGGCCGATGCCGGTTTCGAATTCGGCGGTCTTGGTGGCCTGGGCGCTGTCCAGCGAATAGACGCCGGCGCCGGCGTGGGTGTCGATATAGGTGTAGGCGACGTCCTTCTGGTTCAGGTATTCAAGGACCTGGACCAGGACAAAGTGTTTGAGGACGTCGGCATGATTGCCGGCATGGAATGCGTGGCGGTAACTGAACATGGATAGCGCTGGATTTTGAAATCAATCTCGCATTATCTCATGGGGATGCACCAACCCGGTAAGGCCGGGTCAGACCCAAGGGTCTGACCCAGGTGTGCCGAAGCCGTCGGCTGTCGATTTGAATGGGTCAGACCCTTGGGTCTGACCCAGGTTTACCGGGTTTAAGCGACCTTCTTCGAATCGAAGAATTGCTCGTCCTCGGTCGAACCATGCAGCGCAGTCGTCGACGACTGCCCCTGCTGAATAGCCTGCGTCACCGCATCAAAATACCCCGTCCCGACCTCGCGCTGGTGCTTAACAGCCGTGAAGCCCCGCTCCGCCGCCGCAAACTCCGCCTCTTGCAGCTCCACGAAAGCCGACATCTGCCGCCGCGCATAGCCATGCGCCAGGTTGAACATCCCGTAATTCAGCGAATGGAAGCCCGCCAGCGTAATGAACTGGAACTTATACCCCATCGCCCCCAGTTCCTTCTGGAACTTGGCAATCGTCGCATCATCCAGGTTCTTCTTCCAATTGAACGAAGGCGAGCAGTTATACGCCAGCATCTTGCCCGGGTACTTCGCATGCACCGCCTCGGCGAAGGCTTTCGCAAACGCCAGGTCCGGTTTCCCCGTCTCGCACCACACCAGGTCAGCGAATGGCGCATAAGCCAGGGCTCGCGAAATCGACTGCTCCAGGCCATTACGCACCTTGTAGAAGCCCTCCACGGTACGCTCGCCGGTGCAGAAGGGCTTGTCGTTGTCGTCAATATCGGAGGTCAGCAGGTCGGCCGCCTCCGCATCGGTCCGCGCGATCACCAGGGTCGACGTCCCCATCACGTCAGCTGCCAGACGGGCCGCGGTCAGCTTCTCAATCGCCTCGCGGGTCGGCACCAGCACTTTGCCGCCCATATGGCCGCACTTCTTCACGGAAGCCAGCTGGTCCTCGAAATGCACGCCCGAAGCGCCAGCCTCGATCATCGCCTTCATCAACTCGAACGCATTCAGCACACCGCCAAAACCCGCTTCCGCATCCGCCACGATCGGCGCGAAGAAATCGATATCGTCCTTGCCTTCAGACCACTGGATCTGGTCCGCGCGCTGGAAGGTATTGTTAATGCGGCGCACAACCATCGGCACCGAGTTGGCCGGATACAGGGACTGGTCCGGATACATCTCCCCCGCCAAGTTGGCGTCACCCGCCACCTGCCACCCGGACAGGTAAATCGCCTTCAAACCGGCCTTTACCTGCTGCATGGCCTGGTTGCCGGTCAACGCACCGAGGGCGTTGACGAAGGGCTCGTTGTTCAGCAGGTTCCACAACTTTTCCGCGCCGCGTTTGGCGATGGTGTGCTCGATCGCCAGCGAGCCGCGCAGGCGTACCACGTCTTCCGCGCTGTAAGTGCGGGTGACGCCGTTCCAGCGCGGGTTGGTGTCCCAGTCATGTTGCAGTGCTGCGATCTGTTCTGCGCGAGTAGCCATGATTATTCTCCTAAGCTTAAAAACGAAAACGTTAGGAATATCTTAGGCCCAATTGTTCAGTGCAACAATTGTCTTATATAAGACATATGAGCACTTTTTATTCGCTTCAAATCAAACACTTAATATCTAAATTTCATGATGCGGCACACCGTTTCTCATTTCGAGAGAAACGCATGGGGCCGGATTGATGCGCTTTTCATCGCATGAAATGACGATTTCATATTGCGGAAAGCGAGTGCCGCGCCACCAGCACACCATCGGCATCGGCATAGATCCAGTCGCCGGGGCGAACCGCCAGGCCGGCAATCTGCACCATCACCTCACGCTTGCCAACGCCATCGCGCGCGCTGCGCTGGGGATGGGTTGCCAGCGCCATGATGCCGACATCGCACTGCGCCAGTTCCGCGCTGTCACGCACGCAGCCATCGACCAGCACGCCCGCCCAGCCATTGTTCTGCGCCAGCAGGCCAAGCTGGCCGCCGACCAGTGCACGGCGCATGCTCCCGCCTCCATCGACCACCAGCACCCTGCCCTCGCCGGGAGTCTCGAGCGTCGCGCGCACCAGCGCATTATCTTCATGCACCTTCAGCGTTGCCGCAGGGCCAGCAAACGTCGTCTTCATGCCAAAGTGGCGGAAGACTGGAGGCAGCACCTGCAGGCTGCCCTCCTCCAGCAGTCGTGGGTTGTCATCACAAAGATCGGTCGTCGCAAAATTCATGGCATGGCTTTCAGTGGTAAGGGATGTTATCGATTCTATCGTGGTAGCGTAGCTGCTACCATTCGGCTCTACACAATCGGGCAAGGAGGCCACCCAATGAAATTCATCCGTACACTGCTGCTCCCACTGATCCTGCTGTTCGGTGCGAATGCGGCCCAGGCCGAAGCGCCGCGCGTGGAAAAAGTCGTCTACCACTTCAGCGACAGCAACACCATCATGCTTGGCTTGCGCAATATCCGGAATCACCTGAACGCCAGTCCCAATGCGCAGATTGCGGTGGTGGCGCTGGGTGGAGGCATCGACTTTCTGCTGCAAGGCGAGAAGGACAAGGACGGCAATCCTTACGAGGCCATCGTACGCGAACTGGCCGCACGCAAAGTGCAGTTCCGGATCTGCAATAACACGCTGCAGGGTCGCGGCATCGGCAAGGACCGGGTGCTGCCGGAAGCCACCGTGGTACCATCCGGCATCGCCGAAGTCAGTCGTTTGCAGTGGCAGGAAGGCTACGCCTACATCAAGCCCTGACCTCGTTGCTCGCAGCGCGCGTGCGGCTGCCGACACCCGTGGCAGTCGCGATCGCGAGCAGCAGGAAGAAGGCGATGGTGGCAAATACCATTTGCGGCTTGCCCGCATCCATCATCAGCCCGAACAACAGCGGGCCGACGGCCAGGCCGCTGTCCAGGCCTGAGTACACCACGCCATACACCCGGCCAGTGGCATTTTTCGGCGCCGCGGCGCGGATCATCAAGTCACGCGATGGGCCAGCAATGCCGGAAAAGAAGCCCACCAGCCCCATCAATAATAACGCTCCCCAGGCTGGCACGACCACCAGCCCAATCAGCAGCGCCAGCATGGCGGCAAGGGCAAAGGCTCCAGCGATCGTGCGGTCATGGTTCTTGCGCCCGGCGCCGAGGAAGCCGCCCAGCATCATCCCTGCCGCACTCGCCAGCATGTAGGCGGTAAAGGCGCTGGTGGCCATCGCCAGCGACATGCCGTACAGCTTGACCAGTCCGGTCGACGCAAAGCTCTGGATACCGCCCAACGCCAGCGCGGTCAGGAAAAAGAAGGCGAAGCACATCCACACCGAAGGCAAGCGCAGGAAGGCGAACGAGCCCTCCTGCCGCGCGCTGGCGGCGGTGCGCACGACAGGATCCGGGCGCAGCGCTTCGCGGTTCCACCAAAGGATGGCGAGCACCGTTGCCGGCAGGGCCGCCGCCGACAGCAAGGCCGTGCGCCAGTCGGTAGCGCTGGCCACGCCGGTCAGGAACATCGGCGCGGCGGCCCAGCCGATGCTGCCGCTGATGCCGTGCACCGAGAATCCATGCGCCAGACGCTCGCGCGATACGCGCTGGTTGAGGATCGTATAGTCCGCCGGGTGGAAAATGCTGTTGCCCATGCCGGCCAGCAGCGCGCCTGCCACCAGGCCGGCATAATTCTGCGCATTCGACAGCACCAGCGCCGACACGCCCAGCATTGCCATGCCCGAGAACAGCACGCGCCGCGCGCCGACCCGGTCCACCACGAAGCCCGCCAGCGCCTGCCCAATGCCCGACACTACAAAGAATACCGTCATCAGCAAGGCCAGCTGCGAATAGCTCAGGCCGAAGGCTGTCTTCAGCCAGGGAAACAGCGCCGCAAGGATCAGGTGATAGAAGTGCGAAACGCCGTGCGCCAGCCCGACCAGGCCGATCACGCGCGCATCGTTGTGTAAAGTTCGATTGTCCATTCCTCGCCTCATGCAATCCAAGAATGGAAACATTCTAAAAAAACATGGGACGTCCGTTTTGAGCTAGGATGACATGATTTATCGCAAAACTGCCATCCCATGCCGATCAAGGTTGTCACCCACACCGGCCCGCATGAAGGCCGCCGCGAACCGACCGACTTCCAGCCGGTTACCATGATCGCGCGCGATCTGGTCGGCCAGCGCGCCTTGCAAACGCATTCGCACGATTGCGCCCAGCTCACCCTGGCACTGGAAGGCGTGGTCCGCGTGAATGCCATGGACAGCAGCTGGATCGTGCCGCCGCAACGCGCGATTTGGACGGCGGCCAATGTCGAACACTCGCTGAGCGTGATCGAGACGGCGCGGCTGCGCCCCGTCTACTTCGTCGCTTCCTACGATCCCTTTCCCGGCGAGCCGTGCAAGGTGCTTGAAGTATCGCCGCTGCTGCGCGAGCTGGTCATGGCCCTCGAAGAGGAAGACCCGGAACGCCCAAGCCACCGCTCGAACCTGATCTGTAGCCTGATCCTCGATGAACTGCCGAAGCTGGCGACGCGCCCGATCCGCGTGCCCATGCCGCGCGACAAACGGCTGAAAGGCCTGTGCGACGCCTTGCTGTCCGACCCGGGCGCCACGCTGACGCTGGAAGAATGGGCCGGCAAAGCCGGCGCATCGGAACGCACGCTGGCGCGTCTGTTCGAGAAAGAGTTGGGCATGAGCTTCGGCCAATGGCGCCAACAGGCGCGCCTCGCGCACGCGGCGCCGATGATCACCAGCGGCATGCCGCTGTCGCAAGTGGCCGACGCGCTGGGCTACTCCAGCCAGTCGGCCTTTACCGCCATGTTCCGCAAAACCTTCGGCAGCCCGCCGACCGAGTTCTTCAACACCCGCAACTGATCCCGATCAAACCATCGGTCGATTTCATTCTGCCGCGCTTGCCAGCGGCGCTTTACGGTGCCTACACTCATTTCGGGGACGCAGCCTGGCCGCGCTGCCTGGTCTCTGCGTCGAGCATGTCGCGCAGGGCGGCAAACAAAGGTGTCGTGCCGGTGTGCTTGCGGCCGTATCCCAGGTTGAAGGCGTAATCGAAATCGGGCGGATTGTCGCCCTGGTTGTGCTGGAGGATGGTTTCCAGTTTGTCGAAGGCCTTCACCGCCTGGGCTTCGGGCGTGGCGGCGGCTTCGTACTCGTCCCACAGCGCGATGATTTCCGCCCGCAGCGGCAAATCGAGGTCGCGCGTCAAGGTATGCAAGTCCGCGCGTTCCTGCGCCGACTTGCCTGGATGGGCGTGCTGGTGGATTGCGGGAATGTCGCCATGGATTGCTTCGCCGAGGTCGTGCACGACGCACAGCTTCAGCACGCGTGCAAGGTTCAGGCCAGGCATCTCGTCGGCAAACACCAGCGCCATCAATGCCAGCCGCCAGCTATGTTCGGCGGTGCTTTCGGGCCGGCCAGACGACGTAAAGCCGCTGCGCAGGACGTTTTTCAGCCGCTCCGCCTCCCGCAGGAAATTCAGCCGGCCCGCCAATATGGATTCTTTCATGGAGCGCTCCTTGTTAATGGCATGAGTTTAAGCAATCTGGAGGATGTATGGCACGTGATCAATCTCCTAAACAATGGTGGCAATGGTTCCTGGTCTACCCGGCACTGGCCATTGCCCTGGTTCCCCCCGCAGTCGAATTCGTCAATTCGCGCATACACCATGTGCCCTACGGGAAGTCGGCCGACGCCGAGGAACAGCTTGCGCTGTGGACCAAGAACCTGCGCTGCGTCCAGGCGCCTTTCGTCGGCGTGGTCAATGAGTTCAATGTGCAGACCGATGCGACGGTATGCAAGACAGGCGACGTGCTGGTGCGCTTTGTCGGGCCGAAAGACAGGCAGGCTTACCGTTGGGTTCCGGTGGAAGAATTCAAGGATCCAGCCAGCGCCAGCTTCGGCCTGCTGGGAAGCGCCCATGCCGCGGGCCTGTTTCCCCCCGGCGCAGGCCAGGACACGACCGTCTGCCAGTGGTCATTGCCCGGCGGCTGGGTCGTCCGCCGCGTAAAGAAAGATGGCGCCTGCTTCAACGAGCATATCTGGGCGGCTACCGGCCAGGTCAAGCGGCGGGAGCCGGTTGACTGCAATTCGCCATGCCAATAAAAAGAGGGGGCAAGCCCCCTCTTCTCGCCATGGCTGCTCCGCAGGTCAAGCCTTGCGGAACGCCAGTTCGTTGCCCTCGGCGTCGATGAGGATCTTGTCTTTCGGGCCAAAGCGGCCTTCCAGGATCAGCTTCGACAGCGGGTTCTCGATCTGCTGCTGCACCGCCCGTTTCAGCGGACGCGCGCCATACACCGGGTCGTAGCCTGCTTCCGCGATCTTCTGCAGCGCGGCCTCGGTGACCTCCATCTCCATGTCCATGCGCTTCAGGCGCTGCTCCAGGATCTGCAGCTGGATGCGGGCGATCGAGCCGATATGCTTGTCGTCCAGGCCATGGAACACCACGATCTCGTCGATCCGGTTGATGAACTCCGGACGGAAGTGGCCCCGCACTTCGGCCATCACCGCCAGCTTCACCACGGCCGGATCGGATTCGTCCAGCGACTGGATCTTCTGCGAGCCCAGGTTCGAGGTCATGATCACCACCGTGTTCTTGAAGTCCACGGTGCGGCCCTGCCCGTCGGTCATGCGGCCGTCGTCCAGCACTTGCAGCAGCACATTGAACACGTCCGGATGCGCCTTCTCGATCTCGTCCAGCAGGATCACGCTGTACGGCTTGCGGCGCACGGCTTCAGTCAGGTAGCCGCCCTCGTCGTAGCCCACGTAGCCCGGCGGCGCGCCGATCAGGCGGGCCACCGAATGCTTCTCCATGAATTCGCTCATGTCGATGCGGATCAGCGATTCCTCGGAATCGAACAGGAAGTTCGCCAGCGCCTTGGTCAGCTCGGTCTTGCCGACGCCGGTCGGGCCGAGGAACATGAAGGAGCCGTACGGGCGGTTCGGGTCGGACAGGCCGGCACGCGAACGGCGGATGGCGTCGGCCACGGCGTTGATTGCCTCGTCCTGGCCCACCACGCGCTCGTGCAGCTTTTCTTCGATGTGCAGCAGCTTGTCGCGCTCGCCCTGCATCATGCGCGAGACGGGAATGCCGGTCGCGCGCGACACCACCTCGGCGATTTCCTCGGCGCCGACCTGGGTGCGCAGCAGCTTGGGCTTGTCGCCTGCCTGTTCGGCGGCGCCGGCGGCTTCGGCATGTTTGAGCTGCGCTTCCAGCTCCGGCAGCTTGCCGTACTGGAGTTCGGACACGCGCTGCCAGTTGGAAGCGCGGGTCGCCTCTTCCATCTGCTGCTTGATGCGCTCGATTTCTTCCTTGATGTGGGTGGTGCCCTGCACATTGGCCTTCTCGGCCTTCAGCACTTCCTCGTAATCGTTGTATTCGCGCTGCAGCTTGGCGATTTCATCGTCCAGCAATTGCAGGCGGGCTTTGGAGGCTTCGTCCTTTTCGCGCTTGACGGCTTCCTTCTCGATCTTCAGCTGGATCAGGCGGCGTTCCAGCTTGTCCATCACCTCCGGCTTGGAGTCGATCTCGATCTTGATCTTGGAAGCGGCTTCGTCGATCAGGTCGATCGCCTTGTCGGGCAGGAAGCGGTCGGTGATGTAGCGGTGCGACAGCTCCGCCGCCGCGATGATCGCAGGGTCGGTGATCTCCACCTTGTGGTGCAGCTCATACTTGTCCTGCAGGCCGCGCAGGATGGCGATGGTGGCCTCCACGCTCGGTTCGTCGACCAGGATTTTCTGGAAGCGGCGCTCGAGCGCGGCATCCTTCTCGATATACTTGCGGTATTCGTCGAGCGTGGTCGCACCGAGGCAATGCAGTTCGCCGCGCGCCAGCGCCGGCTTCAGCATATTGCCGGCGTCCATCGCGCCCTCGGCCTTGCCGGCCCCCACCATGGTGTGCAGCTCGTCGATGAAGACGATGGTCTGGCCCTCGTCTTGCGCCAGCTCTTTCAGCACGGCCTTCAGGCGTTCCTCGAATTCGCCGCGGTATTTGGCGCCCGCCAGCAGCGCGGCCATGTCCAGCGACAGCACACGCTTGCCGCGCAGGGAATCGGGCACTTCGTTATTGACGATGCGCTGCGCCAGGCCTTCCACGATGGCGGTCTTGCCCACGCCGGGTTCGCCGATCAGCACCGGGTTGTTCTTGGTGCGGCGCTGCAGCACCTGGATGGCGCGTCGGATCTCGTCGTCGCGGCCGATCACCGGGTCCAGCTTGCCCATGCGGGCGCGCTCGGTCAGGTCGAGGGTGTATTTTTTCAGCGCTTCGCGCTGGCCTTCCGCTTCCTGCGAGTCGACCTTGGCGCCGCCACGGACAGCGTCGATGGCGGTTTCCAGGGCCTTGCGCTGCAGGCCATTCTCGCGGGCCAGTTTGCCGGCGTCGCCCTTGTCTTCGGCGATTGCCAGCAGCACCATTTCGCTCGAAACGAACTGGTCGCCGCGCTTCTGGGTCTCGCGGTCGGCCTGGTTCAGCATATTGACGAATTCACGGCTGACCGTGACGTCGCCGCCCGACACCTTGGGCATGCGCTCCATGGCGTGCTTGAGTGCCTGCGCCAGCCCGCCGACGTTCACGCCGGCGCGCTGCAGCAGCGACCGCGCGCCGCCGTCTTCCTGGTTCAGCAGGGCGAGCAGCAGGTGCGCTGGTTCGATGTATTGGTTGTCGTTGCCGACGGCCAGGCTCTGGGCATCGGCGAGGGCTTCTTGCAGTTTTGTTGTAAGCTTGTCTTGGCGCATTTCGAACGCTCCTGATGAATTGTCAAGGACAACATGAGGATGCGTTAACAGTTTTCAAGACCACTTTCTTAACGCATCGTCGTCGCTGGTACGGGCGTCAACCCAGCGAGCTCCCTGCGGCGTCTGCTCCTTCTTCCAGAACGGCGCTTCGGTCTTCAGGTAATCGATAATAAATTCACAAGCCGAAAATGCCTCGCCCCGGTGCGGCGAAGTTACTGCCACGAGCACGATCTGGTCCATCGGCTTGAGCGGCCCGACCCGGTGGATGACCAGGGCGCCATACACCGGCCAGCGCTCCCTGGCCTGGTCGATGATGGCCTGGATCGACTGCTCGGTCATGCCCGGGTAATGTTCCAGCTCCATTTCGGCAACGGAAGCACCCTCGTTCAAGTCGCGCACCGTGCCGACAAAGCTGACTATAGCCCCGACCTTGGCGTTCCCGGCGCGCAGTTGCGCCATTTCCTGCGACAGGTCGAAGTCTTCGGTTTGAATCCGTACGTCGCTCATTTGCCCTCCGCGCCAATCTTGCGGAACAGCTGCTCGATGCGGCTGGACGTGCGGGCATCCGCCAGGGCGGGCATGGCGCACAGGGCAAGGAACTGGGCGGCGTGGCTGGCCGGCTTCTGGCCGGACTTCAGGGAGGACTGCAATACTTCCACTTGCATTTTCAAACGATCTTTCGCAAATTCGGCCCCGCTGTCGATGCCGGCCACGATTTCCAGGCGCAGCACCTCGGACAGCAGGCGTTGACGGTTGGTTTCCAGTTGAGCGGCGTAAGCGGCGCGCACGGCAGCGCCCTCCCCGACTGCTTTCAGTGCCGCGTCCAAGCGCGTACGCAGGGTGCGCTCCTGCTCCGCAGGCAGCGCGGGCAGGGTTTGCCAGCGGCTGCTCCATTCGGCGCCATCGACGTCGCCCTCGGCGGACAGGGCGCTTTCCAGCGCCTGCACCAGGCGCAGCTTCTCACGCAAGGCATTAGCCTGCGCGGCGCCGGCACGCCGGCGGATGGCGTCCGCTTGCGCTTGCAAGGCGCCGACGGCGGCCCGGTAGCGCTGGTCGATCTTCTGCTCGCTGGAGCGCGGCACCACACCCGAGGCGTGCCAGGCCGCCGCCGCATCCTTCAGGGTCTTGCCGATGGCGGCCAGCACGGCCTTGTCGTCGCCCTCGAACGTGGCCGATTCCAGCCCGGCGCAAATTGCTTCGCGCGCATGCAGGTGGGCCTTGCGTTCATGGTCGGCGGCGTGGGCGTGTTCCTTGCGTTTGGCGAAAATCTGGTCGCAGGCGGCGCGGAATTTCTGCCACAGGGCTTGCTCGGTCTTGCGCTCCAGCGGCAAGGCGCGGGCGTGGCCTTGCCAGGACTCCTGCAGGCGGCGCAGGGTATCGATGGTGTGGCGGTCCAGGGGATTCAGTTTGCCCACTTCCTCGATCAGCTGCTCGCGGCGCGCAACTTCGATCTTGCGCTGGGAATCGAGGGGCGCCATCAGGGTATCCATGGCCTTGCTGAAGGCGGCGTCCAGGCGCTTCTTGTCCTTGCGGTCGATGGTGCCGAGCCTGCTCCAGGCCTGGCGCAGGCGCTGGGTGGTGGAGGCCAGCGCGCGCCAGTCGTGCGTGTGCGGCAGGTTGCCGGAGGCCGCTTCCTCGCGGTCGGCCTGGGGGCCGCCGGCGGCTTCCAGCTGGGCTGCATCCTTGGCGATCAGGGCATTCGCTTCGTCCACCAGCTGTTGCGCCTTGGCCGCATTGGCGTGGCGCTCGTCGGCCAGGTGCTTGAAGTGTGCGGCGGCCGGCGCGTACGCAGCGGTGCAGGCAGCGTCGAATTTTTCCCACAGCGATTTGGGGGCGGCGCCGGAGATGCTGTCGAGCGCCTTCCAGCGTTCGCGCATGCTGCCGACTTTTTTTGCCAGCTCGCTCATGCCAAGGCCTTCGGCCGGCAGGCTTTCAACCGCATGCACCAGCTCTTCACGCGAGACGTTGCCGCCCCAGCGCGCCCAGTCGCTCAGGCGTTTCAGGTCGGCGCGGACATGCGCCAGCCGCTCGGCCTGGCCCGGCGTGAGGCGGCCGGTCTTGCTGTCTTTGAGGGTCTTGTCATGTTCGGCGGCAATGTGTAGCTGGCCCTGTGCCAGGGCGGCCTCCATCGCTTCCACCAGGTCCATGAAGTGGCGGTTGGCTTCCTGTTCGGCGGCGCTGGGCTTGTGCTTCTCCTTCGGCGGACGCGGTGGACGCGGCACGCCCGCGTCATGGCCATTTGCCGGCGCAACTTCCGCCGCGGGCCCAGGTTCAGCCTTCGTGGCCGCCACCGGCCGGGCGTCGGCGGCGGCAGTCCCGCCCGGCGCGCCTGGCGTGGGCTGCGCTTCAGCAGCAGTGTTCGCGGGTGCCCCGCTCGCCGCTGCCGGGCCAGCAGCGGCCTGGCGCGCGCTGCGCTCGGCCGCCAGGGCGGCGTCGAAATCGTTCAGGAGATGGCGCGGCAGCGAAGCGCGCTCGGGCGAAGCAAGGTGGGCCTCATGCTCGCTGGCCAGGCGCTCAAGCTCGGCGGCATCCGGATGCTTGCGCAGTGCGGCCAGCGCATCGATCATGGAACGCTGCAGCGAAACCTGCGCCTCCAGCCGCTCGCCCAGCGCTTCGCGCACATGGGCGAACTCGGCTGCGGCTTCGGGCGCGGCATCGACCACCTTCCATTGCCGGTCCAGGTCGGCCACCATGTTTGGCGTGAGCTTTTCGTCCGACAACAAGCGCTGCGCCAGGGAAATACATGCCTGCGCCTGCTTCTGCTCCGCCTGCACATGGCGGATCGCATCGAGCCGCCCCTGCACCAGTTTGGCCACGCGCCGGTCCGAATTGCGCACCGCGTGCTGGACTTTCTCCAAGGCAGCCTGCGAAGTGACGTGCTCGGCCGCAGCCAGGCGCACGTCGGCAAATTCGCTATTCAGGATGAGCTCAACCGCGGCAGCCTCGTCGCCCGCCAGGTTGCGGGCAAGCTCGGCTTGCGCCGCGCGGCGTTCTGCGGGAGACCCCAGCGGCGCCTGCGAACCGCCGGCGCTGGGCTGGCCGGCAACGCTGGCCTGGCTGGCCTGCTGCTTGAAGAGGAACTCAAACATAGTTGTGCTATGAATGGATCAAAACCACCATCATAGCGCAGCGCCGCCCGGCAGGGGCGGCGAATGCAGGCACGGCGTGTTCAGGCCGTATCCGCAGCGGCGCGATGGGCCGAACGGATGCGCCGGTGGTAGCGCAGCTTCGGCACAGGGATCGCGGCCTCCTCCTCCTGCCGCAGGGATGCACGCACCTGCTTGGCTTCGGACAAGGCCTTCCTGTCTTTTTCGGCGGAACACGGCACGCGCCGCGCTTCCACCACTTGAGCGTCATGGGCCAGGAATTTGTTCGCGATGTCGAACCACGCTTCGCCACCGATCGCGGACCGCGCAATGGCGAACAATTCCTTTTCCTCTTTCTCCAGGCGCTGCAGCAGCAGCGTGCAGAAAGTCTCGATCGATTCGCAGATTTCAGACACCTGCCGTTCGGTGTGCTCGGTCGCTGCGTCCAGTTCGCCTTGCAGGCGCCGGATGACGGACAAGGCGGCCTGGTTCAGCCGGCTCAATTCGTCGAGCAACTGGTTGGCCTGCTCGGTGGCGTTCTGCAGCGCCGGAATCAGGTACAGCTCGATCTTGCGCCAATGGCAGGCCTGGTACAGGCGCTCCAGGGTTTCGCAAGCATATTCAAGCTGGGACAGGGTCAGGCGCTGTTGCCGCAACAGCGTCGATTGCACGTATTTTTGAAACGACAGCAGGCTAAGGCGCACGTTAGCCTGTTCAACGGATAACGCAACTAATGTGTATGTGGCCGTTAACATTCTTGCTCCCAAATATCGCTACGCGGAAACGGAAGTACAAGTGTAAATTAGCCCGACAGAATCACTTTGACGTACATCAATGTAACGTCACAGCGCCCTCCTAATTTAGGAGGTTTTCAATTGCAGCGCAAGGCGAAGATCAACCATACCAGCTTCTTGCGACGGCGTCACGGTTCCGCCGAATCTTCGCATCAGTTGTTGCATTCCGATATTCTCGGACAAGGCTTCGCCCGTGATTTCGCGCGTTCCCCGGCTGCGGAAATAGTCAAGCAATTTCTGGAACAGGATATTTCCCAAGCCTTTGCCTTTCAAATCGGAACGAACAATGATGGCGAATTCCGCTTTCTGGTTGTCCGGGTCGGCAACCGCCCGCACCACGCCCAGCGTTTCCGGCAAGCCGTCGGCGCCCATGCGGGTGGCGATGAAGGCCATCGCGCGATCGTAGTCGATCTGCGTCAGCCGCGCCAGCTGGGCCGGCGGCAACTCCTTCATTGCCGAGAAAAAGCGCAGGCGCACGTCGTCAGGCGCTAGCCGGCTGAAGAAACGCACGTGGGCCGGCGCATCTTCCGGCCGGATCGGGCGCAGCAGCAAGGGGGCTCCCTGCCAGTCGATTTCCTGTTCCAGCTCCTGCGGATAGGGACGGATCGCCATGCTGCTCTCCGCACGGCGCGCGCCAAGCGTGGCGCGTGCACCATGCACCCGCAACACGCCTTCCTGCACCGTGACGGGGTCAATGTCGAGCGTGGCGATTTCGCCGATATCGGCCACCAGTTCGGCCACGTGCACCAGGGCGCCGCACAGGATCTCGCGCTCGGCGACCAGGGTTCGGCCAACGCCGGTACGGCGCAGCATGTCGCGCGCCAGCACGGTGTTCAAGGGCGGCAGGCCGACGGCGCGGTCGTCCACCACCCGGCCGGCGCTGCCGCCAAGGCCGACGCTGATGGCGGGGCCGAACACGGGATCGGGCCGCATGGCCATGCGCAGCTGCTGCGCGTCGCCGCAGCCGGTATCGGGCGCCAGCGGCAAGCCGTAGGCGGCCAGCACGGCGGCCAGGTCGGCCTGCGGCAGTTCGGCATGGCCGGCGGCGCGCGCCGCCTCGACCAAATGGCGCGCCGCCTGGCGCTCGGGCACGGAGTGCGCCGGCACCTGGCCCGGCACTTCGATCAGCAAGGCCTGGTTGCGCGAATACTGCACCACCTGGCTGAAGGCGCGCACGGCTTTTTCGGGCGTGTCGTAGCTTGGCAGGCCGGCGTCGGCGAACACCTGGCGCGCGCCCGCCACAGCCTCGCCGCCCAGCCAGCAGGACAGCACGCAGCGGCTGCTTTGCTGCACCAGCGGCACCAGGGCCTGGGCCACGCCGGTGCTGGCGGTGGCGGAAGACGGCGCGTGCACCACCAGCAGCGCGTCGGCGTTCGGATCGGCCAGCAGCGCCCCGGCCACGGCGGCATGGCGCTCGGCGCTGGCTTCGCCGCCGATGTCGATCGGGTTGGCCAGCGACAGGCCGGCGGGCAGTTCCCTGGCAAGGCGCTTGCCGGTTTCCGGCGCAAACTGGGCCAGCTTGCCGTGCACGTACTGCAGCGCGTCGGCCGCCAGCTGGCCGGTGCCGCTGCCGTTGCTCATGATGGCCAGGCGCGTGCCGCGGCCGGGCCGGGCGCGCGCCACCGTTTCCACCGCGTCGAACAGGTCGGCCGAGGAATACACGCGCAGCATGCCGGCGCGGCGGATTACGGCGTCGTACACCTTGTCGTCGCCGCTGCGGCCGGCCTTCAGCACCACCACCGGCTTGCCGCGCGCCGCCAGGCGGGCCGCGGAAATGAACTTGCGGGCGCAGGTGACCGATTCGATGTGCATGATGATGGCGGCGGTGTCGTCGTCCCCCGCCAGGTAGTCCAGCATGTCGCCCAGGTCGATGTCGCCGCCCTCCACCAGCGACACCACGCGCGAGAAGCCGATGCCATGCTGGCGCGCCCAGTCCAGCACCGCCGTCATCACGGTCGACGATTGGGAAATGAAGGCGATCTTGCCGGGCTTGGCGCCGGCGTGGGCGGCACTGGCGTTCAGGCCCGCCGGCGGAGCCACCAGGCCGATGCCGCCGGGGCCGAGGATGCGCAGCAGGTAGGGCCGCGCCGCCTTCAGGACCTGCTGGCGTATCGTGTCGCTGACCGGGGTCAGGATGATGGCGCCGCGCGTGCCGCGGGCGCCCAGGTCGGCGATCAGGCCGGCCACCGTATCGGGCGGCGTGCAGATGATGGCCAGGTCCGGCACGCGCGGCAATGCGGATAGGCGCGGATAGCACGGTATGCCGAGCAGCTGCTCGTACTTCGGGTTCACCGGCCAGATGGCGCCGGCAAAGCCGCTTTCGGCCATATTGTTCATCACCTTGGTGCCCATGCGGTCCGGGCGCAGCGAGGCGCCGAAAATGGCCACCGAGCCGGGCTCGAACAGGCTGTCCATATTCCTGATGCTCATGGCCTTCTTCCCTTACCAGCGTGAGTAATGGTCTTCCGTCACCCCGGCAAGCTGGGTAACGATGCGTTTCGGGCCCTCCGGCTCGCTGCGCACCCAGCCGCTGAAATGGCCCACCGGCTGGATGTAGCGGCTGGCCGCCACCAGCAGGTTGCGGTCCTGGCGGCGCGCGCCGTCGGGCGTGAAGAACAGTTCCAGCTGGTCGTCTTCGGTGAAAATGTGCCAGCGCTGCATGGGGTCTTGCGGATCGAAGATGAAATGCGCGGGCGCCAGCGGCACGACTTCGCCGTCGATCCACAGCGCGTTCTCGTTGCCGCCGAAGTAGCCCGATTGCAGGTTGAAGCCCATTTCCAGGTTGTGCGCCGAGGCCCAGCGCCAGGACGTTTCGCGCGCCAGCAGGCCGTTCGAATAGTCGAAGCTCGCCACACCGCCATCGAGCTTGTATTCGTCGCGGAAAGTGCGCACCTCGCCCGTCAAGGGCATGCCGGGAGATTTCTGGGTGCCGTGCAGCGCCCCGCCCTTCACCGGGCCGGTCGCCAGCAACAGCGGCGCGATCGGCGGCCCCAGTTCGGCGTCGATCTCCATGTAGGGGCAGCGCAGCGTGAGCTGGAAGCGGCCGCCCGCCAGCGGTTCGATGCTGATCTGCGTGCTGCGCGTGCGGAACCAGCTGGCGTCGCCCGCATGCGCGCCGACGCCCACCGACATGCGGCCGGGCAGGCCGTCCTGCGAGAAATTGGCCATCATGTCGCTGTCGTTGCGGTCGAAGACGTAGGCGAAGCAGGTGCTGGTCCAGCCCAGGTCGACGATGGCCACTGCCGCCATCACCTGCTCCGAGACCAGCGAGACGTAATGCCATTTCTTGTGGTGGAAGCGGCGCCACAGGCTGCTGCGCGCATGCTCGCCGCCCAGGAGGTGCCAGTCGAAGGATTCGGCCGCGCCCGAGAAACGCCCCAGTTGCGGCTTGCCGCCGGCGCCGACCACGTGCTGCGGAGCTGGGGCAAGCTTCATTGTTCGACTCCTTCCCCGTCCAGCTCCGCCTGCAGGGTCGCCGCGAATGCCGGCGGTTCGCTGGCCTGCACCTGCACATGCGGGCAGCCGTGCCAGTTGGCCAGGCGCTGCACCGCGCCCGCGACGTCGCGCACGAAGCGCTCCGTCACGCGGACTCCCGGTTCCAGCGCCAGGTTTTTCAGCTCGAAAGTGCCGCCGCGGCGGTGCGCCTTGGCGTCGATGCGCCCGACCAATGCGCCGCGGCGCAGAATGGGCAGCGTGAAATAGCCGTAGCGGCGCTTCTCGGCCGGGGTATAGCATTCCAGGCGATAGTCGAAATCGAACAGGTCGACCGCGCGGCGGCGGTCCCACACCACCGGGTCGAAGGGCGACAGGATGGTGGTCAGCGTCGGCGACAGCGCGCCGTCGGCCGCCGCTTGCGCCAGGTCGGCCAGTTCGCGGTGGATGTAGACGGTGTCCTTCCAGCCCTCGACACGGGCGCGCTGCAGCAGGCCCTCGTCGGCCAGGGCTTCCAGGTCCGGGCGCGGCGGCTTGGTGCGGTAGTAGTCGGCGACCCAGGCGCTGCGCGCCAGGCCCAGGGCGCGCACGGTCTTCAGCGCCAGTTCGCGCCGCGTTGCTTCCATGTCCGGCATCTGGCTGTCGTCCCAGCCGGGCAGCACGCGTTCGGCCAGGTCGTACACGCGCTGGAAGTTGTGGCGGCGCGCGATCATCAATTCGCCAGCGGTGAACAGCACTTCCAGCGAGCGCTTCTCCGGCTTCCACTCCCACCAGCCGCCGCCCTTGCCGTCGGTGCGTTCGAAATCGGCCGACCGGGCCGGCCCGTTGGCGCGGATGTGCTGCAACACGCGCTCGACGTCGGCGCGCCGTTCGCGCATCCAGTTCACGGAATATTTCCAGCCCATCGAGGCCGGATCGACCATGCGGTGGCGCAGCAGGCGGTAATCTTCGATCGGCACGAAGCAAGCCTCGTGTGCCCAGTATTCGAACAGCGCGCCTTCGGCCAGGTGTTCCTCAAGCCAGGACTGGGGATAGTCGCCCAGGCGGCTCCACAACACCAGGTAGGGGCTGCGCGCCACGACGTGGATGGTGTCGATCTGCAGCACGCCCATATTGCGGATGGTGTCGAGCACGTCGGCCTTTTGCGCCTTGCGCCGGCGCGGCTGCAGCAAGCCCTGCGCCGCCAGGTGCAAGGCACGTGCCGCAGGCAGGGTGAGATTCAGTTCGGTCAAGTCTCGGTTCCTATGCTAGGTGAACGCCTATTCTAATAGCGATTTGACAGTATTTCTTGGCATTTTGCGAAGTGTGGTGGCCGCCAAGCAGCACTTGCACGCATTTTTTGCCCCGCTGCCGGGCTTTCGGAGCAGAATAAAGCCGTGCCAACATCAACCGCCCGCCAAGTTCTTCGTCAGCTGTATCGCATGATACTGCTGCCCTCTTTCACCCTGGTCTTGCTGGTGCTGATGTGGGCCGACGTGTTCTACCAGTTGAAGCTGGACGCGGAAAGCGCGCACTACGACGCCGTCCAGCACAGCCATTCGCTGGCGCGCACCCTTGCCGAGCATTCGAGCCACCTGTTGCGCCAGGCCGACCACGCCACCCAGCTGTTCAAGCTCAAATTCGAGGAGACCAACGGTGCCTTGCGCCTGCCTGAGTTCACGCGGCGCGGCGGCCTGCTGGATTCGGTCATGCCGGCGCGGCTCGAATTGCCGATCGCCCTGATCGACGCCAACGGCAAGCTGGTGGACAGCCTGCACGGCGCCTTTGCGCCCAACTCCGCCAACCAGGGCTTTTTCAAGACGCTGTCGACCACCGCCGGCGACGCTGCGCTGTTTACCAATCCGATGGTCGATCCCATTACCAAGAAGTGGCAAATCCAGATAGCGCGCCGCCTGGACGACCGGGCAGGCAAGTTCGCCGGTGCTGTCGTGCTGATGATCGACCCCGCCTACTTCGTCGAAGACTACGACCGCATGCAGATCGAAGAAGGCGGCCTGGTCATGCTGATCAGCCGCGACACGGGGCTGGCCACAGGCCGCGTCGACGAAAAGCTCTTCATCAGCGACACCGTCGACTATGTGGCGCCGGCCGACCCGCTCAACCAGGAAGAACTGGTGCTGAAAACCCCGGTAGACAATATTGAACGCATCTACGCTTTCCGCGACATGCCGCGCTTTTCCCTGACCGCCGTGGTAGGCGACGCCAAGACGCATGCGCTGGCCAAGTATTACAGCCAGCGTCGCCTGTATTACGTTGTCACGGCGCTTGTTTCCATCGTGGTGCTGGTCTTCAGCCTCCTGCTCACGCGCCAGGCGCGGCGGCTGCGCGAAAGCATGCGCGAGTCGACGGAAGCGCGCGAAAAACTGCACGCAGCGGTCGACGCCAGCCTGGATACGCTGTTCCTGATGAAGGCGTGCCGCAATGGCGGGACGGGGGGCGCAATCATGGACTTCATCCTGGTCGACGTGAACGAGCGCGGCGCCCGCATACTCGGCCATCCCGCCGAGGAAGCGCTGGGCAAGCGCATCGGCGACATGCTGCCGCAATGGCGCAGCGAAGGCTTCTTCGATAAATGCCTGGGCGTGTTGCAAAGCGGAGAACCGCTGGAAGAGGAAATCGAATCGACGGTCTTTGGCGAGCGGCTCTGGCTGCGGCACCAGATCGTCGCCATCGAGGACGGCGTGGCAGTCACGGCGCGCAACATCACCGAGCGCAAACGCGCCGATCTGGCGGTGCGCCAGAACCAGGCGGAGCTGCAAGCCGTCAACGACGCCTCCCCGCTTGGCCTGGTGCGTGCCGACCAGGATGGCAACTGCACCTACGTCAACCGCACGTTCGAGGCCATCACCGGCATGGCGCGCGAAGCGGCGCTGGGCGACGGCTGGTTCGGGACCGTGCACCCGAACGACCGCGACATGCTGCGCGCCTCGCTGCGCCACCTGACGCAAACGCAGCAGGCTTTCCAGGAAACGCTGCGCTGCGTGCACCCGGACGGCAAGATCGTCTGGACCTCGATCAAGGTGGCGCCGATCGTGATCGACAAGGCCATCGCCGGCTATGTCGGCACGCTGGACGACATCACCCTGGTACGCAAGTCCGTGATGGCGCTGCGCGAGAGCGAATCGCGCCTGCGCACCATCGCCGACACGCTGCCCGCGATGATCGCCTATATCGATTTCGAGGAAATCTACCGCTTCCACAACCTGGCCTACGAGCGCGAATTCAGCAAGACCGGCCTGCACGTGACCGGCCGCACCGTACTGGAAACCGTGGGGGAGAAACGCTATGCCATGCTGCAGCCGTACATCGCCCGCGCCCTGCGCGGCGAAACCCTGACCTTCGAAGAGGAGGACGACAACGGCGATTACCCGCGCACATTCGAGGTGGTCTACATCCCTCAGTTGGACGAAGATGGCATCACGGTGGTCGGCTTCCACGTGATGCGCCAGGACGTGACGGCGCAAAAGCGCGAGAAACAGCGCCTGTTGCGGCTGTCGCAGGTCGATGCGCTGACAGGGCTGACCAACCGCGCCGGCTTCCTGCAGAAACTCAGCGAAACCATGGCGGCCTGCCGCGAAAGCGGCGGCCTGATGGCCGTGATGTACCTCGATATCGACCGTTTCAAGCCGGTCAACGACACCTATGGCCATGCCGTGGGCGATGCGCTGCTGAAGGCGTTTTCGGCACGGCTGTCGAATACCGTGCGCGCAAGCGACACGGTGGCGCGGCTTGGCGGCGACGAATTCACCATCATCATGGAACGCATATCCAAGCCGGACGACGCTGCGGCAACCGCCGCCAAGATCGTGCATGCGATGCAACAGACTTTTGAACTCGATGGCATCCTGGCGCACGTCTCAACCAGTATCGGCCTCACTTTCTACCGCGGCGAAGACGTTGCACCGGCCGAATTGCTGAAACGGGCCGATTCCCTGCTCTACGAAGCGAAACAGGCTGGCCGCAACACCTACCGCAGCGGCGGCGCCTTGTCGCAAGTGCGCTCGCCAAACGCCGCCTGACAAGGATCAAGACATCCGGCTGTCGTTTGCGCTATATTTGCGCTTCCCACGCCTAGCCTTACATTTCATGCGCCTGCTGCACACCTCCGATTGGCATCTTGGCCAGTCGCTGCATAATTTTGAACGCCATTACGAGCACCAGCGCTTCCTGGACTGGCTGCTCGACACAATCGTGTCCGAACAGGCCGACGCCTTGCTGGTGGCGGGCGATATTTTCGACAACGCCAACCCGTCGGCAGCATCGCAGCGGCAGCTGTACACTTTCCTGCAGCAGGCCCGGGCCCGCGCGCCGCAGCTCGATATCGTCGTCATCGCAGGCAACCATGACTCGCCCGGCCGCATCGAAGCCCCCGGTCCCCTGCTGGAAGCGCACGGCACCACCGTCATCGGCTATCCGCACCGCGACGGCGAAGGCATGATCGCCCTGGACCGCATGCTGGTGCCGCTGACCAACAAGAACGGCGCCGTCGCCGCCTGGGTGCTGGCCGTGCCCTTCCTGCGCCACGGCGACGTGCCCCGGCTTGCGCCTGCCCCAACGCCAACCGCCGATGCGGCGGCCGCGAACGCCGGTTCCGACGCTGGCGCCGAAACCGCCGAAGCCGCGCAACAGCCGGATCCATACCTTGCCGGCATCGCGGAACTGTACCGCCAGGCCCTGGATCTGGCCGCCGCCCGCGCCGGCGAGGGCCAAGCCATCGTCGCGATGGGCCATTGCCACATGGTGAACGGCACCATGTCCGCCGATTCCGAACGCCGCATCGTGATCGGCGGCACCGAGATGCTGCCCAGCGGCATCTTCCCGCCCCCCATCGCGTACGCTGCGCTGGGCCATCTCCACCTTGCCCAGCAAGTGGGCCCGCACGAACATATCCGCTATTGCGGCAGCCCGATCCCGCTCTCGTTCGCCGAAACCGGCTACCTGCACCAAATCCTGCGCGTCGACCTTGACGGCGCAAAAGTAGCCGCAATCACGCCGCTGCCGGTTCCGCGCGCCGTGCAACTGCTGCGCATTCCCGACAAACCGGCCCCGCTGCAGGAAGCGATTGCCGCCCTGGCCGCCCTCGATCTGCCCGACGCCCCGCTCGAACAGCAGCCACTGCTCGAGGTACGCATCAAACTGAGCGCTCCCGAACCTGGCCTGCGCGCCGCCATCGAGGAAGCGCTGCAAGGCAAGCCAGTGCGGCTGGCGAAGATCGAAACCTCCAGCGCCGCCCGCGCCTCCTTCGAAGAAGCCGCCCTCTCACTCGACCAGTTGGCCACCCTGCAGCCGGACGACATCTTCAAGCGCCTGTACCGCCAGCGCTTCGGCAGCGACGCCCCACCAGAGCAACTGGCCGCCTTTGCCGAACTGGTGCAGCCATGAGGGTCCTGCGCATCGCGGGCAAGAACCTTGCCTCCCTGGCCGATGAATTCGCGGTCGACTTCACGTCCCAGCCGCTGTCGGAGGCCGGCCTGTTTGCCATCAGCGGCCCGACCGGCGCCGGTAAGAGTACCCTGCTCGACGCCCTGTGCCTGGCGCTGTACGACGACACGCCGCGCCTGCACAAGGCGGAAGGCAAGACGCCCGACGTCGGCGATCCCGTTTCCTCGCAGGACCCGCGCACCCTGCTGCGCCGTGGCGCCGCAGAAGGCTGGGCGGAAGTCGATTTCGTCGGCAACGACGGCGCTTCCTACCGCGCGCGCTGGAAAGTCTGGCGCGCCAGGAGCAAGGCTGCCGGCGCCCTGCAGCCAAGTGCCATGTCGCTGCAAAAGCTGCCCGGACTGCAGCCCCTCGGCCACACCAAGACCGAAGTGATGGCGGAAATCGTCCAGCGTATCGGCCTGAGCTTCGAGCAATTCACGCGTGCCGTACTGCTGGCGCAAAACGAATTCTCCGCCTTCCTCAAGGCCAGGGACGACGAACGCGGCACCTTGCTCGAAACGCTGACCGGCAGCGGCATCTACAGCGAGATCTCCAAACGCGCCTTCGAACGCTGGCGCGCCGAAGAACTGAAGTTGAAGACCCTGAGCGCCGGACTGGCGACCCAGCAGCCGCTCGCGCCGGAAAAGCGCGCCGAAATTGCCGCCCAGTCCGAGGCCGCCGAAGCGGCCCTGCATGCGATCGCACAACGCGTGGCTGCCCTGGAAGCGGACCTGCGCTGGCACCAGCAAGCCGAACACCTCGCAAACGCCGTGCAGCATGCACGCGAGCATTGCCAGCAGCGGCAGCACGAATCCGACGCGGCCGCCGCGCGCCGCGCCTTGCTGGCGCAACTCGACGCCGTGCAACCCGCCCGCGCCCTGGACGACGAGGTGGTGCGCATTGCGGCCGAACGCGCCGCCACGCAAGCCGCCATCGCGCTCGCCGAGCAGGAGGCCGAACGGACACGCCTGGCGCTCGAAGTGCTGACCGGCGATGTGCAGCAGGCCATCGCCGCCCTTGCCGCCGCCGAAAGCGCGCAGCAGGCAGCTGCCCCGATGCTGGACCAGGCGAAAGCCCTCGACACCCGCCTCGCGCCGCTGCAAGCCGCGCTGTCGCAAGCCGCCATCGCGCGCGACGCCGCTGTGCAGGCCGATGCCGCCGCCCTTTCAGCATTGCAGGCGCGCGCATCGACACTGCAAGCCCTGACAAGCGAACAGCAATCCTGCGAACAATGGCTGGCCGCCCACGAACCATGGGCCGCCCTGGCGCGCGACTGGCGGCGCTGGGACGTCCTGTTCACGCAAGCCGGCCTGCAAGCCGACCGCGCCGAACAGCAATCGCGAGCACTGGCTGCGGTCCAGCAGGCCGCGACCCGCCAGCGGCAGGACGAAGCCCACGCGCGCAGCGGCCTGGAGGCAGCCACCGAGCGCCTGCGCCAGGCCGAAACCCAGCGCGAACAGGCCGCCAGGACGCTGGCCGGCTTCAATCCCGACCAGCTCGCCCAGCAGCGCAAGCATCTGGAGCAGCTCCGCTCTTTGCTGGTCGAGGCGGATACCGCCTGGCAGGATGTTGTGCGGCTCACCCAGCGCCAGCAAGAGCTCAGCACGCGCAGCGCTTCGCTGCAGGCATCCCGCGACAGCGCGCAAGCCGAGGCGGCCGCCGCCCGCGAAGCCAACCTGGCCCTGGTTGCCGCCTCCACCCAGGCCGAGCGTTCCCTGAAGCTGGCGGAAGCGGCCACCGGCGAAAGCGTCGAAAAGCTGCGCGCAACGCTGCAGGAGGACACTCCCTGCCCGGTCTGCGGCTCGCACGAACACCCCTACCGTCACGAAGACGGCCCGCTGCACGCCATGTTGACGCAGCTGCAGGCCGAAGTACGCGACTGCCGTGACAAGCTGCAACGCAATATGAAACTCGAAGCCGAGCAGCAAGCCCGCTTGCAAGCCAGCGTCGAACAACTGGCTGCCATCGGCGTCGATATGCACAACATCGGCACCGCCCGCGCCGCCGCCGAGCCGCGCTGGCAGTCCGCCAGCACGGCCCTCGCCAGCCACGTCGCCACCCGCCCCGACATCGGCCTCCATGCCGCGTCAGACGTCCCCGCAGCCGGCGAGGAGGTACAAGGCTGGCTCGCCGCGCACAACACCAGCCTGCAAGCCGCACTGCGCACATTGGAAGCCCAGGAACACTCACAGCGCCAGGCCAGCCGCAGCCGCGAGGTAGCGCAAACCGCCTGCGACCAGGCCGCCCTTGAATGCACCCGCCACCAGCAAGCGCTGGCCGCCGCGCAAGCCGCGCTGGCGCAATCGGAAGCGCAGCAAAAAGCGCTGGACGAACAACGCATCGACACCGCCCTGCAAATCGCCACCCTGCTCGACCAGCTGGACCTGCCGCAAGCCCGCCCGGGCTGGCAGGACGAGTGGAAGGAAAGCCCAGCGCGCTTCCACGAACAGCGCGCGCGCGAAAGCAGGCAATGGCAAATGCAGCGTCAAATGGGCGACGAACGCGCCACCGCGATCGCCGCGCTGTCGGTCGAACTGCAGGGCCTGCGCGCCGCGCAGGAACGCAGCAGCGCCGACGCCCGTGCCACCCAGGCAGCTGCCGACGCAGCGCAAGCGGCGCTGGCCGGAGCCACGGCCGAACGCCAGGCCCTGTGGCAAGGCCGCCCGGTACGCGAAGTGGAAGCCGAGCTGCGTGCAGCAATCGACGCTGCGCGCGCTAGCCTGCAAGCGCGCCAGGAAACCGCCCAGCAAGCCGCCCAGCAGCGCACCCGCGCCGACGAAGCCCATGAACAGGCCATCAGGCGCTTGAAAGAGCTTGACGCGGCCATGGAAGGCGCAACAGCGCGCCTGCAAGCCTGGCTCGCCGACAACCAGGCCCTCGGCATCGCCAGCATGGAAGCGCTGCGCACCCTGCTCGCCCATTCCCAGCAAGGCATCCGCGACGAACGCACCGCGCTGCAAGCGATCGAGCAGGCCCTCGCCTCCGCCAAGGCTGTGCTAGCGGAGCGCGAAGCGCAACACGCCGCGCACCTGGACAAGGCGCCGAAGGGTGAGCAAACCAACGCCGCCGAACTGGAAAAGGCCCTGGCAGCACTGCAGGAAGAGCGCAAGCAGGCCCACGACCACGCCACGGCCCTCAAGCTGCAACTGGCGCAGGACGACGACCGCCGCAAAGCCGCCGAAGCGATGCTGGCCGACATCGCCCACCAGCAGGAAATCGAACAGCGCTGGGCCACCATGTACGACCTGATCGGCTCACAGGACGGCAAGAAATTCCGCAACTACGCCCAGCAATTCACGCTGGACGTTTTGCTCGGCTACGCCAACGCCCACCTGGCGCAGCTGGCTCCGCGCTACCAGCTGGAACGCATCGACAACCCTGCCCAGCCTTCGCTTGGCCTGCTGGTGCGCGACCTGCACATGGGCGACGAAAAACGTTCCGTGCATTCGCTGTCGGGCGGCGAATCCTTCCTGGTATCGCTGGCCATGGCGCTCGGACTGGCCTCGCTGTCTTCCAACCGGGTACGCGTGGAATCGCTGTTCATCGACGAAGGCTTTGGCAGCCTGGATGCGGAAACCCTGCGCGTCGCGATGGACGCGCTGGACGGCTTGCAGTCGATGGGAAGGAAAGTCGGCGTGATCTCCCACGTACAGGAGATGACCGAACGTATCGCAACGAAGATCGTGGTCCAGCCGGCCGCCAACGGCCGCAGCGCGGTGTCAGTCAGCTAGGCGCCAGTCGCGCGGCGCCTGCTCGACACGCACCATCTCCCAACCCAGCTCGCGGCGGATTTGCTCTGCATCGGGCAAGGGGCGGCGCTCCTCGTGGCGCGATTGCAGCCAATTGCGCACGGCTTCCTTGGTGGGTTGCTTGGTCTGGTCCATCTAAACCTCCATCGGCGTGACGGTCACCCATTCAACGCTGAAGATGGCGGCCAGTTGACGGACCGCGATGCCTAATTTGTTATCATGTGTAAATGGGGATCGACGCCATATCATCGTCAGGCACCACCGCGCAGCAGGCCAGCGCGCCGGCACGGAAGGCCACGCGCGCCGAATCCAACCAGCAGCAGCTCTCAGCCGAAGACCAGGCCAAGATCGACAAGCTCAAGGCGCGCGACCTGCAGGTACGCCAGCACGAGCAAGCACATCTCGCGGTAGCGGGCGGCCTCGCCACGTCCGGGGCCACCTATACCTACGAGCGCGGACCGAATGGCGTGAACTATGCCGTCGGCGGCGAAGTCAATATCGACACCTCCCCCGGCAGCACGCCTGAAGAAACGCTCAACAAGGCGCGCCAGATCCAGGCAGCCGCCCTGGCCCCGGCCGATCCCTCGGGCACGGACCGCGCCGTCGCGGCAAGCGCAGCCCAGATGGCACAGAAAGCCCAGGCCGAAATTTCGGCGAAGCAACAAAAGCTCGCCGCCACCTATGGACATTCCGAAAAGCAAGTAACGATCGACCTGTTTGCCTGATAAAATCGTCCTTTTGCCCGGAGTCCTGGCCATGTTCCTCAAAGCCCCACGCAATCTGACTTTCAAGTGCGCGAAATGCGCCAAAGCTGTAAAAGTTACTTTGCAGAAAACTTCTGCGTGCTCCCACATTACGCCGTACTATGGTGTCTGCAGCTGTGGCGAAGTGAAATTGCACGCCACCGGCGCCCCGGAAGCGGTGAAGTCCTACCTCGAATCGAACGGTTTGTGGACACATCACCATTGATACACCTCAAGAAATTCTGAAACTTGCCGTAGCAGGGGAAAGTGCCCTAAAAGGTTTCCGATCATGAACCCCTTGAACTCCATTGGCCCGCGCCACTACCAGAATACCGCCCTGGCTCCCGCCGCAACCCAGCAGGACGGCAAGTCAACGCCCGCCCAAGCAGTGAACGATGTGAAATCCGGCAGCGCGGTTTCACTGTCGAGCAACGCGGTCGACCTGCAAAAACGCGTTGACCAGCTGGGCAACCGGACTGTCGACATGGCCGAGAACCTGATCGGCAGCTTCGCAAAAAGCTTGCTCGGCGACAACGCCAAGGGTGCAAAGATCGCCTTCGACTCCGTGGAACTGGAATCGAACGCCAGCTTTGCCGCCGGTGCACTGCACGCCGAAGGCAGCGACGGCGTCAGCGACGCCTTCGGCTTCAGCCTGAGCGAAGATTCCCACTTCCTCGGCAAGGGCACGATCACCACCGCCGACGGCCGCAAACTGAACTTTGAAGTGGAAATCCAGTACGAAGCCCGCGCCGCCGCCGGCGCCGCGAGCAGCGTGCCATCGCGCCGCAAGGAGCAAGCCGACCAGAACCCGGCCATGCCGCTGCCGAAAGTGGATTTCCCGGATATCGACTTCCCTGGCAGCCTGGCCGACCTGTTCCGCCTGATGGACCGCAACGTCAGCGCCAACGTCAAGCAGCAGGACGACCAAGGCCAGGAACGCGAGGCCGGCAAGCTCAGCATGCGCCTGCTTAAGCTGGTCGATTCCGAAGCCTCGCTGGACAGCCTGCTGCCGCCGAACGCCAGCGAAAAAGCCAAAGCTTACGGCCGCCTGCAGAGCGAGCCTGGCCAGGCTGCTGAGCTGGCCCACGCCGCCAACGCAGCCCGCCACGCTGCCCGCAACGGCGAAATTGACCCGCCGTCGAGCGAAATCGATCCCCCTTCGAGCGAAATCGACCCGCCATCGACCGAGATCGACCCGCCTGCAACTGAAACAGCCCCGGTCGAGCCCGATAGCGCACCAATCGACCCGCCGCAAGTAGCAGCGGCGCCGATCGACCCTCCGCAAGCCGAGTCCAAGCCGATCGACCCGCCCGCGGTCTAAGCCCGCGTATAATTACAGCCTCCTTACCTGAAATTCGGGGTCAGCTCCGGCTGGGCAAAAAGGGGTACGTCCCCTTTTTGCCCAGCCGGAGCTGACCCCGAATTTCTTACTGCGAGCCCTTAATGCAAGAAATCATCTGGTCTGAACAAGGCGAGCCGCGCTCTGCGCGCTGGCATTCCGAAGCTGGCAATCCGCCGCCTAAGCGCGTGCAAGTTGCCGATGACACCATGAATGCCGACGTTGCCTTCCGTCTGGCCTGCGAGGGTACCGCCCTGCTGTGGCGCGGCGACTTCCAGAACGCGCGCCAACTGCTCCAGGCATTGGCCCGCCGCGCCGATCATAAGAAAGCCAAAGGCGGCAAGGGCCGCAAGGCCGCCGCTGCCAAGGCGCCGGCCAATGCCACGGAAGCCTTCCACCTGCACCGCCAGGCCCAGTCCCAGCGTGCCCGCATTTTGGCCATGCTGCTGATTCCATTCGAACCGGGCTACAAGATCCCGCTGCGCCGCGCTCCCGACGTGGCGCTGGCCTGCAACGAAGCCTATGGCCGTGGCGAAGACGCTTTTGTCATTTCCCTGCGCGAGCTGCAAGGCCTGATCGGCGCTCACGAATGGCGCAAGGCCGGCGTGCCGGTGGCTGCGCTGGGCGAACGCATCCATCCCCACTACGGCGTCTTCTCGCCGGTGCGCGGTGAATATGTGCAATTGGTGGCCGAGGCGCCCCTGCCGAAAGGCGCCACCGACCTGGCTTTCGATATCGGGGCCGGTACCGGCGTGTTGTCTGCCGTGCTGGCCAAGCGCGGCGTCAAACATGTAGTCGCTACGGACATGGACAAGCGTGCGCTGAGTTGTGCCCGCGACAACCTTTCCCGCCTGATGCTGGACGGCCAGGTCGAGCTGCTGGAAGCCGACCTGTTCCCGCCCGGTCAGGCCCCCCTGGTGGTCTGCAACCCGCCATGGGTGCCGGCGCGCCCGAATTCCTCGGTCGAACACGCCGTGTATGACCCCGACAGCCGCATGCTGCGCGGTTTCCTGTCCGGCCTCAGAGCCCACCTGGCCCCGAAGGGCGAAGGCTGGCTGATCCTGTCCGACCTGGCCGAGCACCTGGGCCTGCGCTCGCGCGCCGAGCTGGAAGAATGGATTGCTGCGGCCGGCCTGAAAGTGCTGGGCCGCCTCGATGCCCGTCCGGTCCATCCGAAAGCCAGCGATGCCGGCGATCCCCTGCATGCAGCCCGTTCAGCAGAAGTTACTTCCCTGTGGCGCCTGGGGGCCGCTTAATTCGACCTTGCGGAACCGCATAAGGCGAGCTATAATGCTTGCCTCAGACGCGGGGTGGAGCAGTCTGGCAGCTCGTCGGGCTCATAACCCGAAGGTCACAGGTTCAAATCCTGTCCCCGCAACCAGATTCAAAAGCCGTTGCCTTTGCAACGGCTTTTTTCATTTCCGGGTGCGCCAATGCGGATGACCACATGCCTTGCAGCCCTGCACTTGCTGGCAGCTTGCGTATCGCCAGCGCAAGCTCCCGATCTCCTCGCGCAAGAACTGAGTGCCAGCATCCTCGCCAGCACCAGCGCCACCCTCGCCCTGGAAAAATGGTGTGCCGACCATGCCATGGCGGCCGAACCGAAAATCGTGGCACGCCTGGTGCGCGGCGAAGCCAAGCCGGCCAGCACCGAGACCATCGCCCGCCTGGGCAGCGCTGACATCAAATACCGCAGGGTGCGGCTGTATTGCGGCGCACACCTGTTCTCGGAAGCGGACAACTGGTACGTTCCAGGCCGCCTGACGCCCGAAATGAACCGCCTGCTCGACGAAACCGATACGCCGTTCGGCAAGGTCGTGCAGCCGCTGGCCCCCTACCGCCGCACATTCGCCAGCCGCATGCTGCAATCGCCTACAGCGTTGTTCGAACACAGCGCAGTGCTGTACGACGCCTCCCACCAGCCTATCGCCGAAGTCCGCGAGACCTACCAGCGCGGCACGCTCGCATTTTTGTAATCGAACTGTCACAATTGCACGCTACAAGAACCGCAAGGAGTAGCGCGTGAGCGACGAGAACCGCACAGACCAGCCGGCGAGCCCCAAGCGCCGCCGCATTTTCCAGGCCGCCGGCGCCGCCGGCCTTGCCGCCAGCCTGTCGGGCGTGAGCGCCGCGCCAACAGCGAAGTCCGCCAAACCGGCCGCCAAAGCCATTTCGCTGGACGACAAACTGCAGGCCAACGTCAAGAACGTGGTGGTGATCTACCTCGAAAACCGCAGCTTCAACAATCTGTTCGCCGATTTCCCCGGCCTGGCGTCGCCGATGTCGGCCCTCAAGCCTGCCGACTACCAGCAACGCGACTACGACGGCAGCATCCTGCCGACGCTGCCGAAAGTCTGGGGCGGGCTGGTGCCCGTGCCGCAGGATATCGCCGGCAAGCGCTATGAAGTCAAGGAAGACCAGCTGACCGGCCTGCCGAACGCCCCTTTCAAACTGGTCGATGCCGAAGGCAAGCCGCTGCCGGAAGCCGTCATCACGCGCGACCTGTGGCACCTGTTCTACCAGAACCAGATGCAGATCAACGGCGGCAAGAACGACGGCTTTGTCGCCTGGGGCAATACCGGCGGCATGGTGATGGGCTATTACGGCGAGACCGAGAAAAACCTCGGCCTGTGGCAGGTGGCGCGCCAGTTCACGCTGTGCGACAACTTCTTCATGGCGGCCTTTGGCGGCTCCTACCTGAACCACCAGTTCCTGGTGTCGGGCCGCTGCCCCGTGTATCCGGATGCGGCCAACAGCCCGGCCAAGCGCAAGATCGCCGTGCTGTCGGACGGCCCGACTGGCCACACGCTTGCGCTCGATCCCAAGAGTCCGAAGAGCGCTCTCGAAGGCAAGCCGCATTACGTGAACGATGGCGCCATTACTCCCGACGGTTTTGCCGTCAACACCATGGCCCCGCCCTACCAGCCAAGCTTTGTCCGTCCCGCACCGGGCGGCGATCCTTTGCACGCCAATCCGGAAGATCCGGCCACGCTGCCGCCGCAAACCTATGACACCATCGGCGACCTGCTGTCGCGCAAGGGCGTGAACTGGGCGTGGTATGGCGGCGCGTTCCAGGCAGCGCTGGACCACAAGGGCGGCGGCAGCAAGCCGAATTTCCAATACCACCACCAGCCGTTCAATTATTTCGCCAGCTTCGCGCCGGGCAGCGCGCAACGTGCGGCCCACATCCTGGACGGCGGCCTTGGCGACAGCCCGATCTCGAACAAATTCCTGGCCGACGTGGTGGCGGGCAAACTGCCGGCAGTAAGCTTCTACAAGCCACAAGGCAACCTGAACCTGCACGCCGGCTATTCCGATATCGAATCGGGCGACCAGCACATCGTCAATGTGCTGGAGCACCTGAAGAAATCGCCGCAGTGGAACAATATGGTCGTGGTGGTGACCTTCGACGAAAACGGCGGCTGGTGGGACCACGTGGCGCCGCCGAAGGGCGACCGCTGGGGGCCAGGTTCACGCATCCCGGCAATCGTCGTTTCGCCCTTCGCCAAGAAAGCCACGGTCGACCACAGCTTCTACGACACCACATCGATCCTGCGCTTTATCACGCGCCTGCACGGCTTGCCGCTGCTGGAAGGCCTGGAACTGCGCAACAAGGCCTTCGCCGAGCGCGGTGCACTGCCGCCGGGCGATCTGACGGGAGCCCTCGCCTTCCGCTGACATGCTTGCCCGTGTTACAATCCGCCGGTTTTAATGGAAGCCCGACTGATTCAGCCGGGCTTTTGTTTTCAACGGCGGATAATGAGAGATAAAAAAGACAACGCGACAATCGACCTGCCGGGCTTCGAGCCCGCCGAGCCGATGGCGCCGGAAGCCAAGCTTCCGCCGCCGCCGCGTGTCCGCCGTGCGCCGCGCAAGCAAGAACAACTCGACCTGCTGGGCGAACTCGGCCCCACCGACGCCAGCGGCCTGCCAATCTGGCAGAATGATCCCAACCTGGACCTAACCGGCCTGCCGATCTGGCGCCGAGACTGACTATGACTGCCTTCGCTACCCTGCCGCTGTCCGACAAACTTCTTGCCAACCTGGACTCGCTGGGATACCGCGAAATGACCGAGATCCAGGCACAAAGCCTGCCGTCCATCATGGAAGGCCGCGACCTCATTGCGCAAGCCAAGACGGGCAGCGGCAAGACCGCAGCCTTCGGCATCGGCATGCTGTGCAACCTGAATACCGCCTGGTTCGCGGTGCAGGGCCTGGTGCTCTGCCCTACCCGCGAGCTGGCCGACCAGGTGGCGGGTGAACTGCGCCGCCTGGCGCGCTGCGTGCCGAACGTGAAAGTGGTCGTGTTGACCGGTGGCTCGCCAATGCGTCCCCAAATCGCCTCGCTGGAATTCGGCGCGCACATCGTGGTCGGCACCCCGGGCCGCGTTCGCGACCACCTGTCGCGCGAATCGCTCGACCTGTCCAATGTGCGCATGCTGGTGCTGGATGAAGCGGACCGCATGACCGACATGGGCTTCTACGACGAAATCGCCGGCATTGTGAAGGCATGCCCGAAGCGCCGCCAAACCTTGCTGTTCTCGGCCACCTATCCCGACGACATCCGCCAGGCCACCGAATCCTTCCTCTATGACCCGGTCGAAGTGACGGTGGAGGCGCAGCACAGCGGCAGTAAAATCGAGCAGCGCTTTTACGAAATCGGTTTCGACGAGCGCGATAAGGCGGTGGGCAAACTGCTCAAGCACTTCCAGCCCGCTTCCGCCATCATCTTCTGCAACACCAAGGTGCACTGCAAGGAGCTGCTGGACGAGTTGCACGCGGAAGGCTTCTCCGCCCTCGCGCTGTACGGCGAACTGGAACAGCGCGAACGCGACGAAATCCTGGTGCTGTTCTCCAACCGCAGCTGCTCGATCCTAATCGCCACCGACGTCGCAGCGCGCGGCCTCGACATCGCCAACCTGGAAGCGGTGATCAACGCCGACGTCTCGCGCGACACCGAAGTCCACATCCACCGCATCGGCCGCACGGGCCGCGGCGGCGAAAAAGGCCTGTCGCTGACGTTGTGCGCGCCGAACGAAAAGAAGTGGGTCAAGCTGATTGAAGACTACCAGGGCGCGCCGGTGGAATGGCACGACATCAAGGAGCTGGCGGAGGACGAATTCGTGAACGCCGAACCAGCGCCGATGCTGACGCTGTGCATCGCGGGCGGCAAGAAGGAAAAGCTGCGCGCCGGCGACGTATTGGGCGCACTATGCGGCGATGGCGGCCTGGCGAAGGAACAAGTAGGCAAAATCTCAGTGACCGAATTTCAGACCTACGTCGCCTTGGACCGCCGCATCGCCCACCAAGCCTTTGACCGCCTGAAAGCCGCCAGCACCATCAAGGGCGGCGACTTCGGCAGCTTCAAAGGCCGCAACTTCAAGATGCGCTTTATCGAAGTTTAAGCGCGCACCGAGACGCTGGCGGGGAATTGCGGGGCACGGCGCACCATCGTCGCCTGCTCGAAGGCGTAGGCCATGCCGATCAATGATGCTTCGCTGAAGGCGGTGCCGACGAAGGACAGGCCAACCGGCAAGCCGCGCACATAGCCAGCCGGCACGGTGACGTGCGGATAACCCGCCACCGCAGCCGGCGAGGAGAAGCTCTTGCCGTAGTGGTCGCCGTTGATGAAGTCCGTCAGCCATGCGGTGCCGTCGGTCGGCGCCACCAGCGCGTCCAGTTCGTGCGCTTTCAGCACCAGGTCGATGCCTTCTTCGCGCGAATAGCGGTGGTTGTTGGCGAGCGCTTCCTGGTAGGCTTTGCTGTCCAGGCCTTGCTTGGCTTCGGCGCGCTCCAGGTATTCCTGGCCGAAGTAAGGCAACTCCAGCTGTGCATTCTGTTTGTTGAAGGCGATCAGGTCCGCCATGTTCTTCACTTTGGCGCTCGGCGCATAGTCGCGCAGGTAGGCCGCCAGGTCGGCCTTGAATTCGTGCAGCAGCACTTCCGTTTCGCTGTCTCCATACTTTTCCGTATTCGGCACCTGAACGTCGATCAGGATCGCGCCCTGCGCCTTCAAGGCTTCCAGCGCTTTCTCGATTTCCGCATCGACGCCGTCGCTGCCACCGAAGAAATTACGCGCCACGCCGAGCCGCTTGCCGCGCAAGCCGTCGCGCTTGAGCGCCGAGGAATAATCCGCTGCTTTGCCGGCGCCGTCCTGGGTCACCGGATCGTTCGGATCGACGCCGGCCATCGCCGCGAGCATCAGCGCTGCGTCGGACACACTGCGCGCCATCGGGCCCGCTGTGTCCTGCGAATGCGCGATCGGAATAATCCCGCTGCGGCTCACCAGGCCAATGGTCGGCTTGATGCCCACCAGGCCGCAAATCGACGCGGGCGACACGATGGAGCCGTCGGTCTCGGTGCCCACCGCCAGCGTCGCCAGCCCGGCCGCGATCGCGGCGCCGGAACCGGAGCTGGAGCCGCTGCAATTGCGGTCCAGCGAATAAGGATTGCGGGTCAAGCCACCGCGCGCGCTCCAGCCGCTGACGGAATGGTTCGAGCGCATATTGGCCCACTCGCTCAAATTGGTCTTGCCGATTATGACCGCCCCCGCCTCGCGCAAGCGCGCTGCCACGTGCGAATCGCGCGCAGCACGCACACCTGCCAGCGCCAGCGAACCGGCCGTGGTACTCATGCGGTCTGCAGTGGCGATGTTGTCCTTGAGGAGAACGGGGATGCCGTGCAAGGGTCCACGCACCCGGCGCGCGTGGCGCTCGCGATCCATCTCGCGCGCAATCTTCAGCGCTTCAGGATTGATCTCGATGATGGAATTGATGCGGGGCCCGGATTTGTCGATCGCGTTGATACGCGCCAGGTATTGCGAGGTAAGCGCATGGGATGTCAGCTTATTGGCCGCCATCAGCTCCTGTTGGTGCTGCACTCCGGCATCAAGCACCGACGGTACAGCCGCCTGCGTACGCGGCAAAGTAGCTGCGCCTCCGGCAGCCAGCCCCAACTTCACGAAACCCCTTCGATCCATCTGGTACGCCCTCTTATCTAGAAGAACAGCAAGAAACCAGTAGCATACCAGCAGTTTGCAAGTGATTAATACTGTCTAAAAGCAAAAAAGCCCGCATCAGCGGGCTTTTTATTGCGCAATTGCAACAGTTCAGTGCGATTAAGCGCGAACGACCTTCTTGAACTCGTGGGTACGGGTGTCGATTTCGACGACGTCGTCCTGGGACACGAACAGTGGCACCTGGATCGAGAAGTTGCGGCCTTCGATGGCGTTTTCCAGCTTGGCTTCTTTCAGAACGTTACCGGAGGTGTTGCCCTTGACTGCTGGCTCCGAGTAAATGATCTGGCGAGCGATGGTGGTTGGCAGTTCCACGGAGATTGCCTTGCCGTCGTAGAAGACAGCTTCGCATTCCATACCGTCTTTCAGGTAGTTCACTGCTTCGCCCATGTTCTCTTCTTCGATTTCGTACTGGTTGTACTCTTCGTCCATGAACACGAACAGTGGATCAGCGAAGT
>JBCNPK010000054.1:0-38410 GCA_039593355.1 Pseudoduganella sp.
GCATCCGCAACAAGAGCGCCCTGCCCCTGGGCCAATTCTTCCAGCCGCTGCCGGAAAACGAAGCGCTGGCCAAGCTGAAAGGCATCGCTTCCAAGAACAAGGTGCTGAAATCCCTGATCGGCCAGGGCTACTACAACGCCCACACCCCGGGCGTGATCCTGCGTAACATCTTCGAAAACCCAGCCTGGTACACCGCCTACACCCCGTACCAGCCAGAGATCTCCCAGGGCCGCCTGGAAGCGATCCTGAACTTCCAGCAGGTACTGATCGACCTGACCGGCATGGCCATCGCCAACTCGTCCATGCTGGACGAAGGCACCGCCGCTGCCGAAGCCATGACGCTGATCCAGCGCGTCGGCAAGTCCAAGTCGAACATCTTCTACGTCGCCAACGACGTGCTGCCGCAGACCCTGGAAGTGGTGCAGACCCGCGCCGAGCCGCTGGGCATCACCGTCAAGACCTTCGACCCGTCCGAACTGGCCGGCGTGACCGACGCCTTCGGCGTGCTGCTGCAATACCCAGGCGTGAACGGCGTTGTGCGCGACTACCGCGCCGCCGTTGAAACCGTGAAGTCCACCGGCGCCATGGTGATCGTTGCCGCTGACCTGCTGGCACTGACCATGCTGACTCCTCCAGGCGAATGGGGTGCCGACGTTGTGGTCGGCAACTCGCAGCGCTTCGGCGTACCGCTGGGCTTCGGCGGCCCGCACGCCGGCTACATGGCCACCCGCGACGAATACAAGCGCTCCATGCCAGGCCGCCTGGTTGGCGTGACCGTCGACCAGAACGGCAACAAGGCATACCGCCTGGCGCTGCAAACCCGCGAACAGCACATCCGCCGCGAAAAAGCGACCTCCAACATCTGTACCGCACAGGTGCTGCTGGCCGTGATGGCCTCGATGTACGCCGTCTACCACGGCCCTAAAGGCCTGAAGCAGATCGCCGAGCGCACCCACCGCTACACTGGCATCCTGGCTGCCAACCTGAAGTCCCTGGGCTACTCGGTCAACGACACGTTCTTCGACACCCTGACCGTCGCCACCGACAAGGCGGACGCACTGCACGCGGCCGCTGTTGCCGCCGGCATCAACCTGCGCAAGATCGACGCCAAGCACGTTGGCGTATCGCTGGACGAGACCACCGACCGCGACACCCTGGCAGCACTGTGGAATGTGTTCAGCGGCGGCAAGGCTGCGCCGGACTTCGACGCCGTTGAAGCCTCGGTCGGCACCAGCTTCCCTGAAGCGCTGGTGCGTACCTCCGCCTACCTGGAGCACCCGACCTTCAACCGCTACCACAGCGAAACCGAAATGCTGCGCTACCTGCGCTCCCTGGCCGACAAGGACTTGGCGCTGGACCGCACCATGATCCCGCTGGGCTCCTGCACCATGAAATTGAACGCCACCAGCGAAATGATTCCTGTGACCTGGCCGGAGTTCTCGTCGATCCACCCGTTCGCGCCAAACGACCAGACCGTCGGCTACCGCGAAATGATCGCCCAGCTGGAAGAAATGCTGTGCGCAGTAACCGGCTACGCCGCCGTCTCGCTGCAGCCTAACGCCGGTTCGCAAGGCGAATACGCCGGCCTGCTGGTGATCAAGAAGTACCACGAGTCCCGTGGCGAAGGCCACCGCAATATCTGCCTGATCCCTTCCTCGGCACACGGCACCAACCCGGCTTCCGCCGCCATGGTGGGCATGCAGGTTGTGGTCACCGCCTGCGACGACAAGGGCAACGTTGACCTGGCCGACCTGAAAGCCAAGGCCGAACAGCACTCCAAGAACCTGGCCTGCGTGATGGTGACCTACCCATCGACCCACGGCGTGTTCGAAGACGGCATCACCGAACTGTGCGAAATCATCCACTCGCATGGCGGCCAGGTGTACGTCGACGGCGCCAACATGAACGCACTGGTTGGCGTGGCCGGCCCAGGGGCGTTCGGCGGCGACGTATCGCACCTGAACCTGCACAAGACCTTCTGCATCCCGCACGGCGGTGGCGGCCCAGGCGTCGGCCCGATCGGCGTTGGCGCACACCTGGCCAAGTTCCTGCCGAACCAGCGCTCCAACGGCTACGTGCGCAGCGAAGACGGCATCGGTTCGATCTCGGCCGCACCGTTCGGCTCCGCGTCGATCCTGCCGATCTCCTGGATGTACATCGCCATGATGGGCGGCGAAGGCCTGACCGCGGCCACCGAAACCGCGATCCTGAACGCCAACTACGTGGCACGCCGCCTGGCGCCGCACTTCCCTGTGCTGTACTCGGGCCACGACGGCCTGGTGGCGCACGAGTGCATCCTGGACCTGCGTCCGCTGACCGATGCCACCGGCATCAGCAACGAAGACGTGGCCAAGCGCCTGATGGACTTCGGCTTCCACGCACCGACCATGAGCTTCCCTGTTCCGGGCACGCTGATGATCGAGCCGACCGAATCCGAGTCCAAGGCTGAACTGGACCGCTTCATCGATGCCATGATCGCCATCCGCGCCGAAATCGCGAAAGTGGAATCGGGCGAGTTCGACAAGCTGGATAACCCGTTGAAGTTTGCACCGCACACCGCCGAGGTGCTGCTGGCCGACAAGTGGGAGCGCAAATACAGCCGCGAAGTGGCAGCTTATCCAGTGCCATCGCTGCGCAAGCAGAAGTACTGGCCGCCGGTCGGCCGCGCCGACAACGTGTACGGCGACCGCAACCTGTTCTGCGCCTGCATTCCGGTCAGCGACTACGCATAAGCGCACGCTTGCCTGAAACGCAAAACGCCGGTACCGTGAGGTGCCGGCGTTTTTTTGTCTTCGAAACCCGGTAAGTCAGGGTCTGACCCAAGGGTCAGACCCGACCGGCCGCAGCCGCAGGCTGTTGATCAGACTGGGTCAGACCCAGGTTTACCGGGTTAAAACGGAGAACGAATGAAACAATCAACCAAAGCCGCCCTGCTTTCCGGCCTCGTCTTCCCAGGCCTGGGCCAGCTCGTCTTCCTGAAACGCACCAGACGCGGCCTTGCCTTCCTACTGCCGGCCCTGATCGCGACGTTCTGGATGATGGCCGGCATCATGCAAAGCACCAATGCCCTGCTCGACGAAGCCATGAGCGGCCGCCTTGCCCCCGACCCCGCCTCAATCCTCGAACGCTTGAATCAAACCGGCACCACGTCCGGCGCCGAAGCCGCCAGCTGGATCCTTTTGATCTGCTGGCTCGCCAGCCTGCTCGACGCCCTCCTGATCAAAGATAAGCCCTAAGCCACGCTGCGCGCCACCCGCGCCGCGCGCTGCACCTCCTGCGCCTCGTCATCCCAGACCGCAGCCTGGGTAATCTCCTCCGCCCCCACCTGCGCCCCATCCGAATTAAAGCGCAGCCAGGCCAGCGCCCCGCCCGGCGTCACCCCAATCGCATGCACCCCGCCATAATTCGGCGCCGCCATCAGCGCCGCCATGACCAGGGTAGTAGCAATCGGCACCGGCATCCCCCAATGGCCGCCCTGCTTGCGGCAAACCAGCCAAAGCCCACCCGCACCATCGCCATAAGCCAGGTACTCGCCGACAGAATTAGCCTCGCTCCAGACAACGCAAGCCCCGCCAATATTGGCCACCGGCTGCGGAACCGACTGCCCGCCGCGGTATACCACGATGCTCTCGCCCGCCACAAACACGTCCGGCACATTCGGCACATTCGACGGCGCCAGGTGCAATGAAGTAGCACGGCGCGGCAAGCCCTGGTAATCAATCGCGATGCCCCACGCCGCAGCGCGCGCAAAGCTGTTGAAGCGCAGCGTCCGTCCGGCAGCCGTATCGCTCAAGCGCCAGGCGCCCGGCACCCGGTAGCTGCCGACGGCGCTCGCCACGGGATCGGCACCATCCTGCTCCTCCCAGGCCATCAACGGCCCATCCATCGCCGCATTGAAATACCAGGTATGCCCAGCCGTTACCAGCACCATCGGCACCGCGCCCGATTGCAGCAGGCCAAACGCAATGCGCGTGACGTCGTCCTGGATTTCCGGCACCTGGCGTGGCGCCATACCGCGCAGCACTTCCACCCATCCCGCCTCGTCCAGGTGGTTGGAAATACCCACCGCCACGTGCAAGGTCGGCCCGGCGGCGCTGCCCCATGGAGCGACCGCGATCGCAAGCGCGATCGAACCGTCCGGCGCTTGCCGCACGTCCAGCGCCTGCACCTTGCCCGGCTGGTTCAGCGGCAGCATGCCGCTAAGATCCGTCTGCGACCAACGGCCGAAAGGCGTGCGGCGGAACATGTACAAAGAGCGGTTGGCGCCAACCGTAAACACCAGCGGCAAGCCGGAGCCATCGCGCACCACGAACAGCGGCGACCGCGCCACGGCGGGTGCAGCGCAAGGGCTGGAACGGTAGCCCGACTCGAACAGCGGCACCAGCTCCTGCCGCACCAATGCAGGCAGCTCGCGGCCAGCGTTCAACTGGCTGCGCCAATAAGCCATATCCGCCGGCTGCGATGAATCGTAACGGTCGAACACCGCGTTATAGGCGCGCAGCAAGCGCTCCTTCTGATCCAGTTCCGCCAGTTCCGGGCGCGCCAGCAGATGCAGCGCCAGCTCGGAACGGCCACGCACCGCGTCGCCCTGGCAGCTATAGAGAGTGGTCCACGACAACGCTTCACTGGCCATCGGTTCACGTTGCAGCACGATGCGCGCCACGCGCGCAGCAGCAAAACTCAAAGCACCCGACGCACAGGCACCGCCCCATTGTCGTACCTGCGCCACCGGCACAGATGTCATCAGCACAGACATGTTCACTCCCCAAGTTCAATTTCGATGTCACCAGACTCATTGATGCGCAAGTCGCGGCAGCCCAGCTTGCGCCCTGGGGCCAGTCCCTCCGCAACGGCGGCGAACAATTCGCTGGTAGCCGTCGCCAGCGAACCGGCAATATCCTGTTGGACCGCGGACAGGCTGGCAGCATTGCCCTCCCACCACAGGTTGATACGCTGGACATTCAACAGATGCGGCAGCGGATCGGACACCACGTAAATCCCCGTGGTACCGGCATCGGTCGCCGGCGTACCCTTGCGCGCCAGCGAGGCGACTTCGACCCGGCCATCCGCCACCTGCCATTGCAGTCGGAGCGACCATTGCAGCGTTGCGCGCGCCCAGGCCTTGCCCATATAGCTGCGTTGGCGCGACAGCGGCAACTCCTGCTTGACGCTGTCCCACTCGTAGCGGCCCAGGACGCCACTGATATCCAGCGTCGGACGTGGCACGCCATCCGGACCGGACTGGCGGCCCATGGTCACCATGTATTGCAGGTCCTGCTCCGATTCGCGGTCGTGCAGGGTGCGGTTGGCCTCCTGCCAGTTCAGCAGCACGTGGTCGCGGTAAGTCCAGCCATTGCTGTTGCGAATGAAGCGGGCGCGCTCGCCATTGCTCAAGGTCGCCTCGACACCCGACTTCTCGTTCTGGCTTTCCATCGGATTGACCTGGGCCACGCCATCGCGCGAGGCCACGTAGTCAGGCAGGGAATTCAGGCGGCGCTGCAGCTTCTCCACCACCATCGGGTAGATGTATTGGCGCATGAAGCTCTCGCGGCCGATCACGGCGCGGCGCATTGCCGTTTTATTGAGCACCGCCGGCGCCAGGCTGCGCAGCCAGTTCCCGACTGCGGTAATAAAGAATTCTTTCAGCGGGCCGTTGTCGCATGGCAAATGACATTTCTCAATATCACAGAGCGCAGTATGCAAGGCCAAACCACCGTATTCATTTACCGCCGCCATGAACACAAGACGCCAGCCCGCCACCGACTGGCGCAGGACGTCATTGCGGCCGTAAGCGTTATAAAAACGCAAATTACCGTTAGCCAAGGTCAACGTTACATGGGCGGTGTTGGGTGCCGATTCGTCATAACGGATCTCGATCGGACGTAGCTCAGCCTTGTCTTCGCCTTCGCCCCCGAGGGCCAGGCTGCCCACTTCCATGCTGCCGTAACGGATGTCATTAGGAAACTCTCCGGCGGCGCGCATGGCGTCAATCGTGCCCTCAAGCAACTTTCCAGAGGTGAACCAGCTCGCCGACAGCTGTTGTACCGAAGTTGTGGTTTCGGAGCCGATCTCAAAAAATACCGCTTTAGTAGTGACCATTTTTGCTTTTAAGAATGTTAAGATTTGGCCGTTTGGCAATGACTGCACTGTAGAAAAAAAAGCCTTCCTTAGCCTTCCGGAAATCTTCCGGAGACCGGAAGGAAACCTTCCGGTCCGGAAGAATTGCTCCGGAAGGTTTCTAAGTCATTGATTTATAAGAATCAGAAGAACAGAAGGTTGGGCAGGCCATGGAGTTTCAATTCGGTGACTGGTTGATCAGTCCGGAAGCCAATATCGTCAGTAATGGGGATGCCAAAACGCAACTTGAGCCGCGCGTGATGGCGGTGTTGCGCTATCTTTGCCGCCATCCAGGGGCGGTGATTCCGGCGGAAGAGATCCTGCAGGCTTGCTGGGGAAGCAACGAGCTGGGCGACAACCCGGTCCACAAGGCCATCACCCAACTGCGCCGTGCGTTCGGCGATTCGAGTACCGAGCCACGCTATATTGAAACGATCCGCAAGCGCGGCTACCGCGCCATCGCCCCGGTCGTGACCTTCGCCGCTCCGCCGGCTACTGTTTGGGAAGGCGGTTCCCCGTTCCGCGGTCTGGAAGCATTCCAGGAAAATCACGCCGCCATTTTCTTCGGCCGTGTCCAAGCCACCGCCCAGCTGCGCGACTTGGTCATGACCCAGGCCGCCCATGGTTACCCCATGGCACTGGTACTTGGCCCATCGGGTTCCGGCAAGACCTCGCTAGTTCGCGCCGGCCTGTTGCCGCATTTAATGACAGGCGCCACCCGATCCGATGAACCAATTGGCCTGGTCAGCACCGTCTACCTCGACTGCGCCGACCTCGGCAGCGGCACCCTGTTCCAAGCCTTGGCGGGTGCACTGATCGACGCCGACATTAACGGCGAGCCACTCTTCCCAGGCGCCAGCGCCGATAGCCTGGGCCAGCGCCTCGCCACCGATCCCGAGGGCGTCGCAGCCGAACTGCGCAATCGAGCCTGCTCGCGTCCACAAGTCGGCGTGTTCGTCGATCGCCTTGAAGCGGTTTTCCGCGCAGAACCCGCTGAGGCGAATCGATTCTTCAGCGTGATCGATGCGCTGGCTAAATCAAATTGCCTGCTGATGCTTATGGCGTGCCGCAATGACTTCTATCCAGAAGTAATGGCCCAGCCAATCCTTCTCGCATTGAAAACACGCGGTGCACATTTCGATGTATTGCCTCCAGATGGAGCCGACATCGCTCAAATCGTTCGGCAGCCGGCAATTGCAGCCAGCCTGACTTTTGAAAAAGACGAGACGACAGGTGCCAGCCTCGACGACGTACTCTGTGATGCTGCGCGTGGTAACCACGACATGCTTCCGCTGCTTCAGTACACATTGAACGAACTCTATCGGCAGCGCAGCGAAGACGGACAGCTCATATTCGACGTCTATCGCCAGTTAGGTGGAATCGAAGGCGCTGTTGGTGTTCGTGCAGAGCAAGTCGTCGCGAAACTGTCGGTAGGCCAAATTGCAGCACTTCCACACGTACTATCACTATTAGTCAACGTGGGAGAAGATCAGGGATCGGTGACTTCTCGCCGTAGTCCGCTGAGTATGCTTCGCACCGAAGATGAGCGCGACTTGGTACGGGTGATGGTAGAGGCTCGGCTGTTCGTCAGTGAACTGGCTGGCGATGTACCCAGTTTCGGAGTTGCGCATGAGGCCTTGTTGCGCCAATGGCCACGTGTTGCCGAATGGGTTGAACGCCATCGCAATGCACTCCAACTCCGAACCAGGATTAATGGACAAGCATCGCGTTGGGTGGAGATGGGCAGGACTCGCGACCTGTTGCTGCCGCGCGGGAGCCAAGTAAGCCAAGCGGCTGATCTACTTTTCTTGAAAGATTTTTCGCTCACGCCGCTTGAACAAGAATATGTCCGCACTTCAATTAGTCGAGCGAGGTTTGCTCAAAAAATTATCATAGGGGTCATGTCGCTGATCGCAATATTAGCGATGTTGACGACATTGTTTGCCCTTCGCGCCCGATCGGCACAATCGGAAGCTGAACAAAATCGAAATGAGGCCGAGAGCCTTATGACTTTTATGCTCGGTGACTTCGTCGAAAAGCTGCGACCTATCGGCCGGTTGGACTTACTCGATGACGTTGGAAGTAAAGCGTTAATCTATTTAAAAAGAAGAGACGGACAAGAGCCCACTGCCACCTCCTTAGTAAATCGGATAAAGGCCCTTACGGTAATCCATGAAGTAAATGGAAATCGCGGCAATCAAAAGGACTCGATCCAGGCATTGGAAGCTGCGCGGTCGCTCGTCGATGGAGCGCCAAAAAATTTTGTGCAGAACGCGGAATTCCTGAAGCAGGCTGGTCTCATCTCTTTTTTGCTTGGACAGTATCATCGCTCTCGAAATGAGCTGGACAAGGCTCAATCGTATTACAGCGAATACAGTGACTACGCCGACCGCTATAGGAAACTGGCATCGGACGAAGTGGATGGATTGATGGAGCAATCTTACGCAGCATCCGCTTTAGGTACTTTGGCAATGTCGCGAAATGATTACGAGCCCGCGGCCAGGAAATTTAAAACATCCATCGATCTGAAGCGACAAGCACTTAAGCTAAAACCCGACAACGTCAAGATCACGACCGAACTCGCGAGTACGATTTCATGGGATGCCGAGAGCACATTGAAATCCGGTGCGTTGATACCAGCGATGGAGCTCTATCAAGAAGAGGAGAAAATTCTTCGCTCAATTCCTAATCCAAATTCAGCTGTCAACAACAAACTCGCATTTTCACTGATGCGTCAAGCTTTGTTGAGTGTGGCATTGGGAGATCGTACAACGGCAATCCGCTCCTTGCGTGACGCAGAACAAATCATAGCCTCGTTGACTACCAAAGACCCTAGCAACCGGAACTGGCAAGCGCAATTATTGCAAGCCCAAGGTAGGTTGGCCGAACTAGAGATGTCGCCAGAGAATGCAAAAGCCGCTCTGCCAGGTTTCAACGAGATTTGCAGAAAGATGGCAGAACTTCGAGATCTTGATCCGAAGAGCACATTTTTGTCCTATCAGACTGTGAAATTTGAATTAGGTCGCACAGCTTTTCTTCTTGCGTCTGGACGTGCCGCAGATGCACAAGCAAACGCCGATTCCGCATTGGACCGCCTTGAACAACTTCGCAAGGGCGCCAAACACGACAACGTGTTGCTTGGCTTTTTCGCGGAGGGGCTCCTTGTTCGTGCAGATATCGCTCGGAGCATGTCCGGGCAGGATTCCGCTCGCATCTACTGTCGTAAAGCTGCAGAAATTCTGCAGGAAACACGCACGACAACTAACGAACATGCCTTGCTCGCCTCAGCAGTTAAGGCCGATCTCTGCCTAGGGGATGTTTCAAATGCAGTACCGAACATTTCCAAGTTGCAGCGCATGGGGTATCGCGAGGCGCGATATCAACAACTTGTTTCAAACCACCCTTTGTTGAAAGGTAAATTATGAGCGACAGCGCAAACTTGAGGGAAGATTCCACTGTGTTGAAATGCAAAATTTCAGTAAAAAGGAGCGGGAGTGGTTATGACGTCACATACGATCCTGAACGTATTTCTGTAACGGACAACAATACGGATCTACATTTCCATATCGACGCGAAATCGTCAGACGCTGTTGAGATCGATACCGTGACGATCAATCCACCAGGGCAGACCCAACTCATCAATGGACAAGTTAACGCAAATCGCCAGCAATTCAGCGTCAAGGATCTAAATACCATCAAAGGCACATTCAATCTTAAGTTCACCTATAAGGATAAGCACGGCAACAAGTTATCTTGCCAATCTGCAATGAAGATGGCGGGGGATTGCGATGATCAAGGAGTAGACATCCCTGAAGTTGACAACAATCCACCAGGTTGACTTCAAGGAATGTTATCTATTGCGCCGCCGACGCCGCTCATGGGGCGTGCTGCGGCGTTTCCGATTGCGGTTGTGCAGCGATGGATCACTCCTCGGAACGATGATGTCAAACAAGTCGTCCCTTCGAAGTAATTGCGTCTACGAAGGAGCGCATGAAGCGCGGGCAGTTTGTAACCTGGCACAGTCGCGGCCAAATGGTGTTCTACGTGGTAATTGACGAAATTCGGTACAACCAGTAGGCGCGCAAATGGCCCTGCCAGTGTCGTAGCAGTATTGCGGCGCGGGTCACGATCCATGTGGTCGGGTACGCCGCCGTGCTCGCCCATCACGCGGAGGCGAACCAGCAGCGGGAACACGAATAGTTGGCCGAGCCACCAGCACGCATACACTTCCGGAACGCCGAAGCCCCATAGCACGGCGACGATCAGCCCATGCATCACGAAGAATGGATACAGCGCGCCGCGGTCGGTTGGCTGGAATTGGTAGATGATGCCTTTGATACCGTTCACGCCTGACACGTCGCGCAGGAACTTGCGTGCGAGGCTGGCACGTGTGGCGGGATAACCGCTGACAAAGGCCAGGTCAGGATCAGCGCCTGTACCAGCAGAGCGGTGATGTTCGAGGTGCCCTCGGCGATAGGCGGCGTACGGCACATTCGGCAATGCGCCGAATACCCATTTCCCCATCCATTGATTGACGCTACGCGACGTGAAGAAACTCAGGTGCGCGGTGTCGTGCATCAGGATCGCGAAGCCTAGCGCACGGCCAGCAAGCAATACGCTGGCCAGTATCCAGGCGACCGGATGGTGCCAAAGCGCGGGCAACGCAAAACCGGCGCCGACGAGCGCCACGTTGACGGCGACCACATATGAGGCGTGCCAGTTATTCGCCGTGGTGAGTGCACGGAGCTCTTGTTTGTCGATGTAGGAGAGGATGTTCATGCAGTCATCCTAGTCCTGGTGGCCTAGCCCCATGGTACATTATTCGCCATGCCACATACTTTTCCAGCCATCCCTACGAACATTTATATCGACCACAACTGCTGGGCGGGCGGAGTCATGTTGATCCGCGAATTGCTGGCGATAGCGGGAACGTTGAATGCGCGCGAGGCCGACCTGGCGGCGGCTGCCATGTTTGATGTGGCCCTTGTTGGTCCGACCATGCAGCCTGTGCACTCGTTCACCGGGCCGTCGCTGCTGCCGGAACGCAGCTTGCGAAGCGCGCGGACTGCCAATGTGCTTGCACTGCCTTCGTTCTACGGTGATGTGCAGCCCGGCCCTGCCCTGCTGCGATGGATAGTCAAACATTATGAATCGGGCGGCTGCATCCTCGCCTCCGCCAGCGGCGTGCGTCTGCTGGCCGCAAGCGGGCTGCTGGATGGGCGCGACGCCACCTGCAACCTGGCAGACAGGCGCGCCATTGCAGCGGCAAGGCCGGCAGTGCGCCTCTCGCCGCAATCGCCACTGGTCGTGGATGGCAGGCTGATTACGGCGGCCAGCATCACACCGACCATCGACGCCTGCGCCCATCTGGTGAAACGATTCCACGGCGAGAAGGCCGCGTTGAAGTTTGCGAGGTATGCCAATTCTGCGCGACAGCTGGCGGACGTGGGCGGCCCGTCGCGCCACCAGGAACATGGCGATCTGCGCGTACAGGCTGCGCAGCGTTACATCGAGCAGCACTGCTGCGCCGGCATCGCGCCGGACGATGTAGCGCGCCATGTCGCCATGAGCCAGCGCAACCTGGCCCGGCGTTTCAGCGCGGCGCTCGGCCTCACGCCGGTGCAGTACATTCTCCAATGCCGGGTCGAGCAGGCCAAGCGGCTCCTGGCACGGCCGAACGTGAGCTTGCGCCGCGTCGCCATTGAAACCGGTTTCAGCGATGAGGCCGTTTTCCGCCGGGCCTTCAAGCAAGTGTCGGGACAAGCGCCGAGTGCATGGCGGACGTTATTCAACGGTTAATGGTTGTTGTTAAATGGTGCGGGCAGCGCCTGCCGCGCTGTACATTCCCGCACGGCAATGCCACCATGTGAACACACCATAAAAACGATTCCTCGGGATGAGAAACACAGCACTGCATGGCCTTCGCATGGGGCCGCTGGCAGTCTTGCTGCTCGCGGCGGCGAACGCTTGCGCGCAAGATGCCGACCTGACCATTTTGCCGCTCGAACAACTGATATCGATGGAGGTCTACAGCGCCTCCCGCTATAGCCAAAAGGCGACGCAAGCTCCTTCCAACGTAACAGTCCTGACCTCGGCCGATATACGCGCCTATGGCTGGCGCACCTTGGCCGACGCCCTGCGCAGCATTCGCGGACTGTACACGAGCAACGACCGCAGCTACAGCTACCTGGGCGCGCGTGGCTTCCTGCGTTCGGGCGACCTGAATACCCGCTTCCTGCTGCAGATCGACGGCACGCGCATTAACGATCCGGTGTACGACCAGGCGCTGCTTGGCGGCGAGTTCCCGCTCGACATGGACCTGGTGGACCGCATCGAATTCGTGCCCGGACCAGGCTCGTCGGTCTACGGTTCCAACGCCTTTTTCGGCGTTATCAACGTGATCACGCGCCGCGCTCCCGACCTGGAGGGCGTTCACGGCACGCTGGAGGCAGGCCAGGCAGGCACGCGCACTGGTGCAGCAACGTACGGCTGGCGCAGCGGCGACGCCGAAATATTGCTGTCGGCAAGCCGCGGCTTGAGCGATGGCCGCGACCTGTACTTCCCGGAATTTGGCGACACCGCACGCGGCCTGGACTGGGAACGAATCACCCACCTGTTCGCACGGGCCCAGGTCGGCGCCTGGTCAATGAGCCTGCTGGAAGGCGCACGCACCAAAGGCATGGCGACAGCCTCGTATGGGCAGCCCTTCAATGTGCCGGGCGGCCAGACACTGGACCGCCTGCGCCTTGCCGAAGTCGGCTACCGCAGCCAGATCCTGCCCATGCACGGCGAACTCAGTGCACGCGTGTACCACGGCGACTATTACTACGAGGGCCACTTCGTCAACCATGAGCCCTTTGGTTCCATCAACCTGGATTTGACCCATGCGCGCTGGTGGGGGGCCGATGCGAGCCTCTTCTTCCAATTGACGGCAGCGCAAAAGCTGGTCATCGGCGCGGATTACCAGTACAACAATGAGTTAAAGCTGCAGAATTACGACGTCGAGCCGCGCGTGGTCTATCTTGACGACGTTGCTTATGGCAAGCGTTACGGCATCTTCGCGCAGGATGAAATCACGCTGGCCGAGGGCGTCCTGCTGAACGCGGGCTTGCGCTATGACCGCGAAGCCAACACCGGCGGCGTGTTCAACCCGCGCCTGGCGCTGATCGCCGACGTGTCCCGCGATACGACGCTCAAAGCCATTTACGGCAGCGCCTTCCGCACGCCGAACAATTATGAGCTGTTCTACGGTATCGATGGACAGGGCGGCCAGTTGTCCAATCCGGACCTGGGGCGGGAGCGAATCCGCAGCCACGAGTTGTCGCTGGTGCGCCAACTCGGCCCCAATGCACGCTTCACGTTGACCACTTATTCCAACGAGGCATCCGGCCTGATCACCGAAGTCGACGACGAGCAGCTCGGCCTGCCGATCTTCCGCAACGTCGGCCATTCGCGCGCACGCGGCGTCGAGGCGGAATACGAGCGCAGCTGGGCCAACGGCGCGCGCCTGCGTTCCAGCATTTCGCGACAGTGGGTCAGCAGCGATGCGGGCGAAGTGAATTCGCCGCAATGGCTGGCCAAGCTGAATGCCACCGGCCGTCTTTCCGGGCCCTGGCACGCCGGCGTGGAGGGGCAGTATGTCAGTGCCCGCAGCGAGATCGGCGGAGGCAAGGCCGGCGGATTTATGCTGGCCAACCTGAATTTCTACACCATCGGCCTCACGCGTCATTTCGATGCTTCGCTTGGGGTGCAGAACCTGTTCGACCGCCATTATGCGGACCCTGTTTCGCTCGGTTACCTGCAGCGCTCCATGGAACAGGATGGAAGGCGTATCTATTTGAAACTGAAGGCAGCCTACTGATGATGCAGCGCCTTTTCGCCATCCTCGCCCTCCTGCTGCTGGCAGGCGTGGAGGCGCGCGCCCAGCTTCCGGCTGGTGCGGGCGAGGCGCAGCTGAAGGCAGCCATCCTGTTCAACTTCGCCATGTTCACCGAGTGGCCTGCCGACACCCTGCCCGCGAGCGCGCCTTTGCGGCTCTGCATATTCCAGGATAATGGCTTGCTGCCGGCCCTGACGGGTCTGCAGGAGAAGCAGGTCAATGGTCATCCTATCTCTATCCGTACGTTGTCCGCCCAGCCGGGCGCTGCGCAATTGGCGACCTGCCATTTGCTGGTGCTCGACGCGCAAGACCGCGAGCGCTGGGCGCTGCTCAAACGCGACCTGGCAACCAGCAGCGTGCTGACCGTCGCGGACGACCGCATTATTGGCGCCAATGGGGCCATGATTTCTTTCGGCATCGACAATCGCCGGGTGGGTTTCGATGTCGACATGGCGCCGGTGCGCCAGGCCCGTCTGTCGCTCAGCTCCAAGTTATTGCGGTTGGCAAGGAGCGTGCAATGACCTCGCCCGCCAAGATCACGATGCTCCCGATCGGCAGCAAGGTTGTCCGTTCCACCATGCTGGCGGCCGGCGCGGCCTTGTGCCTGGCCGGCTTGCTGATGGTGGTATTCCAGTTCATGGCCTTGCGCAGCACGCTGCTGCGCGATTTGCAGGTGCAGGCTCGCATTGTCGGCAACAACAGCACGGCCGCCCTGCTCTTCAGCGACGCGCACGCAGCCGAGGAAATTCTCGGCGGACTGTCCGCATCGCCCAGCGTACAAAGCGCCAACATTATCGTTGGCAGCACGCCGTTGGCGCAATTCCGCCGCAACGGCGCACCGGTGCCGGAACTGGCGCAGAACGAACCTGGCGAATCCCTGCATGAATACGGCATGGACTATATTGAGGTGCAGGAGCCGATCATCGTCGACCATAAAGCCGTCGGCAGCGTGTCGATCCGCGCCACCCTGATGCCGCTGTATCGCCGGGCATTCGCCTTTGCCGGCTTCACCGGCATTGCGACGTTGGGCTCATTCGCGCTAGCCTGGATCCTCGTGCGGCGCATGCGGGCGACCGTGGCGCAGGCCGAGCATAACCTGCATGTTCTGGCGCACGTCGATCCGGTCACCTGCCTGCCCAACCGCAACGCCTTCAACGAAAAGCTGTCGTCCAAGCTCAAACGCGCCGACAGGCAGGAAACCAGCGTCGGCCTGCTCTTGCTGGACCTGGATAACTTCAAGGTGGTCAACGACACCCTCGGCCACGATACGGGCGACAAGCTTTTACGCCAGGTGGCCGACCGGTTGACGCAGACTTTGCGCAGCAATGACGTCATTTGCCGTATCGGCGGCGACGAGTTTGTCGTGATCGTGGAACCTGCCGACGACGAGATTGAGCCGGACCAGGTGGCACGCAAGGTGCTGCGCGCACTGGCGGCCCCCTTCATTGTCGATACGCACCAGCTCTTCGTCAGCGCCAGCATCGGCGTCAGCGTGTATCCGAAGGATGCTGCGGATCCGGCTGCGGTGGTACGCTGCGCCGATATCGCCATGTACCACGCCAAGAACAAGGGCAAGAACGCCTACGAGGTGTTCCATGAGGAGATGGCGCACAAGGCCAGAAAGCGACTGGCGCTGGAGGCGAACCTGCGCAAGGCCTTGCAGAACAATGAGCTGTACCTGCATTACCAGCCGCAGATCGATGTGCGTACGGGGCGCATGCGAGGCATGGAAGTCCTGGTGCGCTGGCACTGTGAAGCCCTGGGCGGTGCGGTGAACCCGGCCGAGTTCATTCCGGTGGCGGAGGAAAGCGGCGTGATCGTGCCCTTGGGGCGCTGGGTGCTGCAAACGGCGATCCGTCAGGCGGCGGCCTGGCGCAAGGCGGGCTTGATGGAGGATATCGAACATGTGGCGGTCAACGTGTCCGCATGCCAGACGAAGGATGTGCAACTCATGTATGAGGTGCAGGCTTTGCTGATGGAGACGGGCCTGCCTCCTCGTTTGCTGGAGCTGGAGATCACCGAGGGCGTCCTGATGGAGAACGTGAATGCCAATATCGCGCTCCTACACAAGATCCAGGCGGCGGGGATTCATCTGTCGATCGACGATTTCGGGACGGGCTATTCGTCGATGGCTTATCTTAAGCGCTTCCCGATTGACCAGCTGAAGATCGACCGCAGCTTTGTGAACGACGTGCCGGGGGATGGTGCCGCGATTGCCAAGGCGATTATCGCAATGGCGCATTCCTTGAATCTGAGCGTTGTTGCGGAAGGCGTGGAAACCGAGGAACAGGTTGCGTTCCTGGCGGATGCTGGATGCGACGTGATGCAGGGATTCTACTTTGCGCGGCCGATGCCGGCGGGGGAACTGGAAGTGCTGCTTCGCGAGCGGCGGCTGTGGGCGGCCTAGGAAAACCGGTAAACCAGGGTCCGACCCAAGGGTCAGACCCTGTCTGATCTGCGGTTAATGGGGTTGGTTCGAGCCCTTTGATCTTCGTCGAACGTCAAACCCTTCAAACCCGCCCCTACCTGCGCCGCAGACATGGGTCAGACCCTTGGGTCTGACCCAGGTTTACCGGGTTTTAATCCAGCTTGGTCGCATGCTCACGCGTCGCATGGAACGTCAGCTTAGGCCAGCGCTCCTGTGTCAACCGCAGGTTGACACCCGAAGTAGCGAGATAAGCCAGGTTACCCGCCGCGTCATACGCCACGTTATGCCCTAAAGCCGCCTCAAAGTCCGCCAGCATCTTCTTGTCGTCGCACGAAACCCAGCGCGCGGTCGAAATCGAAGTACCCTCAAACACCGCATCCACGCCATACTCATTCAGCAGACGCGAAGCCACGACCTCGAACTGCAGCACGCCGACAGCACCCAGCACCACTTCACCGCCCTGCACCGGCTTGAACACCTGCACAGCGCCCTCCTCGCCCAGCTGCTGCAAGCCCTTCTGCAGCTGCTTGATCTTCAGCGGATTGCGGATGCGCACCTGACGGAAGAAGTCCGGCGCAAAGTAAGGAATACCGGTGAACTGCAGCATCTCGCCCTCGGAGAACGAATCGCCGATCTGCATATTGCCATGGTTCGGCAGGCCGATGATATCGCCCGCATAAGCCTCCTCCACCTGCTCGCGCGAAGACGCCATGAACGTCACCACGGACGACACCTTCACCTCACGGTTCAGGCGCAAGTGTTTGACCTTCATGCCGCGCTCGAAGCGTCCCGAGCACACGCGCAGGAAAGCAATGCGGTCGCGGTGCGCAGGGTCCATATTTGCCTGGATCTTGAACACGAAGCCGGAAAACTTCTCTTCGGTCGGCTGCACCACACGCACCGACGCGTCGCGCGAACCCGGCGCAGGCGCCCAGTCCACCAGCGCGGACAGGATCTCGCGCACACCGAAATTGTTGATCGCGGAGCCGAAGAAGACCGGGGTCTGTTTGCCCGCCAGGAAGTCTTCCAGGCTGAATGGATGCGAAGCGCCATGCACCAGCTCCACTTCCATGCGCAGCTGGTCCATCTCCAGCGGGAACATCTCCTGCAAGCGCGGATTGTCGATGCCTTTGATGACCTCGAAGCCCTGCACGCTTTCTTCGCCGGCGCGGAACAGCAGGATCTCGTCGTTGATCAGGTGGTACACGCCGCGGAAGTTCTTGCCCATGCCGATCGGCCAGGTCACCGGCGCGCACTGGATCTTCAGCACGGATTCCACTTCGTCGAGCAGCTCCAGCGGATCGCGGCATTCGCGGTCCAGCTTGTTCATGAAGGTCACGATCGGCGTATTGCGCATGCGGCAGACGTCGAGCAGCTTGATGGTCTGTGCTTCCACGCCCTTGGCCGCGTCGATCACCATCAGGCCCGAGTCGACCGCGGTCAGCACGCGGTAGGTATCTTCCGAGAAGTCCTGGTGGCCCGGGGTATCCAGCAGGTTGATGATGTGGTCGCGGAATTCGAACTGCATCACCGAGGAAGCGACGGAAATGCCGCGCTGCTTCTCGATCTCCATCCAGTCGGAGGTGGCATGGCGGCCGCTCTTGCGCGCCTTGACCGTGCCGGCCATCTGGATCGCGCCCGAGAACAGCAGCAGCTTTTCGGTCAGCGTGGTTTTACCCGCGTCCGGGTGGGAAATGATGCCGAAAGTACGGCGGCGGGCAACCTCGCGCGCAATCAGCGCGGGGGTCTTGCTCGAAGTTTGAATTTGGATATCGTCAGACATGATGGCAACCAGCGGATGGCGCAGACGGAAAACCCGCTATTTTACCATGCCTGCCCTCAGGCCCGGAGGGTGTAGTCGACCAGGATGCGCAGCGACAGCCGGCTATGCACGGCAATGCGGCCGATGCGGCCGGGAAGGAAGCGCACCTTGGCGAACGCGGCCAGCAAAAGCTCACGATCGGCTTCCGCCATCGGCGTCTCCAGCTCGACGCGGTCGACCAGGCCTTCATCGCTGACCCACACTTCCAGCGCGACCGTTTGCGGCTTAAAGCCGGGGACGACCAGCACGTTGCCTCCGGCTAAGCCCTCCGCCACCACGGGCAGCTCGGTGACCTCGCCGGCGCCGAAATAGTGGTGCTCGCGCGGCCGCTCGCCGCCTGCCACGGTGTTGCTGTCCTCGCTTGCCGCTATGTCAGGCGTCGCCGGCATGGAGCGCTCTGCCGGCAGTGCTGCATGCCGGACAGAAGACACGGCGGTCGCCGGAACCCTGTCACGCAGTGCGGGCCGGGTGGCGTTGACCAGGGTTACCGTCAAAACCGGCCCCGTTTGCGCGGCACTGCCGCCGAGATTGGCGGAGCGGTTCGCGTGCCCGATCAGGACAAACGCGATGCCCGCATGCACCAATGCCGAAATCAGCAGGGCTAGCGAAGGACGGAGCCGGTTTCCCATCATCCCGCCATCAGTTGGTCAGTTCGCGGTACAGCACGCGCTTCGGAGCCGCAGGCGGCAGACCGACGTTCAAATCGGTCGGGTCCGGCTTCCGGCCGTCAGCAGTGACAGCGTGGATGATCGGCTTGCCATTTGGCAGTTGCGACATGGTCACGCCAACCACTGGCGAGTTGTATTTCAACGCGCCCGCCTTGCCATCGATTGCGCCGCCGGTTTCGGCATCGAGCTGGTACAGCCAGCTGAAGCCGCCCGGCTGGCATGGCGAAATCGAAGGCACGGTCGTGGAAAACACCACGGTACCGAAATACAGGCGCGGATTGACGGTCACCCTCTCGCCGGTGTCGTTCAGCGGCAGGTACCAGCCAAAACCAGTATCCCAATTCACCTCTGCGCCCGTGACGGCGCGGGACGGGCCGTTGCCGGATGCCGAGGCTGCACGCAGGTTGGCAGTGGACACCGTCGTGGTGCCGTCATCCTTGATGCCGTACAGCGTCTGCGCGTCGGTGTTGGCCAAATCGGTCCTGCCCAGGTAGCGGCCGGTGCCAAAATAGACCGTCTTGATGCGCTGGTTCGGTGGCAGCTGCGCGCCCGCCTGGTTATGGTCGATTTCGCCGATTTCAGGCGCAACCATGATCGGATGGTTGGAGCCGAGGTCGATCAAATGCGTTGCGGTCCCGTTGTCGATGTCGAAGCGCCACATGGTGCCGGTCAGGTCGCCGCCGTACACCTTCACCTCCTGGTTGTTGGCATCGAACCGATCGACAAATGCGTTAAGCCATGCCAGACCGCTCGGATTGGATGCATCGCCAACGCCGGTCGAAATTTTCGTCAATACATGCCCGTCGGCGAGGTCGAGGACGTAGACATAGCCTTGGCCATAACCGTCGCCCCTTGGCGTGGTGTACCTGAATCCGCCATTGCCATCGCTTTCCGGGATATTGTTGTAGCCGGAGGCGACAACCGCTACCCAGCGCCCGTCGCCGCGCTTGGTGATCAACGGTGCGCCATAGGTATAGCCAAGGGACGGATCCTTGTCGGCGGTGAAGTCCCACATCGCGCGCGGCGCCGCAGGATCGGTCACGTCCAGTGCATAGTAGCCCCGGCCACCCTTGCCCATCGCACCAATCAGGATGGTTTTCCAGACGTTGCCCACTTTGGCATCGTTGATGGTCATCGGGCCATCGAGGTAGTAACGGTGCCGGCTTTCATAGTTTGTATCCGCCAGACGGTACAGGTTAGGCAGCACCTGCGGCGGAATGAACGCCCAGCGCTCCTGCCCGGTGGCACTGTCGAAGGCGTGAAGCATGCCGTCGTTGGCGGCCACGTACAAGGTGCCAGCGCGGTTCGCAATGGCGCTGCTGCTCTTGTAGCTGGCAAAACTCGCGTCATCGACGAAGGTATTCATCGATTTCTTGACGAAGATCGGCTGCGCATGAACGATATCGCCCAGGATCTTTTCACGGTCACGGTAAAGACGCTGATAGGCCGAGAATTCCGGAGGGCGGGCCTGGTCTTCGTTGTGGTCCTGGCCGCGCAGATAATTCAGCAGCGATGCCGGCGTGGCCGCGTCCCGCTGGACGGTGGTCCAGCCCTCGTACTGGCTCAGTTTGCGCGCATCAAAATACCTGGCCTGCTCCTCCAGGCTGAGGCCGACACGAACGTCGCTGCTGAATTGCGTCTGGATGATTGCGCCATTGGCATCGTAGCGGCCGGTGTAGATGACGCGGTCTTCCCGGGTACCGTCTTGCTGGACCCTGGCGCGCAACAGCGGTTCCGCCTGCCAGGTCGGCGTGGAATTGACGATGCCGGTTGCCAGGTCAATGCTGTAGGCGCTGACTTCCGCATCCCACTTCAGGGTGCGGTAGGTTGCCATATAGATCGCATTGTCGCCCTGGGTTGGCAGCAGGTTACTGGTCGCCGCTGCGGCGCCACTGCCCGAGGTGCTGTCGATGCTGCTCAGCGCCTTGCGCAAGCCCGCTTCCAGCATGGCCGGGTTCTTGGCGCTGAAGTAGGTACCGCGTCCGTTGACGGCGGCATGCCACAGGTCGTCAATGGTCTCGGGCTTGTTGGCGCTTGGCGCCGGCCAGCGGTAACCCTGGGTGCCCTGCTTGATATTGAAGTAATCGCCCGAAGTGCTGGTCTTGTAGTTCGGATCGTATTTCAGCGTGCCGTCCACGCCCAGGCCAATGGTGAACGTGGTCATGTGCTGGTGCTGCGCTACATCGTCCACGTCCTGGTTCGAGCCGGAAGACGTGACGTTGTTGGTGCACAAATCGTGGGCCGGATCGCAATCGGTGCGCAGATCGGTGTGGTAATAGTAATAAGCCACGTCAGCCAAGGTGTTGGCCGTCCCCAGGTCATCTTTCGATGGCCGGGTGGCGTCTCCGTCCTGGTCGGTATTGGCCGAGTCCGGCGGAACGAATTCACCGTACGGATGCTCCTGGTCCCTCAGCGTATCGTTCCAGTAACCATCGGTAGCGAGAATCGCATAATTCTTCTGGCACGAGAACTGCACCGGATCGGCGTAGATGTTGTTTCGGCTGGTATCGCCCGCATACATGGCCCCTACCGATTTCAGCGAAGTGCGCAGAGGAGTCCCGCCAGAGGGGTTGAAGCCGTACAGATTGGCATAGAACGTCGCCTTCTGGTTCACGCCATTCGGGACCGCTTGATTGTCGAAGTTCCCGATATCGAGCTTCATGCTGGCCGGATCGTTAATCGAGGTCAATCCGACACGTGCGTGCAGATAGCTGGCATCGACCAGGTCGCCGTCGATTGGCGTGCCGCGCACGTCGCGGAACGACAAGCCGATCGCGCTTTTCGCCATCTGGGCGCGCGTGCGGTACCAGGCGTACCAGGTGGCGAAGTTCGTCATTTCCTCATCGTAGCTGCAGCTGCTGCCGGCGCAGTCGGTACGCGTCACTGCCTTGGGGTATGCCGTTCGCGTCGGAACGATGTCGACACGAGACCATCCCGTGTACCTCACGTACTGGTACTCGCTGGTCTTCTTGTCCTGGCACTGGGAGCTGCCGAAACGCGGATACTGGGAATCCCTCTGCTTGCACCATTGCACGGTAACGTTGTAATAAAAAGGCGCGCCACGGAACACCCTCAGATACTGATAGGTGCCATTGGGATAGGCATAGTTATTGGCGTTGTCCAATGCGGACCGGCACGTCGAACTGTTGTTCGCGTCCGAGCACCACTTGCGCTCCGGATAGCCATTCACCAGGTTGATGGTGGCATTGGCGGCCAAGGTCGGGCAAGCATTGTTGCGTCCGCCAAAAATCGCTGGATTGCAGGTCGTGAGCGCCGGCGAGCGGCCGCTGGTGTCCTCAATCTCCTGCTGACCATAGCCATCGCTCGGCACCGCCGACCACGGCGAGCGATACGCCGTATTGTGTTGCGCGGTCTGGTCGGCCAGACGGCTGCCGTCGGCGTTCACCGGCCACATATAACGGATCTCGGGGTTGTAATACAGGCTGTTGAAGGCGCTGGCGTAGGTGGGCGGATCGCTCAACTCGCAGGTAATCAGGCTAGCCGGGCCGCGGCAATTCAACGCGAAGCCGTTGCCGTCGGACTGGTAGCGTACATGGTCCGGCATGTAGTTCCAGGACATGCTGCCCGAATTGTCGATGTCCAGCATGATGTTGGGCAGAATATTTGTCCGCGACGAATTGGCCATCGGGATATCGGCCAGGTCGGTGGGCCCGGCATGCACCGCGTGCATGGCGCTTGCCAGGCATAGCCCGAGCAATGCCAGCTTGGCACGCAGGCCGTTCTGAGGGACGGAAGTCCAGTCCATGTTTAATTCTCCTGCGTTAGATTAAGACGACAGCCTGCACGTAGCTGGTCGTGTTCCTTGGGCCGGCAACCCGCACCGTGATACGGTAATAGGCATGGCTCGCGATTCTTTGCCAGTTACAGGTCTGGTAAGTCATCATCTGGCACAAGATGCCTTTGCTGCTGCCGCCGCGGTCCTCCTGCTCGGTGGAGCAGGTGCCGGCGTTGAATGCGCCGGCGTTATCGCACATGCGATGGATGACATAGGACACGACGTTGCCGGCGCTGTCGGCGGCCATGGTCTTCACCTTGGCGGAGTTATCCCACTCCAGGTTGTCGTCCGTCCTAGCCGTGCTATTGCCGGTCAGGTCCAGCGCATCCTGGCGGGTCGCGTAATAGCCGTCGCTGCGCCGGTCGTTATCGAGGCGCCTGAAATTCGCGGTAAGCCAGGTGACGGCCGCCTCCACACCGCGGTCGGCGCTGGCGGTCGCGCTTTGCTTGAAAGCCAGGTTGCCGGCAATGACGGACGAGGTATCGACCGAGCGCAGCAGCGCGATGCCGGCCAGTGTCATCGCCACCAGCACGATCAGGGTGATGGGCAGGACCACGCCCTGCTGCCAGGCGCCGCGGCCGAGGCGTTTGCAATGCTTCATACTTTCCCCCAGAGGACATTACGCAAGGGCACGACCGTCTCGAACGCCTTGTAGCGGTAACAGCGCCACTCAGAGCCAAGGCGCGTCGTGTTGAAGGCGGCCCAGGCCGGCCACTTGGCGACCATGGCGTCGGTGGTCGTATTGCAGACGCCGCCGGCGTCCGGTTTCTCGGGCTGCGCACTGCGCGCCAGCAGGGCAATGCGCACCGCCTTGATACGGTTGGCGTCGGCCCGGGACGGGTTGGCCCAGGTGGTGCCGGCAGTGGCCTTTACCCAAGTGCTCAAGGATTGCGAACCGGCGCTGGCGCTGACCCCGTATTCGGCCTGCATATCGACGATTTCAGGTGAGATGACTTCCCGATCGGCCGCCGAGTCGCTGGCATTGTCCGAGCGCAGCAACTGGCGCAGCGTGCCGTTGATGCGATAGCTGCGTTTGAATTGCGGGCCGTTTGGCGCTGCGGAGAAACAGGTCAGCTTGGCGCCGACTGTGTATTGCGGCCAATTGTTTGCGTTGGAGAAGTTGGCTGGCGGATTATAGATGCCGCTGGCGCCCGGGTTGTGCTGGATCTTGACCGGCTGTCCCTGCAAGGCGGTGACCTGCATCAGCGTGCATTTATTGTCCTGTTGCGCCAGCATCAGGTCGCCGACATTGCAGCCTTCGGTGCTGCTGACATCCAGTTCGGCCGAGGTCGACGGCATGTTGTCGCTAATCACGGTATTGGTCGGCAAGCGGAATGGGCCGATGTTCGGATCGGCGTAATACTGGGCGGTGATGGTGTCGGGGTCGTTGCCGCCGTCGGTGATGACGATGGGCGCCAGCGAAAAGGCGGGGATGACGCCCGCCGTGCCACCGCACTCGGCACTGCCGTCGCAGTAGGTATACATGTGGTCGCAGTCGGCATACTGGCTGATCGCCATACCCCAGCCGCCGTTGCGCACGTCGCGCTCGATGATGGAGAGCGCGATGGCGCCATTGGTTTGCGCGTCGGCGCCGCTGGTGGTGCTACGCTTTTGCGCCTCCGACTGGCTGTACACCTGCATCACCACGATCATGGCCAGCATGCCGATGGCCAGCCCAACCATGATCTCGACCAGGCCGAAGCCTTCTTCATGCGTACGCATGGGATTGTCCTTTTTCTTAGCCATTGATGCGCGTCGTACTCATATGGGTGTGGGCCCGGCTTTCGCCTGGTGCTTGCCAGGACACCGTGACCGTGACCGTCAGATCCGGCTTGGTACCGCTGATGGCAACGCTGTACTTGCCGTTCGGAAGGGCCGCGAACGCCGTGTCGGTTTCGACGTGGGCCGACGGGTTGTCACGGTCGGCCCAGATTTCTCCGATCTTTTGATTGACCAGGAAACTGGCATCCAGACGGTATTTGGCATCGCCCGCTGCGCGCGTGGTCGCCGCCTGCATGCCAACGATGGCCAGGACGCCGAACGCAAAGATGGTGACGGCGATCAGCCCTTCCAGCAGCACGACACCGCCCTGCTTTTTCGCTATGCGTTGAGAATTCATTGGCTCCCCTTAGCTGCAACCCTGCGGATTCGAAGCGATGGACTGGCTTGGATCGCACATGCGGATCTGACCGCCCGTCCCGACGATGACGACGTAGCGCCGCGAACTGGAACTGTTGACGTTGGTGATGTCGGCGCGCGTGAAGTCGTTGCCGACGTTGTCGGTGGGCACGCGGCCGATACCGTTAAAGGTGACGCCAGCGGTCAGTTCGTTGCCAGCGGCCAGCGCCGCATTGAATTGGCTGGCCGGGGTCGGCGTGGGAATCGCGTCCTTGCTGACGCCGACGCGCGCCTGGTCGCTGCCTTCGGCCGCTGGACGCGACTGGATCACGGCCGGGCAGTTTGCGGTGGCGTTGACGCAGCCCACGGTCCAGGCCACCAGGCCGTTGCTGTCGGTCAGGTCGAAGCGCACCAGCGCATTGCGGCGCACCGCCTCGTTGCGGGCCATCTGCAAGCCGTTCAGGATCGATTCGGCAGCGGTGCGGTTATGCGTGTTGCGTATCCAGGACGTATACGACGGCACGCCCATGGCGAGCAGCAGTGTCATCAGGACCAGCCCGATCATCAGCTCGAGCAGGGTCAGGCCGCGCTGGCGACGGATTAACATGCGCCACCCTTTTTGCGCACCCAGCACAAGATACCGCCGTTGGGAACGGTTCCCCAACCGTCCGGCACCGCCGTGGTCTTCTTGTTGTTGGCCTGGTCGATCGTGTAGGTAAAGCCGCTCATCGTGCCGCTGCCCTGTGCCTGGATGGTGTAGGCGTTGGCGCTCAAGGCGCTGCAGCTGTAGGTGAAGTCGTCGGCTGGCGGCATCGGCATGCCGCCAGCGGCGTCGCAGGTGCTCGGGTAGGTCCGGTTATCCTGGTAGTACTGCTCCATCTTGACGCGCATGGAGGCCAGGTTGTTGGTCGCTTGCGGGATCCGGCCGCGCTTGAGGTAATCGCTGTACACCGGCAGGGCAACCGAACTGAGGATGGCGATGATCACCAGCGTCACCATCAGTTCAATCAGCGTGACGCCCGACTGTCGCGCCGCGACTGTATTCTGCTGCTCCATTTAAATGCTCCAAGTCTGGTTACCGATAATGCAAGTCTAGACAAGGAAGCTTGCAGTTACCTGAGGGAAACCTGACAAAAAGCTGACAGCAGTAAATTTATGCGGGGAAATACACGGAAAACAGCGCACCCTGCCCGCTGGCCGCGGTGTCGATGGCCACGCTGGCACCGTGCGCACTGGCGATATCGCGCACGATGGCCAGGCCCAGGCCGCTGCCGGTGGTCTTCGAATCGAGCCGCTGGAAGCGCTTGAAAACGGCGCCGCGCTTGGCCGGCTCGATGCCGGGGCCGGAATCCTCCACCGTCAGCATGCCTCCATCGAGGTGCGGGAAGCAGCTGACCGTCACCGCGCCCTTGGCCGGCGTGTAGCGGATGGCATTGTCGACCAGGTTATCGATCAGGTCGCGCAGCAGGAAGCGGTCGCCCTGCACCAGGGTCGGGCGCAGGTCGAAGCCCAGGTCGATATCCTTGCGCAGCGCCTGTTCCACGAAGTGCTGGATCGATTCCTCCAGCAGCTGATCGAGCGCCAGCGGCTCCATGTGAATCTTGCGCAGCGGCCCCGGCTCGGCGCGCGCGAACGACAGGAGCTGGTTGACCTGGCGGATCATGCGCTCGGTGGAGGCCTGCATCATCGCCAGCGAGGACGCGGCTTCGGGCTTGCATTCCTGCGCTGCCAGCAGCTCGATCTGGGTCCGCATGCCAGCCAGCGGCGTGCGCAACTGATGCGCCACATTGGCCAGGAAGTCCTGCTGCGCCTGGGCCCCTTCGCGCACCCGCTCCAGCAGGCCGTTAAAGGCATGGACCACGGGCTTGACCTCGAGCGGCACCTCCGCGGCGTTGATCGGCGCCAGTTCTTCGGCGCTGCGCGATTGGAGGCCGGCGCGCACCCGGTTCAGGGGCGACAGGCCATTGGTCACCGAAAACCAGACAAAGCCCACCGAAGCCAGCGTGAACAGCGCCGACAGCGGCAGCATCGCACGCAAAATGGCGGCGCGCGCCTGGCCGCGCTTGCGCAGCGTCTTCGCCACCACCACCAGGCCTTGCTGCTGGCCCACCAGCACCGGTTGCGCCACCATGCGCACCGCTTCGCCCGCCATGACGCCGTCCGTGGCGGGGGCCGCGGCGCGCGCCGCCATCAGCGGCAGGCCGGCATCCCCTGCCACCAGGCGGCCCTGGCCATCGCGCACCGAGAAATAGACCTTATCGAGGTCGTCGTCGCGCAAGGCATACTCGGCAACTGGCGGCAGGTCCAGCGCCAGCCGGCCATTGCGCTCGCTCACCCGCGAACCGAGCATGGTGGCCGCATCGGCCAGCGACTGGTCGAACGCGATCTGGGCCGGAATCCAGGCCAGCGCATAATTCAATGCCACGCCAGCCAGGTTCAATAGCAGCACCGGCGCGATCAGCCATTTGAGCAGGCGCAGGCGGATGCTATCCATCGACCGGTTCCAGCATGTAGCCAAAGCCGCGGATGGTGCGGATGCTGATGCCGGCGTCGGCGGTCTTTTGCCGGATGCGCGAGACGTACACTTCCACCGCGTTGGGCGTCACGTCCTCGCCCCAGGGCAGGATGGCGTCGATGATCTGCTGCTTGCTTACCACGCGCGAACTATGCTGCAGCAGGTACTCCAGCACCGCCCATTCGCGCACCGACAGGTCGATCACGCTGTCGCGCACGCGGGCCCGCCTGGCGCCCAGGTCCAGCACCAGGGCCCCCATCTGCAGCACGCTTGGCTTGGGCGCATGGCGCCGCGCCAGCGCCCGCACCCGCGCCACCAGCTCCGGCGTGGCGAACGGCTTGACCAGGTAGTCGTCGGCGCCCAGTTCCAGGCCGCGCACCCGGTCTTCCACGGCGTCGCGCGCGGTCAGGAGCAGCACCGGCAGCTGGCTGCCGCGCGCGCGCAGGCGGCGCACCACCTCGTAACCATCGAGTCCCGGCAAGCCGATATCGAGCACCAGCACATCGACCGGTCCGGGGCGCTGCAGCACGGCGTCAGCCTCGCTGCCGTTTTGCAGCAGCTCGACTTTCATGCCGTGGCCGCCCAGCACCCGCACCAGGCCATCGGCCAGAACCACGTCGTCTTCAACCAGGATTACATGCATGAGGCTTGGGGAGAAATGAATTACCGCGCATTATGCCCCGATTCATGATGCGGTAACAATTGCCACGCATCATTATTGCGCCCTGAAATACCCCCGCGGACGCCATATGATTTTTCTCCAGCCTGCCATCTCGCTCATGCAGAGGCTGCGCCTCCTGCCCAAATTTGCCCTGGTTTCCCTCGTCTTCCTGCTGCCCCTGCTGCTCGCCTCTGGCCTGCTGGTGGCCGAACTGCAAAAATCGGTGTCCTACACCGTGCAGGAGCGCCAGGGCCTGGCCTACCTGCGCCAGTTGCACGAAGTACGGCGCCAGCTGCAGCAAAAACGCAGCATCGAGCACTTGCACCTTGCCGCCAACCAGCAGGATGCCGCCCGCGCCAGGGCCGCTGCGGACGGCATCGGCGCCGCGCTGGCGGCCCTGCGCCCGCTCGCCGTCGGTACGCTGGCCGGCCTGCCGGCGCACGGCGAACTCGAACAAGGCTGGCAACAGCTGCAGCAGCGCCAGGCCGGCCTGGACGCGCGCGCCAGCTTCGCCGCGTACAGCAAGCTGGTAGCGCAGGCCGACGCACTCGCGGCCCAGGCCGCCGACCGCTCCCGCCTGTCCCTCGACCCTGAAGTGCGCAGCGTCTACCTGATCGCCTGCTTCCTGAAAACCTTCCCTGACCTGAGCGAAAACCTGTCGGTGATCAGCGGCCGCGGCGCCGCCTATATCGACAGCGGCCTGTTCGAAGCCAACGAAGACCAGATGCTGAACGCCACCGCCATGCTGGCGCGCCATGAGCTGGACCGGCTGCCGGCACAGTACCGGGCGATCTTCGCCAACAACCCGGGCCTGGCGGCCACGCTGCAGCCGCGCATGGCCGCCGTGCCGTCAGCGCTGGCCTTCCTCGAACGCGCCCGCAACGAAGTGCTGAACTCTTACAACCAGACCAGCGGCAGGGAGTTCGACGCCGCCGGCTCGCAAGCTATCGCCGGCCTGCAAGCCCTGTCCGGCAGCACCGCCGACGCGCTGGAACAGCTGCTGGCCGAACGCGCCGCGCAAAATACCCTGCGCCGCAACGGCGTGGCCGCGGTAGTGCTACTGGCCATTGTGCTGGCGGCCTGGCTGGGCGGCGGCTTCTATGTCTCGTTCACGCGCGATATCCGCCAGCTGAATCGCGCTGTGCGCGCCGCCGCCGCGGGCGACCTGAGCGTGCGCATCGCCTCCCCTGCCCGCGATGAAATCGGCAGCCTGGCCAACGCCTTCAGCGGCATGACGGCCGCCTTGGAAACCCTGGTGCACGATATCCGCAGCGGCGCCGCGCGCATCGCCAGCGCCGCCGACGAACTGGCCAGCGGCAGCACTGCCCTGAGCGGTTCCACCAGCACCCAGGCCGCAGCGTTGCACGTCACCGTCGCAGCAATGGAGGAACTGGATGCCGCCGTGCAGCGCAATAGCGCCCACGCCGACGATGGCCGCCAACTGGTGCAGCAGGCTGCCGGCGTCGCGCGCCGCGGCGGGGCCAGTGTCGGCGCCGTGGTCGACACCATGGCCGCCATCCGCGCCAGCTCGGAGCGCATCGCCGACATCATCGGCGTGATCGACGGCATCGCCTTCCAGACCAATATCCTGGCCCTCAACGCTGCCGTGGAAGCGGCCCGCGCCGGCAGCCATGGCCGTAGTTTCGCCGTGGTCGCCAGCGAAGTGCGCAACCTGGCGCAACGCTCGGCCGCCGCCGCGCTGGAAATCAAGCAGTTGATTGGCGACTCAGTGCGCAAGGTCGAGAGTGGCAACGCCCAGGTCGATGCCGCCGGCGCCACCATGCAGCAGGTGGTAGCCACGGTACGCAACGTGGAAGAGGTCGTCGCCCGCATCACCGACGCCGAAGCCGGCCAGCGCAGTGAGATTGCCCGCATCAACAGCGCCCTGCACCGCATCGACGACATGACGCGCCAGAACGCCGCCCTGGTGGTGCAAGCGTCGCAGGGCGCCAGCCGTGTCCACACGGAAACAGCCATGCTGAACGAGGCCCTCGGTCAATTCCGGCTGGGCACGCAACGCCGTGTTTCCAACAGTGCGCCAGCAAAAATTGCAATGTTGTAGGACTAGCCTGACAAACTGCCATGTTGCCAGCCTACACGATGGAGGTAACAGCTCTTATGTTCATCTCTCACATAGAAAATTAAAGTAATACCAACGCGATCGGCAAGCAGCACTCCCAAGAATGCCGACTGCAACACCGTGTACTTTAGTTTTGTGAGGATAAAATGAACAACACTCAACTTAGCGTCTCTGCAAAGAACTCGCTGTCCAAAGCAATGCCTGTAGGTTCTTCGGAGTTCAAAGTTGCGTCCCGGCCGGTTGTCAGCTACAGCGGCGCCCAGCAGAATGAATTGCTGGCAGCCCTCCCTCGTGAAGCATTGGAGTCGCTGTTTGAACATCTGGAACTGGTGCAACTGCCCTTCGGCAAGGAACTGTTCGAGTTTGGCAGCAAGCTGGAATACGTGTATTTCCCAACCACAGCCATTCTTTCCCTGCTGTACGTAATGGAAGACGGTGCGACCACCGAGATTGCCGTGGTCGGCCACGAAGGCGTGGTGGGCGTATCGATGTTCGCCGGCGAGCGCGCCATGAGCACCGCCGTAGTGCAAAGCGCCGGTTACGGCTACCGTATCAAGGCGCAGGCCCTGCGCGACGCCTTCAACAAAGGCGGCGCCCTGCCCCAGCTGCTGATGCGCTACAACGCGGCCCTGTTCGCCCAGATGGCGCAAAACGCGGTTGGCGGCCGCCACAGCTCGATCGAACAGAAGCTGTGCCGCTGGCTGCTCGACCGCCTGGACCGCTCCCCAAGCAATGAGCTGAAGGTGACCCAGGAAATGATTTCGATCATGCTGGGCGTACGCCGCGAATCGATCACCGCCGCCGCCGGCAAGCTGCAGGAAGACGGCATGATCACCTACCGCCGCGGCAACATCACCGTCATTGATCGTGAAGGTCTGGAACGCTATGCGGGTGAGTGCTATAAGGTGGCGAAGACGGAATATGATCGTCTGCTCGCTGATGTAGCGTGCTGCTAGGATGCAGCAAGCCCGGGGGCAAGGCGCTGCCCGGGCGTCCGCCCCGGCCCCTCAAGGGGATATAAACCTCGATACAGGTTCCCCTGTCACCCCGCCCACGGCGGATATTCAACACTCCACCCAGCAGCAATGCCCGCTCCCGCATCCCCAGCAGGCCATGCGACATCGGCTTGGCCAGGGTGGGCGCGGCAATCCCGATGCCGTCGTCGATAATGCGCAGCACCAGCATCTCGTCGCGCTGCAGCTTGAGCGAAACGCTGACGTGGCTCGCCTTGGCGTATTTGCGGATATTGGTCAGCGATTCCTGCACGATGCGGAACAGCGCGATCGACAGGCTGCTGTCGCCGGCCTTGGCAACGGCGTCGATGTCGGGCCCGATCTCGGTCTCGCACGGGATATTGGACATGCGCGTGAAATCTTCGCAGTAGCTGTCGATGGCCGCGCACAGGCCCAGGTTATCCAGCAGGCTCGGACGCAAGTCTTCGATGATGCGGCGCTTCAATTCCACCGTATCGACCAGGGTGCCGCGCGCGCGGCGCAGCTGGGCCGCCAGCTCGGGGTTGGTCTTTTGCAGCTGGTGGGCCACAGCCGCGATGTCCATGCTGATCGACGTCAGGTTGGCGCCCATCTCGTCATGCAGTTCGCGCGACAATCGCATTTTCTCTTCTTCGCTGATCGAGATCAGGTGGCGCGACAGCACGGATAGCTGCTCGGTACGCTGCTGCACCATCGATTCCAGGCTTTCATTGGACAGTTGCAGCGCATGCTCGACCGCAGCGCGGTGCACGAAGCTGCGCCGCACCAGCTGGTAGAACATGATCAGCACTACGATGGCAACGGCATTGATGCCGGCGCCCATCACGACGGCCTTCTGGTATTCCTGGTAGAAGCTGGCTGCACGCGAGGCCATGGCCTCGCCCTGCTCGCGCGTCATGATCACGACCTGCAGGCGGATCTCGTCCATGCCGCTGCGCTCGTCGCTGACCCGCGCGATATTGACGATATCGTCCAACCCGCCGTGCTTGTACACCTCGATGGCCTGGCTCAGGATGGCGATGCGTTTGCGTACCAGCACCTGCAGCTGCTGCAGGTTTTTCAGCTGGATGGGATCGTTGGCGAGCAGCTTTTCCAGCTCGCGGAATTGTTTTTCCGACTCGGTAACGACGGCGCGCGTCGGCCCGAGATAGGTTTCCTTGCCCGAAATGAAATAACCACGCGCACTACTATCGGCGTCGAGCACCAGCACGTTCAGGTACTGCAAGCGTTCGGCGACACGCGAGCTGAGCGCCAGCTGTTCGTTGGCGCCCTTCAACGATTGCAGGTTGTGGAACAGGCTGAAGCCGTTGACGATCAGGATCAGCGCGCACGTTACGCACAGGAGCGTCTTGTAAAGCGGCAGCCGGTGCCGGGGCGCTGGTTCGATGGTGAAGTACATTTTCCCCATTATAGACCGGCGGCAAAATGCTGCCACACGGAAAGCCTACCGTGCGGCAGTGTTTTCGCTTTAGTCGAGCAGATTATTCTTCATAGCGTAGTAGGTCAGGTCGCTATTCGATTGCAAGCCCATCTTTTCCATAATGCGCGTGCGGTAGGTACTGACGGTCTTGATGCTCAGTGACAGAGCCGTGCCGATATCGGACACGGTGGCGCCGCGCGCCAGGCGCAGGAACACCTGGAATTCGCGGTCCGACAATTCGGTGTGCAGGGCCGCATTCGAATCGCGGTCGAAACTTTGCGCCAGCAACTCGCCTACTTGCGAGCTGACGTAACGGCGCCCCTGGTGCACGGTGCGTACAGCGTTGATCAGCTCTTCCGCCTCGCACTCCTTGTTCAGATAGCCGTTGGCGCCCATCTTGAACAGGTTGAGCGCGTATTGCTGCGCCGGATAGCCGGACAGGATCAGCACCGGCAAGTCCGGCTGGCCCTGGCGGATGGTACGCAGCGTGTCGATGCCGCTCTGGTCAGGCATGGCAATGTCCAGCAGCAGCACGTCGCACACTTCCTTGCGTGCGATTTCGAGCGCCTCGCGCCCGGTACTCCCTTCAGCGACTACGCTGAATTCGTCCGACGACGAAAAGATTTGCTTGAAACCAGCCCTTACTATCTGGTGGTCGTCACAGATGGCTACGCGAATCATTATCTTCCCTCTTGAACTCTTAACCTGGGAACGGAGCCAGCGTCTGCAATATCACTAGCAAAATCATAACGTTAATATTGTAGCACCAATGGTTTAACAATTAGCTGAGTCTAACCGAAAAAAAGGACGCCTAAGCGCCCTTGCTACAGCTGCTTACAACTTTAGTAGCTCGAGTATGCTGCGCAGCTCGCTGCGCAGCATCTCTCGGTCCAGCGGCGGTGCATCCGCGCCAATTGCTTCATCATACTCGCCTTGCGCCGAATCGGCAGCGCGGCTATCCAGCTTATTGCGGGCGCCACTGATGGTGAAGCCCTGTTCGTACAGCAGTTCGCGGATACGACGGATCAGCAGCACTTCGTGGTGCTGGTAGTAGCGGCGGTTGCCGCGCCGCTTGACCGGTTTCAGCTGGGTAAATTCCTGTTCCCAATAGCGCAGCACATGCGGCTTGACGCCGCACAGTTCACTGACCTCGCCAATGGTGAAGTAGCGCTTTGCCGGAATCGGCGGCAACACTACCAGGTCTGCCTTGCCAGGACGGTCGTTCATTCACGCACCTTTTGCGTCGTTCAGGATGCGCGCGTCGTGCCGGCGCTGTCTTCGACCATGCCCTTCAGCTTCTGGCTGGCGTGGAACGTCACCACACGGCGTGCGGTGATCGGGATTTCCTCGCCGGTTTTCGGGTTGCGCCCGGGGCGCTGCGGCTTGTCGCGCAGCTGGAAATTGCCGAAACCTGACAGCTTCACCGCCTCGCCGCGCTCGAGCGCATTGCGGATCTCGTCAAAGAAGGTTTCGACCATGTCCTTGGCCTCACGCTTGTTCAGGCCCACCTGTTCGAACAGAAGTTCGGCCAGTTCTGCCTTGGTCAGCGTCGGCAAATCCTTTTCAGCTTCCTGGCGTACCTTGGCGCTCTGCATTGCGCTGTGCAGTTCGGCGTCCAATGCGGATTCAAGTACGGCGGAATCAACGTCGTTGTTGTTAATTTTGCTGCCCTGCCTTCTAAAAGTACATGAGTCCGGCATTGCCGGACTCCCTGAAATGATTCAACTGTTACATCAAGCCCGCAATTTCGCGCCCAGCGCCAGTACGACGTGAGCGGTGAACGCTTTCATCAATTCCTCGACGACATCGTCCTGCAGGGTGTTTTGAGTATCTTGCAAGCTAAAGCGGAAAGCAAGCGATTTTTCGTCGCTTTCCAAGCCTTTGCCGCGATATTCGTCAAACAAAACAATGGCTTGCACGATACGCCCTTGAGCATGGGCGCTTGCCACGCCTTGCAGCGCGTCCAGCACTTCCTGCGCTGCCACGGTCTGCTTGACGACGATGGCGAGGTCGCGCGACGTGCCTGGGAACTTGGAAATCTCTGCATACACCGGCACATTGCGTTGCTGCAACGCAACAGCATCCACTTCGAACAACACCGGCGCTTTCGGCAGGTCGTACTTCTGCAGCCAACGCGGGTGCAGTTCGCCGATAAAGCCGATCACCTTGCCGTCCAGCTCTACCGAAGCGGACCGGCCCGGGTGCAGGGCCGGGTGCGACAGCTTGGCAAAGCGCAGCTGGCGCGGTGCGAACAGCACCTCCAGGTCGGCCTTGACGTCGAAGAAGTCGACGTCGCGGGTCGGCTGGCCCCACTGCTCGTCGGCTACCGGGCCGTAAGCCATGGCGGCCACGCGCTGCGGCTGGGCGTAGCCGGCCACGGTCAACGGGCCGTCCTGCACGGAAGCGTCGCGCTGGAAGATGGCGCCGACTTCAAACAGGCGCACGCGCGGCTGCTTGCGGTTGACGTTGTAGCGCACGTTGGCCACCAGGCTGCCGATCAGGCTCGAACGCATAACGGACATTTGCGAGGCGATCGGGTTTTGCAGCTTGATCGGGTTGTCGTTGCCGCTGAAGTCCTGCTCCCATTGCGCGTCCACGAAGCTCATGTTCACCACTTCCTGGTAGCCCAGGTCGGCCAGCTGGTGGCGCACGGCGAAGATGGAGCGGGTGTTTTCCGGCGCGATGATCATCTCGGCCGCTGCCACTGGCGGCAGGGTCGGGATGTTTTCGAAGCCGTACACGCGGGCCACTTCTTCGATCAGGTCTTCTTCGATTTCGATGTCGAAACGGTAGGATGGCGCGGTGACGCTGAATACACCGTCCGCCAGCGTGAACTCGAGACCCAGGCGCTTGAAGATGTCGGCAACCATGTCGTCGGTCAGCGCGACGCCGATCACTTTTGCTGCACGGGCGGTACGCATCTGCACCGGCGCGCGCTGCGGGATGTTGACGATCTGGTCGTCGATGGCGCCGACCTTGGTGTCAGGCGTGCCGCAGATCTCCACCAGCAGCGCGGTAATGCGCTCCAGATGCTCGGGGATCGACGCGAAATCCACGCCGCGCTCAAAACGGTGCGCTGCGTCGGTCGAGAAGTTGTACTTGCGGGCGCGGCCCTGGATGGCGTTTGGCCACCAGAATGCGGCTTCCAGGTAGATGTTGGTGGTGTCGTCCGACACGGCGGTGGCGTCGCCGCCCATGATGCCGGCCAGCGATTCCAATTCCTTGTCGTCGGCGATCACGCCAACCCACTCGTCGACTTCGATGGTATTGCCGTTCAGGAGCTTGATCTGCTCGCCCTTCTTGCCCCAGCGGACGTCCAGCGAACCGTGGATCTTGTCCAGGTCGAACACGTGCGAAGGACGGCCCATTTCCAGCATCACGTAGTTGGAAATGTCGACCAGCGCGGACACAGGGCGCTGGCCGCTGCGTTCCAGGCGCTGCTTCATCCAGGCCGGTGTCTGCGCCTTGGCGTTCAGGCCGCGGATCACTCGGCCGGCAAAACGGCCGCACAGGTCCGGAGCGGAGACTTTCACCGCCAGCTTTTCGTCCAGCGTGACAGGCACGATGGCGTTTTGCGGCAGGTTCAGTTGCGAACCGGTCAGCGCAGCCACTTCACGCGCCACGCCCAGCACGGACAGGCAGTCGGCCTTGTTCGGGGTCAGCTTGATGGTGAATTTCAGGTCGTTCAGGGCGAAGTAGTCGCGGATGTTCTTGCCGATCGGCGCGTCGTCGGGCAGCTCGATCAGGCCTGCGCCCTCTTCGCTCAGTTTCAGTTCCTTGGCGGAGCACAGCATGCCTTGCGACTCGACGCCGCGCAGCTGGCCCACCTTGATTTCGAACGGCTTGCCGTCCGCGCCTGGGGGCAGCACGGCGCCGGCCATGGCGCATGCCACTTTCAGGCCTGGGCGCACGTTTGGTGCGCCGCAGACGATGTTCAGCAGCGTGCCGGTGCCTACGTCGACCTGGCAGACGTTCAGGCGGTCGGCGTTGGGGTGCTTGGCGGTTTCGCGCACATGGCCTACCACCACGTTGGTGAATGGAGGCGCTACTGGATCGATGTCTTCCACTTCGAGGCCGGACATGGTCAGCATGTGTGCCAGTTCATCCGAAGTCATCTTCGGATCGACCATCGTGCGCAGCCAGTTTTCAGAGAATTGCATAGTCAGCTTTCGTATTTTTTAGACCCGGTAAACCTGGGTCAGACCCAAGGGTCAGACCCTGTCTGTTCCGCAGTCCGCGGCTTCGGCATACCGGGGGTCTGACCCTTGGGTCTGACCCTGGTTTACCGGGTTTAGTTGAACTGCTTCAGGAAGCGCAAATCGCCTTCATAGAACAAGCGCAAGTCATTGACGCCATAGCGCAGCATGGTCAAACGCTCAAGGCCGGAGCCGAACGCAAAGCCAATGTACTTCTCAGGATCCAGCCCAAAGTTGCGCACCACGTTCGGATGCACCTGCCCCGACCCCGAAACCTCCAGCCAGCGCCCTTTCAGCGGGCCGCTGCCGAAAGCGATATCGATCTCCGCCGACGGTTCGGTGAACGGGAAATACGAAGGACGGAAACGCACCTGCAGGTCATCCGTCTCAAAGAAAGCCTTAACAAAATTCAGGTACACGCCTTTAAGGTCAGCAAAGGAAATATCCTCCGCGATCCACAGCCCCTCCACCTGGTGGAACATCGGCGAGTGCGTCGCATCGGAGTCAACGCGGTAGGTACGGCCAGGTGCAATCACCTTGATCGGCGGCTTGTTGTTGCGCGCATAGCGCACCTGCATCGGCGAGGTATGGGTACGCAGCAGCAGAGGCTTGCCGGTGCTGTCGTTGCCTTCCACGTAGAAGGTATCCTGCATTGACCGCGCCGGATGGTTCTCAGGCGAATTCAGTGCAGTGAAGTTAGTCCAGTCGGTTTCGATCTCAGGGCCGGCAGCGACGTCGAAGCCGATCGAGCGGAAGATCTCTTCCACGCGCTCCCAGGTACGCATCACAGGGTGAATGCCGCCCTTGGAACGGCCACGGCCCGGCAGCGTCACGTCGATCGCCTCTGCATTCAAGCGCAGTTGCAGCTGCGCTTCCGCCAGCGCATCACGGCGCGCGGTCAGCGCGGCTTCGATCTGCACCTTGGCGGCGTTAATCAGGGCGCCCTGCGCCTTCTTCTCTTCAGGGTCCAGTTTGCCCAGGCCCTTCATCATTTCGGTGATCTGGCCAGTCTTGCCAAGGTACTTGGCTTTGGCGTTTTCAAGTGCTGCAGCGTCTACGGCGGCGAGGAAGTCAGCCTGCGCGGAGACGACGAGTTGTTCGAGCGAGTTCATCCGACTTTTTTCCTGTTTTGGAAATTAAAAACGGGACATAGCTAAGCCATGTCCCGCTTCTTATGAGCGCTGCCCGAAGACAGCGCGCATCACTGGCAATTAAGCAGCGATCTTGGCTTTGACGACGTTGACAATCGCTGCAAAAGCAGGCTTGTCCATCACAGCCATATCAGCCAGGACCTTACGGTCCAGTTCAATAGCGGCCTTCTTCAGACCGTTCATGAACACGCTGTAGGTAACGCCGTGTTCGCGGGCAGCCGCGTTGATACGGGTGATCCACAGGGCGCGGAAGACGCGCTTCTTGTTACGACGGTCGCGGTATGCGTACTGGCCAGCGCGCATCACTGCTTGCTTGGCAATACGGAATACTTTGCTGCGACGACCGCGGTAACCCTTGGCCAGGTTCAGTACTTTTTTATGACGGGCACGCGCGGTAACCCCACGTTTTACTCGAGGCATAGTAGCTCCTTAAATAATGAGTGAGATTAAGCGGATGGCATCATGCGGTAGACGCTTTGAACGTCGGACGCATTGATGTTACGGGTGCCACGCAGTTGACGCTTGTTTTTGGTGGTCTTCTTGGTCAGGATGTGGCGTTTGAAAGCC
>JBCNPK010000055.1:0-37338 GCA_039593355.1 Pseudoduganella sp.
GCCCAGCCGATTCCTCGACCATGCGCACCGCGCGCTCCATCACCTCTGGGGAAAACTTGGTAGATTTGCGTTTCATAGCTCCATTCTCTCAAATGTTGGAGCCTCCCAATTTTCCGGGCCGGTTCAGTACGTTGCGCAGCTTCTTGCCCGGACTCCACCTCGCCGACACCGGAGATGAGATATCCGACTCGAGGTTCTGAATATTCTGTTGCCGATGCTTGACTCGCGCAGAACAGCAGAATGCCAGCCAAAAAGGCTGAAACAATTTCCGAAAAAGTGATCGATTTCTTTGATGACATATGTGATCCCGAAGGCTTAAGCGCATAGCTCAGATGTTATAGTTACTATACGGCAACATCGAACTATAGCAAAGCTTGGGTGATCACTAAGTCACCAAATATCACATTCCCAAAATAAATATTTCAAAAGTGAGTAAATGAGCAATTACAACACTGGCTCAGAAGTCCTCGCCGAGGAACATCTGCTGCAGGTCGTTGAGGAAGCGCTGGCCCAGCTCAGTGGGCTTGATCAGCATGTGGTCACGGTGTGTCGGTGTCAGGTCTTTCATTCGGACACGAAAGCGCTTTTTTTGATAATTATCAATGCGCAAAATCGGTTGAATTCGCTCTTTGATATTGCTCAACTGGTAGCGTTAGCTGTCCGAATGACAGACCTGACACCGACTCACTTTGATATTGCTCAACTGGTAGCGTTAGCTGTCCGAATGACAGACCTGACACCGACTCACATATGAGAGCGTTAGCTGTCCGAATGACAGACTTGGGACCGTAATCGGTTAATCGTACCCGACTCGACGGCGCGTGAAGCACGCCGCGTGGCTAACTGTCAGGGTTTTCACGTCGCCATCTTGTGCAATCATCAAGTCGTTCAAGCGCTTGTTGCGCTTTTTCCATCCCGTTTTTGCTAGCCATCTCGAACCAATATTTCGCCTCGATACAGTTTTCAAGACTGCGCTTACCCAAAGAACGGACACCCAAGTTATATTGGGACTGTAAGTGGCCATTTAGCGCCGCCTTTCTGAACCAATAATAGGCAGACTCGCGATCGCTGGTCGTAAAGTCGTAATACATCCCCAATCGAGCCGCCGCTGTATTGTTTCCAGCGTTGGCTTCGGCGATTAGCTTATCCCGTTGAGCATTGGTCAGCCCAAGATCGGAATTGGCAAAACGGGGCGCTCCCTTTAGCGGGACCGCAAAGACCTCACCGGACAAATGCAGCATCACGAACAGGATCACTGCGAATGGCGCGCGCATAGTTAGCTCCTAGTCGCCGAGGAACATCTGCTGCAGGTCGTTGAGGAAGCGCTGGCCCAGCTCAGTGGGCTTGATCAGCATGTGGTCGCGGTACAGTAGGCCTTTCGCCTCGGCAGCGTTGAGCTGCTTTTCGATGGTGTTGAGCGCGACGCCGGTGCGTTCGGCGAACAAGTTCGGTTCGAAGCCGCCCTGCAGGCGCAGGGCGTTCAGCATGAACTCGAAGCCCATTTCGTCGCGCGAAAGTTCGCGCTCTTCCTGCACCGGATTGCCGGCGGCTACCGCATCCATGTAGGACTTGGGCTGCTTGTAGCGCGCCTGGCGCAGCACGCGGTGCGGGAAGGAAAGCTTGGAGTGCGCGCCGGCGCCGATGCCGAGGTAGTCGCCGAACTGCCAGTAATTCAGGTTGTGGCGCGCCTGGTGCCCCGGTTGGGCGTATGCCGATACTTCGTAGTGGCCGTAGCCGTTGGCCGTGGTCATCTCGGCGATCATGTCCTGCATGTCGGCGCTCAGGTCGTCGTCCGGCAGCTGCGGCGGATACTTGGCGAACAGCGTGTTGGGCTCCATCGTCAGGTGGTACAGCGACAGGTGCGGCGGCTTGAAGTCGATCGCGGTCTGGATGTCCTGGCGTGCCTGTTCCAGCGACTGGTTCGGCAGTGCGTACATCAGGTCCAGGTTGAAGTTGTCGAAGTTGTCCAGTGCGATTTCCACCGCGCGTTTCGCTTCGCCGTCGTCGTGGATGCGGCCCAGTGCTTTCAGGTGCTCGCTGTTGAAGCTTTGGATGCCGATCGACAGGCGGTTGATGCCGCTGTCGCGGTAGGAGCGGAATTTCTCGGCTTCGAAGGTGCCGGGATTGGCCTCCATCGTGATTTCGCAGGCGCCGTCCAGCGGCAGCAGGCTGCGCAAGTCGGACATCAGGCGGTCCATGCCGGCGGCCGACATCAGGCTCGGCGTGCCGCCGCCGATGAAGATGGTGTAGATCTTGCGCCCCCAGATCAGGGGCAGCGACATTTCCAGGTCGCGCCGCAGCGCGTCGAGATATTCCTTCTCCGGCAGCTCGCCCTTGGCTTCGTGCGAATTGAAGTCGCAGTAGGGGCATTTGCGCACGCACCACGGCCAGTGGATGTACAGCGAGAGCGGCGGCAAGGCTTGCAGGTTCAGCGCGCCCGGGCGCAGGTAGGTTGCAGCGACGCCGGCGGCGCTGTCGATGGTGCGGCTTGGTACGGCATTGCCGACCGGCTTGATCGGAATCATTTCTTCAGCTTCTCTACCAGTGCACGCAAGGCCTGGCCGCGGTGGGACAGGCTGTTTTTTACTTCCGGCGCCAGCTCGGCTACGTGCTTGCCAAGCGATGGGATGAGGAAGTACGGGTCGTAGCCGAAGCCGCCTTCGCCGCGCGCTTCGGGCGAAATGACGCCTTCCCAACGGCCGTCGGCAATCACCGGTTGCGGGTCGTCGGCGTGGCGGACGAAGACCAGCACACAGTAATAGTAGGCTGATTTGTCGGCATGTGCTGCCAGGTCGGCGATCAGTTTTTCGCTGTTGCGGGCGTCGGATTTTGGTTCGCCGGCGTAGCGGGCGGAGTAGACGCCCGGGGCGCCGCCCAGGGCGTTGACGCATACGCCGGAGTCGTCGGCCAGCGCTGGCAGGCCGGTCAGCCGGGATGCGTGGCGGGCTTTGGCCAGTGCATTTTCGACAAAGGTGTGGAAGGGCTCTTCTGCTTCCGGGACGTTGAATTCGCCCTGGGGGTGGGCGGTGATGCCAATGGTCGAGAGCAGTTCGTTGAATTCCTTGAGCTTGCCTTTGTTGTTCGAGGCTAGGACGATGCGTTGGGTCATGGGGGTTGGCTTCTTTGGGGGAGCCGACATTTTAAACCAGTTACTTATGGCGACTCGAGCTAACCCGGTAAATCTGGGTCAGACCCAAGGGTCTGACCCGACCGGCGACGGTCGCTGGCTAGGGTCGGACCCTTGGGTCTGACCCGGATTTACCGGGTTTGGACTTAGAGGCCCAGCGCCTGCTTTTGCAGCTTGACCAGGTCGCGGATGCCGCCTTCGGCCAGGTCGAGCAGGCGGTTCATGGCGGCGCGGTCGAAGGCAGCGCCTTCGGCGGTGCCCTGCACTTCAACAAAGGCGCCGGCGTCGGTCATGATCACGTTCATGTCGGTGTCGCAGTCCGAATCTTCCAGGTAGTCCAGGTCCAAGACCGGCACGCCCTGGTATACGCCGACCGAAATCGCGGCCACGAAATGTTTGACCGGGATGTTTTCGATCAGGCCGCGGGCCTTCAGCTTGGAGAACGCGTCATAGGCCGCCACCATGGCGCCGGTGATCGAGGCGGTGCGGGTGCCGCCGTCGGCCTGGATCACGTCGCAATCCAGTTGCAGGGTGCGCTCGCCGAACGCTTCCAGGTCGAAGGCTGCGCGCAGGGAGCGGCCGATCAGGCGTTGGATCTCCTGCGTGCGGCCGCTTTGCTTGCCCTTGGCCGCTTCGCGGTCCATGCGCGAATGGGTGGAACGCGGCAGCATGCCGTATTCCGCCGTCATCCAGCCCTGCCCTTTGCCCTTCAGGAAACCAGGCACGCGCTCTTCGATGCTGGCGGTGCAAATGACCTTGGTGTCGCCGCACTCGATCAGCACGGAGCCTTCGGCGTGCTTGGTGTAGTCGCGGGTGATGCGGATGTTACGCAGCGCATCGACGGCGCGGCCGCTCGGGCGGTTAACAGTGCTCATTTCAATCCTTGAGTAATTGGGAAGATTTTTCGATGGCGCCGCGGATCTCCTCGATCGCCTTTTCAATTTCATCGTCGTCGAACACGTCGACCTCGGTCTTGGCGCCGTGGATGGTGGTGCTCACCACGTCGTCTGGCAGCTGTTCGGTCGAGATCACCGTGGAGCCGCCGTTCGTGGTCGGCACCGCATCGGACACCAAGGCGCCCTGCCACATGATGGCCAGTGCGGTGACGTTGTCGCTGGCGTCGCCGGCGCGGCGCAGCGCGGTGGCCAGCATGTCCGGCACGGCGCGCACCACGGTTTGCGTGGTCAGCATCTGCACCAGTTCCTCGTCGGTGCACATCGACCACAGGCCGTCGGAGCACAGCATCAGCGTATCGCCCGGCAGCAGGTTGGCGCGGCCGGAGATTTCCACGCGCGGCGTGCTGCCGGCGCCAACGCAGGCATACAGTTTGTTGCGGTCCGGGTGCGTATTGCGCGCGGACGCCGGGATCAGGCCCTTCTCGATCATGTTCTCCACGTGCGAGTGGTCGCGCGTGCGGCCGTGGATCTGGCCGTTGCGCACCCAGTACAGGCGCGAGTCGCCGCAGTGCGCCCACACGGCGGTGTTGTGCTGCACCAGGCAGGCCACCAGCGTGGTGCGCGGCGACTCCGGCATATTGTGCTGCGCGGTGTATTTGTGGATCTCGTGGTGCGCGGCCAGGATTGCCTCTTCCAGGAAGCGCTCGGCGCCCTTCACGTAAGGCGTGGCCTGCTGCTGGAACATCTGCGAGATGGTGCGGGTGGCGATGGAGGCGGCGATCTCGCCGCGGGCGTGGCCGCCCATGCCGTCGGCCAGCACCAGCAGCAGCGCGTCGCGCGTGAAGCTGTAGCCCATGCGGTCCTGGTTGACCTTGCGGCCGCCAATGTGCGTTTCTTGATATACGGCGAATTGCATGGCAGGCCCTCCTTATTTTGGTGTACGCGGCGCCGCGTCTTTTTTGCGGCCGAATCCGAGCTTGCCTGCCAGCTTGCCCAGTTTCTCGATGGCTCCCGAGGGAGATGGTGGTGCGACCGGCGCGGGCGCCTGTTGCAGCAGCTTTTGCAGTTCGAACAGGCTTTGCGGGCGGGCCAGGGGATCGATCTCCAGGGTCCAGCGCACCAGCTTGACCAGCTCAGGCGAATAGAGCGCGTCGAGCTTCTGGAAGTGGGCTTCCATCTTGTCTTCCTTGCGGCGCTGGTCGGCCGGTTGCGGCGGCTGGCCCAGCATGCAGGCGAACATCGAGGCGCCGATCGAATACACGTCGGTCCACGGGCCCAGCGCCTCGGTCTTGGTGTACAGCTCCGGCGGCGCGAAGCCCGGCGTGTACATCGGCATCAGCTTGGGACTGTCGGAATTGACGGTCTGGCGCGCCGCGCCGAAGTCCAGCAGCATGGGCGTGCCATCCGTGCGCAGGTAGATATTGGCCGGTTTCAGGTCCAGGTGCAGCAGCTTGTTGGTATGCACTTCGCGCAAGCCTTTCAGGACTTGCGTGAAAATCTGTCGCACAAATGCCTCACTGCAATTACGCCCTTTGCTGCGTTGGCGCTGGATGTGGTCCTGCAGCGAATGCCCCGATTCGTAGGCCATGACCATGTACACGGTCTCATTGGCGCGGAAGAAATTCAGCACCCTTACAACGTTTGGATGTGAAATTTTCGCTAATGCACGGCCTTCTTCAAAGAAGCACTTGAGCCCGATCCGGAAGACCGGCAGGTTCGCTTTGGTGACCACAGGCACCATTTCGCCCTCTTGACGCAATGCAAGACTGCTTGGTAAATACTCTTTTATTGCTACCGCATTACCTTCCGCGTCGTAGGCCAGGTACACAATACTGAACCCACCTGACGCAATTTTCTTTACAATGCGGTATCCAGCAATTTCCAGACCATCCGGTAATGGAGCGTTGTTCTGAGCTGCCATAAGTTTCCTCGCTTCAACTAAACCGGATTGTGTGGGACAAAGCAATATATTGTAAAGACAAAGACAAAATCGGGGATATCCTTTGAGCATTTCCAGCATGACTGGCTACGCTGTAGCCACCAGCGAAAGCGCGGCGGGCACGCTGACAATTGAGATCAAGAGCGTCAATTCGCGCTTCCTTGACCTGCAATTCCGCATCAATGACGATCTGCGCGCCCTCGAACCCGATTTGCGAAGCGCCATCATGGGCGCCATCACCCGCGGCAAAGTCGAGCTGCGGCTGAGCTTTGGCCGCAAGGCCGCCGCCGCTGGCACCCAGGCCTTGAATGTAACCCTGCTCAATGAGCTGGCCCGCCTGCAAAGCGAAGTGAGCCAGCATTTCTCGGGCGCGGCGCAGATGAGTGTTGCTGAACTACTGCGCTGGCCGGGTGTTGTTGAAGAAGCACAAATTGGCCAGGAATCGCTGCAATCGGACGTTGCCGCCCTGATGGCCAAGACCCTTTCCGCCTTCGTCCAGAGCCGCCAGCGCGAAGGCGCGGCCCTGGAAGCGATGCTGGTTTCCCGCATCGAAGCGATGGAAGGCATCGTTAAACGAATTACCCCACTGATTCCTCAGGTAGTTGCACAATTCCAACAAAAAGCCGTGGAACGCATGCAGGAAGCGCTCGGCCTGGCCTGCCAGGGATCGAATACTTCGATGTCGCGCCAGGACGCGATGGAGCGCATCCGCCAGGAAGTGATCCTGTACGGCATCCGCATTGACGTGGCCGAAGAGCTGGGCCGCCTGTCGGCGCACCTGAGCGAGACGCGCCACATCCTGAAAAAAGGCGGCCAGGTCGGCAAGCGCCTGGACTTCATGATGCAGGAACTGAACCGCGAAGCGAACACCCTCGGCGCCAAAGCCTCGGTCAAGGAACTGGCCGACGCCTCGATGGAGCTCAAGCTCCTGATCGAGCAGATGCGCGAACAGGTCCAGAACCTGGAATAAGATTCGGGGCCGTTAAAAAAAAGGGGACGTAACACTTTTTCGTAGAAAAAGTGTTACGTCCCCTTTTTTTAACGGCCCCGACTCTTATCGAGTAGGCCGATACAGCAGGACTGCGGTTCGGATCGCTCCCTGCTCGATCGAACGCACATCCAGATCCTCGCCCGGCGCGTGGGCGTTCTTGCCGGTGGCGCCGAAGCCGTCCAGGCTGTCGACATAGGGCGCGACGAATTGCACGTCGCCGGCGCCACGCTGGCCGGGCGGCAGCGCGCCGATTGGGCCGAGGCCGGCGTCGGCGCTGGCCTTCGAGTAGATCTCCAATAGTTTCAGGTTGCCTGCGGTCGGGGCCATCGGCGGGTAGCCGTCGTGGAAAGTGATTTCGGCGCTGGTGCCGGGCAGGCTTTGGGCGACGATGGCGCGCATGCGGGCGCGCGCTTGTTCGCCCTGTTCGGGCGTCAGGAAGCGCAGGTCGCCTTTTACCAGGGCGCTGTTGGCGATGACGTTGGATTTGCCGAAGGCCGTGCCTTTGGATGGGCCGCTGTGCGTGACCTCGGTGCCGCCCAGGATGGTGCCGGGGTTGAAGGTCAGGTTGGGCTCCTGCAGCTGCAGGCGGAAGGCGTCCAGTATTCGGGCGGCTTCATAGATGGCGCCATAGCCTGCGTTGGCGGTGAAGATGCCGGACGAGTGTCCTTGCTTGCCTTTCACCGCAAGATCCCATGATGTCGAGGAGCGGCGGCCGATGGTGCCGGTGGCCTTGCCGTTTTCATCCAGCACGGTGGCTTCGAAGGCCAGGGCGATGTCGCTGCGCTTGGCCAGGTCGACCATGTCCCGGCGCGAGATTTCTTTCGGGTCGCCGGCGTTTTCTTCGTCGCCGGTGAAGATCACGCTGATGGTGGTGTTGTCCAGCGCGCCCGCCGCTTTCAATGCGCGCAGCGCTTCGATGATGATGACGTCGCCGCCCTTCATGTCGTTCACGCCCTGCCCGCTGGCGCGCTCGCCCTGGCGTTCCCATTTGGCCATCGGGGAGTCGGCTTCGAAGACGGTGTCGAGGTGGCCGATCATCAGCACACGCTTGCCTTGCTTGCCTTCGCGGGTGGCGACGAGGTGGCCGGCGCGGTGCATTTCTTTCGGCATGTCGATCCACTGGGTCTTGAATCCGAGCTTGTCGAATTCTGCGCGGAACACCTTGCCGACTTCGCGCACGCCTTTGTGATTCATGGTGCCGCTGTTGATGTTGACGGTCTTTTCCAGTAGCTGTAACGCTTGCGGCGAGTTCGCTTTGACGATGGCGACGATGCGTTCTTCTTCGGGCGACAGGGATTGCGCGGCGGCGCCTCCCATCAGTCCAGCGGCGAGCAGCGTAACGAACAGGCGGTTCAGGCGCATTTCTGGCATCCTCCAAAAGTGTGTTCGCAACTCTACTACGGAATATTGAAATGAGCATCCGGGTTGGTATTGGCGGCTGGGACTTTCCGCCGTGGCGCGAGACCTTCTATCCGCCGGAAGTGCCGAACAAGCGCGCGCTGGAATACGCCAGCAGCGTGCTGACCAGCATTGAGATCAACGGTACCTTCTACCGCAACGCCGAGCCGCGGCATTTTGCCGATTGGGCGGCGCGTACGCCGGACGATTTCGTCTTTGCCGTCAAGGCTTCGCGCTACGCGACCAACCGCAAGGTGCTGGGCGAGGCAGGCGAATCGATCGAACGCTTCATCGGCAGCGGGTTATCGGAGCTGGGCGGAAAACTGGGGCCGCTGCTGTGGCAACTGGCAGCAACCAAGCGCTTCGATCATGAAGACCTGGAGGCCTTCTTCAAGCTTCTGCCGCCGAAGCTGGGCAAGCGCAAGCTGCGCCATGTGCTCGACGCGCGGCACGAGAGCTTCCTGTGCAAGGAATACCTGGCGCTGGCGCGCAAGTACAAGGTCGCCACGGTGATCACCGATTCGCCGAAGTTTGCCAATTTCACGGAACTGAGCTCGCGCGATTTCGTCTATGCGCGGCTGATGGCTGCGCGCAGCGAGGTGGCGACCGGCTACACGCGGCCGGCGCTGAAGAAATGGGCGGCCCAGGCGCAGGAGTGGAGCGATGGCGGCAAACGCGATGTGTTCGTCTATTTCATCAACGGCGCCAAGGAGCGCGCGCCAGCGGCGGCACAACAGCTGCTGCGCGAGCTGGCGCGCTAGCGCGGCGGTGCGACGGGCCCGCTAGCGGCCGACGCCTTCGAACCACTCCAGCGCGCGCGTCCACAGCGGCTGCGCATGCGGGCGGAAGTAGCCCATGTGCCCCAGCTTGCCCAGGCCCACGGCGGCAGGGTCGATGTCCACGCCATGCCATGGCGCGTTGCGGTAGCCGGACATGAAGGCGTCGCGCGACAGCGGCGGCGCCCACAGGTCGTCGGTGGCATTCAGCGCCAGGATCGGCGTACGCACGGTGGCAAAACCTTCGGCAATTTCCGGCACCGTGGGATCGTCGAAGAAATAGCGCGGGAAGCTGCACCAGCGCTTCCACTGCCGGTACACGCCCATCGGCAAATCCTCCCCCATGCCAAGCTTGCTCCAGGCCAGGCGGCCTTTCCAGCGCGTGACGATGGGGCCGACGATGTGCCACATGGCCAGCACGCGCAGGCGCTCCAGGCGCGGCATCCAGCCGTGCCAGCCGGCGCCGACCCCGAACAGGTAGACGCCGGTGAGCTTTTCATGGTTCGGCACCAGGCCGAGCGCGTGGCCGCCGTAGGAATGGCCCACCATGTAGAGCGGCGTGCTGTCGGCGGGTGCGAAGTACTCGATGACGGCTTTCAGGTCCAGGTATGCCCAGTCGAGGAAGCTCGCTTCGAAGCCGCGCAGGGTGCGCGGCGCGGAGCCGCCGACGCCGCGGTAGTCGAAGGTCAGCACGGTATAGCCTTGCCCTGCCGCGAATTCGGCGAAGCGGCGGTAGAACCCTTGCGGCACGCCCGTTGCGCCGGCCACCAGCAGGCGTGCCTTTTCCGGGCCGCGCGCGCGATAGCACATGGCGGACAAGGGATAGCCGTCGGCGGCGCGCAACTCCAGTTTTTCCGCCAGCAGCAAGGCGGCGGCAGGCATATTGCTCATGATTTCTTCTCCACTTTCAGCATTGGCATCAACGCATCCATGGTCTGCACCATGGGCGCGGTGTCGCCTGCGACACGGGCTTGCAGCAGACCGCCTTCATAGGCCGCCAGGATCAGGGCGGCGATGCCTTCGGCGCGGTGGCGTTCATGGCCGGCCTGCACCAGCGCATCGGCCATGCGGCCGCGCAATGCCGCAAAGCCGGTTTTCAGGGCGTTGCGGATTTCCACGTCGTCGGCGGTCGATTCCAGCGCCACGGCGGCCAACGGGCAGCCCAGTTCGAACTCGCTGTCGTCCAGGCCGCGCAGGGCGCGCAGGATCCAGGCCTGCAGCGCGGTGACCACGTCCGCTTCCCGCTCCATATAGGTGTCGAGCTTGTGCAGCAGGAAGCTGAAGGTGGCTTCGATGGCGGCCACCGCAAGCTGGTCCTTCCCGCCGGGGAAATGGTGGTACATCACGCCTTTGGGCGCCTTGGCCGTGGCCAGGATTTCGCTCAGGCCGGCGCCGTGCAGGCCGCGGTGCTGCAGCGTGGTGATCATGGCGTTGATCAAGCGTTCGCGGGTGGTAATCGTGTGCGTCGTCATGCAAGTACTCTATAGACCGGTCGGTCCAGTGTCAAGCAAAACCCGGTAAACCAGGGTCAGACCCAAGGGTCAGACCCTGGCACGCGGCTGCCGCAGGTCGGGGTCCGACCCTTGGGTCGTACCCTGGTTTACCGGGTTTCCAGGCTTACCAAGAGCCCAGGTATGTCAACTCTGCTTGCTCCTTGGTAAAATACCTCTTTGGGCGATAGCCTTTTATCGAGAATTGCAAATGAGCCAACATTTTTCCGGCAGCCTGTTCATGGTTGCTGCACCATCCGGTGCCGGTAAATCGACGCTGGTCAATGCCCTGCTCGCGCAGGAGCCGACCATCAAGCTGTCCATTTCGACCACCACGCGCCAGCCGCGCCCGGGCGAACAGCATGGCCGCGAGTACTTCTTCACCACGGCGGAAGACTTCCGCAAGCGCGCCGAGCAAGGCGAGTTCCTGGAGTGGGCCGAGGTGCACGGCAATTACTACGGCACCTCGCGCATCTTCGTGGAAGAACAGATGAAGGCCGGCACCGACATCCTGCTGGAAATCGATTGGCAGGGCGCGCGCCAGGTCAAGAAGCAGTTCCCGCAGGCGAACGGCATCTTCATCCTGCCGCCCTCCTTCGCGGCGCTGGAAGAACGCCTGCACAAGCGCGGCCAGGACGAAGTCCACGTGATCAACCGCCGCCTGCTGGCTGCGGGCGGCGAAATCGCCCACGCGCCCGAGTTTGAGTATGTTATTATCAACGAAGAGTTCCCGGTCGCCTTGTCGGAGCTGAGCGCGATCGTCCGATCCGCACGTTGCCGTTTCGCGCAACAATTCGCCCGCAATGCCAGGTTGATGTCCGAGCTGGGCATCCACGCCGACCACGCAGAATAATCATCACCGAATTTACCCAGGAGTTAAGCATGGCCCGTATCACTATTGAAGATTGCCTGAAGAATGTCCCTAACCGCTTCCAGCTGACCCTGGCAGCCACCTACCGCGCACGCCAGCTGCTGCAAGGCCACACCCCTAAGGTCGAAGCCAAGGACAAGCCAACCGTGGTCGCCCTGCGTGAAATCGCTGCAGGCAAAGTAGGCCTGGAAATGCTGAAAAAGGTCCCTATGTAAGCTGGGAACCTTACTGTTCCCGATATGAACCTGACTTCCGCCGATCCACACATCAGCGAACAGCCCGCACGGCGGGCCCGGCGCCCGGCTAAGCAACAGCCGGGCGTTGACGTTTCTGCATCATCGATTTCCAGCTCCCCGCTGGCTGCGCCGACCGTCACCACGGGCGTCGCCACCATCACGCACCTGACCGAAAAGCTCTCCGAGTACATGACCGAGGCCGACCTGAAAAAGGTCAAGGAAGCCTATCGTTTCTCGGACGAGATGCACCTGGGCCAGGTACGCAAATCGGGCGAACCGTATATCTCCCACCCGATCGCGGTGGCCGAGATTTGCGCCGACTGGAAACTCGACGCGCAAGCCATCATGGCCGCGCTGCTGCACGACGTGATGGAAGACCAGGATGTCAAGAAGGACGAGCTGATCGAACGCTTCGGCGCGCCGGTGGCGCACCTGGTGGACGGCTTGTCCAAGCTGGAAAAGATCGAGTTCCAGAGCCAGATCGAAGCGCAGGCGGAAAACTTCCGCAAGATGCTGCTGGCCATGGCTTCTGACGTGCGCGTGATCCTGATCAAGCTGGCCGACCGCCTGCACAATATGCGCACGCTGGAAGTGATGATCCCGGCCAAGAAGCGCCGCATCGCCGCCGAGACGATGGAAGTCTATGTGCCCATCGCCCACCGCCTGGGCCTGAACAACATCTACCGCGAACTGCAGGACCTGTCCTTCTCCCACCTGTACCCGACGCGCTACCACGTGCTGGCCAAGGCCGTGAAAGCGGCGCGCGGCAACCGGCGCGAGGTGGTGACCAAGATCCTGGAGGCGGTAAAGAACACCCTGGCCGCCGCCGGCATCAACGCCGAAGTGTACGGCCGCGAAAAGACCCTGTACGGCATCTACAAGAAGATGCGCTCCAAGCACCTGTCGTTCTCGCAGGTGCTGGACGTGTACGGCTTCCGCGTGGTGGTGGACAGCTTCTCGCATTGCTACGTGGCGCTGGGCACCCTGCACTCGCTGTACAAGCCGATGCCGGGCAAGTTCAAGGACTACATCGCGATCCGTAAGCTGAACGGCTACCAGTCGCTGCACACCACCCTGATCGGCCCTTACGGCACGCCGGTGGAATTCCAGATCCGCACGCAGGAGATGCACCGCACCGCCGAATCGGGCGTGGCGGCGCACTGGCTGTACAAGAGCAACGACGCCAATATCTCCGACATGCAGCAGCGCACCCACGCCTGGCTGCAGTCGCTGCTCGACATCCAGCAGCAGACCGGCGACTCGGCCGAATTCCTGGAGCACGTGAAGGTCGACCTGTTCCCCGATTCGGTCTACGTGTTCACGCCGAAGTCGAAGATCATCGCCCTGCCGCGCGGCGCCACGCCGATCGATTTCGCCTACGCCATCCACACCGGCATCGGCGACCACACGGTATCGGTCAACATCAACGGCGACGCCGCCCAGCTGCGCACCGAGCTGCGCAACGGCGACATCGTGGAAATCGTCACGGACCCGAATTCGCGCCCGAGCCCGACCTGGCTGTCCTTCGTCCGCACCGGCAAGGCGCGCTCCGCGATCCGCCACCACCTGCGCACCATCAACCTGCCGGAATCGATTGGCCTCGGCAAGCAGCTGCTGGCGCAAGCGCTGGACGCGATCAACGTGCCAGGCGAACTGCCGCCGGCGCTGATGGAACGCCTGCTGAACGAATCCTCGGCCAAGTCGATGGAAGAGCTGTATGCCGACATCGGCATCGGCAAGCGCATGGCGGCCCTGGTGGCACGCCACATCTTCGGCCTGCTGGGCGGCGAATCGGCCAGCGCACCGATCGAGCACACCAGCCCGAAAGAACTGGAAGCGGTCACGATCTACGGCAGCGAAGGCGTCTCGGTGCAGCTGGCGCCATGCTGCCTGCCGATCCCGGGCGACCACATCGTCGGCCAGCTGCGCCGCGACCAGGGCCTGCAGGTGCACACCGGCGACTGCTCGGTGGCCAAGCGGTTGAAGCAGAAAGAACCCGAACGCTGGATTGCAGTCAAATGGGGCACCGAGATCAACCGCCGCTTCGACAGCCGCATCCGCCTGATCATCAACAATGAGAAGGGTATCTTGGCGCGCGTAGCGGCCGAGATTGGCGAGAGCGACGGCAACATCACCTTCGTCGGCATGGACGAGGACAGGGAGCACGTGCTGCACCAGCTGCGCTTCACGATCCAGGTGAAAGACCGCGTCCACCTGGCCGCGCTGATCCGCAACGTCAGAAAAGTGGCTGGCGTCAACCGCGTCACCCGCGAGCGCGCATAGAAAGGGTCAGACCCTTGGGTCTGACCCAGGTTTACCGGGTTTCCGCAGCGCGAAATCATTCTGTATCGCAAATCGAATCCGCATCAAGTCACTCTCCGCCAAGGGCAGATCAAATAACGCCCTATAAGCCCCCTGTCGGGATTTAGCATCGCGCCCCAGCTCCAGATAAACGTCATGCGGCACCAGCCACTGCTCCATGCGCCCCTCCGCATTGGTGCGATAGCTAGACCATCGATAGTGTCCTGGATAAGCAACAACACCAGCACGCACAGGATTCGACTCAATATATCGGTGACACGTCAAAAGGTATGCATCGCTATCGATCAAAGAGGCGTGATGTCGCCCCTCCCACATCGTTCCCGTTGTTCCATTGCGAATATGCATCCAATGCGCGGTGAACTGGGCGACGGCTTTCATCAGTTGAGATTGGGCATTTCGCTCACGCACGGTTAATAGCAGATGCACGTGGTTGGTCATCAATGCGTACGCGTGGATGTCGCAACCTGTTTTCGGACTGTATTCCGCGAGAAGTTCCAGGTAATGAAGCCTGTCAGCATCGTTGTGAAAGCAGGCGCGGCGGTTGTCGCCGCGTTGGATTAGGTGAAGGCAGCTGCCTGCTGGGTAGTTTCTTAGGGCGCGTGGCATCTTGAACTCCTTAACCCGGTAAACCCGGGTCAGACCCAAGGGTCAGACCCTGTCGACTCAAGCTTATCGGTAATAAGGAGGACTACTTTGCGCTGACTCAAGGCGCGGGGGCGGGGTAACTCACTTCCAGGATTTCCAGCTCTTCGGCGCCACTTGGCGTGTGCAGCAGCACCGTGTCGCCTTCGCGGGCTTTCGTGAGCGTTCTGGCGACGGGACTGATCCAGCTGACCTTGCCCTTCAGCGGGTCGAACTCGTCGATGCCGACGATCGTGATCGTATGCTCTTCGCCGTCGCGCTTGGCGTAGGTGACCGTGGCGCCAAAAAAGACCTGGTCATTGCCGTGGTGGATGCTGGGGTCCACCACCTCGGCCAAATCCAATCGCTTGGTGAGGAAGCGGATGCGGCGGTCGATCTCGCGCAGGCGCCGCTTGCCGTAGATGTAGTCGCCGTTCTCGGAACGGTCGCCATTCGAGGCGGCCCAGTGCACGACCTTGACCACCTCCGGCCGCTCGACATCGATCAGCTGCAGCAGCTCATCCTTGATGCGCTGGTAGCCGGTCGGCGTGATGTAATTTTTCGAGCCAGGGGGAATCGGCGGCGCGCCTGGCGGCAGGTCGTCGTCATCGTCCTGCTCGCCCTCTTTGACAAAAGCTTTGTTCATAACCGTTTTCTAATTGTTTGGTGCAATAATGGCACTTACATGAAGCGATTGTACACATTCAGACGGCGCCTGTTTGCGCCCCTTGTCTACCTGGCCGCCCTATTCCTGATCTTTGAGGAATGGCTGTGGGACGTCGGCGCGCGCTGGATGGCGAAGCTGGCCGCCTTCCCGCCCCTCCGTGCACTCGAGCGCATCATCTGCAGCCTGGGCCCGGCCGCTGCCATGGCCGTGTTCCTGCTGCCGGCGCTGATGCTGTTCCCCGTCAAGCTGCTGGCCCTGTTCGCGATGGCGCGCGGCCACGCCTTCATGGGTCTCAGCGTATTCGTGCTGGCCAAGGTCGCGGGCGCCGCTGCGGTGGCGCGGCTGTACGCGCTGACCCGCCCTTCCCTGCTCAAGCTGCGCTGGTTCGCCTGGATTCACTACCGCTTCATCGAATTGAAGGACCGCTGGATCGCCCGCCTCAAAGCCACTGCCGCCTGGCGCGAATGCCGCGCCCTGGTCGATGGCGTACGCGACGGCTTGCGCCGCTGGCGCGCCGGTTGGCGCCGCGGCCGCTTTTCCTCCCGGCCCATGCGCGTATTGCGCCGCTTCAGTGCGCTCTGGCGCATGCGCCGCCGCTGACCCGACACACTGACATGCGCCCTGCCTTGCCCACCGTCCTCCACAATATCGCCGCCAACGCCCCCGGGCTGGTCTACCAGTTCCGCCGCAATGCCGATGGCAGCGTCTCCTTTCCCTACCTGAGCGAAGGCTGCCTGGCCCTGCTGGGCATCACGGCCGCCGAACTGCAGGCCGAGCCCGAACGCTTCCTGTCGCTGGTGCTGGCGGAAGACCGGCCGGCCTACCTGGAGTCCATGCAGTCCTCCGCTCATACCCTAGGCAGCTGGAACTGGGAGGGCCGCATCTGGGTCGAGGCGTGGAAGGACGTGAAGTGGATCAACCTGCGCAGCACCCCGCATGCCCTGCCCGACGGCGCCGTGCAGTGGGAAGGCATCATGTCCAACATCACTGAAAGCAAGCAGGAGCAGCTGGAAGTGCGCGCCAGCCGAGCCCGCCTCGCCGAGCTGACGGCCCACATCGAAAAGGTCAAGGAACAGGAACGCGAACGCATTGCGCGCGAAATCCACGACGACCTGGGCGGCAACCTGACCGCCATCAAGATGGCCATCGCCATGCTGGCCGCGCGCCTGCCGGAAGGCGACGAAACCCTGCAGCAGAAAGCCGCCTACGTCGACGAGCTGGTCGACCGCACCATCGACGCCGTGCACCGCCTGACGCTGGATTTGCGCCCTTCCGTGCTGGACTTCGGCCTGTTGCCCGCGCTCGAGTGGCAAGCCAAGGAATTCGAGGCCCAGGCAGGCATCGCCTGCACCGTGCAGGCCAGCATGAAGGAGCTCGAACTCGACCCTGAGCAAGCCACCGCCCTGTTCCGAATCGCACAGGAAGCGCTGACCAATATCGCCAAGCATGCGCAGGCAAGCGCGGTCGTCATCAAGCTGACCCGCAGCCGCGGCGTGCTGACCCTGAAAATTACCGACAACGGACGCGGCATCCGGCCCGCCGACCGCGCCAAGCCCGACTCCTTCGGCTTGCGCGGCATGGCCGAGCGCGCGCGGGCGCTGGGCGGCACGCTGAGCCTGGGTCATCCGCCAGGCGGCGGCACGGAAGTCATGATCAAAATCCGGCTCCCGGCGCCAGCGCCAGACGTTAAAATAAATCATGAGTGAAAAAAGCGTCATCAAAGTCTTTATTGCCGACGACCACGCCATCGTGCGCGAGGGCTTGAAGCAGATCCTGGCCGAGACCAAGGACATCGTGGTCGCCGGCGAAGCCGAAAATGGCCTCGACGCCGTCAAGCTGTTCCGCAAGTCCGGTTGCCACGTCATGCTGCTCGATATTTCGCTGCCTGACCGCAACGGTATCGAAGTGCTCAAGCAGATCAAAAAAGATAAGCCTGAGCTCGCTGTGCTGATGCTCTCCATGCACCGCGAAGACCAGTACGCCATCCGTTCCCTCAAGGCCGGCGCCGCCGGCTATCTGACGAAACAAAGTGCACCGAAAGAGTTAGTAAATGCAATCCGCCAGTGCGCGGCAGGTTTAAAATATGTAAGTCCGGCATTGGCCCAGGAACTGGCCAACCATGTCGGCGAGGACCACACGGCTGCGCCGCACGAAGCGTTGTCGGACCGCGAGTACCAGACCCTGACCATGATTGCCTCCGGCAAAACGGTAGGCACCATTGCCAAGGAGCTATCGCTCTCGGTCAAGACAGTCAGCGAGTACCGCTCACGCCTGCTGGCCAAGATGAACCTGAAGAACAGCGCCGAACTGACTCACTACGCCATCAAGAACCAGCTGATCGATTAGAAATGATGCTAGGAAGTAAGCACATTTCCTCCCGTTTATCACCGAATCAGGCGACTGGACAGTGGCTTAAGATGCTAGTAACGGTAAAACCTTTGTAAAGGCTGTACGTCAGATGTCTAGCAAACCCACCAATCCAGCCGCGGCGGATATGAATCCGGCTGATATCGCGCGCGAGGCATTCCGCCGCCTCGCTGTGCGCCGGATTGCCCCTACGCCAGAAGCGTATCGCGACATCTACAACGAAATTGCCGGCATCGTCGAGGCGCCGCCCGCCCCGGTGGTGCAGGAAAGCCCGGCAGAAACCATGCTGGCCCAATTCGCCGCCCGCCTGACCGACCAGCCGGGCGACCTGGCCGATTTCGGCCGCCGCTTCAACCGCGCGGTCAAGGCGCGCGACTGGGATACCTATGCCCGCACCCTGGCCGCCCTGGCCGAGCGCCCGATGATCAAGGTGGGCGCCGGCGGGCTGGTGCCCGAAGAGAGCAATGAACAGGCGCGCCAGCTGCGCGAACTGCTGAGCCGTACCCTGACCTTCGCCGTCGCCTCCCTGCTGTCGGCCACGCCAGCCCTGGTGGCGGAGGCCGAATCGCTCGGCGCGGCCACCAAGGAAGCCCACACCGAAGTGGCATTGGCTGAAATCAGCTCCCGCCTCAAGCAGTTGTGCTACCAGATCGAGATCCGCAGCGGCGACACCGCCGAGCAGCAGGAGCTGCTGCTGCGCCTGTTCCGCCTGCTGCTGGAAAACGTCAGCGAACTGCTGGACGACGATTCCTGGCTGCGCGGCCAGATCGATGCCGTGCAGAACCTGATCGCCGGCCCACTCGACCAGCGCGCACTGGAAGAAGCCACGCGCAGCCTGAAAGACGTCATCTACAAGCAGAGCCAGCTCAAGCATTCGATCACCGACGTCAAGGCCACCGTCAAGAACATGATGATGACCTTCATCGACCGCCTGGGCGTGGTCGCAACCTCGACCGGCGATTTCCACGAAAAGATCGGCGGCTACTCGGAAAAGATCCGCGCCGCACACGACATTAGCGAGCTCAACCAGATCCTCGACGACGTGCTGAAGGAAACGCGCCAGGTACAGAACGAGGCCCTGAAGGCACGCGACAATATGATGGTGGCGCGGCAGGAAGTGCAGGACGCCGAAGCGCGCATCCACGCGCTGGAAGCCAAGCTGCAGCACCTGAGCGAGCTGGTGCGGGAAGACCAGCTGACCGGCTCTCTCAACCGTCGTGGACTGGACGATGTATTCGAACGCGAAACCGCGCGCGCCGACCGCCGCGGCACCCCGCTCTGCATCGCCGTGCTGGACCTGGACGATTTCAAAAAGCTCAACGACACGCTGGGCCACATCGCCGGCGACAACGCGCTCAAGCACCTGGTCAAGGTAGTCAAGGAGACCCTGCGCTCGATGGACGTGATCGCCCGCTTCGGCGGCGAGGAATTCCTCATCCTGCTGCCGGAAACCACGCTCGAAGCCGCCGAAGCCACGATGACGCGCCTGCAGCGCGAGCTGACCCGCCACTTCTTCATGCACGAGCACGAAAAAGTGCTGATCACCTTCTCCGCCGGCGTCGCCCTGCGCCGCCCTCATGAAAACCAGGCCGAGCTGGTCAAGCGGGCCGACGAGGCCATGTACAAGGCCAAGAAATCCGGCAAGAACCGGGTCGTCGTAGCCGAATAAACAATAGCGCTCCAACCAGCCCGCCCCTCCGGCGGGCTTTTTTTATTCTTCTCCGGTTACCTGGGAATATGAGACTTGCCGGCAGCGGCTGAGCAAGTGGGGGTCTGACCCTTGGGTCAGACCCAGGTTTACCGGGTTGGGATCCAAGGCCAAACCCGGTAAACCAGGGTCAGACCCAAGGGTCTGACCCGACCGTTCACCTTCTGTTGGCAATTAGCAAAGCATTCCGGCATCCTTGAGAAACTTTTTATAGTTTTTTGCGCGTGAAAAATATTTTTTTCGGCCTAAAGTTCAGGAAAAGCCCGCCGATTAAGCGGCACTCTGATGGCAACTTGAGGGTAAAAAGAGGGGGATTTCCCTGCCAAATCCCCCTAAAGGTTCCCGTGCGGCAACCGTTACCCAAAACAACAGCGGCTTGATCGCCACAGAACAGCGTGGCGGGCCAATGTGAATGAGCAAATTGCCCAATCAGTTGTAAAAATGGAGAAATACCATGGCTTCCGTAATTAACACCAACATCTCGTCCCTGAACGCGCAGCGCAACCTGACCGCCTCCCAGGGCAGCCTCGCTACTTCCCTGCAACGTCTGTCCTCCGGCCTGCGTATCAACAGCGCTAAGGACGACGCGGCTGGCCTGGCGATTTCCGACCGTATGTCTTCCCAGATCCGCGGTATGAACCAGGCTGTGCGTAACGCCAACGACGGCGTTTCGCTGGCCCAGACCGCTGAAGGTGCACTGGCTTCGTCCGGCGACATCCTGCAGCGTATCCGTGAACTGGCTGTTCAGTCGTCCAACGCAACCAACTCCGCTTCCGACCGTCAAGCTCTGCAGACCGAAGTTGGCCAGCTGTCGCAAGAACTGAACCGTGTTGCACAAACCACCACCTTCAACGGCCAGAACCTGCTGGACGGCACCATGGGCACCGCTACCTTCCAGGTGGGTGCTGATGCCAACCAGACCATCTCGGCTTCCGGTGCCAACTTCCTGACCAACACCTACGGCGACAACCGTGTGGAAAACGACCAGGTAGCCGTTGGCGCGACCAGCAAGCTGGTGACCGCCAAGGCAGTTGACGTTGCAGGTGTGCGCGGTTCCGCCTCCTACACCACCGTCGCTGGCGATTCCGCCAAGTCGATCGCTGCTGGCGTGAACAAGCTGACCTCCCAGACCGGCGTGACCGCAACTGCTCGTACCGATGCCAACCTGGCACTGGGCGCCAGCCAGTCGTACTCGCTGGACCTGGTAGGCGACAACGTCGGCTCCGCTGTCCGTATTTCGTTCTCGACCGGTGCAACCGTTTCTTCGGCAACCGACTATGCTGCTGGTATCAACGCCATCAATGCACAGACTGCCAAGACCGGCATCACCGCCCAGTACGACGAAAAGAACGGCGGCATCAAGCTGACCAGCGCTTCCGGCGCCGACATCTCGCTGGTGAACAAGGCATCCGCCGCCAACAGCAAGCTGGACGTCTCGTCCTACACCACCGCAAACGGCCTGACCACGGCATTCGACGCCAAGGCAGCTGCCGCTACCGCAGTGGCCAACGGCCGCGTGACCTTCGACTCGGAAAGCTCGTTCTCCGTGACCGACAACGGTACCGGTTTCGGCGTGGGCGCGGCTGCTGCTGCCACCACCATCCAGGCTTCGACCCTGAAGGCCGTGTCGACCCTGGACGTGACCACCTTCGACAACGCCCAGCTGGCAATCAAGATTGCCGACGCGGCTCTGGCTTCGGTGAACAACCAGCGCGCAGCTTACGGTGCACTGCAGTCCCGCTTCTCGTCGACCATCTCGAACCTGAGCACCACGACCGAGAACCTGTCTGCATCCCGCAGCCGCATCGTCGATACCGACTTCGCACAGGAAACCGCAAGCCTGACCCGCGGCCAGATCCTGCAACAAGCTGGTACCGCCATGCTGGCCCAGGCTAACTCCCTGCCGAACGGCGTGCTGAGCCTGCTGCGCGGCTAATCGCCAAATAGCTAGGTAAAAAGCGGTTCCCCGCTCCGGTTCGCCGGACCGGGGAATTTTCCGTAGGAGGTCTCTATGACTATCGATTCAATAACTGCTACTGTGCCGCGGTCTGACCGCAGCATTGCGGGCTACGATTTCGTGGCCCTCCCGGTGGCAGGCCGTAGCCCAGCCGCTACGGTGGAAACCATCGATGCGGTCAAGGCCAAGGAGGCTACGCCTTCCAGGAAAGAAGTGGAAGACGCGGTCACCAAACTCAACAAGTCGGTGCAGGAACGGGCGCAAAGCCTGGTCTTTGCTATCGACGACGACAGCCACCGCACTATCGTCAAGGTGATTGACCAGCACACCAAGGAAGTATTGCGACAGATTCCCACTCCGGAGGCATTGGAGATCGCGAAATCGATCGACGCTTTCACCGGTGGACTGCTGGTGGACCACCAAGCCTGAACGCTGGCCACTGCATTCCAGGCCCGGCCTGTCCTCGCGGCAGTCCGGGCTTTTTTGCGCTATGCTGCCACGAAGGCTAGCTTGTCTTTTCGGACACGAATAAACAGGTATTTCCCCCTCTCAAGTCCCCTTTGAATCTGCCGTAAACAAGTTAGACTTATCTTGTTATCTCAGGAGTTTGCCGTGGCCGTTTCTTCTACCCCAGCACTGTCATCCCCCGGCATCGGTTCGGGCCTGGACGTCAACAGCATCGTCGACAAGCTGATGGCGGCGGAAGCTGCGCCACTGTCCGGCTACGACCGGAAGACCGCCTCTTACCAGGCCAAGGTGAGCGCCTTCGGCCAGTTGAGCGGCGCCGTCGGCGTGTTCCAGTCCGCCCTGAGCAGCCTGAATGCGGCGACCGCCTTCAAGGGCCTGTCGACGACGGTCGGCAACAAGGACGTGCTGGGCGCATCGGCAACATCCAAGGCGGTGGCCGGCAACTACCGTGTCAACGTCACCCAACTGGCGCAGGCGCAGACCCTGATGACCAGCGGCATGGCAAGCAAGACTTCGAGCATCGGCCTCGGCGGTTCGACCACCCTGTTCTTCCAGTTCGGCAGCGCCAGCGGCAGCTTCGGCTTGCAGGGCACCGGCTTGAGCTCGTCCATGCTGACAAACGGCCTGAGCAATGGCGCACTCAGCATCAACGGCACCGCGATCACGACCTCGTCCAGCACCAACAGCGCCAGCGCGCTGGCCACGGCCATCAACGACAAGAGCGGCACCACGGGCGTGACCGCCAGTGTCTCGAATATCTTCTCCACCTTCGGCGACGTGGCAACCGACGGCAGCGGCTCGTACAGTCTGAAAGTCGGCAATACCGTGATCGCCAGCCAGGGCGCTGGCGTCGCCGCCGGCGCAGGCGTCACCGCCGCCTCGCTCGACGCCGACCTGGCCAATGCCGGCGGCGCCACGGCCACCGCGCTGGCCGCAGCCGGCATCACCTTCACCGGCAGCGCTGCCGCAGGAACCCTGGAATTCCGCAGCGCCAGCGGCGCCAGCGTCGCCATCACCGAAACCGCGACCGGCGTCACGGGCGGCGCCAAGACTGCCGCAGGCGCGGCCAACGCCGGCGCCAGCTACACCTCGGCCAGCAGCGTGACGCTGACGGCAGCCAACGGCAATCCCATCACCATCGCCGGCACCAACCCTGCCGCGGCCGGCCTGACGGCGGGTACCGGCGGGAGCGTGCTGGGCGGCGGCTTCACCCAGGATGCCAGCCAGCCTTCCGGCTCGGTCGTGATCGACAGCAGCAACAATACCTTGCAGGGCGTGGCCGACGCGATCAACAAGGCCAGCCTGGGCGTGACGGCCACCATCGTGTCCGACGGCAGCAGCAATCCTTATCACCTGGTGCTGACGTCGAACAAGACCGGCGAAAACGCCTCGATGAAGATCAGCCTGAGCGGCGACGGCACCAATCCACCGGACTCTGCCCTGCAGACCCTGCTCGGCTATGACCCGAGCGCCAGCCAGTCCATGCAGCAGACCACGGCGGCCCAGGACACCAAGCTGACCGTCAACGGCATTGCCGTCAGCAGCCACTCGAACACGGTGAGCGAAGCGATCCAGGGCGTGAGCATGACCGTCAACCAGGTCGGCAGCAGCACGCTGAACGTTGCGCGCGACACCGGCAGTGTCAAGACCAACCTGCAGGCCTTCGTCAAGGCCTACAACGACCTCAGCGGCGCGCTGAAAAAACTCACCGCCTACGATCCGGAAACCAAGAAAGCCGGCGCGCTGCAAGGCGACCCGGCGGCCCAGTCGATGATGTCGCAGCTGCGCCGCATGCTGGGCGGGCAAATCACCGGCCTGTCGGGCGGCTTGACCAACCTGAGCCAGGTCGGTATTTCCTTCGCCAAAGACGGCACGCTGAACCTCGACGATGCAAAGCTGAACAAGGCCATGGAGTCCAATTTCGGCGACATCGCCGGCCTGTTCACCGCCATCGGCAAGGCCACCGATCCCAACGTCAACTTTGTCAGCTCGACCGCCAAGACCAAGCCTGGCACGTTCGACCTCAACATCACGAACCTGGCCAGCCAGGGCGCGCTGACCAGTTCGGCAGCGGTCGGCGGCAGCACCACCATCGACGCCAACACCGTGTGGGCCGTGACGCTGAACGACACCACGCCGAGCAACTCGAATAACACCGCCAACGTGACCATTCCGGCCGGCACCTATACGCCGGACCAGCTGGCGAAGATCGTGCAGTCCTCGATCAACGGCTCTTCCGCGTTTTCCTCCAACGGCACCACGGTTGCCGCCTCGATCGACAGCAATGGCAAGCTGGTCCTGTCGTCGAGCAAGTATGGCTCGACCTCGAACATCGCCCTGACCGATGTCAGCGGCAGCACGGTATCCAGCATTTTCGGCGGCGCCGCCCCGGTCGCGGGCACCGACGTGGCCGGCACCCTGGGCGGCAAGGCGGTGGTCGGCAGCGGCCAGACCCTGACCGGCGCCGACGGTTCCGATGCCGAAGGCTTGAAAATTGAAGTCACCGGCGGCGCTCTTGGCGACCGCGGCACCGTTGGCTTCTCGCAAGGCTATGCCTACCAGCTCAACAACCTGGCCACTTCCTTCCTGGGCACCGGCGGCTTGCTGAGCTCCGTGACCGAAGGCCTCAACAAGAGCATCAAGGATGTGAGCAAGCAGCGCGACGCCTTCTCGGCCAAGCTGGATGATATTGAAAAGCGCTACCGCGCGCAGTTCACCCGGCTCGACACGACCTTGTCGAAGATGCAGAGCACGCAAGCTTATTTGACTCAGCAACTGGCTGCCATTTCCAAGAACAGCTGAGCGCAGGATTAAGGAGAGATTATGTTTGGAACTACCTCACGCGGCGTCAACGCCTATGCGAAAGTCGGCCTGGAAACCGGTGTCACCTCCGCCTCGCCGCACAAGCTGATCGTCATGCTGTACGACGGTGCACTGGCAGCCATCATGACCGGCATCACCCAGATGAAAGCCGGGAATGTGCAGGAAAAAGGCAATGCCATCTCCAAGGCCATCCGCATCATCGACGATGGCCTGAAGGCCAGCCTCGACAAGGAAGTTGGCGGCGAAATCGCCCGCAACCTGGAGGCCCTGTACGACTACATGAGCCGCCGCCTGCTGGAGGCGAACATCAAGAACGACCCGGCCATCCTGGAAGAAGTGCGCGGCCTGCTGGCCGACCTGCGCGATACCTGGAACCAGATCGGCGGCAACCCCGCTGCCGCCAATACGAATGCCCAGCCTGCTGCCTTCGCCAGCATGTAACCAAGGACGACAATGACGAACGTAGAAGTATTGAGCGCCTACACCGCCATGGCAGCACTGACCCGCAAGATGGTGACGGCAGCCACGGTAGCCGATTGGGACGGGCTGGAAGCGCTGGAAACGCAGGTGGCGGTGCACGTCGCCAGCCTGCGCGGCAACGAAGAAGCAGTCGCGCTGGACGCCGGCGAGCGCCAGCAAAAGCTGGGCCTGATCAAGCAGATGCTGGACGACGACCGCCAGATCCGCGACCTGACCATGCCGTGGATGGCGCAGCTGTCCAAACTGATCAACAACACCGGCACTGAACGGCGCCTGGCCGCCGCCTACGGCGCCGTCTGAGCGGGGCGGCGATCATGCTGCCCCCGCGCCTGGATGTCCGGGGCGTCAGCCCCACCAGCGCGGCCTCGTCCGCGCCAGCGGTCGCCGCGCCGCGCCAGGAAGCCTTCCAGCGCGCCCTGTCCCAAATGGTCGGGCAAACCCTGCCCGCCCAAGTCCTCAGCAAATTTTCCGACGGCAGTTTCCTGGTGCGCGTGGCCGACACCAATGCGCGCATGCTGCTGCCCAATGGCATCAACACCGGCGATGAGCTGCCGCTGACCGTGGTCAGCGGCCAGCCGCGCGCCACGCTGCAAGTCGGCGCCGGCAGCCCGCAGGCAGGCCAGATGGCCACTTTCGTCGCCGGCGACCAGATGCCCGATATGCCGGCCGAGGGCCGCCTGCCCTCGCAGGAAGCGGCCATCCTCAATCTCAGCGGCAAACAGCCGCAAGCCGGCGCCGAGACCGATGCCGCCCACCCTGGCCAGGCCGCCGCCGCGCAAGCCCAGGGCCGCGCCCTGAGCCCCGGCGCAGCCCTGCTCAGCAAGGCGCCGCTGGTGCCCGCCGACCAGTTGCCCGCACTGGGCAAGGATACGCCGCAAGCCGCGCTGAGCCCGGCTGCGCGCGCCATCGCCAGCGCCCTCGCCTCAGCCTACACCACGCCCGGCGTGCCCGTCACGATCAATGGCAAGACACCCTTGAGCAGCGGGGGCCCGCCCGACACCGCCAAGCTCAGCGAAGGCCTGCAGCGCGCCCTCGGCGACAGCGGCCTGTTCTACGAATCGCACGTCGCGGAATGGGCCGAAGGCAAGCGTTCGCTGCAGGATTTGCAGCGCGAGCCGCAGATGCAGCGCCAGGGCGCAGCGCAAAGCGCGGCGCAGGGCCAGGCGGATGCGATTGCCAAGACCTTGGCCGGGCCCGACCTGTCGGCCGCCCAGATGATCAACCAGCAGCTGCACACCCACGAGCAAGGCAAGGTCATGTGGCAAGGCGAAGCCTGGCCCGGGCAACAGATGCAATGGCTGGTCGAGCGCGAACAACAGCGCGGCGATGAGGGCTCCGGCAAGGACGGCCGCCGCGAGGGGCGCGACGGCGAAGGCGCCGATGCCGTCTGGCGCAGCGGCGTGCGCTTCCGTTTCCCGATGCTGGGCAAGGTGGCCGCCAATGTCACCCTGGTCGGCGGCCAGGTCCACATTTCCGTGCAATCGGGTTCGGAAGACACCGCAGCCACCCTGCGCGCCTGGGCCGGCGCCCTGCAGCAGGCGATGGACGCCGCCGGCGCACCGCTGACCTCGCTCGCCATCAATGCGGAGGCCAACGATGGCGCAAGCTGACAGCCAGGACCCGCCGCGCCGCCCGCTGCAAAGCGCGGTCGCCCTCGCCTACAAGAGCGGCGAAGCGGCGCCGAAAGTCGTCGCCAAAGGGCGCGGCCTGGTGGCGGAGCAGATTATCGCCGTCGCCGCCGAGCATGGCGTGCACATCCACGAATCCAAGGAACTGGTTTCATTGCTGATGGAAGTGGACCTGGACCACCAGATCCCGCCCATGCTCTACCGTGTAATTGCGGAACTGTTAGCATGGCTTTATCATATTGAAGCAGCGCAAAAGACCGGCAAGCCCCCACCCCCGGCCCCGGATCTGAGCGTACCGAATGAATCCCCAGACAATGGACTTTGATGCACAGCTATATTTCGGAATCGGACTTGGAGAACTGGCATGATTTCGAGGTCACCTCGCGCCGCGAAATCACCGCCCTGCTGCGCAGCATCGGCGAAAAGAACCAGCTGATCCGCATGCTGGTGGCCGGCGAGTCCGACGTGTGCGTCACCTCCATCCTGGAGGTCGATGCCGATGGCGGCAACGTCATCCTCGACTGCTCGATCAGCCCCGACCAGAACCGCCGCATCCTCAGCGCCAAGCGCCTCTCCTTCGAGACCACGCTCGACAAGATCCGCATCATGTTCGGCGGCGAACACATCGCATCCTGCACCTTCGAAGGCAGCCCCGCCTTCAAAATGCCCCTGCCGACCAGCCTGATCCGCCTGCAGCGCCGCGAGTATTACCGCATGGCCACGCCGGTCACGAATCCGGTGCGGGTGATGATTCCGCAGCCGGCCGAACTGGGCGGCGGCAGCAAAGCCTTCCCGCTGGCCGACATCAGCTGCGGCGGCATCGCGATTCTCGACAACAGCCTGGTATTGGGCGACACGATCGGCAAGGTCTACAGCGACTGCCGCATTGAACTCCCTGAAATCGGCACGATTACCACCGGCCTGCAGATCCGCAACTCGCTGGACCTGACGCTTTTAAACAACAAATCCAACCGCCGCCTGGGTTGCCAGTTTGTCGACCTGCCGCGCTCGTCCCTGAACGCCGTGCAGCGCTACATCACCAAGCTCGAGCGCGAACGCAACGCCCGCATCGCCGGCCTCGAATAAGCAGTAAGAAAAGGGACGAAAAAAGGGGACGAAAAAAAGGGGACGTAACACATTTTTCGAAGAAAAATGTGTTACGTCCCCTTTTTTTCGTCCCCTTTTTTTAACCGCCGCCGAATATCAAACCTGCATGTTCATGATGTCGTGGTAGGCCTGCACCAGCTTGTTGCGCACCTGGGCGGTGGCCTGGAACTGGATGCTGGCTTTTTGCATCGAGATCATGACGTCGGACAGGTTGACCGAGTCGTCTCCCATCTGGAAACGCTTGCTTAGCCCTTCGGCCTGGTCCTGGCTGGCCTGCACCGCGTCCAGCGCACCTTTCAGGGCGTTGCTGAAGTCGGGCTTCTGCACCACCTTTTCGGTCTGGACCGCCGGCGGCGTGGCCGAAGGCCGCGTCGCCGCAGCGTGCAGCTGGGCGATCATGGCCTGGATTTGGCTAGAATCAATTCCGCCTGTTCTCATTTATTGACTCCAAGATACAATATTCCTGTTTTCAGGCTTCCAGAATACCCGTGTGAAAGCAAGGGGATAGCCTTGAGCAAGCACGCAAACCGGCGCCTATTCGGGCCTTTAATGGGCGCAACAGCGCCTGATAATGTGCAACAGGCCCATTAACCCACAGTGATTACCCATGGCTGCAGCCGCAGAACAAGTCGACATCGAAGATCCAGAAGCCCAGCAGGCGCCCCGGGGCCGCTTCGCCTTCTTCCAGACCCCTATGGGCAAGATGGTGGTGCGCGGCGCCGCGGTGGCGGGCGTGCTGGCCCTGATCCTGATCCTGTGGCTGTGGAACCGCGAGGCGGACTACAAGGTCCTGTTCGCCAACTACACCGACAAGGACGGCGGCGCCATCACCGCTGCGCTGGACCAGATGCAGGTCAAGTACAAGCTGGCCGAGGGCGGCCAGGCCATCCTGGTGCCTTCCGAGCAAGTGCACAGCGTGCGCCTGCGCCTGGCGCAGCAGGGCTTGCCCAAGGGCGGCAATGTCGGCTTCGAGGTCATGGAAAACCAGAAGCTGGGCGTATCGCAATTCCTGGAGCAGGTGAATTACCAGCGCGCGCTGGAAGGCGAACTGGCGCGCTCCATCCAGTCCATCGGCGCGGTCGAATCGGCGCGCGTCCATCTGGCACTGCCCAAGCCTTCCGTCTTCGTGCGCGACCAGCAGAAGCCGACCGCTTCCGTCATCCTGCAGCTGCACGCCAACCGCACCATCGATCCAGCCCAGGTCAGCGCCATCGTGCACCTGGTGGCCTCCTCCGTGCCGGAATTGTCGCCGGCCAACGTGACCGTGGTCGACCAGGCCGGCAACCTGGTGTCGGACCTGAACAAGAACGGCAACGCGGCCGGCAATGCCAAGAACCTCGATGCCTCCCAGCTCAAGTACGTGCAGGAGCTGCAGAACCAGGTCATCAAGCAGGTCGAATCCATCGTCAAGCCGATCGTGGGCGAAGGCAATGTGCGCGCCGAGGCGGTGGCCGACGTCGACTTCTCCGCCATCGAGCAGGCGGCGGAATCGTTCAAGCCGAACTCGCCGCCGGCCGCCTCCGCTATCCGCAGCCAGCAAAGCAGCGAGACCAGCGGCACGGCCAACGCCAATCCAGGCGGCATTCCGGGCGCGCTGTCGAACCAGCCGCCGGGCGTGGCCACCGCCCCGCTGACCACGACGCCACCGGGCACTGCCGGCGCGCCGGGCCAGCCGGGCACGGCCGCCGCGACCACCGCAGCCGGTCCTTCGCATAAGGAATCGACAACCAATTATGAGGTCGACAAGACCGTGCGCTATGAACAGAAGGCAATGGCCGGACTGAAGCGCATGACGGTGGGCGTCGTAGTAAACTACCGTAGGACCATCGATAAAAACGGCAAGGTCATCGTGAAACCGCTCAGTGCGGACGAGATGGCCAAGATCAACAGCCTGGTCAAGGAAGCCATGGGCTACAACCAGGACCGCGGCGATTCCGTCAGCGTGGCCAACGCGCCATTCGACGGCGTCGACAAGGAGCCGGAGGCACCGCTGGAATGGTGGCGCGACCCGGCCAACCTGCCGCTGGCGAAGGAGCTGGCGAAGTTCCTGATCACGGCCCTGATCCTGCTCTATATCCTGCTGCGTATCGTGCGTCCAATGATGCGCCCCGTGTTCAAGAAGATCGATGCGATCAACGAGCCGGAGCCGGAACCGGAACCCGAGCCGATTGTCGAGCCGCTTGGCCCGACACCGGAAGAAATGCTGGCGGAGGAGATCGCCAAGATGGAAGAAAACACTGCCCGCACCTATCGCGACAACCTGGCGCTGGCGAAGAAACTCGCGTCGGAAGATCCGCGCATCGTCGCCAACGTCATCAAGGAATGGATAGGCAACAATGACTAGTGAAAACACCGGGCTGCAGAAAGCCGCCATCCTGATGCTGGCCATGGGGGAAGCCGAGGCCGCCGAGGTGATGAAGTTCCTCGGCCCGCGCGAGGTGCTGAAGCTGGGCGCTTCGATGGCGACCATGAAGAATATCCCGCACGAAATGGTGGTCGATGTGCTGGACGATTTCCGCGACCAGTACGCGGCCGCGTCCACCGTGGGCCTCGATTCGGACGAGTACATCCGCCAGGTGCTGACCAAGGCGCTGGGCGACGACAAGGCGTCCGTGCTGCTGTCGCGCATCCTGGGCGGCAAGGACGCATCCGGGATCGAGTCCTTGAAGTGGATGGATTCGCAGTCGGTGGCGGAGTTGATCCGCAACGAGCACCCGCAGATCATCGCCACCATCCTGGTGCACCTGGAACGCGACCAGGCTTGCGAAATCCTGGGGCATTTCACCGACCGCTTGCGCAACGACGTGGTGCTGCGTATCGCCACCCTGGATGGTGTGCAGCCGGCCGCACTGCGCGAGTTGAACGACGTGCTGACCAAGCTCCTGTCGGGCAATGAAAACATCAAGAAATCGACGCTGGGCGGCATCCGCGCGGCGGCCGAGATCCTGAACTTCATGTCCGGCGAGCAGGAACAGAACGTGATGGACAATATCAAGAACTACGACAACGACATGGCGCAGAAGATCATGGACGAAATGTTCGTGTTCGATAACCTGATCGACGTCGATGACCGCGGTATCCAGCTGCTGCTGCGCGAAGTGCAGTCGGAGATGCTGATTATTGCGCTGAAGGGCGCCTCGCCCGATTTGCGCGACAAGATCTTCAAGAACATGTCGGCACGTGCTTCGGAGATGATGCGCGAGGACCTGGAGAACAAGGGACCGGTGCGCTTGTCGGAAGTGGAGACGCAGCAGAAACAGATCCTGCAGATTGTGCGGCGACTGGCGGATGAAGGGCAGATCGTGCTTGGCGGCAAGGGTGAGGATTCGTTTGTGTAACCCCCAACCCGGTAAACCCGGGTCAGACCCAAGGGTCAGACCCATCCACTGCACGCATCGCTGACAGGGTCAGACCCTTGGGTCTGACCCGGATTTACCGGGTTAAAAGCAAACAAAGCAATGACAACCATCCCCAAAGAACAACAAACCGCCTACCAACGCTGGGAGCTGCGCTCCTTCGGCGACTCGCGCCCCAGCGCGGTAGCCCAGCGCGAGCGCGAGGAAGAACAAGCCCGCGCCATCGCCGCCGAAGAAGCCGCCGCCCTGGCCGAAGTGCAGGAAGCCGAATACGCCGGTGCCGAGCAAGCCCCCGCCCTCGACTACCCGACCGAAGAAGAACTGGCCGCCATCCGCGAGGAGGCCCGCCAGCAAGGCTACGACGCAGGTTTCAAAGCCGGCCACGAAGAAGGCATGGCGCAAGCCCTGGACGAGCAGCGCGCCGCCACCGAACAAGCCCTCGCCCCGATCCGCGATATCGCCGACAACTTCAGCACCGCCCTGCGCGAAGCGGACCAGGCCATCAGCAACGAAGTGCTGGAACTGGCCCTGCACCTGGCCAAAGGCATGCTGAAGAACGCCCTGCGCGTGAAACCCGAACTGATCCTGCCGGTGGTGCGCGAAGCCATCGAATACCTGCCGGTGCTGCAGCAGCCCGCGCTGCTGATCCTGAACCCGGAAGATGCCGCCGTCGTACGCGACAGCATCGCCGAAGAACTGGACAAGGGCGGCTGGCGCGTGATCGACGATCCTACGATCGAGCGCGGCGGCTGCAAGGTCGATACCGCCTCCAACCAGATCGACGCCACCGTGGCTTCGCGCTGGCAGCGCCTGAGCCTGGCGCTCGGCAAGGACATAGACTGGATCGATTGATATGGGCGCCCCGGACCCACAAGTGCACGCAGGCCGCTGGCGTTCCTACCTGAACGACTGCGCCACGCTGGTCGATTTCGTCGAGCCGATGCAGGTTTCCGGCCGCGTCACGCGCGTGGCGGGCCTGGTGATGGAAGCGGTCGGCCTGCGCCTGGCCGTTGGCGCCGCCTGCACCGTTCCCCTGCCTTCCGGCGGCAAGGTGGAGGCGGAAGTGGTCGGCTTCGAAGGCGACAAGCTGTTCCTGATGCCGCAAAGCGATGTGGAAGGCATCATCCCCGGCACCCGCGTCTTCCCGGTGGAACAGAGCGTGCCCAAACCAGGCACCGTGAACCATCCGCGCCGCCGTCCCAGCGACCGCGCGCGCCACCTGCCGGTCGGTCCCGAACTGCTGGGCCGCGTGGTCGATGGCGCCGGCCGTCCGCTGGATGGCCTGGGCCCGATCCAGACCAGCGATTCCGCGCCGATCAATGTGCGCCCCGCCAACCCGCTGGGCCGTGCGCCCATCGTGGAAACGCTGGACGTGGGCGTGCGCTGCATCAACTCCATGCTGACGGTGGGCCGTGGCCAGCGCATGGGCCTGTTCGCCGGCTCCGGTGTCGGTAAATCCGTCCTGCTGGGCATGATGGCGCGCTACACCGAAGCGGACGTCATCGTCGTTGGCCTGATCGGCGAACGGGGCCGTGAGGTCAAGGAATTCATCGAGCAGATCCTGGGCGAGGAAGGCCTGCGCCGTTCCGTGGTGGTGGCGGCGCCGGCCGACACCCCGCCGCTGATGCGCATGCAGGGCGCCGCCTATTCCACGGCGATTGCCGAGCACTTCCGCGACAAGGGCCAGAACGTGCTGCTGATCATGGACTCGCTGACCCGCTACGCCATGGCGCAGCGCGAAATCGCGCTGGCAATCGGCGAACCGCCGGCCACCAAGGGCTACCCGCCATCGGTCTTCGCCAAGCTGCCGGTGCTGGTGGAACGCGCCGGCAACGGCGAAGTGGGCGGCGGCTCGATCACGGCCTTCTACACCGTGCTGACCGAGGGCGACGACCAGCAGGACCCGATCGCCGACTCCGCGCGGGCCATCCTGGACGGCCACATCGTGCTGAACCGCCGCCTGGCGGAAGCCGGCCACTATCCGGCCATTGATATCGAACAGTCAATCAGCCGCGCCATGCACTCGATCACCACGCACAACCACCAGAATCAGGCGCGGCGGCTGAAACAGTTGTTTTCACGCTACGAACGCAGCCGCGACCTGATTGCTGTCGGGGCGTACACGCCGGGCACCGATCCGGTGCTTGACCAGGCGATCGCCCTGCACGATAAGATTGAGCAATTCCTGCAACAGCAGATTACCGAGCGCGTGAACATGCCCGAGAGCTTGGGGCAGTTAACCTCTCTATTCGACTGATTAGTCCACTCGGCCTTGCATATAATTGATCATCATGGCCTCTACACAGCAACTTGAAACCTTGATCGACCTGGCCCGGCGGGAAACCGACGATGCGGCCAAGCGCCTTGGCGCGGCCCTGAAAGCGGTGGCCGATGCCGAGGAAAAGCTGAACATGCTGGTCGGCTATCGCGAAGAGTACGGCCGCCGTTTCGATGAATCGCAGCAGCAAGGCATTTCGCCGATGGCATACCGCAATTTCCAGGCTTTCATGGAAAAACTGGATACGGCGATCAAGGGCCAGCAGGAAGTGCTGCGCCATACCAAGGCGCGCGGCGACCAGGAAAAACAGCTGTGGCAGGATTGCGAACGCAAGCGCATGTCCTATTCCACCCTGCGCGACCGGGCGGAAGCCCAGGAGCTCAAGAAAGAGGCCAAACGCGACCAGAAAGCCATGGACGAGCACGCCTCGCGCCAGGCATTTTTCAAACGCTAGACCGATTCGATCATGCAAACCCAGACTGTACAGAACTCCCCTCTCCTTTCCGGCACTTCGGCGCCCGGCCGCCCGTCCAATGCCGTGCAGGAAGACCAGCAGTTCGCGCAGGCCCTGAACCACCAGATCGAACGCCAGGCGAACGCCCTGCCGCCGTCCGCTCAGCAGGCAGCGCCAGCCGCGGCCCAGCGCCGCCCCGAGGCGCCCAAGCCTGCCCAACAGCAGCCGCAGGCAGCCCAGCAGGCCGCCCACGCCCCGAGCCAACAGGCCCAGGCCAACAAACCAGCCGCGCAATCGCAGGCCCCGGCCAAAGCCCCGCAGAACAACCAGTCCAGCGAAGCGCAGCAAGCTGACGGCGCGAAAGCCGATGCATCCGCCTCGAATGCCGGCGCCGCCACGGCGGCCGCTGCTTCCGCTGGCAGCACGGCCGCCAGCGACGCTTCAGCCAACGAAATAACCGATGACACGCAAGCCAGCAGCGACGCCGTCGCCGACATGCTCGCCATGATCCAAGGCTACGGCCAACCGGCCGCGGCCGATGCCGCCGCAGCTGCCGCAGCCGCCGCCGGCAAGGATGGCCGCGCCACCGACGCTACGCTCGCAGGCGACGCCGTGCTGGATGGCAAAGGCGGACGCACCGGCATCGCCGACCGCCTGTCCAGCGAAGGCATGCCTGTCGACCAGGCCGCATTGCTGGCAGCAAAAACCGCAGCCGACAGCGCCGCCGCCAGCAAGGCCACAGCCGGCGACCAGGGCGCGGACATGGCCGACGCCCTTGCCAAGCTGGGCCGTGGCGCTGCCAGCGATGGCGCCGACGCGTCAGGCACCGGCAACACCGGCCAGCCGCGTGCCGACTTCCAGGCCGCGCTGCAGCAAGCCAGCGCCGATGCAGGCAAGGCTGCCGAGCTGGCCGCGCGCGACGCCAAGCAAGCCATCCAGCCCCAGGCTGGCGCGCTGCAAGCCGCCGCCGCCGCCCTGGCACCAGCCGGGGCAGCCAATGCGCAAGCCGCCGAAGCCGTCGCCAGCAACCAGCTGCACGCCCGCGTCGGCAGCCAGGGCTGGGACCACCAGTTGGGCCAGAAAGTTGTCTGGATGGTCAATGGCGGCGAACAAAGCGCCACGTTGACCCTGAATCCGCCCGACCTGGGCCCGCTGCAAGTGGTGCTGAACGTCTCCAACGACCAGGCCAGCGTGGCGTTCACCGCTGCCCAGCCGGAAGTGCGCGCCGCACTCGAACAGGCGCTGCCGAAACTGCGCGAAACCATGGGTGACGCCGGCATCACGCTCGGCAATACCAGCGTTTCAGCCGGCAGCCAGGAACAGCAGCAAGCCTTCGCCGAGATGGCCTCTGGCGGCCGTGGCCGTGGAGTTGCCAATGGCCAGAATGGCAATGGCACTGAAGGCGACGCCAGCCTCCAGCCCGCCCCGCAAGTGCGCCGCAGCGTCCTGAGCGCAGTCGATACCTTCGCTTAAGGCAGAGATAGCCCTGCTTCCTGCCTCTTTTCGGCGCATCGCTCCCCGCATGCTTTCCCGATAATGACATAATGGCGTCATGATAAATCTCTTGCATCCAAGGCAGCAGAATTGAAAGCGAATCCAAAAATGAAGGCTGATGCGAAGGCAGAAGCTCCACCACCGGCAGGCGGTGGCTCCAAGAAAAAGCTGATCATTATCGTGGTCGCGGTGCTGGTGCTCGCCCTTGCCGGCGGCGGCGCCGCCTGGTTCTTCATGCATGGCGACAGCAGCGAAGAGCATGCGCAGGACGAGAAGTCGCCGAAGAAGGCCAAGAAGCCCGCCAAGAAGGCCGGGCCGCCAGTCTACATTCCGGTCGACCAGTTCACCGTGAACCTGCAGCCGGAAAACGGCGACCAGTACCTGCAGGTGGCGATGACGCTGCAGGCCAGCAGCCTGGAAGAGTCGGAAGTCATCAAGACCAATATGCCCAAGCTGCGCAGCCGCATCCTGCTGCTTCTGTCGAGCAAGCACGCATCCGAAATCAACACGCCGGAAGGCAAGCAACAGCTGAGCAAGGAAATCCTGGAAATCGTCAACCAGCCGTTTGAAGCCGGCGCGGAACACCAGGAAGTATCGGAAGTACTGTTTACCGCGTTTATCATCCAGTAAGGTGCAAGTGAAGCATGGCTGATAATTTTCTCTCCCAGGAAGAAGTTGATGCCCTCTTAAAGGGTGTCAATGGCGATCAGGACGACGTCGCTGCGCCCGAGGAGACTTCGGGTGTCCGGACCTACAACCTGGCGACGCAGGAACGCATCGTCCGGGGCCGTATGCCGACCCTGGAAATTATCAACGAGCGCTTCGCGCGCCTGCTGCGCGTGGGCCTGTTCAACTTCCTGCGCCGTTCGGCCGAAGTGTCGGTGGGCTCGGTGCGCGTGTCCAAGTATTCCGAATTCATCCGCAACCTGGTGGTGCCAACCAACCTCAACCTGGTGCACATGAAGCCGCTGCGCGGCACCGCCCTGATGGTGTTCGATCCGGGCCTGGTGTTCCTGCTGGTCGACAACCTGTTCGGCGGCGACGGCCGTTTCCACACCCGCGTCGAGGGCCGCGACTTTACGCAGACCGAGCAGCGCATCATCCTGCGCATCCTCGACATCGTGTTCGAGGCCTATACCAAGTCGTGGGAACCGGTGTACCCGGTCGAGTTCGAGTACATCCGTTCCGAAATGAATACGCAGTTCGCCAACATCGCCACACCGAACGAGGTGGTGGTGGCATCCACCTTCACCATCGAACTGGGTTCCGTGTCGGGCCAGATCCACTTCTGCATGCCGTATTCGATGATCGAACCGATCCGCGATGCGCTGACGTCCTCGCTGCAGGGGGAAGCGCTGGAAGTGGACAAGCGCTGGATCCGCCTGATGACCCAGCAGATCCAGATCGCCGAAGTAGAGCTGGTTGCCAAGCTCGGCACCGCCAAAGTCAACTTCGACGAGATCCTGAACATGAAAGTCGGCGATGTGATCCCGCTGACCATTCCGGAAACCATTGAGGCGACCGTGGATGGCGTGCCTGTTCTCGACTGCACCTATGGTGTGTTGAATGGGCAATACGCATTGAAGGTGGAGAAACTGCTGGCAAACGCCGATAATATGAAATAAGGCAGTATTTAGGAGAGAAACATGTCGGACAATCAAGACGACGACGCAAGCTTGGATGATGATTGGGGTGCCGCGATTGCCGAGCAGGCCGCTGCCGAGGCTGCTGCCATGCAAAACCAGGCAGCCACGGCCGCCGTGTTCAAGGACTTTTCCAAGCAGCCGAACAAGACCGAAACCCATAACGATATCGACTTCATCCTCGATATCCCGGTCCAGCTGACCGTGGAACTGGGCCGCACCAAGATCGCCATCAAGAACC
>JBCNPK010000056.1:0-37305 GCA_039593355.1 Pseudoduganella sp.
AGCCGACAGCCAGGCCTGGATGCAGCAACGCTTCGGTGTATCGCCGCTGCAAAGCGGGGCCGGCGTGCAAGCGCTTTACGGCGCCCTGGCGCAGGATGCCGCACAGGCACTGGTATTGCAGGGCGATCGCAAGCGTCTCGAACGCTTGCTGTCTGACGCGGCGCCGCAACCTGCGGTGGAAACCGCTCCGGCGCCACAGCCACAGGAAGGCCGTCAGTTTGAGACGGAGATGGAAGACTATCTGCGCCGCCAGCTCGCGGGCGTGCTGCAAATGCCATCCAGCCGCATCGACGTGCAGGCGCCGCTTGAGAACTACGGCATCGACTCCGTGCTGGCAATGAACATCACGCGCGAACTGGAAAAGACTTTCGGCACGCTTTCCAAGACGCTGCTGTTCGAATACCAGACGTTGGCTGCGCTTGCGCGCTATCTGGTCAAGGCTTTCCCTGAAGTGGCGCGCGGCTTGGCCGGAAATGTCGACTCCGCAACTGCCGTACCTTCATCTGCCCCCGCAGCGGTACAGGTCAAGCAGGCAGTCCGCCGGGCGCGCGTACCGGGTCGCGTAACGCCGTTGGTTGAAGTGGCGATTGTTGGCGTGAGCGGGCAGTATCCACAAGCCGCAGACTTGAACGCATTCTGGAATAACCTCAAGGACGGCAAGGATTGCATCATTGAGATTCCGGCTGAACGCTGGGATCACGCGGCCTATTACGACGCCGACAAGTCGAAGGCCGGGAAGATTTATGGCCGCTGGGGCGGCTTCATGAACGACATCGATTGCTTCGACCCACTCTTCTTTGGCATTTCACCCAAGGAGGCGGAACGCATCGATCCCCAGGAGCGCATGTTCCTGCAAAATGCCTGGAAGGCCGTTGAAGATGCCGGCTACAGCAGGCAAAGCCTGGTGGGCCGCCGCATCGGCGTGTATGTCGGCGTCATGTGGGCGCAATATGAGTTGCTCAGTGTAGAGGCGCGGCTCAACGGAAGTACGGAAGTCGCCGGATCTTCGCATGCCTCGATTGCCAACCGCGTGTCCTATCTGTTCGACTGGCACGGACCGAGCATGGCGCTCGACACCATGTGCTCTTCCTCGCTGACGGCGATCCACCTGGCATGCGAGGCGATTCGCAGCGGCGAGATCGAAACGGCGATCGCCGGCGGCGTCAACGTCTCGATTCATCCGCAAAAATACCTCGGACTTAGCCAGGGGAGCTTCCTGTCGACCGACGGCCGTTGCCGCAGTTTTGGTGAAGGCGGCGATGGCTATGTTCCAGGCGAAGGCGTTGGCGCTTTCATGTTGAAGCGGCTTGATGCTGCAGAACGCGATGGTGACCACGTGTATGCCGTAATTCGTGCAAATGGCGTCAATCACGGCGGAAAAACCAATGGATACAGCGTTCCGAATCCGCAGGCACAGGGGGAGTTGATCCGCGAAGTGCTGAAGCGCGGCGCGGTTGCGCCAGAGAGTATCAACTACGTCGAGGCGCATGGGACCGGAACGGCGCTGGGCGATCCGATCGAAATCAAGGGGCTGCTCTCGGCCTTCGGAAATGCTGCCGAAGGACGTGTGCTATGCCCAATCGGGTCTGTCAAATCCAATATTGGCCATCTGGAAGCCGCAGCCGGTGCGGCTGCGGTTTCCAAAGTACTGCTGCAATTGAAGCATCGCCAGCTCGCGCCGTCGCTGCACGCGCTGCCGGCGAATCCGCACATTGATTTCGCCGCAACGCCGTTCCGCGTGCAAACCGAACTGGGACCATGGACGCCTCCGGCGGCACAGAAGCGCCGCGCTTGCATCAGTTCCTTTGGCGCCGGCGGTTCTAACGCTCACCTGGTGTTGGACGAGTACCAGCCGCGATCGCGGAACGAACGCCAGGCAGCGGAGACTTCGCAACTGTTCCTGCTTTCCGCACGCGACATCGGCACCCTGCGCATCTATGCCAGCTCGATGCTTGAGTTCCTTGAGACGGACGCAGCGTCCACTTTTGCCGATATTGCCTATACCAGCCAGGTGGGCCGCGTTGGACTGGGTGTGCGGCTTGCCGTGGTGGCGTCCGACCGCCGTGAGTTGCAGCAACGCCTGCAGCATTGGATCTCTGCCCAGGAGGCCGGCACCTCGGTAAACCTGGACGAAGGCATCTTCCACGGCGACGCCAAAGCACTACGCAGCCAGTTGGGCGACCTGATCTCCGGCGGTGCAGGCGAAACCCTGTCACGTGAACTGCTCGGACGGCGCGATCTGTCTCGCCTTGCGCAGCTCTGGGCGCTGGGCATGGACATCGACTGGTCGAATCTTCCCCGTCATGCGGCGCCGCAGCGCGTCGCAATGCCAACCTATCCATTCGCACGCCAGCGTTACTGGATCAATACCGGCGCCGCCGGCACCGGCAAGCAACAGGTCGCGGACGACCGCCAAGCCCTGTATTTCCGCCCTCAGTGGACGGTGGAGGCACTCAATCCGCCCGCCACGGGTGAAGGCGGCATCCTGGTGCTGGGCGCCGAACAGGCGCTGGCCTCAGAGCTGTGCACGAAGGCGGGCAGCGGACCTGCCATCGTTGTCCAGTGGGGCGACACCTATGCCCAGGAAGACGCCCACACCTTCACGCTCAATCCCGCCAGCGAAGAGGACTTCTTGAAGCTGGTTGAATCCTTGCGCACGGAACAGCGCCTGCCGTCCCGTGTGGTGCATGTATGCCCAGCCGAAGTGACGCGTGGCGCCCAAGTCCTGCTGCTTCTGTTCAAAGCCTATACCGCCCAGCGCCTGCAAGACAAATTGCGCCTGCTTTCGGTGCATGCCGCGGCTCCTGGAGCGCCAAACCCCTATGGTGCCGCTGTCGCCGGCATGCTGCGTGCGCTGGCACTGGAGGAACCGCGCCTGTTGGCGAACACGCTGCAACTGGACGAGGTGACTGCTGAAAGGGCAGGCCTGATTGCCGACGAGCTGGCAACCGGGAACACGTCGCCAATCCGCTATGAGGCTGATGAAAAGGGCTTGCGCCGTTCGATCAGCGCGCTGGTGCCATGGCAGCCTGCGCAGAGCACTGCCGGCCTGCCGCTGCGCCAGTGCGGCGTGTATCTCATCACCGGTGGCCTGGGAGGACTAGGGCTGGTGTTTGCCCGCTATCTGGCTCGTACCTGTCAGGCGACCCTGATCCTGACCGGACGCGGTGCAATTGGCGCCAGCCAGCAGGCCAAGATCGATGAACTGCGCGCGTTGGGTGCACAGGTTCGCTATGTCCGGGGCGATGTGGTCGAACTCAAGAATGTGGAATCGGCGGTGCGGATTGCCAAGCAGGAGTTCGGCGCTTTGCACGGCGTGCTTCATTCGGCGGGTGTCACCGACGATGCGCTGGCGGCAAACAAGACGGCGAGCCAAATGGCCCAGGTACTGGCGCCGAAACTGATCGGCACCAGGAACCTGGACCTGGCTACGCGTGACGAAGCGCTCGACTGGTTCGTGATGTTCTCGTCCGTTGCCGCGCAGCTTGGCAACATCGGCCAGTGCGACTATGCGTACGCCAATCATTTCATGGACAGCTATGCGGAACTGCGCGAAGGCATGCGCATGGCCGGCCAGCGCTTCGGCGAGACCCTTTCGATCAACTGGCCGTTGTGGAGCGAAGGCGGCATGCAGGTGGCGGATGCCGACCTGGCACGCATGGAGCGTGCTACCGGCATGACGCCGTTGCCAACGGAGCTGGGACTGCGCTGCTGGGAAACCTTGCTTGCGGACGGAATGGGCCAAGGCATGGTGCTGCACGGCGATCCGCACAGGATCCGGGCTGCTCTCCGGAGCGCTGCAGCTCCTGCGCCTGCCGTGCCGAAGCGGCCGGCCCAGGCGCCTTCCGACCTGGCCGCCCGTACCCGCCGCTACCTGCAGGAAGTCATCGGCGAGGAGAGCAAGCTTCCGGCCGAGTGCATCGATGTTCAAGAGCGCTTCGAAGCCTATGGATTCGACTCGGTGATGGTGGCTCGCGTTACCGCAAGGCTCGAAGGTGATCTGGGGGCACTGCCGAAAACCCTGATGTTCGAGCATGAGACGATCGGCGAACTGGCGCAGTATCTCCTGTCGTCGATGCAGCCGGCTTTGGCTGCGTTGCTCGCGGCTGTGCCGGAGGCCGCGATGGCGGAAACTCCCTTGGCGCCTGCAGCCTTGCCGGTCGTGGCGGCACCTCCGGCACCATCACCGGTGCCGGCGCCAGCAGCGGCGGCCGCCGAGCCGATTGCGATTATTGGCGTGCACGGCACGTTCCCGGGAAGCGCAGACCTAGATGCGTTCTGGCAGCAGCTGAAGCAGGGCCAGGACATGATCGACATTGTTCCGGCAAGCCGCTGGAACCATCGCGACCTGGAAGGCTCCATCTATTGCAAATGGGGCGGCTTCATCGACGACTTTGACAAATTCGATCCGGCTTTCTTCAACATGTCCGCTGAAGAAGCGCGTTCGGTGGATCCGCAAGAGCGCCTGTTCCTGCAATCGGTGTGGTCCGCGCTGGAAGATGCGGGCTATACGCGCGAAGCGCTGCGAGAACGCCATCCGAAAGGAAAAGGCTCTTCGGTGGGCGTGTACGTTGGCGTTACCACCAACACCTACCATCTGTGCGCACCGGGTGCGGGTGACCAGGCCACGCCGGCTGTCCTGCCGTGGTCGATAGCCAACCGCGTCTCGTACATTTTCGACTTCGAAGGCCCCAGCATGCCGGTGGACACCGCCTGCTCGTCGTCGCTGGTGGCGATGCACCTGGCATGCGAAAGCCTGCGCCACGGCGAATGCCAGGTCGCTGTCGCTGGGGGCGTGAATCTCTACCTGCATCCTTCCAAGTACCAATCTCTGTGCAGCCGCCATATGGTATCGACCGACGGCCGCTGCCGCAGCTATGGCGCCGACGGCGACGGATTCGTACCTGGCGAAGGCGTTGCATCGCTGATCCTCAAGCCGCTGGGCAAGGCGATCGCCGACGGCGACCAGGTGTATGCGGTTATCCGCGCCAGTGCGTATGCGCACAGCGGACGTTCGAACGGCTATTCGGCGCCGAATCCGAATGCCCAGGCAGGGCTGATTGACCAGGTCCTGACGCAGTCCGGAATCCATCCCGAGAGCATCAGCTACGTCGAGGGCCATGGTACGGGAACACCCCTGGGCGATGGCATTGAGATTGCTGCGTTGACCAAGGCTTTCCGCCGCCAGTCTGCGCGCAACGGTTTCTGCGCCGTCGGTTCCGTGAAGGCCAATATCGGCCATGGGGAGTCGGTCGCCGGCATTGCAGGCGTGAGCAAGGTGCTGCTGCAGATGAAGCATCGCCAGCTGGCGCCGACGATCCACTCGGAGGTGGCAAACCCGAATATCGACTTCGACTCCTCGCCATTCTTCCTGCAGCGCGAGCTGACGGAGTGGCGTGCGACAGACGGCCCGCGCCGGGCGCTGGTGAATTCCTTCGGCGCCGGCGGCGTCAATGCCTGCGTGGTGCTGGAGGAATACCAGCGGCCAGCAACCAGCCATTCTGCCGGCAAATCGGGCCTGGTGCTGCCGCTTTCCGCGCGTAACGAAGACGGACTAAAACGCAATGCGCAGCAGCTCGCCGCGTGGCTGCACCGTTCACAGGAAGCGGATATCGCCGATGTCTGCTACACGCTTCAGCTGGGGCGCGAGGCGATGGAAGAGCGCCTGGCGTTCGTGGCGGACAGCGGGGATGAACTCAGGGAGCGGCTGCACGCATGGCTGGACACTGGCGACATGACCGGCGTCGTGCTTGGCCGGGTTGACAAGCGCCGCGCCGGTGCAAGGCACGCTTCGGCATCCACAGGCCAGGAAGTTCCTGCGGCACCGGCTGCGTTGGCGCAGGCTTGGGTGCTTGGCAACGCCGTCGATTGGAAGGCACTGCATGGCACCTCAATGCCCGCACGCATCAGCGTTCCCGCTTATGCGTTCGAAAAACAGCGTTACTGGTTCGATGACGCTGATCCGGCCGGCCCTGCCACTGTGGTGACGGAGCGCATTGCAGCGCCGGCAGCCACATTGCATCCGCTGGTTTCGCACAATGCGTCGACCCTGCGCCAGACATGCTTTGTCTCGCAGCTGTCGCCAAGTGAATTTTATGCCTTGGACCACCAGGTCAACCGTCAGCGTATCTTCCCCGGCGCCGGCTACCTGGAGATTGCCGCAGTCTGCGGTGCGCTGGCTGCCGAACGCCAGGTCTTCAGGCTGCATGACATCGTGTGGGCGCATCCGCTCAGTTTCGAAGAGGGAGCACCGATGCTGCGCACCGTGCTGAAGCAGTCCGGCGGCAGCATCGAGTTCTCAATCTCGTCGCTGGGGGCCGAACAGGAAAGCGTGATCCATTCCGAAGGCAAGATCGAAGTCCGCGCGCATTCCGCCGGCCAGGCGGGCGAAGGCAGCGATGTAGCGATATCGGCGATCGTCCAGGAATGCGCCAGCCGTTACACCGGCGAGCACTTCTACGGTCAGATGCGGCAGCACGGCCTGGACTACGGCCCATCCTTCCAGGTGATACGGGAGGTGCACGTGGGTCCTTCGTTCGCCCTGGCGCGCATGGCGCTGCCGGAGCAGTTGCGAGCGGGCTTCGGCGACTACACCCTGCATCCCGCCCTGGTGGACGGTGCGCTGCAAAGCGTGGCGGTGCTGCTGGCCGGCGCCGGCGGCCCATGCCTGCCTTTTGCGCTGGACGAGCTCGAGATCGTGCGACCCCTGGGCCATGCCTGCTACGCCTTGGCGGAGTTTGCGGAGCCGTCGGGACGTGGCCAGCACGAAGTCCAGAAGATGAACATCCGCCTGTTTAACGAAAGCGGCGAACTGCTGGTGAAGTTTGGGAATCTTTATGTACGGCGGCTTGCCGCGGCGGCGGGCGGATCCGACCGCCTGCTGAAAGATGCCGCCTGATGCCGCTCCGTTCAACGAAATCGCACCAAGGTACGACTCCAATGCATACACAATTGAAACAGATTTACGAGGATCTGCAGGCCGGGAAGATCACCAAGCCGCAAGCGCTGGAACGGGTGCGCGCACTGAACGCCGGCGCCAGGATTCAGCCCGGGCCGGCAACGGTCCTGGAGCCGGCCTGGCGCGAGTTGGCGCTGTCCGCCAAGGCATCCTCCCAATATGGCCAGCACGTGATCGCGTTTTGCGGCAATGTGGGTACCGGTGCGGCGGACCTGCTCGGGGCACAGCGCTGCCTGCATTGGCCGCAGCCGGCGGGAATGAACCTGGCGCAAGCCTACAGCAAGAATGCCGGCGCCGCGTTCGCACTGGTGCAGGAAATGCTGCGGGAACGGGGGCCGGGCCGCATGCTGCTGCAGGTGGTCGTGGCGGACATCCCGGAAAACGAAGTGCTGGCGGGTCTGGCCGCCCTGTTCCGGAGTGCGGCGCAGGAGAATCCGCATTTTTCCGGGCAACTGATCGAGGTTCCCCAGCAGACGGGTGCTGCGGCGCTGGCCGAGCTGCTTCAGGCGGAGGCCAGCGTACCAGGCGAAACCTTGGTGCGCTACCGCGATGGCAAACGCCAGGTGCAGCGCTGGAGCATGTTGCCGGCGCCGCTGGCAGCTCCCCGCAGCGCTTTCCGTGAGGACGGTGCGTACCTGATCACCGGGGGGACGGGTGCAATCGGCCGCCATGTGGCCGGCGAGATCCTGCGCCAGGCAGGCCATGCCAGGGTGGTGTTGAGCGGCCGTGCGGCGGCCGATCCGCTGCCTGGCGGCGATCCGCGCATCAGCTACCGCCAGCTTGACCTGGGCGATGCGGCAGCGGTGCGCGCCCTGGTCGAGGAGATCACCCTCACCCACGGCCGCCTGGACGGCGTGCTGCACGCCGCCGGCATGACAGCCGACAGCTTCATCCTGAACAAGCCGGTGGCCGACTTCGAGGCTGTCCTTGCGCCGAAAGTGGCGGGCACCATCCATATTGACCAGGCCACAGCAGCATTGGATTTGGATTTCTTCGTGTTGTTCTCCTCGATCGCGGGTGCGCTTGGCAACGCCGGCCAGGCGGATTACGCCTGCGCCAACGCCTTCATGGACTATTTCGCGGCCACCCGCAACGCGAGGCTGAAATCCGAGGGCCGTTCCGGCCATACGCTGTCGCTCAATTGGTCGTTGTGGCTGCAGGGCGGCATGCGGCTCGACCAGCATCACCTGCAGGCGATCCGCGCCGAAACCGGCCTCGCGCCGCTGCAGACCGCCAGCGGCCTGCAGGCGTTGCATCGCTGCCTGGCCACGCCAGGCAGCCAGTTCCTGGTCACCGGCGAGGATAATGCGGCCCTGCGCCAGTGGCTGAAGCCAACCCAATTGTCAGTGGCGAAGGCGGCAGCTCCGCTGCAAGCCGTCCCCGCCGGCGAAGCCATGCGAGAGCTTGCAGAACGGTTGCTGTGCCAATTGCTCTCTGCGGTATTGAAGGTCGCGCCGCAGCAGATCGACCCGCAGGCGCAGCTGGAGCAGTACGGCATCGATTCGATCATGGCCATGAGCCTGACGACCGAACTGCAGAAGTCTTTCGGACCACTGCCCAAAACGCTGTTCTTCGAATACCAGACGCTGGGCGACCTGGCAGGGTACATGGTGATGGCGCACAGCGCCCGCCTTGCCGAACTGCTCGACACGTCCACACCGGTGGCGCCATCCGCACCTCCGGCCGCAGCCGCCATTGTCTTGCCGCGCCGTACCGTGCGGGCGCCGCGCAAGGAGAAAGCCAGGACAGCCACGCCCGAATCCGGGCATGCGGAGCCGATTGCCATCATCGGCCTCAGTGGGCGCTACCCCGAATCGGTCGACCTGGCAGCGTTCTGGCGCAACCTGCGCGAGGGCAAGGACTGCGTGGTAGAAGTTCCTTCGGACCGCTGGAACTGGCGCGACTACTACAGCGAGGACCGTACGGAAGCGGGCCGCCACTACAGCCGCTGGGGGGGCTTCATCAGCGGCATCGACGAATTCGATGCCCAGTTCTTCAATATTTCGCCGCGCGAGGCCAGGCAGATCGACCCGCAGGAGCGGCTGTTCCTGCAGCACGCCTGGATGGCCATTGAAGACGCGGGTTATACGCGCGCCAGCCTGGAAGCGGAGCCGGGCAGCGAGGCCGGCGTCTACGTCGGCGTGATGTACAGCGAATACCAGATGTTCGGTGTCGAGGCCAGCGAGCGCGGACGGCGCATGGCCCTTAACGGAAGCATTGCAAGCATTGCCAACAGGGTGTCGTACTGCCTCAACCTGCACGGCCCGAGCATGACGCTGGACACCATGTGCTCCTCGTCCCTGACGGCAATCCACCTGGCTTGCCAGGACCTGCGCCTTGGCCGCACCAGCGTCGCCATCGCGGGCGGTGTGAATGTCACCGTTCATCCCAACAAATACCTGTTGCTCAGTGCCGGCCAGTTCATTTCCAGCGACGGCCAGTGCCAGAGCTTTGGCGAAGGGGGCAACGGCTATATTCCTGGCGAAGGGGTGGGCGCGGTAGTGCTCAAGCGCCTGTCCTGCGCCCTGCGCGACGGCGACCATATCCACGGCCTGATACGCGGCAGCGCGCTCAGTCACGGCGGGCGTACCAACGGCTATTCCGTGCCCAATCCGCGCGGCCAGGCGAATGCAATCAGCCGTGCGCTGGCCGACGCCGGCGTGCAGGCGGAGCGCATCAGCTATGTCGAAGCGCACGGCACCGGCACCAAGCTTGGCGACCCGATTGAAATCGCCGCCCTGAATTCCGTGTACGGTGCGCTGCCGGAAAAATGCCCGATCGGTTCGGTGAAGTCGAACATCGGCCATTGCGAGTCGGCGGCGGGCATGGCCGCGCTGACCAAGGTACTGCTGCAGATGAAACACCGTGAAATCGTGCCTTCACTGCATTCTGCGCGACTGAACCCGAATATCGATTTCGCGGCCAGTCCGTTTGTCGTCAACCAGGAGCTGCAGCCATGGGTGCCTGCTGCCGGCCATGGCTCGCGCATGGCAGGCATTTCGTCGTTTGGCGCAGGCGGCTCGAATGCACACCTGGTGGTGGAAGAGTTCTTGCCGCAAGATGCTGGCATGGCGTTGCCCGCCGACGACGCACCGGTGGCGATCCTGCTGTCGGCCCGCACGCCTGGTGCGCTGGAACGGAAAGCGCAGGACCTGCTGGCCTTCCTTGATGCAGACACCGGCACAGCCCTGGCAGCCATCGCCGCGACCCTTCAGCTGGGGCGCGAAGCGATGGAAGAGCGTCTCGGCCTGCTGGTCGATAGCCGTGCCGACCTGGCGGCCAAGCTGCGGGGATGGCTGGCCGGAGAGCAGGGCGTGTCTGGCGTGTACCGCGGCGATGCCCGGACTGGCCGCGAGACGCTCAGCCTGTTCCAGGCCGACGGCGACCTGAAACAATTGACCGGGAACTGGTTCGCCGGGAAAAAACTGGGACCGCTGGTTGAGCTCTGGTCTAAGGGCGTGGCGTTGGACTGGCGCGCGCTGTATGACGGAGCGCCGCCTGCGCGCGTCAGCCTGCCGGCCTATCCGTTCGAGCGCGAGCGCCACTGGCTGGAAGCAGTGCCGCGGCAACCGGCGCTGGCAGCCGCGGAAGCCTTGCACGTGCTGGTCCAGCGTAATACCTCGACCCTGGAACAGCAGCGCTATGAAGCGAGCTTCAGCGGCGCCGAATTCTTCGTCGGACAGGACGGCGTACTGGCCGACGCGGCCTGCCTGGAGATGGCGCGCGTGGCGGTGGCGCTGGCGCAGCCGGGTGAAAACCCGATGGAGATGGTGGAACTGCGCGATACCGTGTGGGGCGAAGCTTGCGGCAGTAAGGCGGTGCAGATCATCCTGAGCGGCACCGCCGCCAGCATCGACGTCGACATTTGCAGCCAGACGGGCGAAGGCGAGACCGTGCATTGCCAGACCACGGCCGTGCGGAGCGCGGCTGGGCCGCTGACTGGTGTTGCCAGCGCCGCATGGCGCGGCAACTTGCCCCAGGCAGAAGTCGATGCCGGCCTTGAGCGCCTCGGGCTGACCTCCCTGCGCATGGATGGGGAACAGCTGTCGGCTGAATTGGCCTTGCCGCCCGGCGACGCGCCACTGCATGCGCTGCGCGCACTGCACGCCGCGCTGCAGCTTGGTGCGATGCTGCAAGGTGCTCAAGGGCACGACAGCGCCGGTCTGCTGCCGGAGTCATTGAAGCTGTTGCGTATCAACGGTGAAGCAGCAGGTAGCGTCTCGATCCGCCTGCGCGGCAATGAATCAGGTTTCGATGCCGATGTGTTGGACAACCGTGGCCGGGTATGGATGCAGCTATGCGGCTTGACCTACCAAAGTATTGGCCGCGCAGCCGAGAGCGCGCCAGCAGCAAGCGAAGCAATGCCGGCATCAACCGTCCCGGCCTCTATGCCGGTCCGCGAGATCGCGCTGCCTTCTTCACCGCTGCTGCTGTTGGCGCCGGCGACACGCGGCAAGCCGGACGCGGTGGCGCTGCGGACTCCCGCAGTGCCGAGCGTGCTGCCAGCGGTAACACGCCCGGCCGTGCGCCTGCGCGATCCCGCATCCGGCCCGGTTGCCGGCGCGGGTGAGCCGTTCCCGACAGCGCTGACCCTGACCGACCTGGGCGGCGGGATCCTGGCGCTGCGCGCCAAGGGGGCGGCGCAGGTGCCGGCCAATGCGCTGGTCCAGCAAATGCTCGGAGCGCTGCAGGCGGCCGAGCAGCAACCTGCGGCCAAGGTGCTGATCATCTTTGGCGATGGCTGCAGCTTCCTGTTCGATGCGGATAGGCAGCCGGATGCGCCGCAAGCCCGTTCGCTGTATGGCGCGCTGACCGCCTCGCCGCTGGCCATTGTCGCGGCAATGGAAGGTGAGGCGCTCGATGCCGGTTGGCTGACGGGCGCCATGTGCGATTTCATGATCTGCAGCGAGGAGGGCCGCTATGGCTATCGGGTGTCCTACGACGCCGGCATCGTCCCTCTGCTGCAAGAACGCTTTGGCGCCGTCGCGGCGCGGCAATTGCTGGCCTGGGATGCGCCGCAGTCCGGTACTGCGCTGCGCGAACATGGCTGGACCTGTCCGGTAGTGCCGGCGGTCCAGCTGGAATCCCATGCGCTGGACCTGGCGGGCTTGCTGGCCGGGCATGCGCCCGATGCGCTGCAACTGCTGAAGAAGCACCTTGCGCGCCGCCTGTCGGCCGGCATCGGTGCAGCGATGAACAACGCTGGCTGCGCCGCGATCACAGCGGTCACCGGCGAGGAAGTGGCGGTGCTCGAGCTAAGCGGCGCTTCGCTGGCACCGTTGCGAGCGATGCTTGATCCTGCCGAAGGCGCGCCGCGTCACAGCGCGCTGGTGCTGCAGTGGAATGCCGATGCGCTGACCGCTGCGGGCGGCGAGCAATGGTTCCACGCGCTGCAGGCCGAGCTGGCCAGCGCGCCGATACCGGTTGTCCTCGCATTGCCGACCGACGGTGGCGATCTTGGCTGGCTGGCCGGCCTGATGGCCGACGCCTGCGTTCACAACGAGCGGGAAAACTATGGCGTGGCAGCCGTTCGCCTGGGTGCAACCCTGTCCGCCACGGCAAGCATGGTGCTTGCCCAGCGCCTGGGCGGCGCGATGGCCAGGGAAGTGCTGCTTGCCGGCGCGCGCATTACCGGTGCAGATATGCCGCGCCGCTGCGGAACCGTCGTAGCGGCAGGCAGCAGCGCCTTGCTGGCCAGGGCGAAACAGCTGGCGGCGTCGCTGGCCGGCGCAGGCATGGCTACCGTTCAAGCCTGGCGCCAATGCGGTGCCCAGGCCGTGGCAAATTGTTCGTGGCCGGAGTCCGGCACTGATGTGCAGGCGAGCGCCGGCCAGCTGGCGCTCGAATCGCGCGTGGTCAGCGCGGCAATGGATGCGGATGGCGTCGTGCTGGTTCGCATGGAGGACCGCAAGGCCCGCAATATGTTCTCGCCCGAACTGGTCGCCGGCATGAACGAGGTGTTCGCCCTGATCGCGGCCGACCAGGCATGCAAGGCGGTTGTGCTGACAGGGTTCGATGGCTATTTCGCAAGCGGAGGCACCAAGGAAGACCTGCTGGCGATCCAGGCGGGCAAGGTGCGCTTTACGGACAACCGTTTGTTCGACCTGGCCCTGCGCTGCGAGGTTCCGGTGGTGGCGGCCATGCAAGGGCATGGCGTCGGCGCCGGCTGGGCGCTTGGCATGTTCGCCGACTTTGCAGTGTTCAGCGAACGGGCCGAATATGTCAGCCCGTACATGAACTACGGCTTTACGCCGGGGGCCGGCGCCACACTGGTCTTCCCGGACCGCATCGGCTACGACCTGGCGCGCGAGACCCTGCTCACCGGACGGCACTACACCGGGCGCATGCTGCGCGAACGGGGCATGGTCCAGGCGGTACTGCCCCCAGACCAGGTATTGCCGGCGGCACTTGCGCTGGCGCGGGACATCGCCCGTCAACCGCGCGCCGTCCTGGTGGCGTTGAAGGACCAGCTGGCAGCCGGACTGCGGCGCCAGGTGGAGCCTGCATGCCAGCTGGAACTGGCGATGCATGAACAGACTTTCGTGGGCCGTGCCGACACGCTGGAACTGATTCGCGAACGCTTTGCCGGTGCGGCTGCGCCGGCTGCCGCAGCGCAGCCTGTCGCTGCCAGCGTGGGGCCGGCCACAGCGCAGGCGGATGGTGTGCAGGCAAGCCTGAAGTCCATGCTGGCGCAGGAACTGCTGCTCCCTGTCGAGGCAGTTGGCGACGATGTGCAGTTTGTCGACATGGGGCTGGATTCGGTCAGCGGCGTGACCTGGATGCGCAAGATCAACCAGCAATTCGGTACCGATATCGACGCCACCAGCATTTACAGCCACCCGACCCTCAAGCAGATGGCGGCATTCGTCGTCCAGCACATGCCGCAGCGTATCGTTTCGGCACAAGTGGCGACGCCCGCAACCGTTAAGGCGGATGCGTCGGTCATGCCGACCCTGAAAGCCTTGCTGGCGCAAGAGCTGCAGCTGCGAGAGAACGAGATTGGCGACGATATCCAGTTTATAGACATGGGTCTCGATTCGGTCAGCGGCGTCACCTGGATGCGCAAGGTCAATCAGCAGTTCGGCACCGAAATCGATGCCACCAGCATTTACAGCCACCCAACCCTCAAACAAATGGCGGCATATGTTGCGCAACATGCTCCCGCCGTTACGGCGAGCGCGCCTGAAGTTCCGCCAGCCGCAGCCCCGCTGCGCGCAGCGGCGAAACGCATCACCGCACGCCGCTCGCGCGCCTTGGAACGTCAGGCAAAGGCGGCACCCGTCGCGCGCTTCGAGCCGATTGCCGTGGTGGGCATGGCGGGCCAGTTCCCGCAGGCGCAGGACGTCGAAGCCTTCTGGCGCAATATCGCTGCCGGCAAGGATTGCATCAGCGAGATTCCGGCCGGACGCTGGGATATCGACAGCTATTACCAGGCCGGCGAACCGGTACCCGGCAAGACCAATAGCCGCTGGATGGGCGCCCTGGACGATTACGACTGCTTCGACCCGCTGTTCTTCAATATCTCGCCGCTCGAGGCGGAAAGCATGGACCCGCAACAGCGTCTGTTCCTGCAGGCCTGCTGGAACGCGATCGAACATGCCGGTTACAGCGCCGATGCGCTGTCAGGCAGCAAGTGCGGTGTATTCGTCGGCTGTGCCAGCGGCGACTACTTGCAGGAAGCGGTCGCGCTGCGCCAGAGCACGCAGGGCTTTACCGGCGCCGCCAGCTCCATCCTGGCGGGCCGAATCAGCTACTTCCTCAACCTGCAGGGGCCATGCCTGGCAATCGATACCGCCTGCTCGTCGTCGCTGGTGGCAATTGCATACGCCTGCGACAGCCTGGTAAGCGGCAACAGCGACCTCGCGCTGGCCGGCGGCGTGTACGTGATGGCCAGCCCCGAGATGCTGATCAAGACATCCCAGGCCGGCATGCTGTCGGCAGACGGCCGCTGCTTCACCTTCGACCAGCGCGCCAACGGCTTCGTGCCTGGCGAGGCGGTCGGCACACTGATGCTCAAGCGCCTGTCCGATGCGCAGCGCGACGGCGACACGATCTACAGCGTGATCCGTGGCTGGGGTGTCAACCAGGATGGCAAGACCAACGGCATCACCGCGCCGAATCCGGACGCGCAGGCGCGCCTGCAGCGCGAAGTCTACGATCGCTTCAACATCGACCCGGCGGCGATCGGGCTGGTTGAAGCACACGGTACCGGCACCAAGCTGGGCGACCCGATCGAGGTGCAGGCCCTGAAGGTCGCCTTCGGCGCCGGCGCGGGCAGGACGGCGCTCGGCTCGGTCAAGAGCAATATCGGACACTGCCTGACCGCGGCCGGCATCACTGGCGTGATCAAGCTGGTGCAGGCTTTGCGCTACCGCCAGCTGCCGCCGACCATCCACTTCCGCCAGCTCAACGAACATATCCGCCTGGCCGGCAGTCCGTTCTACATCAACGACCGGCTCACGTCCTGGGAGCGGGGCAACGCGCCGCGCCTGGCGGCGGTCAGCTCCTTCGGCTTCAGCGGCACCAATGCCCATATCGTCCTGGAGGAGTCGGTGGACGTGCCGGCAATTCGCCGCACGAGTACACCGGCAGCGGGAGGCAAGCTGCTGGTGCCCCTGTCGGCCAAGGCTCCCGCTCAGCTGCGCCAGCGCGCAGCCGACCTGATGGCCGTGCTGGAAGGCCCGGGCCTGGAACTGGCCGACGTCGCATATACGCTGCAATCGGGGCGTGTTGCGATGGAGGCCAGGATCTGCTTCAGTGCCGGTTCCATCGAGGAATTGCGGGCAGCGCTGGCGGCATTCCTGGCGGACGGCGCGCAGCCTTCCGTGAGCGTTCCGGCGGTCCAGCGCTGGCTGCAGGGCGGTGACATCGCATGGCCGGACATTGCCGCCCTCCAGCCGCGCCGGATCGCGCTGCCCGGCTATCCGTTTGCCAAAGAGCGCTACTGGATCGAGGCGGAGCAACCGTCCGGCTTGCCGGCGGCACCCGCACCGGCTGCTGCTCCGCTGGCGGCAAGCGACGATGACGAAGCCACGCTGCTGTGTCCCGAATGGCGCGACGTGGCCCTGCATGCATCCGAGCCGCAGCGCTATGCCGAACATATTGTTATCCTGTGTGGCACCAGCGAAGCCAATACCGGCGAACTGGCCACCCTGATCCCGGCGGACCGCTGCCTGCACTGGCCCCTGCGCGCCGACTTGTCGCTGGCCGAAACCTATGAGGAGCATGCCCGCAGCTGCTTCCAGACCGTGCAGGGTATGCTGCGCCGCCGTACCCAGGGCCGCCTGCTGCTGCAGATCGCCCTGGCCGACGAACCGGGAGTGGCCGTGCTGGCTGGCCTGAGCGGCATGCTGCGCAGCGCGGCCCAGGAAAATCCGCAATTCGCGGGCCAGGTGATCCTGGTCCCGCCGCAAACGAGCACCCCGGCGCTGGCGCGCCTGCTGAAAGGCGAGGCGGCTGCACCGCACGACGTGTTGGTGCGCCACGGCCGCGGCGTGCGCCAAGCGCGGCGCTGGAGCAGCGCGCCCCTTGCGCAACCGGCGCCGGTCGCTTTCCGGGAGGACGGCGTGTACCTGATCACCGGTGGCGGCGGCGCCCTGGGCCGCCTGTTTGCCGACGATATCCTGCGCCGTACGCGCCATGCCCGCGTGGTCCTGACCGGCCGCGCCGCGGCGGAGCCTGCGGCGGCCCGGCACGAGCGCCTGAGCTATCTCCAGCTCGACCTGTGCCGGCTGGACCAGGTGCAGGCGGTGATCGAGCGCGTGCGCGCGACCCACGGCCGGCTCGACGGCATCGTCCACGCCGCGGGCATGATTGCCGATAACTTCATCCTGAACAAGCCGCTGGCCGAATTCGACGCCGTGCTGGCGCCGAAAGTGCGCGGAACCTTGAACCTGGCCCTTGCCACCGCAGGCATGGAGCTGGACTTCCTGGTCCTGTTCTCCTCCATCGCCGGGGCCCTGGGCAATGCGGGTCAGGCAGACTACGCCGCCGCCAACGGCTTCATGGACCAGTTTGCGGCCTATCGCAACGCCCAGCTGGCACGGGAAGGACGGCGCGGCCACACGATCTCGCTCAACTGGTCGCTCTGGCAGCATGGCGGCATGCAGCTCGCAGCCGAGATGCTGGATGCGGTGCGCCGGCAAACCGGCATGGCCCCGCTCTCGAACGCTGCGGGCCTGCAAGCCTTGCACCACAGCCTTGCGCTGCCGGGCGCCCAATGCCTGGTTGTGGCGGGCGACATTGAGCGCCTGTCCGCCAGCCTGGATGGGGCGCGTAGCGAGGCGGCGCCATCCGCGGAGCCCGCTGCGCCGGCCGCCGACCTGCGCCAACTGCACGAGCGCACCCTGCACCAGATGAAGCAACTGCTGGGCGCCGCGCTCAAGCTGCCGCCGGCGCGCGTCGACGAGCATCGCGAGTTTTCGGCGTATGGCGTCGACTCGCTGATCGTGACGCGCCTCAATGGCGAGTTCGAGAAAGTATTCGGCCGCATTTCGAAAACGCTGGTGTTCGAGTACCAGACGCTGGCCGCGCTGAGCGCCTATTTCGTCGAACGGCACCAGGCGCAGTGCCTGGCCTGGACTGGCTTGCAGGCCCCGGCCGGCCAGCCGCCTGCAGTCCAGGCTTCGGCCCCTGCGTCCCCGGCCCCTGCCGTCGCCGCTCCCGCCGTGCTGCAGGGAGCACGGCGCGAGCAGCCGATTGCCATCATCGGCATGAGCGGCATTTTCCCTCAGGCCGCCAACCTGGAACAATTCTGGGACAACCTGCGGCAGGGCAAGGACAGCGTGACCCAGGTTCCGGACAGCCGTTGGCCGCTCGCGCCGTTCTACGAGCCCGACATGATGCGCGCGGTGGAACTGGGCAAGAGCTACGCGAAGTGGGGCGGCTTTGTCGACCGCTTCGACGAATTCGACGCGCTGTTCTTCGGCATCGCCCCGCGCGACGCCATGAGCATGGACCCGCAAGAGCGCCTGTTCCTGCAATGCGCATGGCACGCCCTGGAAAGCAGCGGCTATACCCGTGCCGACCTGCGCGAGAAGTTCGGGCGCCAGGTCGGCGTCTTTGCCGGCATCACCAAGCAGGGGTTCAACCTGCACGGATCGGAAGCGGCGCGCCGCGAACGCGGCTTTTATCCGCACACCTCCTTCGGCTCGCTGGCCAACCGTCTGTCGTACTTCCTCGACATCAATGGCCCCAGCATGCCGATCGACACCATGTGCTCGTCCGCGCTGACCGCCATCCACGAAGCCTGCGAGCACCTGCGCCGCGGCGAATGCGAGCTGGTCCTGGCCGGCGCCGTGAACCTGTACACCCATCCTTCGACCTACGTCGACATGGCTTCGCAATACGCCCTGTCGCCGGACGGCCGCTCGCGCAGCTTCGGCAGCGGCGCCAATGGTTTCGTGCCGGGGGAGGGGGCCGGGGTCGTGTTGCTGCGTCCATTGGACGCGGCGCTGGCCGATGGTGACCTGATCCAGGGCGTGATCCTGGGCACCCACGTCAACCATGGCGGCAAGACCAACGGCTATACCGTGCCCAATCCACGCGCCCAGGCCGAGCTGATTGCCCGCGCCATCGACAAGGCCGGCATCAGTGCGCGCGACATCAGCTATATCGAGGCGCACGGCACCGGTACCGCGCTGGGCGACCCGATCGAGATCGAGGGGCTGCGCCAGGCCTTTGCACGCACGACGGACGCCAAGGGCTATTGCCGCATCGGCTCGGCCAAGTCCAATATCGGCCACCTGGAAGCGGCGGCCGGCATGGCCGGCCTGGCGAAGATATTGCTGCAGATGAAGCACAAGCAGATCGCGCCAAGCCTGCATGCGGAAGAGCTCAACCCTGCGATCGACTTTGACGCGACGCCGTTCGTGATCAATACCCGCCTGGCGCCGTGGCAACCGGTCGGCGCGGACGGCGCGCCCATCCCGCGCGTGGCAGGCGTGTCGGCCTTCGGCGCCGGCGGCGCCAACGCCCACGTCATCGTGCAGGAGTACGTGACGGACAGCGCGCCCGGCGCGGTGCAGGGCGGCGTCCGGCACGCGGCTCTGCTGCCGCTGTCGGCCCGCACGCCGGCGGCGTTGCGTGCGATGGCAGCCGGCTTGCTCGACTGGCTGGAGAGGGCCGACCAGGCCACCGACCTGGCGGCACTGGCCTACACACTGCAGACAGGGCGGGAGGAGATGGAAGAACGCGCCTGCTTCGTCAGCGATTCGGTGGCGGGACTGGCGGCGCAGCTGCGTGCGTTTGCCGCCGGCGAAAGCGTGATCGAAGGCGCGTTCAGCGGCCAGTCCGGGCAGGACGACGGCGGCCTGGGCGACCTGGCGCAGGATGAAGGCATGCAGGCTGCCGCCGCCACCTGGCTGGCGCAGAACAAGCTGGCGCCCCTGGCGCAATGGTGGTGCCGCGGCCTGCGGGTCGACTGGCACGCGCTGTATGCGCAAGGTACGCCGGGCCGGCTGGCACTCCCTGGTTACCCGTTCGCGCGGGAACGCCACTGGCTGCCGTCCCTACCGGCAGCGCCGGCGTCCGCGCCAAGCCGCGGCACGCTGGGCCAGTCGATCGACGAGATCGTGCAGCTGGTGGACAGCGATGCACTCGACACCGAACAAGCCGTACGCATGCTGAACCAGATGCTGGCAGTTCAATAAAACAGGATAAGGACAGGGAATGGAGCAGCTGATGGACAACAGAGTGGCGCGCGGCATGTCCGCCGGTGCCGCGCAGCCCGAGGTGATTGTGCTGAAGACGCAGTTTCAGTTCATGACAAACTACAATTACCTGGTGGTCGATCCGCTCACGCGCCAGGCGCTGGTGGTCGATCCCTCCTGGGAGATGGACAAGATCGATGCCGCGCTGGCGCAAGCCGGCGCCACGCTGGCCGGAGTCCTGGTCACCCATTCGCATCCCGACCACCTGAACCTGGCCGCGCCGCTGGCCACCAGGCTGGAATGCCCGATCTGGATGTCGCACGCGGAAATCGCCCACAGCGGCTTCCGCCATCCCCGGCTCGCTGGCCTGGACAGCGCTCCGTGGTATGTCCAGGGCTTGCAGGTGCAGCCCTTGCATACGCCGGGCCATACGCCGGGCTGCGTCTGTTATCTGATCGGAGACAACCTGTTTACGGGCGACGTGCTGTTCGCCGAAGGCTGCGGCATGTGTCCCGACAACGAGGCGGCCCATGCCATGTACGCCAGCCTGCAGTACCTGAAGGCGCTGCTGGCGCCGCACACCCGCATCTTCCCCGGCCATTCCTACGGCAAGCCGCCCGGCCAGCGTTTCGAGGACGTGCTGAAGGAGAATATCTACCTGCAGTTCTCCAACCCTGCCATGTTCGCGGCTTTCCGCATGCGCAAGGTGGCGCCGCGCGTCAACCTGTTCGGCCAGTAGCCAACGCCCCCCCTGTGAACCTTGACAGCTAGGCGTCCCAATTGCCCGTGCCTAGAATGAATCCATCAATGGCGCGTATTGCGCCCGAACCATGGGGAGCAAGGAAAGATGGGGCAGGTTGGAATTGAAGCGATGAATCTGTATGCCGGCGCGGCGTTCCTGGACGTCGCCAAGCTGGCGCAGCATCGCAAACTGGATACGAGCCGTTTCGAGAACCTGCTCATGCGGCAAAAGACGGTGTCGCTGCCGTATGAAGACCCGGTCAGCTTCGGCGTCAATGCCGCCCAGCCCATCATCGATGCCATGAGCGCGGAAGAGCGCGACCGCATCGAAATGGTCATCACCTGCACCGAGTCGGCCTTCGACTTCGGCAAGTCGATGAGCGCCTATTTCCATGATTTGCTGGGACTGAACCGCAACTGCCGCCTGTTCGAACTGAAAAGCGCCTGCTATTCCGGCGCTGCCGGGGTGCAGACGGCCATCAACTTCATCCTGTCCGGCGCTTCGCCCGGCGCCAAGGTGCTGGTGATCGCCACCGATATCTCGCGCTTCATGGTGGCGCCCGGCGGCGACGCGCTGTCGGAGGACTGGTCCTTCCTGGAACCAAGCGGCGGCGCCGGCGCTGTCGCCATGCTGATCAGCGACGTGCCGCGCGTGCTGCAGTTCGACGTGGGCGCCAACGGCTACTACGGCTACGAGGTGATGGACACCTGTCGCCCGGCCCCCGACGTCGAGGCGGGCAATGCCGACCTGTCCCTGCTGTCCTACCTCGATTGCGCCGAGAAAGCCTACCTTGAATACCAGAAGCGCGTGGTGGGCGCCGACTTCCAGAACAGCTTCAGCTACCTGGCCATGCACACGCCTTTCGGCGGCATGGTCAAGGGTGCGCACCGCAACCTGATGCGCAAGCTGCTCAAGGCAACCGGAGGCGACATCGAAGCGGATTTCGAGCGCCGCGTCATGCCCGGCCTGCGCTACTGCCAGCGGGTTGGCAATATCATGGGGGCGACCGCCATGCTGTCCCTGCTCAGCACCATCGAACACGCCGACCTCACGACGCCGAAACGCATCGGCATCTTCTCGTACGGATCCGGCTGCTGCTCGGAGTTCTTCAGCGGCGTCGCCACGCAGGAAGGCCAGCAAGCCATCCGCGCCATGCCGGTGCGGGACCGCCTGGACAACCGCTACGAACTGTCGATGGACGAATACGAGTCGGTGCTGGAAGTGAGCAATGTGATGCGCTTCGGTACGCGCAACCTGGTGCTCGACACCAGCTTCATTCCCGCAGCGCGCAGCAGCCATACGCGCAAGACCCTGTTCCTCAAAGAGATCAAAGAATTCCACCGGGTCTACGAATGGATGTGAACTATCAATCGATCTCGGTACGCCAGGATATCGAGGTATGCACGATTACGCTGGCACAGCCGGAACGCGGCAACACCATCAGCCGCACCCTGGTCGAGGAGCTGGGCCGCGCGCTGGACGTGGCGCAGGCGGCCGGCGCCAAGATCGTTGTGCTCCAGGGTTCGCCCGAAGTGTTCTGCCTGGGTGCGGACTTCCAGGGTATCCAGCGCGACCTCGCCAGCGGCCAGCCGTTGCGCGACCATGTGCCGGAGCCCATGTACGAGCTGTGGCAGCGCCTGGCCCACGGCCCGCTGGTTTCGGTGGCCCACGTGCGCGGCAAGGTCAATGCCGGCGGCGTCGGCTTCGTGGCCGCCTGCGATGTCGTGATCTGCGACGAGACCGCGGTGTTTACCCTGTCCGAAATGCTGTTCGGGCTCATTCCCGCTTGCGTCATGCCTTTCCTGGTGCGCCGCATCGGCGCCGCCCGCGCCAACTACCTGACCCTGTCGACGCAGGCGTTGCCGGCCCGCCAGGCCGAGCAATGGGGCCTGGTCGACGCCTGCGACGCCAACAGCGAAGCGTTGCTGCGCAAGCACCTGATGCGCCTGCGGCGCCTGGGCAAGCCGGCCATCGCCAACTACAAGCAGTTTGCGGCTGAACTGGACGGCCGCAGTCAAGCGGCGCGCGCCCTGGCGCTGCGCACCAATCTGGCGGCCTTTTCCGATCCAGTCAATCTGGGGCACATCAGCCGCTATGTCGCAACGGGGCATTTCCCGTGGGAGGCGGTCGGCTAGGCGCCGCCACCGCCGTATTTCCATCCATTTCAAGGAAGCCATCATGGACAAGCAAGCCATTACCGAGATCATTGTCAAACACACTTACGACGTCATGCCGTCGCTGTCCGGCCGCGCGCTGCAGCAGCAGGACGCCCTGCACCTTCTGGGCGCCAATTCGATCGACCGCTCCGAGATCATCATGCTGACGCTGGAGTCGCTGGAGCTGAACCTGCCGTTGATCGAAGCGGCCCGCGCCAACTCGATCGGCGAATTGGCCGAGATCATGCAGCGCGGCATGGCAGGCAGGGCGCAGCATGCCTGATTTGTGCATCTCCGGGGTCGGCATCACGACGCCGGTAGGCCAGGGTCAGGAGGCGGTAACGGCGGCGCTGCTGTCCGGTGCCCAGCACTTCGATGTGCTGCGCCGGCCGGGGCGCCAATGGCCGCTGGCGCCGCAGGCCGACGGCACGCCGGACCCGGCCGCAACCCGCTTCATCGGCGCCGAGGTTGACGCCTTGGTCTTGCCGCCGGCGGCACCGGCCGGCCTGCTGCGCACCGCCTCGCTGTCCAGTCAGATGGCGGTGGCAACGCTGCATGAAGCCTGGCAGGACGCCCGGCTTGACGGCGTCGGCCTTCGCCGCATCGGCCTGATCGTGGGCGGTTCCAATTTCCAGCAGCGCGAGCTGGTCCTGGCGCAGGCGGCTGCGGCCAAGCGCTTCCAGTTCCTGCGGCCCACCTATGCGATGTCCTATATGGACAGCGACTTGTGCGGCATCTGCAGCGAGATGTTCGCCATTGGCGGCGGCGCCAGCACGGTCGGCGGGGCTTCGGCCAGCGGCCAGCTGGCAGTGTTGCATGCGGCCGAGGCGGTCCAATCGGGCCGCTTCGACGTCTGCATCGCCGTCGGCGCCATGATGGATTTGTCGTGCTACGAGATGCAGGCCTTCCGTTCGCTCGGCGCCATGGGATCGGAGCGTTTTGCCGACAGCCCGGCCTTGGCTTACCGTCCTTTCGACAGCGCGCGCGACGGCTTCCTGTTCGGGGAATGCTGTGCGGCCCTGGTGGTCGAAAGCGCGGACCGGGCGGCGCAGCGCGGCGCGACACCCCATGCGCGCTTGGCCGGCTGGAGCATCCAGGTGCAGGGCAACCGCAATCCCAACCCTTCGCTGGAAGGCGAGATGGACGTGATGCGGCAATCCCTGGCGCAGGCGGGCTGGCAGCCGGCGCAGGTGGACTATGTCAATCCGCACGGTTCCGGCTCGCTCATCGGCGACGCCACCGAACTGGAGGCGCTGAAGGCGGTGGGCCTGAACGGAGCCCGTATCAATACCACCAAGTCGATCACCGGCCATGGCCTGAGCGCCGCTGGAGCGGTGGAGATCGCCGCTACCGTGCTGCAGATGCGCGCCGGCCGGCTGCATCCGTCGCGCAACCTGGAGCAGCCGATCGACATGGCATTCGAGTGGGTGGGCCAACATGCGGTCTTGCACCGCATCGAGCGCGCCCTGACATTAAGCGTGGGCTTTGGCGGCATCAACACCGCCCTGTGCCTGCAACGATTCTGACCTGCAGGAGAAACGATGAAAACCTTTATGTTCCCCGGACAGGGTTCCCAGGTGCGCGGCATGGGCGCCGACCTGTTCGACGCTTACCCGGCGCTGACCGCCAGGGCCGACGAGATACTGGGCTACTCCATCAAGGAGCTGTGCCTGGAAGACCCGCGCGGTGAACTGAACAAGACCCAATTCACGCAGCCGGCGCTGTACGTCGTCAATGCCCTGTCTTACCAGCGCAAGCTCGATGCCGGCGCCGGCCAGCCTGATTACCTGGCAGGGCACAGCCTGGGCGAATTCAACGCGCTGCAGGCCGCGGGCGTGTTCGACTTCGAAACAGGGCTGCAACTGGTGCGCAAGCGCGGCGAGTTGATGAGCCAGGCCAGCGGCGGCGCCATGGCGGCCATCCTCAATGCCGGTAAGGAAGAAATCGAGGAAATCCTCAAGGCCAAGGGCCTGGCGTCGATCGACCTGGCCAACCACAATTCGGAGACGCAAAGCGTCATTTCAGGCCTGGTGGAGGACATCACCAAGGCGCAGGGCTGCTTCACCGGCAATATGCTGTACTACCCGCTGAATACCAGCGGCGCTTTCCACTCGCGCTATATGCGTCCGGCGCAGGAGCAGTTCGAGCAGTTCCTGGCGCAGTTTACGCTCGCGGCGCCGTCCATCCCGGTCATCGCCAACGTTACCGCGCTGCCTTACGAGCACGACGCCATTGCGTCCACGCTGGCACGCCAGATTTCCAGCATGGTGCGCTGGAGCGAAAGCATCCAGTTCCTGATGGCGCGCAGCGAGCAGATGGAATTCGAGGAGCTGGGCGTGGGCGAGGTGCTGAGCAAGCTGGCGCGCGCCATCCGCTCGCAGGTGGCGAACAGGCCGAAGACCGCCCCGGCGGCTGCTCCGGCCTCACCTGCTGTGGCTCCAGCCGCGCCGGCCGTCCAGCGTGTGCGTGGCGATGCCGTGCAGCTGGTGCGCGAATGGAACAGCAAATACCCCGTCGGCACCAGCGTCAAGTCGGACATGCCCGGGTACGAGCAGCTGCGGACCAGGACCGAAGCCGTCGTCCTGTTCGGCCACCGTGCCGCCGTGTACATGGAAGGCTACCACGGCTACTTCGACCTGGAACAGCTGCAGGCGGCTTAAGGCAAATCCGAGCTGCGCCACAGTGGCGCAGCGCAGGGCGCCGCTGCGCACGTCGGCACCACCTGGTGCAGCGTGACCTGCGGCGCAATACCGCCTTGGCGCTCGGCGCACAAGGCCAGCAGGTAATCGGGCGCAGGACGGTATTGGGCCAGATACCAGCGGGCCGGATCATCCTCCAGCGCAGGGTCGATCTCCAGCCTTGCCGATGCGGCGTCCGGGAACACCACACTGAAGCGGTCGAGCGGGAAATTCAGGCCCTGGCCGCGCGCCTTGATATAGGCTTCCTTGAAGGTCCAGTATTCCATCAGCCGCAGTTGGCTATCCACCATGCCGCCCTGGCACGCCTGCGACAGCGCGCTGGCTTCATCCGGCGAAAAGAATCGCTGCGCCAGCCGCAGCGAGACCTGGCGCGCATTCAAACACTCCACATCCACACCAAGTTCCCGGCGCCGGCCCACCGCCATGGCGATCAGGCCGCGCGTATGCGACAGGTTGAAGCGCAGGCCATCGGCGGCCGCGGCGTGAGCGGCAATCTCCGGCCGGCCGTGCGCATTGGCGGCGAAGCGCCAGGCGGACGGCGCCACGTCGGCGTAGCGTGAAAGCACGGTACGCGCCAGCGCCCGCGTCACCAGGTAGCGCAGGCGATCGTCAGCGGCACGGTAGCGCTCTCCTTGTGCCAGTTCCGCTTCGCTGAGCAGCGGCAGCATGGCATCGAGCGCGTCCCCGGCTTGCCCGTAGAAGGCAAGCCAGAGGTGGACATCGTTCGGACCGAGTGCGGACATGGAAAATGCGCGCCGTGGCGCGATGGGAAAGACGCTGGCCATTATGCCTGAACACCCGCCGCGCGCGGCGCCCCGGCTGGCCCCACCTGTGAAAGGTGACAGCTATTCGGCCCTCGTGACTGCCGCCTAGAATGAGTTTCAATTTCCGCAAGTCCGTCCCGCACAGGACCAAGGGCAGCAGCTGGTAATCAGAACATCATTAAGGGGTAGGGAACGAATGAGTCACGCCGAAAACATGTTGAAACACGATGCAGCGCTGCACGACTGGGCTGAGTCCTATCTGAGTGCATTGATCGCCGCCACCTTGGACGACGCGCACGCAGAGGTCGACTTCCAGCAGCCTTTCGCTGAGATGGGGATCGATTCGTTCCGCGTCCTGAAGATCATCAAGAAGCTGGAGGACGACTTCGGCGCCTTGCCCAAGACGCTTCTGTTCGAGCACGTCAACCTGGCCGAACTGGCCGGCTTCCTGGTCAATCACTACGCCGGTGTGATTGCCACCCGGCTGGGCCGCGAAGTACCGCCACCTGTCGCCGATGCACCGCCGGTCGCAGCGGCCGCGCCGGCCGCCGTGGTCGCAGCGACGCCGGCCGTGGTTCCCGCACCCGCACCCTTGGTGCCGGCTGCGGCAGGCCCGCTGCGCATGCGCGAATGCGATGCCTATGCCGATCCGGCACTGCGCGCCGTGCTGGCGCCTATCTTTGACCGCTACAAGAACGAAGCGGGAGCCTCGCGCGGCGCGCGCAGCATTGCTCCCAATGTCTTCGTGGGCAGCGCGCGGCGCGGATTCTTCAACTATGCCCGCTGCAAGGACATCCTGCTGGCCTACGCCTATACCGGACCGGACGACTATTTCGCGCCGCTTGCCGAGGAACTGCTCGCCTATTGCAGCAGCAACGGCCTGCAATTGAACCTGTTTGCCGACCGGGAACTCGGTTCGGTCGGCGCCACGCGCTTCTCGTCGACGCCGTTCGGTGCGCTGCAGCGCGTGACCGGGCTGGGCGGTTTCACCCTGGAAGGCGGCCCGATGCGCCGCCTGCGCTACCAGGTCACCAAGTTCCAGAAGGCCGGCAAGGCGCGCACCGTGGAGTACCGCCTTGGCACCGACGCCGGGACCGAGCACGCCATTGCAGCCATGATCGACACCTGGTGCAGCAGCCGTCCCATGGTCAATCCCCTGATCCACCAGGTGAAACAGGAAATCCTGGACCGTACCCTCGACGCCCGCCACCGCCTGTTCCTGACCTACCTGAACGACGTGCTGCAGAACGTGATCCTGATCTCGCCGCTCGGCCCCGATTTCGGCGGCTACCTGATGGACCTGGAGTTCTACGGCGCGGCCATGCCGCTTGGCGGCCTTGACTTCGCCGTGGTCAGCATCATCGAACAACTGAAAGGCGAAGGCCACGACATGCTGAGCCTCGGCGGCACCTATGGCTGCCGCCTGGTCACCAGCGAGGCCGCCGACCCCGCGATCGACCGCATCCTCGACCAGCTGCATGCGCAAAAGATCTTCAACGACGACGGCAACCTGCAATTCAAGAACAAATTCCGTCCCGAGAACCGCACCATCTACCTGTGCCGTCCCGTCGGCGCGGGCAAGGCGGACAACATCATCGACCTGATCATGATGATTGCCGACCCGCATGCCATGCAGACCGCCGATACCGGGCTGGATGCCGCTCCGGGGCCCGCATTGGAAGCGGCGCCCGCACCCGCACCTGCACCGGCACCTGTGCCGGTCCCGACACCGGAGCCTGCGCCAATCGAGGCGGCAGGCGCCGCCAGGAGCGCGGCCAAAGGCGAAAGCAAGCTGTCGCCTGCCCTGCGCAAGGAGATCGGCGAACGCCATGCAGCGCTGGCCAAGGTGGGCTTCAATCCCAACAACCTGGCGCCGGAGCAAGTGCCGTTTGACCTCAAGACCGACTCCTGGGCCCAGCTGCAGCATGCGGCCATCGCTTCCCAGGTCAGCCACCTGCGCGCGCAACTGCAAATGCCTGCCGACCTGGACGAAAACCTGAAAGCGATCTTCCCGTTCGCGCATTTCGTGCTGACGTCGTCCGGCCGCAGCGCCGAAGAGACTTTCTACAAGGCGCAGCAGAAGCAGGGCGTGACGCTGCAGAATGTACTGTTCCCCACCGGCCTGTTCCACCAGATCGACAATGGATTCGAGCCGGTGGAGCTGCCCTGCGCAGCCGCGTTGCAGCGCGGGTCGGAGGAATTGTTCCAGGGTGACCTGGACTGGGAGGCGCTGTCGCAGCGTATCGCCGCCAATCCCGGCAAGGTGGCCATGGTGGTCATCGAATTGAGCAACAACGCGGCCGGCGGCTTGCCGGTGTCGATGCGCCAGCTGCGCCAGCTCAAGCCATTGCTGGCCGGGCATGCCATCCCGCTGGTGCTGGACGCTACCCGCGTTCTGGAAAACGCCCGCTTCCTGATCGAGAATGAGGAGGAGTTTGCAGGCCAAAGCATCTGGACGGTCGCACGCGAAATGCTCGGCCATGCCGATGCCGTGCTCTGCAGCCTGGCCAAGGATTTCGGGGTCAACTGCGGCGGGCTGATTGCCACCAACGACGCCGCACTGGCGGCGCGTCTGGAGCAAATGGCCGTGGACCGCGGCAATAGCATCGATGCCATCGGCCGCAAGCTGGTGGCTCGCGCACTGCACGACCGCAAGCGCATCGAGAACATGGTGCTGCGCCGGATGGAATCGGTGCAACGCCTCTGGAGCGCCTGCCGGGAACGCGGCATCCCTGTCGCAGGCCGCGCCGGCGGCCACTGCGTCCTGTTCGACGTCAAGCGCATGCCGGCCTTCGCAGCCCTGGAGCATCCGGTGGCTTCGTTCGTGGCATGGTTCTACCTGAACTCCGGCATCCGCGTCGGTGCGCACAGCGCCGGCATGCAGCAGGGTACCGCCATGAACGACCTGGTGCGGCTGACCGTGCCGCTGGGCCTGAAGTCGGTGCAGGTCGACCAGGTGGTACGCCGTGTCCTGGACCTGTTCGGCCGCATGGACGAGATTCCCGATCTCATGGTACCGGGCGGCGGGCCGGCCCGCATCGGTGACGTGCATGCGCGCTTCGCGCTGCGCACGCCTGCCGCGCCGTCCGTTGTCGCCCAGTCCGCGCCTGCAGCCGCACACCCGGCGCCTGCCGCAGCACAGCCGGCGCCTGTCGCTGCAACCGCCCGCGTCATCGACGCCGCAGCTGCCGCCCCGGTGGCGCCTGTTGCGCCTGTTGCTGCGCCGTCGACCCCTGCTGTCATCGACGTCGCGCCGGCCGCCGGGCAGGAGCCGCAGCGCCAATCCTCGTACGCCGCGCGCGATATCGCGGTGGTCGGCATGGCCGGCCGCTATCCCAATGCCGCCAACGTCAACGAGCTCTGGGCCAACCTGGCCCAGGGCGTGGATTGCGTCACCGAACTGCCGGACGAGCGCCTGGCCACCCGGCCGGCGCATGCCGGGGCGCCGCGTTATCGCGGCGGCTTCATTGCCGACATCGACCGTTTCGATTCGATGTTCTTCAATATTTCCCCACGCGACGCCGAATTGATGGACCCGCAGGAGCGCCTGTTCCTGGAAGTGGCATGGGAAGCGCTGGAAGATGCAGGCTATACACCTGAATCGCTGGTGCCGGAAGGTTCGCCGCGCAATGTCGGCGTGTTCGTCGGTGCGGTCTGGGCCATGTACCAGATGGCTGGATTGGAACAGCGCCAGGCCGGCAACGACACCAGTCCGAACTCCTTCCTGTGGAGTGTCGCCAACCACGTCTCCTACTGCCTGGACCTGTGCGGCCCAAGCATGGCGGTCGATACTGCCTGTTCGTCGAGCCTGACTGCACTCCATCTGGCGTGCGAATCGATCTACAAGGGCGAGTGCTCGGCCGCGCTGGTGGGCGGCGTCAACCTCGACGCCCATCCCGGCAAGCGCGAAATCAACCAGGTCGGCGGCGCGCTGTCGGCCGACGGGGTGTGCCGCACCTTCGGCCAGGGCGCCAACGGCTATGTGGCCGGCGAAGGCGTGGGCGTGATCCTTGTCAAGCCTCTGGAAGACGCGCTGCGCGACGGCGATGCCATTTATGGCGTGATCAAGGGCGTTGCCGTCAACCATGGCGGCCGCGCCGGCGGCTATGCGGTGCCGAGCCCGAAATCGCAGGCCGATGTCATTTCCGCGGCGCTGGAACGCGCCGGCGTCGATGCCCGCAGCATCGGCTACGTCGAAGCGCACGGCACCGGTACCGAGCTTGGCGACCCGATTGAAATCAAGGGCCTGAGCAGCGCCTTCGGCAAGCACGGCGTCACCGCGCAGGCGTGCGCGATCGGTTCGGTCAAGACCAATATCGGCCACCTTGAGGCGGCCGCCGGCATTGTCGGCGTCAGCAAGGTATTGCTGCAAATGCAGCACGGACAACTGGCGCCCTCGCTGCATTCGAAGGTGACCAATGAATTCATCGACTTCGAGCAATCGCCATTCCACGTGGTGCAGGAACTGCAGCCATGGACACCGGCGACCGTGGACGGCGTGACCGTTCCCTTGCGCGCCGGCGTCAGCTCCTTTGGCGCTGGCGGATCGAACGCGCACGTGATCCTGGAAAGCCACCAGGCCCTGACGCAGGAGCAGGACGGACGCGAGCGCGTCTTCCCGCTGTCGGCCCGCAGCGACGAGCAATTGCGCGCCATGGCGCAACGCCTGCGCCGCCACCTGATGACGGCAACGCCACAACCGAATCTTGCCAGCGTGGCCTTCACGCTGCAGACCGGCCGCAGGATGTTCGCCCATCGCGCCGCGGTCGTCGCGGCCAGCGTTGAACAACTGGTGGAACGCCTGGCCTGCCTGGCCGATGGCGGCAAGAACGACAGCGTGTTCGTCGGCGATACCGGCCAGGCAGCGCCGCTGACCAAGCTCCTGAACCGCACCGAACAGCTCAAGTTCGCCCAGCTGCTGACCACCGGCAGCGACTTGCGCCGCCTGGCCGAACTGTGGGCGGGCGGCATGTTCGCCGACTGGCGCGGCACCTCGGCCTGCGCGCCGGCACGGCGTGCACACCTGCCGACCTATCCGTTTGCCGACCGCCGCCACTGGGTCGGCCGCCATGCGGGCGCGCAGCAAGCGGCAGCGGCCAGCACGGCCGCTCTGCACCCCATGCTGGACGCCAATGAGTCGACGTTCGAGCGCCAGGTCTTCAGGAAGAGTTTCCACCAGCGCGACTTCTTCATCCACGACCACCTGGTCTCGCAGATCCCGACCTTGCCGGGCGTGGCCTACCTGGAGTTCGCGCGCAAGGCCGGCGAGCTTGCGGCAGGCATGCCGGTCAAACGCATCCGCAATATCATGTGGCTCAGCCCCATCGCCGTCCATGGCGCGACGCCAACGGACGTGATGATCGAACTGAAGCCGAACGGCGAAGCGGTGCACTTCGAGGTCTACAGCCTGGGCGCAGGCGAACAGCGCACCGTGCATTCGCAAGGGCAGCTGCTGTACACCGCATCGGACGACGCACCGGAATCGATCGACCTGGAAGCAATCCGCGCCCGCTGCGGCAAGACGCTGGACGGCCAGGAGGCCTATCCCCGCTTCAATGCCCTGGGACTCGGACTGGGTCCGAGTTTCCAGGTGCTGCGCGATATCCACAAGAACGACGGCGAGACGCTTGGCCGCCTGCAGCTGTCGCCGGCGCGCATCCCCGACCTGGAGCAGATTCTGCTGCATCCGGCCCTGGTGGACGGCTCCCTGCAAGCCGGCGCCGCGTCGCAGCTGGATAACAAGGACGCCGAAATGGCGGTGCCCTATTCGATCGGCGAGGTCGAGATCCTGCAACCGCTGCAGCCGCAGTGCTGGAGCTATGTGCGTGTGCTCAAGGACGGCAAGCACGCAACGTCGCGCGTGCAGCGTGCCGATGTGCTGATCACCGACGAACAGGGCAAGGTGCTGGTGCGCCTGCGCGAAACCGTTGGCGTGCCGTTGACCCAGGTGCACAAGGCCGCGCCGGAAGCTGCGATGGAGGGTGACGAAACGCTGCTCTACCACTTCGACTGGCAGGAAGCCGCGCTGCCCGCCCCGGCCACCCTCGCCGCCGGCGCCGGCGCCGTGCTGCTGTTCGGCGCGGGCGAGGCGCTGTGGCAGGGTTACCGCGACCGCATCGCGGCTGGCGGCGGCGATCCGGCCCGGGTGGTGCTGGTCCGCTTCGGGGCGCAATTCGCCGACCTGGGCGCGGGCCGCTTCCAGGTCAATCCCGCCGATGCGGCCAGCTACGGCAGCCTGTTCGAAGCGCTCGAGCGCCAGTCGCTGCGCGTGGCGCAGGTCTGCCTGGCCCATGGGGCCGAAGCCGGCGCCGCTGCGCAGCCCGACCTGGAGCAGGGCGTGTACGCATTGCTGGCGCTGTGCCAGGCGCTGGCGTTGCGCCAGCCGCAGGACCAGATCAGCCTGCAGTACCTGTTCCGTTCCCAAGGCGGCACGGTGCCGCAGCACGAGGCGGTCAATGGCTTCGCGGGCGCGCTGCAGCTGGAACAACCGAAGATGCAGTTCAAGACCATCGAGCTGCGCGGCGTGCCGGAGGATGCCGGCAGCGTACTCGATATCGTACTGGCCGAATTTGCCGGCAATGCCGATCCGGCCCGCGCCATCCGTTATGAAGGCGCGCGCCGCCTGGTGCGCCGCCTCAAGGTGGCCGACCTGGCGCCGGTGGACGGCGCGCAGGCGCTGCGCGAATGCGGTGTCTACCTCATCACGGGCGGCGCCGGCGGCCTGGGGCTGGTGTTCGCCGAGCACCTCGCACGCACTTGCCGGGCACGCCTGGTGCTGACCGGCCGTTCGCCTCTGGGCGAGCAGCAGGCGGCCCGCCTGCAGGAAATCGAAGCGCTGGGCGCCGAGTGCCTGTACGTGCAGGCCGACATGAGCGATGCGGCGCAGGCCGAGCGCGCGCTGGCCGCGGCCCGCGCACGCTTCGGTGCAATCAATGGCGTGTTCCACGCCGCGGGCGTGCTGCGCGACTCCTACCTGCGCAACAAGACCCGCGCCGAGATGGAAGCCGTGCTGGCGCCGAAGGTGCACGGCACCTTGCACCTGGATGCGCTGACCCGCGACGACGACCTCGACCTGTTCGTGATGTTCTCCTCGATGTCGGCGGTGGGCGGCAATCCGGGCCAGTGCGACTATTGCTACGCCAACCACTTCATGGATTCGTTTGCCGCGCAGCGCGAGCAGGCGCGCGCGCAAGGCCAGCGCAAGGGGAAAACCCTGAGCGTGAACTGGTCGCTGTGGCAGGACGGGGGCATGCAGCTCGACGAGCAGTCGCAGCGCCTGCTGCGCATGGCGACCGGCATCCGGCCGCTGCGCAGCGAGGTCGGGCTGCAGGCTTTCAGCGCGGCCCTGGCATCGGGCCAGGCGCAAGTGATCGTGGCCGAAGGTTCGCGCGACACGCTGGAGCGTGCCTGGGGCCTGCGTGCGCCGGCTGCCAAGGCGGCTGCGCCGGCAGCGTCCGCGGCGTCCGCGCCGACGGCCGGCGACGCGGAACTGGCCGCCATGCTGCGCCGGGAAATGGCGCAGATCGCCATGGACCACCTGAAGCTTGACGCAGCCGACATGCGCACCGACCAGATCCTGCTGGACATGGGCTTCGATTCGATCGGCCTGGCCACCTTCGCCAACCGCGTCAACGAAAAATTCGGGCTCGACATCACACCTATCCTGTTCTTCGACTATCCTTCGATCGACGCCATCGCCCAGCACCTGGCCGAGGAGCGCAGCGCCGACCTGGCGCCACTGGCGGGCAGCCAGGCGCCTGCCGCCGCGCCGGCCGGGGACGCGCCTTCTGCTGCCGCTCCCACCCCGGCGCCGCTGTTCGCCAGCGGCGGCAAGCAATGGAATCCGGCATCCCTGGCCCGCCAGCCGGCGCCTGCCGTTACCGTTCCCGCCTCGCCGGAAACGCGCTTCATCGACCAGCCGATCGCCATTGTCGGCATGAGCGGCGTGATGCCGCAATCGGACGACTTGCAAGCGTTCTGGGACAACCTGAGCGCCGGGCGCAACCTGGTCACGGAGATCCCGGCCGACCGCTGGCGCTGGGAAGACCACTTCGGCGACCCGATGAAGGAGCCGGGCAAGACCAATTCCAAGTGGGGCGGCTTCATGAACGAAGTCGACAAATTCGACCCCCTGTTCTTCGGCATTTCGCCGCGCGAAGCGGTGATGATGGATCCGCAGCAGCGCATCTTCCTGCAGACCGTGTGGGAAGCGATCGAAGATTCCGGCCACAAGGTGTCGGACCTGGCGGGCACCCGCACCGGCCTGTTCGTCGGCGCCGCCACCAACGACTACGTCAACCTGGTGAACCGGCACGACATCCCGATCAATGCCTACACCGCCTCCGGCAATTCGCACTCGGTGCTGGCCAACCGCGTCTCGTTCCTGCTCAACCTGCGCGGGCCGAGTGCGCCGATCGATACCGCCTGTTCCAGCTCGCTGATCGCGCTGCACCGCGCCATCGAATCGATCCATACCGGCAGCTGCGACATGGCGATCGTCGGCGGCGTGCAGGTGATGCTGACGCCGGCCGCCTATGTCTCGTTCAGCATGGCGGGCATGCTCAGCGACGACGGCAAGTGCAAGACCTTCGACAAGCGCGCCAACGGCTATGTGCGCGGCGAAGGCTGCGGCGCGATCCTGATCAAGCCGCTGGCCAAGGCCGAGGCGGACGGCGACCATATCTACGCCGTCGTCAAGTCCACCGCTGAAAACCACGGCGGCAAGGTCACCACGCTGACCGCACCGAATGCGACCGCGCAGGCGGAACTGCTGGTGGAAGCCTACCGCAAAGCGCAGGTCGACCCGGGCACCGTCGGCTATATCGAATGCCATGGCACCGGCACCAGCCTGGGCGACCCGATCGAGGTGCAGGCCCTGAGCCGCGCGTTCGCCGAGCTGTACAAGCAGCATGGCCGCGCGCCGGCGGAACAGCCGCATTGCGGCCTGTCGTCGGTGAAGACCAATATCGGCCACCTGGAGACCGCCGCCGGCATCGCGGGGATCCTCAAGGCCTTGCTGGCGATCCGGCACCGCCAGATCCCGGCCAATGCGCATTTCGAAGAACTGAACCCCTACATCAACCTGAAGGGAACGCCATTCTTCATCCCGAGCCAGAGCACCGACTGGCAGGCGCCGCGCGACAGCGAAGGGCGCATCCAGCCGCGCCGCGCCGGCGTGAGCTCGTTCGGCTTTGGCGGCGCCAACGCGCACGTGGTGCTGGAAGAGTATGTGCCGGCGCCGCGCGCGTCCACCGCCCCGGAAGACAAGCCGCAGCTGATCGTGCTGTCGGCCCGGGACGCGGACCGCCTGCGGGCCGCCGCCGCAAGGCTGCTGGCCCACATCGAGCGCAACGGGCCCGAGATGGACAGCCTGGCCTATACGCTGCAAGTGGGGCGCGATGCCTTTGCCGAGCGTATGGCCATGGTCGTCGCGGATGGCGACGAGCTGCGTGCCAGGCTGGCTGCCTTCGTGGCAGGCGACGCGAGCGGCATCCACTGCGGCCATGTCCGCAGCGGCAAGCCGGTGCAGGGCGCCGAGGCGCCGGCAGCCTGGGACGCCAAGGCGACCGCCGATTGCGTGGCGCGCGGCGACCTGGCGCAGCTGGCCGCGCAGTGGGTGGCGGGGAGCGTCATCGACTGGGCGCAGCTGTATCCGGGTACGCCGCCGCGCCGTGCCGCGCTGCCGGCCTATCCGTTCGCGCGGGAACGCCATTGGATCGACGTCGCCGCCGGCGTGCCGCGGCGCGCCGTGCAGGCGGCCGTGCTGCACCCGCTGGTGCAGTCCAACACCTCCACGCTTCAGGAGCAGAAGTTCAGCAGCCGCCTCAGCGGCCGCGAATCGTTCCTGACCGACCATGTGGTCGAATCGCAGAAAGTATTGCCGGGCGTGGCCTATATGGAGATGGCGCGCGCTGCCGGCACCATGGCGGCGGGCATGGAGGTAAGCCATATCCGCAACCTGGTCTGGCTGACACCCCTGATCGTGGGCGCGGACGGCGCCGATGTCGGCATCACGCTGACCCCCAAGGGCGAGCAGCTCGAGTTCGTGGTCAGCAGCATGGCCGACGGCCGCGCCGTGACCCATTGCCGCGGCCAGCTGGCATTTGCCGGCAGCGCGCCGCAGCAGCTCGATATCGAAGCACTGCGCGCGCGCTGCGCCGATCCGGTGCTGGACGGCGCGGCGCTGTACGCTTATTTCGCCCGGCAAGGGCTGCAGTTGGGCGCGTCGTTCCAGGTGGTGCAGGGCATCTGCGCCAACCAGGAGGAAGCGCTGGCGCAGTTGCGGCTGCCGGCCGCGGTGCTGGCGGAAGTGGATGACTTCATGCTGCATCCGGCCCTGATGGACGGTGCGCTGCACACGGCCATCGGCCTGATGAAGAAGGGCGACATCTATCCGCCACTCAGCCTGCCGTTCGCCGTAGGCGAGGTGGAGATCTTCGGCTCCATGCGCGACGTGCACTATGGCTATGCCACCTGGTCGGCCAATGAGCGCGGCGCCGATCCGAGCCACTGGAAAGCCAATTTCCTGTTCCTCGACCGCGAAGGCCGGGTTCTGGTGCGCATCAAGGAATTCGCATCGCGTCCGCGCCAGCAGGGCCAGGCGATTGCCGTGCGCCCGCAATCCATGCCGGCCCAGGCGTCCGGCGCGGGCAGCGTGCTGCACACGCTGTTGCCCGTCTGGCATGCCGTCCCGGCTGAGACTGCGCCCGCATTGCCGGCGCAGTCGCGCGTCCTGCTGGCCGGCGGTTCGCCGCAGCAGCTGGCGTGGCTGCGCGCGGCCTATCCGCAAGCGCAGCTGCTGGACCTGGCGGGCGATCACGCGCAACTGGCGGCCCAGCTGCGCGCCGCCGCCTTCGACGAATTGCTGTGGCTTGCGCCGGAGTCTTCCCAGGAAGATGGCGCCGATGCCCTGATCGGCGCGCAGGAAGAGGGCGTTCTGGCCATGTTCCGCCTGGCCAAGGCACTGCTGGAAGCCGGCTACGGCAAACAGGACCTGCGCTGGACGATGGTGGCCTGCAATACCCAGCAGGTGCGCGCGGCCGAGCGGGTGCTTCCGGCGCACGCAGGCGTGTTCGGCTTTGCCGGCAGCCTGTCCAGGGAGTATCCGCACTGGCGCCTGCGCCTGCTGGACGTGGAATCGCTATCGGGCGTGACGGCCCAGCAATGCCTGGCGGCGCCACCGTCGGCCGAAGGCAAGGTGCGCGCACTGCGCGGCGGCCAATGGTTCGAGCAGCAGCTGGCCGTGGCCCAGGAATTGCCTGCCGCCGCACCGGCCTATCGCCAGGGCGGCGTCTATGTGATCGTGGGCGGCGCGGGCGGTATCGGCGCCCAGCGAT
>JBCNPK010000057.1:0-36781 GCA_039593355.1 Pseudoduganella sp.
ACGGCCAGAACGGTCATGCTTTGTACTTGTGCGATCAGAGCTTGCATTAGATTTCTCCTAATTTAAAAAAACGAAAATACCAAAAAACTAAAACCAAATACTACGAATAAGTTGCTGATTAGTGCTTTTCAACCGCGAGGGCCAGGTACACAACCGTCAACGCCATAAACACAAACGCTTGCAGAGTCACAACCAGAATGTGGAAGATTGCCCATGGACCGCCCAGCAGCCACTGTGCCCACCATGGCAGCAGCGCGATCAGGATGAAGATCAGTTCGCCGGCGTACATGTTGCCGAACAGTCGCAGCGACAGCGAGATCGGCTTAGCGAACAGTTCCAGCATCTGGAAGATGAAGTTCACTGGAGCCAGCAGGATGGTGGCAACGGTGCCGTGAGCGTGGAATGGAGCGGTGAACAGCTCTTTGCCCCAGCCGCCCAGGCCCTTGGCCGAGATCGAGAAGCCGATAATGCAGATCAGGACGCCGAACGACATGCCGAAGGTGTGGTTCACGTCAGCGGTTGGAACAACGCGCAGGTAGTTGACGCCGAAGAAGCTCAGCAGCTTAGGCAGCAGGTCGACCGGCAGGAAGTCCATGGCGTTCATCAGCCACACCCATACGAAGATGGTGATGGCCAGCGGCGCGATAACCTTGGATTTGGCGTGGAAGGCGGAATTGACGGTGTCATTCACCAGTTCCATGACCCATTCAACGAAGTTTTGCAGCTTGCCTGGCACGCCAGCGGTGGCGCGGCGGGAAGCCATGTAAAACATGCCCAGGAAAACGAAGCCCAGGATCAGGGAGATCCAGAAGGTATCCAGGTTCAGGGTACCGTGCGCGACGTCGGCTGGCGTCAGGCTGTTATGGGTCAGGTGGTGCTGGATGTACTCTGTGGCGTTAGCCGGGGCCGCGTGGCCGCCCGAAGCGTGTTCAGTAGTCATAGGTCCGAATTTTTAATGATTAAATCTTGAGCAGCGACAGCCAATAAGCCAGGGTTGCCACTACGAATCCTAGGATCAGCCACAACCAGGCGGCTGACTTAAACAGCACCAGTGCACAAATAAACAGCACTGCCGTTACAAATACCTTCAGCATCTCGGCGCGGAAGTGCGTCCGAAATGCTTTCTTTGCATCATCGGTGCCGCGCATTACCATCAGCGCATACACAAGGCTACCGATCACTGCCATACCGCCGCCCACGGCTGCGGACCAGCCTTTCTCCACCCCGGCGAAAAGCGCCACGGTAGCGGAAAAGAGGACGGCGATTGTTAACTGCAGGGCAACTACTCGGAAAACTGGCCAGGCGATACTTCTCGAAGAATCACTCACTTGCCGCACTTCCTTTAGACCCAAAGACACGGGATTATAGTTTGTTTACATCATCGAGGTCAAACATGGTGCATCGCAAAAACGCCCCCTAACAACAACTTATTCTGCTGAAAAGGTAGGCATTTGGCGATTACTTGCGGGGTAATCGAAACCCTGTACGGCAGGGTCAGACCCAAGGGTCTGACCCTGTCTGCGCAGCGTGCAGTGGAGGGGGCCGACCCTTGGGTCGTACCCGGGTTTACCGGGTTTAGCCGCGCAGACGCGCAATCACCCCATCGAGGATATCGAGATCGGCGAAATCGATAATCATCTGGCCGCGGCCCTTGGCACCCATCTTGAACACCACGGAGGTCGCCAGGGTGTCGGACAGCTCCTCCTCCAGGCGTTTGATGTCGCCGGATTTCTCTTTGGCGCGAGCCGTCGGCTTTGCCTTCGCCTCTTCCATATGGTTGTGGACAAGTTTCTCCGTCTCGCGCACCGACAGTCGTTTCGCTACAACAACATTCGCCAGGGCAATTTGTGATGCCGCATCGACAGCCAACAAGGCCCGCGCATGCCCCATATCAATATCGCCGGCCATCAGCATGGTCTGCACCGGCTCTGCCAGGTTCAGCAAACGCAGCAAATTGGAAACCGCCGAGCGCGACCGTCCAACTGCTTGGGCGGCTTGCTCATGGGTGAACGAAAAATCCGTGATCAGGCGATGAATACCCTGCGCCTCTTCCAGCGGGTTCAAATCCTCGCGCTGGATGTTCTCGATCAGGGCCATTGCGGCCGCGGTCGTGTCGTCCACGTCCTTCACCAGGACCGGCACAGTCTCCAGCCCAGCCAGCTGCGCTGCACGGAAACGGCGCTCACCCGCGATGATCTCGTATTTGACATGCCCACTCGCCTTGTCGATCCCCACCGGACGCACCAGCAGCGGCTGGATAATGCCCTGAGTCTTGATCGACGAAGCCAGTTCCGCCAGACCACCCTCGTCCATCTGGGTGCGCGGCTGGTACTTACCGGCTTGCAGGAATTGCACCGCCATTTCCGACGGAGTCGGATGCGAAGTTGGATTGGACGGGTCTTCGTCACCGCCGAGCAGCGCGTCGAGGCCGCGGCCGAGGCCTTTCATTTTTTTAGTTGCCATCGTTGATTACATTTTCTTGATACGTTTAACCATCTCAGCGCCGAAAGCGATATACGCTTGCGCCCCCTTCGACGCCGGGTCGAACGTCACGCCCGGCATGCCGTACGAAGGCGCTTCGGCCAGGCGCACATTGCGCGGGATGATGGTCTTGAATACTTTGTCGCCGAAGTGCTGCTCCAGCTGTGCCGACACTTGCTGCGAGAGCGTCATGCGCGGGTCGAACATCACGCGCAGCAAGCCGATGATCTTCAGGTCCGGATTCAGGTTGGCATGCACCTTCTTGATCGTATTGACCAGGTCCGACAAACCTTCCAGCGCGTAATACTCACACTGCATAGGGATGATCACACCGTGCGCCGCACACAGACCGTTCAGCGTCAGCATCGACAGCGCAGGAGGGCAATCGATTAGCATGAAGTCATAGTCTTTGGCTACCAGAGCCAGTGCGTCGCGCAAGCGGCGTTCGCGGTTCTCCAGCTCCACCATCTCGACTTCGGCGCCGGCCAATTCGCGGTTGGCGGGCAGCACATCAAAGCCGCCCGCTTCCGAGCGCACGCGCGCGGTCGCCACGTCGGCAGTGCCGAGCAAGACTTCATAAGTGGAAGCTTTAAGCGTCGCCTTGTTGATCCCCGCGCCCATTGTCGCGTTACCCTGAGGGTCGAGGTCAACGAGCAACACTCGTTGATTAAGTTTGGCCAGGCCGGCGGCCAGGTTCACAGTCGTGGTAGTCTTACCGACGCCGCCTTTTTGATTTGCTACACAGAAAATTTTGGCCATGTATGGTCGAAATATTTTATATTGTTTAAACCGTTTATACTATTTATCTCGTATAAACGATTAATATTATTTATACCGTTTATAGTGTTATGCCCTGCCGATGAAAACCAGATGACGCTGTGCGTCCAGTCCTGGTACTTGCAAAGGCTGTAGCTCGTTCACTTTCCATGGGTCTGGCAGCCGCTCCCGCTCCTCTGCCGGCGCCGTGCCTTTCAGGGCTATGAAACGCCCGCCCTCTGCCAGGAGGTGTCCGGACCAGTTCACAAAATCGCTGAGGTCCGCGAAGGCGCGCGAGGTGATGACGTCGTAGGGCGTCTTGACCTGCAGTTCCTGCACCTTCTTCGTGTACACCGTTACGTTGCTCAGTTCCAGCTCTGCTTTCACCTGGTTCAGGAAGGCCGTCTTCTTGTGGACGATGTCGATCATCGACACTTTCATCTCAGGCCTTGCAATGGCGAGAACCACGCCCGGCAATCCACCCCCTGCCCCAACATCCAGCACATTCTGCGCATCCTTGAATGCCGGCACAGCGGCCAGCGAATCCAGGACGTGCAGGGTCATCATTTCCATCGGGTCGCGCACGGCCGTCAGGTTGTACACCTTGTTCCACTTATTCAGCAGCGCCAGGTAGTCCAGCAGTTTTTCCTGCTGTGCTTCGCTCAGGCCCAGGTCCAGCTTTTCGACACCATTCTTCAATACCTGCGCCAGCGCGGCGCGATCAAACACCGCCATCAAGCCGCCTCGTCTTTCAGCGTCACGAAACCGCCGTAGCCGGCTTTCTTCAGGTGGACCAGCAGCAGCGAAATTGCCGCCGGGGTCACGCCCGAAATACGCGAAGCCTGGCCCAGGGTTTCAGGGCGATGCTTCTGCAGTTTCTGGCGCACTTCCATCGACAGCGCCGTGATCTCAGCGTAGTTGAAGCCTTCAGGCAGCTTCAGGTTTTCGTAGTGCTCATGACGCTCGACTTCGCGCAGCTGGCGATCGATATAGCCTGAGTATTTCAGGGTGATTTCGATCTGCTCCTTCACTGCCTCGTCGGTGACGCCTGGGCCGGCCAGCGGCTGGCCTTCGGTGCCTGTCATGCTCATCAACTTTTCATAACCGACACCCGGACGGCGCAGCAGGTCAGCCAGCGAATATTCGCGTTCGATGGCCTGGCCAATCACGCGCTCGGATTCGGCCGCCGCCAGGATGCGCGGGTTGACCCAAGTCGATTTCAATCGCTCCAGTTCCTGCGCCACCGCCTCGCGTTTGCGGTCAAACGCCTCCCACTGCGCATCACCCACGACACCCAGCTTACGCCCGATTTCTGTCAGGCGCATGTCAGCGTTGTCTTCACGCAGGCTCAGGCGATACTCCGCGCGGCTGGTGAACATGCGGTACGGCTCCTGCACACCCTGGGTGACCAGGTCGTCGACCAGCACGCCAAGGTAGGCTTCGGAGCGAGCCGGAGTCCAGGCCTCTTCGCCCTTGGTTTGCAGGGCGGCGTTGATCCCGGCCAGCATGCCTTGCGCGGCCGCTTCTTCGTAACCGGTGGTGCCATTGATCTGGCCGGCGAAGAACAGACCGTTGATCGCCTTGGTCTCCAGCGAAGCCTTCAGGCCGCGCGGGTCGAAATAGTCGTACTCGATGGCGTAGCCCGGACGCAGGATGTGTGCGTTTTCCAGGCCCTTCATCGAACGCACCAGTTCGATCTGCACGTCGAATGGCAGGCTGGTCGAGATGCCGTTCGGATAGAACTCGTGGGTGGTCAAGCCTTCCGGCTCCAGGAAAATCTGGTGCGATTCCTTGGCCGAGAAGCGGTGAATCTTGTCTTCAATCGACGGGCAATAGCGCGGGCCGACACCCTCGATCACACCAGTGTACATCGGGCTACGGTCCAGGCCGCCACGAATAATGTCGTGGGTTTTCTGGTTGGTATGGGTAACCCAGCACGGCAGCTGCTGCGGATGCATCGAAGCATTGCCCATCACCGAGAACACTGGCACTGGGTCCAGGTCGCCCGGCTGTTCGGTCATTTGCGAGAAGTCGATGCTGCGGCCGTCGATGCGGGGTGGCGTGCCGGTCTTCAGGCGGCCTTGCGGCAGCTTCAATTCTTTCAGGCGCGCCGACAGCGAAATCGCGGGAGGATCACCGGCGCGGCCGGCCGAGAAATTCTGCAAGCCGACGTGGATCTTACCGTCCAGGAAAGTACCGGCGGTCAAGACGACGGCGCGGCCCAGGAACTTCAAGCCAATCTGGGTGACAGCGCCAACGACGCGGTCGCCCTCCACCATCAGGTCGTCCACCGCCTGCTGGAACAGCCACAGGTTGGGCTGGTTCTCCAGCCGATGACGGATGGCGGCCTTGTACAGGATGCGGTCGGCCTGGGCGCGAGTCGCGCGCACGGCAGGGCCTTTGGACGAATTCAGGATACGGAACTGGATGCCCGACTCATCGGTAGCGATGGCCATGGCACCGCCCATGGCGTCGACCTCTTTGACGAGGTGGCCTTTGCCGATGCCGCCAATGGATGGGTTGCACGACATCTGTCCCAGCGTCTCAATGTTGTGAGTCAACAGGAGAGTCTTCTGTCCCATACGGGCAGAAGCGAGGGCCGCCTCGGTACCGGCGTGACCACCGCCGACAACGATAACGTCGAATTCAGTAGGAAATAACATGGTAAAAATGGGGAAAAGCTGGGGATCGAACTGAATTATAAAGTTTTTTCGACCGTGCGAATTTTTTGGGCAGGATTTTTTTGATCGCAATGTTTCACGTGAAACAAATAAAAAGGGGACGTACCCCTTTTTTGGTTACGTCCCCATCTTGTTTCACGTGAAACACTATCACTTAAACCATGCGTCATAGCCCGTCTTGATGATCAACAGGACCACTACCACCAGGAACAGCCGCCGCACAAACTCACTGCCGTGCTTTAACGCGAGCTTGGTACCAAGAACGGAACCGACGACCTGGCAGACGGCCATCATCAACCCCAGTTGCCAAATAATATGCCCGGTAATTCCAAACAGCAGGATCGCCGCCAGGTTGCAGGCCACGTTCACCACTTTCGCCGCAGCCGATGCGCCCAAAAAGTCGAAGCCAAAGCTTCGCACGAACAGGAAGACGAGGAAGCTGCCGGTGCCCGGCCCGAAGAAGCCATCGTAGAAACCAATGCCCGCCCCCACCAGGATGGCCAGCACCCGCTCCTTGGTGCCAGTGTGCAGCGGAGCATGGACACTACCGAGGTCTTTACGATAGAAAGTGTAGCCGGCCACCGCCATCAACACGAATGGCAACACCCCCCGCAGGAAATCAGGTGGGATCCTGGTAACGGTGTATGCGCCGCAGAAGGCGAACAGGAATGCCGCGATCGCCGCCGGCGCCACAGTCGACCAGGCGATGTGCGTACGGCGCGCATAGTTGACAGCCGCAGCGCTGGTGCCGAAAACACTCGCCACCTTGTTCGTGCCAAGCAGCGTCGCCGGGGACGTTCCGGCCATCGTGGAAAACAAAGCAGGAATCTGGATCAGGCCGCCGCCACCCACAACCGCATCCACAAAACCGGCCGCGAATGCAGCACCAGCCAACAACCCATACTCAACCATTACCCCGCCCCAGCCATTTCGGAAACGACATATTGTACGGGGGAACTGAGCAGGGCGCTGGTAGCTGGTGTAAGCTTTCCCCATGAGTACATCGTCCTCGTTCAGCTTCGCTACCGTTCCGACAATCCTGTCCGCGCCGGGCGCTGCAAAGGAGTTGGGCCAAGAACTTCGGGCCCGTTTTCCTGGCGTCCACCGCGTGCTGCTGATCACCGACCAGGGGTTCCTGCGCACGGGCCTCGCCGAAGCTCCCATTGCCGGCCTACGCCAGGCAATGTTTCACGTGGAACAATTTGCCGATGTGCTTCCCGATCCACCCGAACAAGTCATCGAGGACGCCCTCGCCCTCGCCCGCCAGCACAACACGGAATTGGTGATCGGCCTCGGCGGTGGCAGCTCGATGGATGTAGCCAAAGTAGTTGCGGTGCTCACCGCCAGCCAGCAATCCCTGTCCGAGATCTATGGCATCGGCAATGTACACAGCACGAGGCTACCGCTCGTCCAGATCCCGACAACTGCCGGCACCGGTTCCGAAGTAACGAACATCTCCATTGTTACTACCGGCGCAACCAGCAAGATGGGCATCGTGTCGCCGCAGCTTTACGCCGATCTGGCCATTCTCGATGCCGAGCTCACACTCGGACTGCCCGCCGCCGTAACCGCTGCAACCGGGATCGACGCCATGGTTCACGCCATCGAGGCATACACCAGCAAGCACAAAAAGAACCCCTTGTCGGACAACCTGGCCCGCCAAGCATTAAGCCTGCTGTCCCGCCACCTGATCCGGGCCTGCGAAAACGGCCAGGACCTGGCGGCCCGGCAGGCCATGCTGCTCGGCGCAATGCTCGCAGGGCAGGCCTTTGCCAACGCGCCGGTCGCAGCGGTGCACGCACTTGCCTATCCCATCGGTGGCATCTTCCATGTCCCACACGGACTGTCGAACTCCCTCGTCCTGCCGCATGTTTTGCGCTTCAATACACCAGCTTGCGCTGAGCAATACGCAGAGCTGGCGACCATCGTCGTTCCCCATGCCGAGGGAAGCACGGAAGCCCGCGCCGAAGCACTCGCTGTTGCAATGCAACAATTTGCCACCATCACGGGACTGCCGCGCACCCTGCGCCAGGTCGGCATCACGGAAACCGACCTCGACTTGCTTGCCGAAGACGCCATGAAGCAAACCCGCCTTCTCGGCAACAACCCGCGCCCCGTTTCCCGCGAAGACGCCTACGCCATCTATCAACTCGCCCTCTGAAGCGCCTTGCCAGGAACGCTATAATCCGCGTTCCCTTGATGACGCTGAACTTTGCATGGCGCCCCGCTCCCTATCAATTTTCACCGCACTTCTGTTATCCGGACCGGCGATTGCAGCCGACGGTATCGACGGGCGCTATGGACACACCGAGATTCGCTACATTGCGGGAAAACCTGCCGTCATCCACAAAGGCCGAAATGTCCTCACCGTCAGCGAGGCGGACGAAGCAGCGATCTACCACGTGATCCCTGAAACCAGCCAGGATTTCCTGGTGATCAAATCCTGGAAACCAGGCTTGAACTGCCACAACAGTTACCGCCTGATCAGCATCCAGGCTAACGGCACTGTCCAGGCATCACCGGAATTTGGCGATTGCACAGATCTCGCTGGAGTCAATCTGGCAGGCGCAAACCCCGTGATTTACCTGCGCCGTACCGTGGGAGCCAAAGTCGAACAATTGATGTGGCGAGATGGCAGGATCGCCGAACTGCCCCCTGCCTCAGAAGCGTGCTACACCAGGCACGAACAAGCCCTTGAATCCGGAAGACGAACCAAATCGCAGCCAGCTGGACATACGACAGCCACTGGTGAAGGTCGCTTGCAGTTCTATTCGGCGCCGGACCCAAGCTGCGCAATCGCAGGTACCTTCGTCGTGCCTGGCGACCGGCTGGAAGCTTCACGCGCACACGGCCGCTACACCCTGGTTGCCTATGTCCATCCAAAGACTGCGAAAGTCGCCGCGGGTTGGGTAGAAACTGCGCGCCTCAAGTCCGCAAACTAAAACGGGCCATGAACTCGCCGACGATGCCTCGACGGAAGAGCAACACACAAGCAACAAAAATCAGTCCTGTGACAAGGCTGACAGCCTCACCGAGCGTCGTGAACCACTCAATGCCCGTCGCGCTGGCCATCATCGTGCCGAAGTCGCCCAGCTTGTTTTCCAGCGAGATGATCAGGATCGCGCCGATGATCGGCCCAACCAGGGTACCCATGCCGCCGACAAGCGTCATCAGGATCACCAGTCCGGACATGGCCCAGTGCACATCGGTCAGCGTTTCAAAGCCAAGCACGATCGATTTCGTAGCGCCGGCCAGGGAGGCCAGTGAGCCGGACAGCACAAAGGCCATCAACTTATACTTGTCCACGTCGTAACCGAGCGAGATCGCGCGCGGTTCGTTTTCCTTGATAGCTTTCAGCGTCTGCCCGAATGGCGAGTGCACCGTGCGCATAATCAGCGCAAAGCCGGCGATGAAAATCGCCAGCACGACGTAGTACATCGCCAGGTCGTTGCCGAGGTCCACCACCCCAAGCAGCTTGCCGCGCGGGATACCCTGTAAGCCGTCCTCGCCGCCGGTGAAATCGGTAAAGCGCAGGGCACCGAAATACACCATTTGCGCCAGCGCCAGCGTAATCATCGAGAAGTAAATGCCCTGGCGCCGGATCGCGAGGCCGCCCATCACCAAGCCGATGAAAGCGCCGGTCAGCACCGCGGCAAGCAGGCTCAGTTCAAACGGCAGCCCCCAGTTCTTCATCGCGTTGCCGGCCACATAGCCCGCCGCCCCAAAGAAGGCGGCATGGCCAAAGGAGAGCAAGCCCGTGAACCCGATCAGCAGATTAAACGCGCAAGCAAACAGCGCGAAGCACAGAAGCTTCATCAACAGGACGGGATACCCGACAAACGGCGCGCCCAGCGCCAGCAGCAAAGCGATGGAGTAGCCCAGCTTCTTGTTCATTTACTTTTCCTTCCCGAACAGGCCGGCGGGGCGCAGCAATAGGATGATGACCATCACCAAAAACACCACAGTGTTGGCAAATTCGGGATAGAACACTTTGGTCAGCCCTTCGATCACGCCGAGCGCAAGGCCGGTCACGATCGAGCCCAGGATCGAGCCCATCCCCCCGATCACCACAACGGCGAATACGATGATGATCAGGTTCGCCCCCATCAAGGGGGTCACCTGCTGGATTGGCGCCGCCAGAACGCCTGCAAAGCCCGCCAAAGCGACGCCGAAGCCGTAGGTGAGCGTCACCATCAGCGGGACGTTCACGCCGAAGGCTTCCACCAGCTTCGGGTTCTCGGTGCCGGCGCGCAGGTAGGCGCCCAATTTGGTCTTCTCGATCACAAACCAGGTCGCCAGGCAAACCACCAACGAAGCCAACACCACCCAGGCGCGGTAATTCGGCATCACCATGAAGCCGAGGTCCGTTGCCCCCTGCAGGGCCTCGGGAGTTTCAAACGGCTGCCCTGAGACCCCGTAAAACGAGCGGAAAGCGCCTTCGATCAGCAGGGTGAGCCCGAAGGTCAGCAACAGCCCGTAAAGGTGGTCGAGTTTGTACAACCAGCGCAGCATGGTCCTTTCGATCACTACGCCCAGCAGGCCAACGATCAACGGCGCCAGCACCAGCATGCTCCAATAGCTCAAGCCGAAGTAAGTCATGCCGATCCACGCGAGGAAGGCGCCCATCATGTACAAGGCGCCGTGCGCGAAATTGATCACATTCAGCAGGCCAAAAATCACGGCGAGGCCGAGGGACAGCATGGCGTAAAAAGAGCCGTTGACGAGGCCCAGCAAAAGCTGGGACATCAGCATCGGTAGCGGGCGGCCGAAGATCTCCATCTAGCTTACTTCCACAGGGCGCACTTGCTTTCGGCCTTGGACATATAGGCCTGATCGCCCGGAATCGTGGCGGCGATCTTGTAGTAATCCCATGGATACTTGGAGTCCGATTGCTTCTTCACCTCCATCAGGTACATGTCGTGCACCATGCGGCCGTCCGGGCGGATCACGCCATGGTTGGTGAACACGTCCTTGATCACGGTCGACTTCAGCTTGGCCATCACCTTGTCGGAATCGTCGCTACCAACAGCCTTCACCGCAGCGAGGTATTGCGACGCGGCGGAGTAGTCGCCGGCCTGCAGCATCGAAGGCTCCTTCTTCATCTTGGCGAAGTAGCGCTTGGACCAGGCCCTGGTCTGGTCGTTCATGTCCCAGTACCAGCCATCGGTCAGGTACATGCCGGCGGTCGCGTTCAGGCCGAGGGAGTGGATGTCGTTGATGAACACCAGCAGGCCGGCCATCTTCATTTTCTTGGCAACGCCGAATTCATTGGCGGCCTTGACCGAATTGATAAAGTCGCCGCCCGCGTTGGCCAGGCCAAGCACCTGCGCGCCCGACGAGGAAGCCTGCATCAGGAAAGACGAAAAGTCCGTGCCAGGGAAGGGGTGGCGCACGCTGCCAAGCACCTTGCCGCCGGACTTGGTCACGACATCGGTCGTGTCCTTTTCCAGCGAGTGGCCAAAGGCGTAATCGGCGGTGAGGAAGTACCAGTTCTTGCCGCCCTGCTTGACGATCGTGCTGCCGGTGCCGCGCGCCAGCGCGACCGTGTCATAGGCGTAGTGCACGGTGTAGGGCGTGCATTCCTCATTGGTCAGGCGCGAGGAGCCTGCGCCGATCACCATGAAGATCTTCTTCTTGTCGGCCGCAACTTTGGCCATCGCGAGGTTGGCACCGGAATTCGTGCCGCCGATCAGCATATCGACGCCCTGCTGGTCGAACCATTCGCGCGCCTTCGAGGCTGCGATATCGGCCTTGTTCTGGTGGTCGGCAAAGACGAATTCAATCTTCTTGCCGTTAATCGCTCCGCCCGCATCGGCAATCGCCATCCTGATCGCTTCCGCGCCGCCCTGCCCGTCGATATCAGAATACACGCCGGACATATCGGTGATGAAGCCGATCTTGATGGTGTCACCGGAAATCTGGGCGTGCGCGCTGCCGAATGCGCACAGGGATGCTGCAAGGGCGATGACTTTGCGTTTCATGTTGTCTCCGTTTCAGTTTTGAATATTCAAACACCCAGCAGCTCGGTCAACACCGGCATGCGGGCATCCAGTTCCGATGACGCAAAACTCTCAACAATCCGTCCGTGTTCCATGACATAAAACCGGTCCGCGAGCGGTGCCGCGAAGCGGAAATTCTGTTCGACCATCACGATCGTGTATCCCTTGGCTTTGAGCGTGCGGATCATGCGCGCCAGGCCTTGCACGATTACCGGCGCCAGGCCTTCCGAGATTTCGTCCAGCAGCAGCAGGCGCGCGCCCGTGCGCAGGATGCGCGCCACGGCCAGCATCTGCTGCTCGCCACCCGACAGGCGCGTACCCTGGCTGCTGCGGCGCTCTTCCAGGTTAGGGAACATCTCGTAGATTTCTTCGATCGACATACCCTGCCCCGTTTTCAGCGCCGGCGGCAGCATCAGGTTTTCCTCTGTGGTGAGCGAGGCAAAGATCCCGCGCTCTTCCGGGCAGTAGCCGACGCCGAGGTGGGCCACCTTGTGTGTAGCCAAGCCTATCGCCTCTTGACCGTTGATGCGGATCGAACCCTTGCGCGCTCCGGTCAGGCCCATGATGGCGCGCAGCGTCGTCGTACGGCCGGCGCCATTGCGCCCCAGCAGCGTGACAACTTCGCCTGGATTCACGGTCAGGTTCACATCGTGCAGGATGTGCGACTCGCCGTACCAGGCCTGCAGCTGGCTGATCTCCAGCGCGGCCGTCATGCCTCGCTCCCCATATAGGCTTCCATCACCTGTGGATTACTCGATACTTCCGCGTACGGGCCCTCCGCGAGGACCGAGCCGCGCTGCAGTACGGAGATCCAGTCACAAATGCCGGAGACTACGCTCATATTGTGTTCGACCATCAGGATGGTGCGCCCGGACGAAACCTTCTTGATCAATTCCGTCACGCGGTGCACGTCTTCGTGGCCCATGCCTTGGGTCGGTTCATCGAGCAGCATCAACTCCGGTTCCATCGCCAGCGTGGTGGCGATCTCCAAGGCGCGCTTGCGGCCATACGGCATATCGACTGTCACCGTGTCTGCGAAGGAAGCCAGGTCGACTTCGGCCAGCAGTTCCATCGCACGGCCGTTCAGTTGGTCCAGCGTGCGTTCGCTACGCCAGAAATGGAACGTCGTTCCAAGCTTGCGCTGCAGGCCGATGCGCACGTTTTCCAGCACGGTCAGGTGGGGAAAGACTGCTGAAATCTGGAAGGAGCGAATCACGCCCATGCGCGCAATCTGCGCCGGCTTGTGGGTCGTGATGTCCTTGCCGTTAAAGAGAATCTGGCCCGATGTCGGCACCAGGAATTTGGTGAGCAGGTTGAAGCAGGTCGTCTTGCCGGCGCCGTTCGGACCGATCAAGGCGTGGATATGCCCACGCTGGACTTTCAAGTCCACGTTGGCGACAGCTGTGAATCCCTTGAACTCCTTGGTCAAACCTTTTGTTTCCAAGATGAAGTCGGACATCGTGTCTCCCTGGTTTGGCTAGATCATACACAACAACGCTGCCTTTTCGGCAATCATGATCACCGGGGAATTCGTATTACCGGAAGTAATGGTGGGCATCACCGATGCGTCGGCAATGCGCAAGCCGCGCACACCGCGAACCCGCAATTCACTGTCAACCACAGCCGAGACGTCGTCCGCACGCCCCATTTTGCAGGTGCCGACAGGGTGGAAAATCGTGGTGCCGATGGAGCCCGCCGCCTCGGTCAGCTCCTCGTCAGTGCGAAAATGCACACCGGGTTTGCATTCTTGCGGCCTGTATTTCGCCAGCGCCGGCGCCGCAACGATCTTGCGCGTGAGGTTCAGCGCCGCCGCGGCGACCCGCCGGTCTTCGTCGGTACTCAAGTACATCGGCGTGATCTTCGGCGGCGCATAGGAATCGGCGGAAGCAATCCGGACATGGCCACGCGACGTCGGGCGCAGGTTGCAAACGCTGGCGGTGAAAGCAGGGAAGTCATGCAGCGGTTCGCCAAAGCGTTCAAGCGACAAGGGCTGCACGTGATATTCCAGGTTCGGCGTTAGATGCTCCGGACCTGAACGCGCAAAGGCGCCCATTTGCGAAGGCGCCATCGACATTGGACCGCTCTGGAACAGTGCATATTCCAGTCCGATGCGCGCCTTGCCGAACCAGCTCGAAGCCAGCGTATTCAGCGTCCGCGCCCCCTCGACTTTGAACACCATGCGCAGCTGCAGGTGATCCTGCAAGTTCGCACCGACGCCAGGCAAATCATGCAAGGGCGGCACTCCTGCCTGCGCCAGCACTTCGGCTGGTCCGATGCCGGACAGTTGCAGGATTTGCGGTGTGCCGATTGCGCCGGCAGCCAGCAGCGTCTCGCGCGCCTCTGCATTCCAACGCGTCCCGCCTCCGGTGAAAATCACGCCTTTGCAGACGCCCTCTTCCAGCACGAGTTTCTCAACGTGGCAGCCGGTCATCAGGGTCAGGTTAGGACGCGCAGTAGCAGCGCGCAGGAAGGCCTTGGCCGTGTTCCAGCGAATGCCGCGCTTCTGGTTCACCTCGAAATACGCGCAACCGAAATTATCGCCGCGGTTAAAGTCTTCGATCTTCGGGATCCCAGTCTGTTCGGCCGCATCGCGGAAAGCGTCGAGGATGTCCCAGCGCAGGCGCTGCTTTTCAACGCGCCATTCGCCGCCGGCGCCATGGAAGTCCGTGGCGCCGGCATGATGGTCTTCACTCTTGCGAAACAAGGGCAGGACTTCCGACCAGCGCCAGCTTGGGTCGCCGCACATTTCCGCCCATTGGTCATAGTCGTTTGATTGACCGCGCATGTAAATCATGCCGTTGATCGACGAACTGCCGCCGAGGACTTTACCGCGCGGATAAATCAGACTGCGGCCGCCCAGTCCCTCATCCGCTTCGGTACGAAACAGCCAATCAGTTCGGGGATTATTGATGCAGTGAAGATAGCCAACCGGGATATGGATCCAGACGTAATCGTCTTTTCCTCCCGCTTCAATCAGCAAAACCTGGTTCTTCGAATTTTGGGTAAGGCGATTGGCGAGCACACAGCCCGCTGTCCCTGCGCCCACGATGATGTAGTCAAACTGGCCTGCAGATTCCAAGCGCGCTCCTGGTCAGGTTTGGTCGATTTCTGCTATCAGTGTTTCCATCAACTTCTTCACCGGCATGGCGCGCGATCTTGCTACACCTGTACCGGCCCACAACGACATCAATTCCGGATCACCGCGCCTGGCCGCCTCCGCCCGGATACTTCCGGTCAGCGCATTCTGTACGGGATAAGCTGGCACCTCGGCCTCCACCAGCTCCATCTGGCGCATGAACCGGTTCTCGACGCCGCGCGCATAACGTCCAGTAATAGCGCGCGTCAAGCGCGTCGTGTTGCCTTCAACGCCGAGCAGCCGGTCTTTGTACGCCTGTGGGATACCCGATTCGTAGGTCACCAGGAAAGCAGTTCCCATTTGCACGGCTGCAGCACCCAACGCAAGGCGCTCGCGGATATCGGAACCAGTCATGATGTTCCCCGCCGAAATCACGGGAATCTTTACCGCCTGGAGCACGGCGGCCAACAAAGCTTCGGCGCCAAGCGTGGCAGCCGATTGCTCGCCGATGAAAGTGCCGCGATGCCCGCCCGCCTCAATGCCTGAGGCGACAAGCGCATCGGCGCCCGCATCCTGCCAGGCCAAGGCTTCTTCAACCGTTGTGACGGTGCCGATGACGAAAATCCCTGCATCCCGCAGCCGCTTTACCTGGGCCTGCGACAGAATGTCGAACGTAAAACTGGCCACGGCCGGCTTCAGTTCAAGCAAAAGTTCGAATTGGGCGGCAAAGTCTTCACACCAGCGCGCTGGCTTGGGCAATTCCGGCCAACCGAGTGAACTCCAGACGGGCCGCAACAAACCGATTGCCCGATCCACCTCATCCTGCGATGGCGAAGGAATGCCCTGCACGAAAAAATTGAGCATGAAGGGCTTCGAAGTCAGGCGCCTCGTTTCGGCAACTTGAGCGCGGATTGCTTCCAGCGACAGCATGGAAGCCCCAAAAGAACCAAGCCCGCCAGCCTCGGACACCGCAGCGACCATTGCTGGCGTATTGGCTCCGCCAGCCATTGGTCCCTGGATGATCGGAATAGGAAAAATTGCCTTCAAACCCATTTACTTCCCTCTCAAAGCTGTGGATAACGCTATGAATATCCACAGGCATCGTTTGTGAGTAAACAAGACTTCCAGAAAACGGCCGGAAATTGTCCAAAAACAGTTCTCAGTCCATTCAAGGTTTACGCGCCCGCTTATACAGCCCGTAAACCCCTGATTTTTCTCCGCAAGGTGCACTTATCCACAGAAAGTCGAGGTTGTTAACAACCACTACTACTTTGTATACACACTAATCTAACGTAAACAAAACTCGCAACCTATACTGAACGAGCAAGTTGTTCCATGCAATCCTGCCTGGAGGAGCTCTTGTCGACTTCTGACGCCTATCGACGTTTTCGCCGGCGATTGCTCGTCACCATGACCATGCTCGCCCTGCTCGCCACGGCAGTCGTCGCCTGGCAGCTGCTTTCTTCCGCCCGCGACCGGGAACAGGCCATCCGCCAACAGACCCAACATTACGCTCGCGCTATCGAAGCCCAGGTCTTGAGCTCCATCCAATTGGCTGACATTGCTCTTCTTGGCTTTGCAAACGCCATCAAGAGCGCCCCCGCTCCTCTAAAGACCGTTGATGCCCTGCTATCCTCACGCGGCGCCAGTTTTGGCAGCAATTTCTGGATCACCTTTATCGATCCTCAAGGTTTTGCCGTTGCCAGTTCGCGCGACATTGCCGTAAAAGGCATTAACTATGCCGACCGCGACTACTTCAAGGCGCAGCTGGCTCCTGGCGACAGATTGTTTGTCAGTGCCCCCACCATTGGCCGCGTTTCAAATTCGCGACTATTCTTCCTCAGCCGCCGGGTTGAAAACGACAAGGGAGAACTGCTCGGCGTAATCGTCGCGCCAATCGATGCCACTCATCTCGCCGAGACCTTCGAATACTCACGCCTGAGCGACGATGTCACCATTACTCTGTTCCACACCAATGGCCACATCATTGCCCGCGCTCCGCTGTTCGAACAGACCTTCAACAGGGACATTCGCGAATCAAATGTTTTCAAGGCATTCGGCAATGCGGCGATCGGCACGTTGGAAACCGTCAGTCCAATCGATAAGCGATCAAGAATTTCCAGCTACCGAAAACTGCCCAACCTTCCACTCGTTGTCATTGTCGGAAGTTCCAATGTGGGCCTCGCGCTGATTTCACAGCGGCAGTTCCTGGTCGCAGGCGCCGCACTCATCATGATTTTCCTGCTGATTCTGGTAGCGATCGTTTATGCGTCACGTTCTTTCGCAGCTGCCGAAGAACGCGAGCTTCGCTACCGAACGCTTTATGCCACGTCTACTGAAACCGAACGAAAACTGGCCAACAGCGAACAGCGCCTGCGCCTGATTGCCGACAACCTCCCTATCGTGATTGCCTACCTCAATCGCGATGAACATTACACGTTCAAGAATCGGCGCTTTGCCGAAATTTACGGCAGTGGCGACAGCCTTCAAGAAGTTTTGTCACCGGAACTGTACGCAATAACAAAGCCCCACCTCGAGCGTGCCTTCGCTGGCGAAACCGTCTATTTCGAACGCGGCATCCAGCGGAATGGCCAAGAATGCTGTGACGCAGTTACATACGTACCAGACCGTAACGAAGACGGTAATGTCATCGGCTTGTTCGTCATGGCAGAAGATATCAGCGAGAGAAAACGCCACGAAGAATCAAGCAAGCTCGCTACCCTTATGTACGAAAATGCGAGCGAGGGCATGATGGTCACCGATGCCGACGGCCGCATCTTGTCCGTGAATCCAGCGTTTTCGCAGATCAGCGGCTATACCGCAGAAGAAGTCGTCGGCCACTTGGCGTACGAACTGACATCCACTCACCAGGACATCAAGTTTTACAGCCGCATGCGCCAGACCATTACTCACACCGGCTACTGGGAAGGCGAAATCTGGCACCAACACAAGAATGGCGACCACTATCTGGTATCGCTTCGTTTCAATACGGTCTTCGATGACAAAGGGAATGCGCTACGCCACGTAGCCCTGTTCACCGACATCACGAAGAAAAAAGCCACGGAAGAAGCCATCTGGAAGCAAGCCAACTTCGATACCTTGACCGGCCTTCCCAACCGGCGCATGTTCAATGAACGTCTGCGTTTGGAAATAAAAAAAGCAGCGCGTGACCAGTTGCCGATGGCGTTGATCTTCATTGACCTGGATGGCTTCAAGCACGTCAACGATACTTTGGGCCACGATTTCGGCGATATCCTGCTCAGACAAGTTGCAGAACGCCTCATCCAGAATGTGCGCAACACCGATACCGTTGCCAGGCTCGGAGGCGATGAATTCACCGTCATCCTCAGCGAACTCAAAGACCCTGGCGATGTTGTTCGCATCGTGCAGGAAGTCCTGCATTCCTTGGCCAGGCCGTTTCATTTGAAGCATGAAGTTGCACACATTTCAGGCAGCATCGGCATTTCGCTGTTTCCGGAAGATGGCCAGGAACCGGAACAGCTCATCAAGAATGCAGACCAGGCCATGTATCTCGCCAAGCAGCAGGGCCGCAACCGCTTCAGCTACTTCGCCCCCTTCATGCAAGAAGCCAGCCAGATGCGCATCGAGCTTGCAAGCGAACTGCGCAACGCCTTGAAAAACAAGGAGTTAAGGCTCCTCTTCCAACCGATCTGTAACCTGGCGACTGGCAAGATCGATATGGCGGAAGCGCTGATACGCTGGGAACATCCGCAACGAGGTTTGTTGAAACCGGCGGAATTCATCGGTGTCGCTGAAAACACCGGCGTCATTGCCTCGATCGGAGAATGGGTCTTCCAGGAAGCCGCTGCCCTGGCTGCAAGCTTTGGCAACGGCTTCAAAGTCTGCGTCAATAAATCGGCTTGGCAGTTCCGGCATGAAGCTGTCGGGGTGGAACACTGGCTGGAATTGCTGCGCGAACAAGCGCTGTCCCCCCATTCCATGGTCATCGAAGTTACCGAAGGGCTGCTGCTTGAAGCGAACCGGGAGGTTGTTCAGCGCGTTCAATCGCTCAGGGACGCCAATCTCCAGATTTCCCTGGACGATTTCGGGCATGGCTACTCATCGCTGAACTTCCTCAAGCGTTTCCAGATCGATTTCCTCAAGCTGGATACCAGCTTCAGCGACAACCAACTCCTGTGTGAAGCCATTGTCACGATGGCGCACAAGCTCGACATCAAAGTCATCGCCGAAAAAGTCGAATCGGCAAGCCAGCTGGAAGTTTTGATGGAAGCAGGGTGCGATTTTGGGCAGGGATTCTTCTTTGGAGCACCCATTTCAGCTGAAAAACTGCATCAGCTGTTGATAACTCAATGAATATCCACAGGATCGAATGTGCGTAAACCCCATTTTTGAGTTCACGCACAAAATTTGTTCAGAACTCATCCGTTTTAGACCCAGTTCTTGTCCAGCCAGTTCTACAATTCGTAAACTTCTGATTCTGTGGATGTTAACAGCTTTATCCACAGACAGGGTCGCGTTTACTATCTACTACTATCCTTTCGTATACAACTTTAAATAAATAGAGGACAACTCACGCATGCGTCTCGGGATCATCTCAGCCTTGGCAGAAGAACAACACGGTCTACTGGAAGCCATGGAAAGCCCCTACAAGCTCATCCACGGTAAGCGTGAGTACACGGCCGGAAAACTCTGGAAAATCGATTCTGTGGCCGTTTTATCGCGAATTGGAAAGGTTGCTGCTGCTGTGACAGCTGCGACGCTTGTGGAGAAGTTCAACGTTACCCACATCATCTTTACCGGCGTCGCCGGTTCTGCAGACTACGGGGTTCGTGTTGGAGACGTAGTCGTCGCGGATTCCCTGGCCCAACACGATTTTGATGCCAGCCCGCTGTTCCCACGCTTTGAAATACCGTTGACCGGACTCTCGCGCGTTCCCACAGACCGCGAATTGAGCCTGAAACTCAGCCTGGCCACACGCGAATTCCTGCAAAACGATGCGCAAGTACACCGCGGCCTGATCGGCAGTGGTGACCAATTCATCAAGGACAAGGCCCATCTGATGAGCCTGAAAGACGCACTGCCTGATTTATTGGCAGTGGAAATGGAAGGAGCAGCAGTCGCCCAAGTCTGTCACGAGCTGGGAGTGCCGTTTGCCATCATGAGGACGATTTCGGACAACGCCAATGAAGAAGCGGCGACGGATTTCATGCAATTTGTGCAAACCGTCGCCTCTCGCTACGCCTTCGGCGTCATCCAGAATTTCTGCAAATCGCTTACTTGATCGGCAGTTTGGTGGTGTTTTTGACTTCTTCCATCACCGCATAAGTGTGGGTCTCGCGAACCCCCTTCTGCAGCAAAGTCTTGCCGAGGAATTCACGGTAAGCCGCCATATCCTTCACGCGAGCCTTGACCAGGTAATCAAACCCGCCGGCGACCATATGGCATTCAAGGACTTCGGGAATCAACTGGACGCTATGCTTGAAGGCATCAAACACTTCCGGCGTAGTGCGATCCAGCACGACTTCGATAAACACCAGCAGCGAAACATCCAAAAGCTGTGGATTCAGCTGCGCCGTATACCCCATGATGTAGCCTGCTTCGTGCAATTTCCTCACACGTTCCAGGCAGGCGGCCGGTGAAAGATTCACTCGTGCAGCCAGTTCAACGTTGCTAATTCGGCCATCGTTCTGCAACTCGGCCAAAATTTTCTTACTGATCTTGTCCAGCATTACATCTCCACGATTAATTTTATTTGGTCAAATTCTCGCACCAAAAACTATCTATTGCTAGTACAAAGTATTACCAGAATTAATCCGAGCGATTCCGACATACAATCGAATCATTAGCTGCACTGCACAACACGCCCTCGCAAACCTCGTTTGCCGGGCGTGTTTTCTTAGGTGCCAAAAGACTTTTTACATACTAGCCAATAGAGACATTCATGCATCTGAACACCACTCCGTTCGCCGCCCTTCAAGCAGAAATCCTGCGAGATCCGAGCCCGCTGCGCAGCGCCATCACTGCTGCGTATCGCCGCGACGAACAAACTGCTGTGCAATGGCTTCTGTCGCAAATTAACATCGGTTCTCCGGAAACTACCCAAGATGCGCAGTACCTGGCCAAGCGTCTGGTGACCGCGGTTCGTGAAAAACGCACCCGTTCTTCCGGTGTGGATGCGCTGATGCATCAATTCTCGCTGTCGTCTGAAGAGGGCATCGCCCTGATGTGCCTGGCCGAAGCGCTGCTTCGCATTCCCGACTCCGCCACCGCCGACCGACTGATTGCCGACAAGATCTCCAAGGGCGACTGGCGCAAGCACCTGGGCGAATCGCCTTCGTTGTTCGTGAACGCCGCGACCTGGGGCCTGCTAATTACCGGCAAGCTGGTCAGCTCTTCCAGCGAAGAAGGCCTCGGTTCCGCAATTACGAGCCTGATCGCCAAAGGCGGCGAACCGCTGATCCGCAAAGGTGTCGACCTGGCCATGCGCATGCTGGGCAACCAGTTTGTCACGGGCCAGACCATCGAAGAAGCGATCAAGAACGGCAAGGACAACGAAGCACGCGGCTATCGCTACTCCTACGACATGCTGGGCGAAGCCGCCTTGACCGAAGCCGATGCGGCCAACTACTACGCCGCCTATGAAAAGGCGATCCACGCCATCGGGAAAGCATCGAATGGCCGCGGCATTCGCAATGGCCCTGGCATTTCGGTCAAACTGTCCGCCCTGCACCCTCGCTACAGCCGCGCACAGCGCGATCGCGTGATGTCCGAACTGCTGCCGCGCCTCACCGCGCTGGTCAAGCTGGCCAAGGGTTACAACATCGGTTTGAACATCGACGCCGAAGAGGCCGACCGCCTGGAACTGTCGCTGGACCTGATGGAAGCGATGGCCTTCAACCCGGAACTGGAAGGCTTTGAAGGCATCGGCTTCGTGGTGCAGGCTTACCAGAAACGCTGCCCGTTCGTGATCGACTACCTGGTCGACCTGGCCAAGCGCAGCGGCCGAAAATTCATGGTGCGCCTGGTGAAGGGCGCGTACTGGGATGCAGAAATCAAACGCGCCCAGGTCGACGGCTTGCCTGGCTATCCCGTCTACACCCGCAAGGTCTACACCGACGTTTCCTACCTCGCCTGCGCCCAGCGCCTGCTGGCAGCGACCGACGTGATTTACCCGCAGTTCGCCACACACAACGCGCAGACCCTGTCCACGATTTACACCTGGGCCAAGCGCGACGGCATCAACGGCTATGAATTCCAATGCCTGCACGGCATGGGCGAAACCCTGTACGACCAGGTGGTCGGCGCGGAAAACCTGGACAAGCCATGCCGTATTTACGCACCGGTCGGATCGCACGAAACGCTGCTCGCCTACCTGGTGCGCCGCCTGTTGGAAAATGGCGCCAACTCCTCGTTCGTGAACCAGATCGTGGACGAAAGCATTCCGGTGGACTCGCTGATTTCCAACCCGATCGAAGTTGCGCGCAGCCTCAACGGCGTACCGCACACTGGCATCGCCCTGCCGCTCGACATGTTCGGCGCCGAGCGCAAGAACTCCGCAGGTATCGACCTGTCCAACGAAGACGTACTGCGCGAAGTCTCGGCAGCGCTGGCACAGCCGCGCAGCTGGACCGCCGGCCCACGGCTGGCGGTTGACGCAAGCGCTGGCCAGCCTTCCCAAGCGATCGTGAACCCGGCCCGCAAGGACGACATCGTCGGCTCCGTGACCGAAGCGACTGCGGATGACGTCAACAACGCGCTGAACGCAGCCAGCCAGTTCGCCATGGATTGGCAAACCACCGAACCGTCGCAGCGTGCCGCCTGCCTTGATCGCGCCGCCGAACTGTTCGAAACCCACAAACTGGAACTGATGGCACTTGCCGTGCGTGAAGCCGGCAAATCGTTGCCCAACGCAATCGCCGAAGTGCGTGAAGCGGTTGACTTCCTGCGCTACTACGCGGTGCAGGTGCGCGGTTCCACCAACACGCTGGCGCTGGGCCCGGTGACCTGCATCAGCCCATGGAACTTCCCGCTGGCGATCTTTACCGGTCAGGCGGCAGCGGCACTTGCCGCAGGCAACGTCGTTCTCGCCAAGCCTGCCGAACAGACCCCGCTGATCGCCCAGCGCGCGGTAGAGCTGCTGCACGAAGCGGGTGTGCCGCGCGCCGCACTGCAATTCCTGCCAGGCCGCGGCGAAGTAGTTGGCGCCGGCCTGTGCAACGACTCGCGCGTTAAAGGCGTGATCTTCACCGGCTCCACCGAAGTGGCGCAGCTGATCAACCGCACACTCGCAAAACGCGCCGCTGCCGAAAACGTCGACATCCCGCTGATCGCCGAAACCGGCGGCCAGAACGCGATGATCGTCGACTCCTCATCGCTGCCGGAACAGGTCGTGGGCGACGCCATTTCGTCCGCCTTCGACAGCGCCGGCCAGCGCTGCTCGGCGCTGCGCGTGCTCTTCCTGCAGGAAGATATCGCCGACAAGACCATCAAGATGCTCAAAGGCGCAATGAAGGAATTGAAGATTGGTTCGCCGGACCGCCTGGTAACCGATATCGGCCCTGTGATCGACAAGGAAGCGCAGCAAAACCTGCTGTCGCATATTGAAAAAGTACGCGCACACGCCAAGGACAGCTTCTCGCTCGAAGTGCCGAACGCCGACGCAGGTACCTTCGTGCCGCCGACCGTGCTCGAAATCCGCTCGCTGTCCGAGCTGACCAAGGAAGTGTTCGGCCCTGTGATGCACGTGATCCGCTACAAGCGTTCCGAACTGCCGAAAGTGATCGAACAAATCAACGGCAGCGGATTCGGCCTCACCTTGGGTGTGCATTCGCGTATCGATGAAACCATCGATTACATCGCCTCCAGCGCTCACGTTGGCAACATCTACGTGAATCGCAATATCGTTGGTGCCGTCGTCGGCGTGCAGCCATTCGGCGGCGAAGGCAAATCAGGCACCGGCCCGAAAGCCGGCGGCCCGCTGTACCTCAAGCGCCTGCAACGCGGAGCCGTCGCCCTGGAACGCCACGAGCGTGTAAGCGCACCGGCAATCGACTCGCTGGCCGCATGGGCTAAGGCGCAAGGCAAGAGCCGCCTCGCCGCACATATCGAAAGCTACGCACGCACGACGCCGGTGGGCAGCGTGATCGCCCTGCCTGGCCCGACTGGCGAACGTAACACGCTGGCCTACGTCCCACGCGGCAACATCGCCTGCTTCGCCACGCACGCCGAGGTACTGCTGAACCAGATCGCCGCTACCTTGGCAACCGGCAATCGCGCATTGGTAGTGGAAGGCGCCCTGCCGGCAGACCTGCCGGCCGACGTCAAGTCCGCAATCCAGACCGTCAAGCCCGCGGACCTGGCCAAGGCCGACTTCCAGATCGCCCTGGTGGAATCCAGCCTCGGCGCCAAGCTGCGCCCGGAACTGGCAGCCCGCGACGGCTCGATCGTCTCCGTCATCGACACGACGGAGGAAGGCGACATCCCGCTGTGGCGCCTGATCGCCGAGCGCGCCCTGTGCGTCAACACCACCGCCGCCGGCGGCAACGCCAGCCTGATGACCCTCGAGGCTTGATTACGCCTGAGCCCGTGTCCCACCATGGGGTCACACCCGTTTCGGGACACGGGCCCGGCCGTTGATCCAAATCAGATGCCGTAATTTCGGCTCATGCTAAGTTTTGAGCATGAGCCGACCACCCCGCATAATTTTTCCCGGCGCCATCTACCATGTAAGCTCTCGTGGTAATCGCCGCGCCGCCATCTATCACGACCGGCGCGATCATTTGATCTGGCTGGATAAACTCGCAAGCACAGTCGAAAAGCATGAGTTCAAAGTACATGCTTACTGCTTGATGCCCAATCACTACCACCTGCTGATCGAAACGATTCATGCCAATCTTTCCGATGGCATGCACATGCTTAACGCTACGTACTGCCAGCATTTCAACAAGCGGCACGTTCTGACCGGACATGTCATCCAAGGCCGGTTTCACGCGCTAAGCATTGGAAAGGAGCAGCATTTGCTGGCAGCCGCGCGTTACATCAGCTTGAATCCGGTTCGAGCGAAACTGGTTGGCGATCCAAAAGATTGGGAATGGAGTAGCCATCGCTACTATTTGAATCCAGCGAGTGCGCCGCAATGGCTCGAAACCGACTGGTTGCTATCCCAATTCGGAAGCGGTGGTCTCGATCAAAGAATTGAGGCGTATCAAAAATTCGTCGCGGCAGGAATCGGAATGACCAACCCCATCAGCTTGCATTCCGAACGGACGAATTCAAGGCAGGAGCAAGTCATGCCCCTGATCACATACGCTGCGCATTACTTGGACCGAAATGAAGCCATGGCGCGAGCCCACCAATCAAAGGCTTACACTCGCCAGCAAATTGCCGATCACTTTGGCGTTTCGATCAAGACCGTCTCGAGGGCGATTCAGGCATTTACCCCAAAATCCGGTTGAGCCCGTGTCTCAAAACGGGTGTGACCCCACGGTGGGACACGGGCTCGGCTGTAGCTTTAGTAGGTGTCGTTCTTGGGGTTGGTGCCGGGGGCGGTCTTCTGGGCGACGGCGTTCATGCTTTCAAGGTGGCCGCGCAGCCATTTGTGCGCGGGGCTGCGGGCGTCGCGTTCGTGCCAGAGCATGTCGAGGTGCACCGCCGGCAGCTGGAAGGGCAGCTCTTTGTAAATCAGGGCGTCGGTCATGCCGGTCGAGGCGATCAGGTGCTTGGGAAGCACGGTGATCAGGTCGCTGTTCGCCACCACGCGGCCGGCGGTGAAGAATTGGTTCACCGTCAGCAGGATGCGGCGTTCGCGCTGGATCTGCGCCAACGCTTCGTCCACCAGGCCGTGGGCGCGGCCGGAGAAACTTACCAGCAGGTGGTTGGCGGCGCAGTAGTTGTCCAGCGTGAGGTCTTGCTTGGCCAGCGGGTGGCCGCGCCGCATCACGGCGACGTAAATACCGGAATACAGGCGTTCGTGGCGAATCGGGGAGCTCGGTTCGCTCATCAGCTGCGCCGCTACCCCTGGGAAGAAGCCGACCGCGAGGTCGATATCGCCGCGCAGAAGCATCGGCCGCGGTTCGCGCGTTGTCAAAGGAACCATGCGGATGTTCACGCCCGGTGCTTCGCGTTCGATCGAGCGCATCAGGGAGGGCAGCCAGAACGCTGCCGTTGCGTCCGCCATGGCCATGCGGAAGGTGGCGTGGGTCTTGGAGACGTCGAAGGTGCCCGGCGTCACGGCCGCTTCCAGCGAGGCCAGGGCGCTGCGTACCTGGGGCCACAGCGCCTCGGCGCGCGGGGTTGGCTTGACGCCATAGGCCGTGCGGATCAGCAAATCGTCGCCGAGGCTTTCGCGCAGGCGCTTGATGGCGTTCGACACCGCCGGCTGCGTCATGGCGAGGTGGCCGGCAGCCCGGGTCAGGTTCTGCTCAGTCATTACCGCGTCGAATACGCGCAGCAGATTCAGGTCGAGGGTCAGAAAGCTCATCGGTCATTCACACCAATAATAATTGTTATCGAGAAACGGAATTGGCGTTATATGTTGCGGCGCACTATAGTATCTACAGATTCTATAGGTATTGAAACAGCCATGTCTACTTACATTAACATCATCGAACTTGCACAGTTCCTGCCGCTGGTGATCCTGGCGCTGGTGCTGGCTGTCGTGTTCAAGCCCCTGCTGCGTGGTATCGCCCGCGCTGCCGTGCTTGTCGTTAAGCCAAAGTTGAGCAAAGAGGAACGCCTGCAGCGTCGCCTGATGCGCGACACCATGATGTTCAAGCGTATGCTGAATTCGATGGAAGACTCCCCTAGCCATGTCGCCGAACTGCGCGCCATGGCCTGCCGCGCGTAAGCCTTCCGCAGCGCAGCAAATCAGTTGGTTTCAGGGGTTGGATTCGAGGCCGGCTTTTCGGCATTCCACAGCAGCTTCGGCTTCAGGGACGAATCCACCGGCTTGTTGCCGATCCAGATACGCATGATGGCGTTGAAGAATGCCTGGTCGGGCAGCGTTTCCCCAACCTTCTTACCGTTCAGGAATGCCTGGGAGCCAGCGCCCGGGGTCCAGTCGACCAGCAGCTCGTCACCTTTCTTCAGCCCAGGGAACTGGGCAAACATCTCACCGAAAGCTTTGGTCTGTGGCAGCAGCTTGGTGCGCTCTTCCGCTGCGACGTTGTCGTTCAGGCCCTTCATGAAGGCCATGCCGAAGTCGTCCGAGCTCAGGTCGCGCATCGCAACGATGCGGATGCGGCGCGGGCCCGGAGCGGCCAGCACGTCGGCAACCGTGGATTTCTTGTCCTGCAGGTAGAAGCCCAGCGCGTAGACCTTGAACACGAGCTTGGTGCGCACGCCGGCGCCGTTCAGTTTCAGCTCGTGTCCAGCGACCGTGACAGTGTCTGCGAATTTAACGCCGGCGATGTCGGCGGCCAATGCGGGGAAGCTGCTGGCGGCCAGGACGGCGGCGGCAACAGCGCTTTTTATTACGTTACGACGGGTGATGCTCATTATGTCTCCGTTGGTATGGGTAGCTGATTGCAATATAACGCACGGCAACCCTTTTGGGGAGACATCAGCTCTTATCAGCCTGCAACTTCTCGAATTTTGCCAACAATTGTTCCTTGCTTTCCCGCCAATCTGGATTGAATGGAATGCAGGACACCGGGCAGACTTGCTGGCATTGCGGTTCGTCGAAGTGCCCTACGCATTCGGTGCACTTGTTGGGATCAATTTCGTAGATCTCCGGACCCATGTAGATTGCGTCGTTCGGGCACTCGGGCTCGCACACGTCGCAATTGATGCAGTCGTCGGTAATCATTAAAGCCATGGCAATACTCTCTTACTCGCCTTTGCGGGCTGCGATCTTCTTGCGAAGCCAGCGGTCCACCGAAGGGAAAACAAACTTGGACACGTCGCCGCCAAGCTCGGCAATCTCACGCACGATGGTGCCGGAGATGAACTGGTACTGGTCGGATGGGGTCAGGAACAGCGTTTCCACATCCGGCAGCATGTAGCGGTTCATGCCCGCCATCTGGAATTCGAATTCGAAGTCGGACACGGCGCGCAGGCCGCGCACGATCACGCGTGCATCGTGCTCGCGCACGAAGTCTTTCAGCAGGCCGGAAAAACTCTCGACCTTGACGTTTGGATAATGGCCCAGCACTTCATTGGCAATTTCCAGCCTTTCTTCGAGGGTGAAGAAAGGATGCTTGTTCTGGCTGTCGGCCACGCCCACGATCAGCGTGTCGAACAGGCCCGATGCGCGGCGCACCAGGTCTTCGTGACCCCGGGTCAGCGGGTCGAAAGTACCCGGATAAACTGCTACAACCATTGCAACTCCATGCGTTTGGCGTCAATACAATTAGGGATTATGCCTCATTTTCAGGCAATGCCTGAAGCAGGTGGTAATACACCATGCCCGCTTTGTCGGCCCGCACCACTTCCCAGCCTTCCAGGGCCAGCGGTGCTTCGGCTTCGGCATAGACCAGGCCGCCGTCTTTCAACAATGGGCGGCACAGCGGCAGTGAACGTTCCAGCAAGCCTTGCTGGTAGGGCGGATCGAGGAAAATCAGGTCGAATCTGGCGCCGCGGCCGGCCAGCGATTGCGCCGTTGCCAGCGCGTCGCCGCGCTGGATGGCGATATTGGTGGCCTTCAGCTTTTCGCGGTTGGCTTCCAGCTGGCGCACTACGGCGCTGTTGGCGTCGACCATGATGACCTTGGCCGCGCCACGGCTGGCAGCTTCGAAACCGAGAGCGCCGCTGCCGGCAAACAGGTCGAGCACCTGGGTCTCGCTCCACGCTGCATCGTGCAGGTGGTTGATCCAGTTGAAGACGGTTTCTCGTACACGGTCGGGCGTCGGGCGCAGGCCCAATGCTTCCAGAACGGGCAGGGGGGTGCGCTTCCAGTCGCCGCCGATGATGCGGACCTGGTTGGGGACTTTCTTCTTTTGCATGGGCGGCATTATCTCATGCCGCGCTGCACCAAGCCTCAATGGGCTTGCGCCGCAAGGGTATTCAAGTCCTTGATCCAGCCTTCCATGCGCTTTTGGGCGTGCGCCTTCTGTTCCGGCGTTGCGATACGCACCACCGTGTGGACAAGTTCCACCGTCGCCTGCGTATAGCTGTCGAAGAAGGCTTTGCGGTCGGAATAGCCGAAGCGGTCAAAGCCCGAACGTATCAACTCTTCCACCCATTGCGTGGCGACTTCCTTGCTCGGTTTTTCGTTCATGATCTTGCGCGCCAGGTTCATGATCTTGAGCTGGCGCCGCACGCGTTCGTCCAGCCATAGCTCATTGTTCAGCGGGCGCGCGTCCGACGCCTTGCGGATAATGGTTTCCTGCTCGTCGCTGAAGCTGCCGAACCAGAGCTCAAACTGTTCCATCGATTTCTTGAAGCGGAACTTGTTCTGTTCTTCCGCGTCGCCCTTCATATTCTTTTTGCGGAATTCGAGATTGTTCTTGGTGAATTTCTTCTCCATGATGGCCAGCTGCTCCGGCTTGAGCGACAGCGCGAGTTCCGCAATATCCGGCGCGGAGCGCAGCAGCAGCGCTTCGGTGCGGTCGCGGATATCCACATAATCGGCCATCAGGTCGGCTGCAGTGGGATTGCCGCGCAGCTGGCGCTGGGCCTTCTGCAGCAGCTGGACATAGTCCTGCAATTGGGTTTTGCGGTGCCAGCGGAAGAATTCGCCGATATCCTGCTTGACGTCCGACTTTTGCTCGCTGTCGAAGTCGACATAAGCGTCCAGCCACCAGTACAGCAGGGTGTCGGCATTGTTATAGGCGAACTTCAGGGAGCTGCATGCCGCGAGCAGAATGGCAAAAGCCAGCACGATCCACGTGTTAAACTTTTTCATATTTCAACTCACACAAGAACAAACGGTCTATGAACGTCGTCATTCTCGCCGCCGGCATGGGTAAGCGCATGCAGTCGGCGCTGCCAAAAGTTTTACATCCCGTCGCTGGCAAGTCCCTGTTGTCCCACGTAATCGACACTGCGCGCAGCCTGTCTCCGGCTAAATTGTGCGTCATTTACGGTCATGGTGGCGCAGCGGTACTGGCTTCGCTCGGCAAGCACAAGGCCGTTCCCGGCACCGAAATCTCTGCCGCCCTGCAGGCACCGCAGTTGGGCACCGGTCATGCTGTCCAGCAAGCCCTGCCCCACCTGGACGACGATCAGCCAACCCTGGTGCTGTACGGCGACGTGCCGCTGACTTCCGCCGCGTCCCTGAAGCGCCTGGCTGAAGCTGCCGGCAAGGACAAGCTGGGCATCCTGACCGTGGTGCAGGACAACCCCTTCGGCCTGGGCCGCATTGTCCGCGTGGGCGGCGCCATCCAGCGCATCGTTGAAGAGAAGGATGCCACAGAAGCTGAGCGGCTGATCAAGGAGATTAATTCCGGCATCATGGTGATCCCGACCGCCAAGCTGAAACAGTGGCTGGGCAAGCTGAAAAACGAGAATGCGCAAGGCGAGTACTACCTGACCGACATCGTCGCCATGGCCGTGGAAGAAGGCGTGCAGGTGGTGTCGGCCCATCCGGCGGCTCCATGGGAAGTGCTGGGCGTGAACAGCAAGGCGCAGCTGGCCGAACTCGAACGCATCTATCAGCGCAATGTGGCCAACTGCCTGCTGGACAAGGGCGTCACCCTGGCCGACCCGTCGCGCATCGATGTACGCGGTGAACTGACCTGCGGCCGCGATGTGACCATCGACGTCAACTGCGTCTTCGAAGGCAAGGTGGAAATCGGCGAAGGCGCGAGCATCGGCCCCAATTGCGTGCTGATTAACGCGAAGATCGGTGCTGGCGCCAATATCAAAGCCTTCACCCATATCGAACAGGCAGTGGTGGGCGACAAAGGCCAGATCGGCCCTTACGCGCGCCTGCGCCCCGGCGCCGAGCTGGGCGAAGACGTTCACGTCGGTAACTTCGTGGAAATCAAGAACAGCCAGATCGCCGCGCACAGCAAGGCCAATCACCTGGCCTATATCGGCGACGCCACCATCGGCTCGCGCGTGAACGTGGGCGCCGGCACCATCACCTGCAATTACGACGGCGTGAACAAGTTCCGCACCGTGATCGAAGACGATGCCTTCATCGGCAGCGACAGCCAGCTGGTGGCGCCGGTCACCGTGGGCGCCGGCGCGACCATCGGCGCGGGCACGACGCTGACCAAGGATGCGCCGGCCGGCAAGCTGACCATCTCGCGTCCAAAACAGTTGACGATCGATGGCTGGAAACGTCCGGTCAAGCAAGCGAAAACTGGCGGCGGCGCTGATAAGTAAATTTCACCAGTTCGGGGAAGAAGCGGTCAAAGCCATCGGCGATTGCTTCGTAGTGCTGCTGCACTTCCCCGATGCCCTCCCGCAGCAGGTGGCCGTTGCGGCTTAACCTGTCCGACATGCGGGTCAGGGCCAGCTCGACCCCGCTGAAATCCCCATAAGCGCCCAGCCAGTCCTGCTTGATCAGCTTGGGCAGGATCTGGCGCAGCCGCTCCGGCAGTTGCTCTTCATGCGCCGCCAATGCGCCGTAAAAGCGCTCGATCAACTCCGCACGGGGCTCCTCGCAGTAGTCATCCCAGCGCTGGCTCAGGATGTGGTCGTAGAACACGTCCAGAACGATGCCCGCATAGCGCCGACGCCCTTCCGTGAACAGGCTCTTGGCCTCCGTGACGACGGGGTGGCTGTCCGTGAACGAATCGATGAAACGGTGCAGCGCGATCTCGTTGGCAATCTCCGGCGCATAGTGCTCCCCGCCGTTCGCTTTGACGAAATCGCCCAGCATGGCGCCGACCATGGCCGCTTCGCTGTGGCGCGCGAGATAGATGTGGGCGAGGTAGTTCATGTCCCATTCTAGCGCTGTGGATAAAGATGTGTAAAAACCGGTGAAATCCGGCCTGAAAACCGTGGGACAAGGGCGGGATAAGCTGTAACTGTTACGCCTGAATTGTCCACAGAACCTGCCTCGGCGCTGCTTCTGTGGAAAAGCCTGGGGAATACCTGATGACAACTCTGGATAACCCTGAACTGTGGATAAGGATGTGGGAAACCCTGCGGAAATCATGAGGATAGACAGTGAGAAACGCTGGATAACCGCAATCTCCAGGCGAGGCATTGTGGAGAATTATGTGAATAAGCCTGTGTCTATCCCGGTATAAGCCGGGATAACTGCTTCAGACGCCAATACTGGTCTCGAACTTGCTGCGGAAAGTGGAAAAGTAGGCTTTTACATTCCGCACGTTGGCCTGCCCCGCAAATAAGCGGTGGGCCAGCGCATGGTAGGCCGGCATGTCCGCCACCTGCACGATGAGCACGAAATCCGGGCCGGGCGAGACGCGGTAGCACTGCTGCACCGCGGGCTCGGGCGCCACCAGTGCCTCGAACTCCTCCATGCGTTCGGCGGCTTGGATATCTAAAGAGATTTCCACAACCGCCGTCAGGCGCGAGCCAACCTTTTCGGGCGAAACCAAAGCCACCTCGCGCTCGATCACGCCCGAGTCGCGTAAATGCTTTACGCGGCGCAGGCAAGTCGGCGCTGAAACATGGACCGCAGCCGCCAAGTCGGCATTGGTTTGGGAGGCATCTTTCTGCAAGGCGTTGAGAATTCGCCTGTCGATTTCATCGAGGTCCATAATTTGAAATAATATTTCGTTGATCTAGTAATGCGAAATATTATTTCATAGGGGAGCAAATTGAGAAAGCAAATTTCTCCGTGCCTGCTCTAGCATGCAATCATTAACTATTTACGAAGAGGTCGCGTATGTGCGGTATTGTCGGCGCTGTTGCCCAGCGCAATATCACTCCAATCCTGGTCGAAGGCTTGAAGCGCCTGGAATACCGTGGCTACGACTCGTGCGGCGTTGCCCTGCACCTGGACGGCAAACTGCAGCGCTCCCGCAGCACCTCGCGCGTGGCCGACCTCGAAAAGCAGATCAATGAAGGCGGCCTGAACGGCTTCACCGGCATCGCCCATACCCGCTGGGCCACCCACGGCGCCCCGGCATCGCACAACGCCCACCCGCATTTCTCGCCAAGCGAAGCGGCCGCCCGTATCGCCCTGGTCCACAACGGCATCATCGAGAACCACGACGAACTGCGCGCCGAACTGACGGCCCTCGGTTATGTCTTCACCAGCCAGACCGACACCGAGGTGATCGCCCACCTGGTCGACCACATGTACAACGGCGACCTGTTCGACACCGTCCAGCAAGCGGTCAAGCGCCTGCATGGCGCCTACGCCATCGCCGTGTTCTGCCGCGAAGAACCGCACCGCGTCGTCGCAGCGCGCCAGGGCTCGCCGCTGATCGTCGGCCTGGGCCAGGGTGAAAACTTTGTCGCCTCCGACGCCATGGCGCTGGCCGGTACCACCGACCAGATCATCTACCTGGAGGAAGGCGACGTCGTCGACCTGCAACTGGGCCGCGTATGGATCGTCGACGTCAACGGCAAGCAAGTGCAGCGCGAAGTGAAGACCGTGCACGCCCACACGGGTGCTGCGGAACTGGGCCCATACCGCCACTTCATGCAGAAGGAAATCTTCGAACAGCCACGCGTGGTCGGCGACACCCTGGAAGGCGTGACCAGCGTCATGCCGGAACTGTTCGGCGACGGCGCCTACAAAGTGTTCAAGGAAGTCGACCGTGTGCTGATCCTCGCCTGCGGCACCAGCTATTACGCCGGCCTGACCGCCAAGTACTGGATCGAATCGATCGCCAAGGTGCCGGTCAGCGTGGAGATCGCGTCCGAATACCGCTACCGCGACAGCGTGCCGAATCCCAAGACCCTGGTGGTGACCATTTCCCAGTCCGGCGAAACCGCCGATACCATCGCCGCGCTGAAACATGCACGCAGCCTGGGCATGGAGCACACCCTGACCATCTGCAACGTGGCCACCAGCGCCATGGTGCGCGAATGCAAACTGGCTTACATCACCCGCGCCGGCGTGGAAGTGGGCGTGGCATCGACCAAGGCCTTCACCACCCAGCTGGCCGCGCTGTTCCTGCTGACCCTCAGCCTGGCCCAAGTGAACGGACTGCTGACCGACGAACAGGAATCGGCGCACTTGAAAGCCATGCGTCACCTGCCTTCCGCCATCGCCGCCGTGCTGGCGCTGGAGCCGCAGATCATCGCCTGGGCCGAAGAATTCGCGCGCAAGGAAAACGCCCTGTTCCTCGGCCGCGGCATGCACTACCCGATCGCCCTGGAAGGCGCGCTGAAGCTGAAGGAGATCTCTTACATCCACGCCGAAGCTTATCCAGCCGGTGAGCTGAAGCACGGCCCGCTGGCGCTGGTGACCGACGAAATGCCGGTCGTGACCATCGCCCCGAACGATGCCCTGTTGGAAAAGCTGAAGTCGAACATGCAGGAAGTGCGCGCCCGTGGCGGCCAGCTGTATGTATTCGCCGACGTCGACTCGCGCATCACCTCCGGCGAAGGCCTGCACGTGATCCGCCTGCCGGAACACTACGGCCAGCTGTCCCCGATCCTGCACGTGGTCGCATTGCAGCTGCTGGCCTACCATACCGCCCTGGCACGCGGCACCGACGTCGACAAGCCTCGCAACCTGGCGAAGTCGGTGACGGTCGAGTAATCAGCTAAGCCGCAGCTGGCATTGAAGTAGAAAATACTAAAGCCTGCCATTTGCTGGGCAATTGAACTGGGGCGCTGATAAATCGGCGCCCCTTTTCGTACCTGAGCCCAACGCAGCATGAGGAACTCAGGCTGCTACACTTGCCGGAAATGCATGAGTCAATTCAGACTACATGCGGTGCTTGCTTCGCGACGATGCGGGTAACCTCTTAACTGACGGAAATCGGCCAAGAGGCGATATTGCCAATAACCAGGGCAGATTTTTGACGACACCCCAATAATGAAACTAGGCACGCTCAAGGCCATTGGTCATAACTTCGCAGACTCTTTTGCTAGCGGTATTGGATTGCTGATCGGATACTACGCTATGGACGCATTTGCCGAGGCTGCAGCCGCCAAAGAGGGGCACTTGACCGTCGACTTCCTAAACCGGACAACTTCAGGTTCTCCTGCATCAATAAGTTTGCAACGCGCGGTCGAGCTTTATCGCGATGTACTTCCAGAATTCTGTGCAAGGCACGGCGTCGATACGAACAATATTAGAGTTCTGCAGGCCAGATTTGGAACCGACGCTGCTTACGGTCCTCATTTCACAGTAAATGTTGAAAACGGCGTAGGGCGACGTTCAATCGACCGATATATTGGAATGCCTGGAAAGCGCTTACGTCGGGTGCGCCGAAGGTAAATTAGTAGGCGCTACCGGCCAGAAACGGTCTATTGATGTATAACATGCAACACGTTAAGCTCCATACATGAAAGCTACAATTTTTTCGGTCATCTTCCTTCTCGTTGCGCTCACGACACCGAGTGTTAATGCGCTTACGCTCTCCGACTTCTACTCGCTTGCTCCAAGCGATAGAGTTTGGTACTTGGGCGGCATATACGATGCAAACGTAATTCAGCGGAACGGGAAGGGTGAGCGCAGTGCTTGTCTCGAAGCGCTTGGCCTTGATGGTTTCACTCGCAAGCTCTCTGAGTTCGTAAATTCGCTTCCCGCCGATCCGAATTCGAAGGAGCGAATGGTGTACGACGGCATGAACGTTGCACTGCTCAGCGTCTTGGTCATCGACAAGGTTTGCGCGAAATGAATTCCTCTCCCGTCAAATCGCTTACGGCCAATAACAGACCGACATGTATAGTCATACTTTTTGAAAACCAAAGGAACGCAAGTGGAGTGTTCGATGACCGACATTACCTTGGAAGACCCAACGGATGGTATTTGGGATGACGGTGAATTTGTTAGTTGGAATTGGATCAATGGACAACTCTATGAACGTGACCTGCAAGAGCAGTTTCCCTCTGCAGACATTGAGCTTGTGCACATCTTTGACGAAATCGTGCAAGCTGCGTCGTCATATAAAGCTCGTACCGGGCGGTTCCTTCAGATATGGGGCGAACTTGGTGAGTTATATGCAGAGCTGAAATTCGGAATTGAGCGGCACGCGCCAGGTACTCAAGGATCGGACGGTAGAATCGGTAACGACTTCATCGAGATCAAGACCATCTCGCCGGAAAAAGGAGCTCAAAGGGTCGAGGTCAAGCGAGCTGGGAACTTCAATAAACTCCTTATCGTGAGGATAAATGAGGACTTTGAATTCGATGCTCGAATGGTCGATCGGAAGACGATTCGCAAAAGCGCAGGGAAGCTAGCCAAGGTTCGTTGGGTGGAAGACGCAGGCCAAGAAACTGCCAACGATCAACAAGCGATTAAATCACTCAAAGCATAGACATGCGCCGCACAGGGCGCTCGCACGGACCAATTAAATACGGCATCCGGCCAGAAGCTGCCGCGCATCTTGTCATTTGTTGTTCGTAAAGGATTAAGCAATTACCCATGAAAGATCGCAGGAAAGAAATGGATAGCGCACTTAAGGCGATAGTGGTTCCTGCATTGCGCAACTTGGGTTTTAAGGGGACGTTTCCACACTTCTATCGCGACATAGATCAGCACATTGACTTGCTCTCCTTTCAGTTCAGATTAGCAGGCGGCAGTTTTGTGGCTGAACTTTCTTTCGCGGAGCCAGGTCGAGAGAATGTCTACTACGATAAAGATGCGCCAGCTAACAAATTGCGTGCATCACAAACTACGAAACGCTTTCGATTGGGAGTGACCTGCTACCCAATTTAGTACGGCATCGAACTGGAGTCTACGGTTAATAACCCTTCAGCAAATTGCTTCGGTGTCAGATTTCTCAGCGTACTGTGCGGTCGCTCCTCGTTGTACTCCTGACGCC
>JBCNPK010000058.1:0-34233 GCA_039593355.1 Pseudoduganella sp.
TTTTAATGTCAGAACGTTTTGGCATTTATTTCTTCTCCGCGGCATTCATCATGTTGATGAAGCGGTCAAACAGGTAGGCGACGTCGGTCGGGCCAGGCGATGCTTCAGGGTGGCCCTGGAAGCAGAAGGCCGGCACGTCGGTGCGGGCGAAGCCTTGCAGCGAGCCGTCGAACAGCGACACGTGGGTCACGCGGCAGTTGGCCGGCAGCGTATCCGCATCCACGGCGAAACCGTGATTCTGCGAGGTGATCATCACCTTCTTGCTGTCCAGGTCCTGCACCGGGTGGTTGGCGCCGTGGTGGCCGAATTTCATCTTCAGGGTCTTGGCGCCGGAAGCCAGCGCCATGATCTGGTGGCCCAGGCAGATGCCGAACACCGGGATCTTCTTCTCCATGAACACTTTGGTCGCTTCGATCGCGTAGTCGCATGGCTCAGGGTCGCCGGGGCCGTTGGACAGGAAAACGCCGTCCGGGTTGAGCGAGAGCACGTAGGCCGCGGAAGTCTGCGCCGGCACCACGGTCACTTTGCAGCCGCGCGAAGCGAGCATGCGCAGGATGTTGCGCTTGACGCCGAAGTCGTAGGCCACGACGTGGAACTTTGGATCGGCTACCTTGCCATAGCCTTTGCCCAGTTCCCACTCGGTTTCGGTCCACTCGTAGACTTCAGGGGTGGTGACGACTTTCGCCAGGTCCATGCCGGTCAGGCCAGGGAAGCTGCGCGCCAGTTCCAGTGCCTGCTGCACGGATGGCTCGTTGCCCTGCACGCCGGTCACGATGGCGCCCGCCTGGGCGCCCTTTTCGCGCAGCACGCGGGTCAGCTTGCGGGTGTCGATACCGGCGATGGCGACGATGTTCTCTGCCTTCAGGTAGTCGGTCAACGATTGGCTGGAGCGGAAATTCGAGTGGATCAGGGGCAGGTCGCGGATGATCAGGCCTGCGGCGTGGACTTTGGAGGCTTCGACGTCTTCGGTGTTGATACCGTAGTTGCCGATATGCGGGTAAGTCAGGGTGACGATCTGGCGGGAATAAGATGGATCGGTCAGGATTTCCTGATAACCCGTCATGGAGGTATTGAAAACGACTTCGCCCGTCGTATGACCGGCAGCGCCAATGGAAATACCTTTAAAAATAGTTCCGTCGGCTAGTGCCAGGATGGCTGGAACGGCTGGGCCAGAAAAAAATGGCGGCAAGGGCAACTCCTGATTAAGTTACCGTAGCGACGCCACTCAGACAACCCACGGGACGCACGGGCGTAATGCCGGGCTCGCGGGTCAGATGATGATGGATGTGTGAGGTAGGCGCTACGGTCGAATGGTAATTGGCTAAACCTTTGAATTATAACCCAAAGTTCCCTCACCGGCAAGCCCCTGCGCCCAGCACTCCGTTCGCTATTCCCCTTCCCCGAGCAGCTTGTGCATCGTGCCGTCGGCCCGCATCTGCTTGAGCGCAGCGGCCACTTTCGGCACCAGCGCGGCATGCGTCCTATGCAGGTAAATATAGAGAGGCATGACCTCCATCGGCGGCGACAGGCGCAGCAGCGGCGGATCGGCACTCATTGCCGCACGGGCCAGCGCATTGTTGCGCTCCATGATGGCGATTTCGCAGCCGCCGGCGGCCAGCATGCGCAGGATGGCCGCTTCGTCGGCAAGGACCTGGCGCGCCATGTCCTTGGTGCGCAGGTCGGTCTGGCGCAGGCCGCGGCGGATGCAGATGGTGTGCGAGCGCAGGGATTCCCAGCCGCTCGCCACCTCGTATCGTTTGTAGGCAAACGCGGTCGGCGCGTATTGGTAGATTGGTTCGGGAACCGGGATCAGGTTGGGAAAGCTCTTTTCCAGCCCGGACGTGCGCCCTATGTCACCATCGGTCGTGCCCTCGTTGGCCAGGACGGCCGAGCGCTCTGGCGACACTTCACGCACCACTGCTGTCACGCCGGCGCGTTGAAAAGCCACTTCGGCCGCCTTCCACAGGTCGGCATGGGTGGTGCTGCGCGAGATGACGGACAACTGCAGCTCTTCCGCCCGTGCCGGCAGAAGCAGGAAAAGACAAAGCGCAATCAGTGCTTTCATAGCCTTCTTCGTCAAGGATCTTCTGTAGTGTACCCGCACGGCAAGTGAACGCGCCGCCGGATACATCGTTTGCCTGTATCTTAGGAATTTCTTGCCACAATTACAAGCACGATGTGCTCTAGCAACGTTCCTGGTCGAGTGCGTGGCGGTAGTTCCGGCTCATGCGCCAGCGCTGGCCGTCACGCATCATGACCAGCGCATCGCCGCCCAGCCAGGGCAGCACCCTGGCCACATGGGCCAGATTCAGAATGTGGGAACGATGGACGCGCCGGAAAATTTGCGGGTCCAGCTTGCCCTGCACTGCCGACAGGCTGTCGCGCAGCAGCCAGCTGCCGCCCGCCGCATGCACGCGCACATAATTGCCTTCCGCCGCAATGCAGCTGATGTCGGCCACCGCCAGCATCTGCTGGCTGCCGCCGCAAGGCACAAGGATGCGATCGCTCCATCGCGCCGGCTTTTGCAGCGCCGTCAACGCAGCTCCCACGCAGGCCTGCTGCTCGGGCAAGGGCAGGCGGCGCACCTTGACCAGTGCGCGCTCCAGGCGCTCCTGCTCGAAGGGCTTGAGCAGATAGTCGACGGCGTTGGCATCGAAGGCCGCCACCGCGTAGTGGTCGTAGGCGGTGGCAAATATGGTGGCCGGCATCCGTTCCAGCCCGATCTCGGCCACTACCTCCAGGCCGCTCAGCTCCGGCATGTCGACATCGAGGAAGACCAGGTCCGGGTGCAAGGCGGCGATTTGCTCGCAGGCGCGGCGGCCATCCCCGCATTCGGCCACCAGCTCCAAATCCGAATGCGGCGCCAGCAAATAGCGCAGGCGGCGCCGCGCCAGCTCCTCGTCATCGGCGACCAGGACGCGCATTCAGGCCGCCATCCTCTGCAGCGGCAACTGGATGCGCGCCACCGTACGCTGCCCACCACGCAACAGTTCGAAACATTGTGCCGCGCCGTACAGGGCCTGCAGGCGCTCGCGCGTATTGCGCAAGCCGATCTGGAAGCCGGTATCGCCATCGCGCTGCGGCGGATCGTCGTTTTCGACGTCCAGCATCAGGAAGCCTTGCTGTTCGCTGACGCGGATGGCAATCTTGCCGCCGCCAGCGCGCGGACCGACGCCGTGCTTGATGGCGTTTTCCACCAAGGGCTGCAAAATAAATGGCGGCACCGGGCAATGCAGCAGTTGCTCCGGCACCTGGCATTCCACCGCCAGCCGCTGCCCGAAACGCATTTTTTCAATATCGAGGTAGGCCTGGACAAAGGCCAGTTCCTGCTGGAGACGGACTTCCGCCCTCTCCCCATCGGCAAGTGTCATGCGCAGGAGGTCGGCCAACCGGTTCAGCATGCGGTCGGCGGCCGCGACATCGTCATGCATCACGGCGGCAATGCCGTTCAGGGTATTGAACAGGAAATGGGGCTGCAACTGGGCGCGCAGGCTTTGCAGCTGGGCGTGCAGGGCTGCATGCCGCGCTTCGGCTGCCTCGCGTTCGCGCTGGCGCGCCATGCGCTGGGTATCGACCAGTTGCACCGTTCCAAGGAAGGCCCAATACGTCAGCAGGCCAAGATGGAAGCAGTCTACGAACGCCACCTTGGCGATCTTGAGAATGCCCCACTCGGGGTGCAGGCCCAGCGTGCGGAAAACAATCAGGTGGCCAGCCGTGATGTCGGCTTGCACGAAGGCGGCCCCGGTGACCAGGTGCAGCAGCCATGGGCGCCAGGACCAGCCCAGGGGGTAGCGCCGCATCAAGGGCATGGCCAGCAAGCCCAGCAGGGCCCATACGCCAAAGTGCGCCACGTTAAACAGCAGCAGGACTTTCCAGTCAACGTATGGGACGTCGCGCAGGAAGTTATACGTACCGGCCAGCGCCCATGAGCCAACGTAGAGCAAGCGTGGCGATTTTCGCAAGTTTTTCATGGCAGCAGTATGTCATGAAAAACAACAAGTCTTATCACGTCCCGTCCCCGCCCCGTCACCACTCGTCCCATTTTCCCCACAGCGGACCGGCCCCGGCGGCAAGCTGCGGCCATACGCCATGTCGGCGGATTTACTGAAAGGAAGAAGCATGAAACGACAGTTGCTGGCCACCCTGCTCGCCCTGACCCTGGCGCAGCCGGCTTTGGCCGATGACCTGCGCGCCGCCAACAAGGCAGTCGTCCAGGAGCTGAGCCAGGCCATGATGGGCAACGCACCGCTGGAATCGCTGCGCCATTATTTCGCGCAGAACCTGATCCAGCATGATCCGCAAGTGGCAGATGGCCGCGAAGCCATGCTTTCATGGATAGCCACCCAGCGCGTGCAGGCGCCAGCGCGCACGTTGACTGTCAAACACGTGGTCGCTGACGGCGATTTCGTCTTCGTTCATGCGCAGCTGAGTGCAACGCCATCGAATGAAATGAGTGGCCAGAACCGCTATGACATTTACCGCCTGGATCACGGTGTGGTGGTGGAACACTGGGCCTACGCCGATGCGGCGCCGACCCGCTCGGCCAACGGCAACTCCGAATTCAACGATGCCTACAAGTACAACGGGCCGGCGCCCGCCGTACCGGCCGAGCGCGTGCACCTGCACCGCCAACTGGCGCGCACCTTATCGGAGGAAGTGTTCAGCAAAAGGAACTTTGGACTGGTGGGGCGGTTCTGGAATGCCGGCTACCTGCAGCACAATCCATGGGTGCCGAACGGCCGCGCGGCATTGGAGGGGGCTCTGCCCTATATTGCACCGCCGGGCGCCGGCTACCGCGTCGTGCACACCCTTGCCGAAGGCGACCTGGCCCTGGTATGCGCCCAGGGCCAGGCCCCAGGCGGGAATCCGCGCGATGAGTTCAGCGGCTGGGCGGTGTGCGACCTGTACCGGATGGTCAACCTGGAGATGGTCGAGCACTGGGATGTGGGGCAGGACGTCCCTTCCGCCAGCGCCAACGGCCACTCCATGTTCAGTTCACTCTATCGCGGCAATATGTCGGGCCGCTGATGGGCGTCAGGCCAGGGCGGCGATACCTGCCTTGGCCACTTGCGCGTCTTCATTGGATTTGACGCCGGAGACGCCGACCGCCCCCACCGTGTGGCCATCGACCACGATATTGACGCCGCCTTCGAGCGGCGCTTCCACCATCGGCACGCCGACGAAGGAAGTGCGGCCGCCGTTGATCATGTCCTCGTACACCTTGGATTCGCGGCGGCCCAGGGCCGACATGCGCGCCTTGGCTGGAGCGATGTGGGACGACAGCGGCGCCGCGCCATCCAGGCGCTGCAGCCACAGCAGGTGGCCGCCGTCGTCGACGATGGCGATGGTGACTGCCCAGTTGTTCTTGATGGCTTCCGCCTCGGCGGCGGCGGCGATCTTCTTGATGTCGTCCAGGGACAGTACTGGCTTGGTGATCATTATGCGTTTTCCTTGCAAGTTTTTATTATGGGGCCGGGGTTTCGCGGCGCGCTTTCAGCTTCTGCTTCAGCTGCGCCATGACGGCCATGGTTGCCCGCTCGCCGGCCAGCATGGCCCCCGCGCGGTTGGTGAATTCGGCCGAACCCATCTTGCCCAGCGGCGGCTGGATCACGATGTCGGCGTCGCGCAGTTCGAGCTGGTTGATGCGCTGGCCCATGATGGAGAAGGTCTGCATGATGACCTCCAGCGAAGAATTGGTGGCCTGGGCCTCGGCCTGGGTCGAAATATTCACCGCGATGATGAACTCTGCGCCCATCTCTTTCGCGAAGCGCACCGGCACCGGCGCCACCAGGCCGCCGTCGACATAGGTATGGTCGCCGATCTTCACCGGCTGGAACACGCCCGGCACGGCCGAACTTGCGCGCACCGCCATGCCGGTATTACCGCGCTGGAAGAGGATAGGCTGGCCGGTCTTCAAGTCCGACGCCACGGCGCCGAAAGGCACTTTCAGCTTTTCGATGGTGGCGTTGTGCACCGCCTTGTTGACGAAAGCTTGCAGGGCCTCGCCTTTCAGCACGCCGGAAGACTTGCTGAACAGCGGCAGGGCCCAGTCGGAGATGGCCGATTCATCCAGGTCGACCGCCATTTTCTGCAGGGCCTTGGCATCGTTGCCGGCTGCGTACAGGGCGCCCACCACGGAGCCGGCACTGGTGCCGACCACGATATCGGGCACGATGCCCTGCGATTCCAGCGCCTTGATCACGCCGATATGGGCAAAGCCGCGCGCGGCGCCGCCGCCCAGGGCGAGGCCGATCTTCACCTTGCGCTGAACCGCAGGCGCAGGCGGCTGCACCGGCTGCTGGGCAGGCGGCTCAACGGAAACCAGCGGTACATCGGTCGCTTTGACCGGCGGCGGCAACTCGGTGGTGACGGTGTTGGGATTGGTCTGGCAGCCGGCCAGCGCTGCGGCGGCCAGGATGACAAAGGCGAAACGTTTTAGCTGCATGTAAAGGTTGCGATCTGCTCGTTTTTTTAGGGCGAGCAGATTGTACCTCAAGCCGGCTATGCCGCTTGCGCCGGCTCCACTGCCGTCGAAGCCAGCGATTTCGGCAGGCTGACGGTAAAGGTGCTGCCCTGCCCCGGCTCGGAACTGATATTCAGCTTGCCGCTGTGGCGCAGCAGCACGTGCTTGACAATGGCCAGGCCCAGGCCCGTGCCCTGCGTCTCGCGCGAGCGGCTCTTGTCGACGCGGTAGAAGCGCTCGGTCAGGCGCGAGATGTGTTCCGCGCTGATGCCGATACCGGTGTCCTGCACCTGGAACTGCACGCCGGTCGGCGTATCTTCCCAGCGCAGGCGGATGGCGCCGCCCGCCGGCGTGTAGCGCACCGCATTGGACACCAGGTTGCCGAAGGCGCTGTGCAATTCGTCCATATTGCCCATCACGTCGCCGCCCTGCACTTCCAGCGAAATCTCGTGCTTGCCGCCCGAGAGCGCGCGGCCCTCGTGCAGCACCTGCTCCAGCAGCGCCCGGATATTGACGTGTTCCGGCCGCATGGGATGGTCGACCGACTCCAGGCGGGACAGCGTCAGCATGTCCTCGATCAGGTGCTGCATGCGCATGCTCTGCTCCATCATCAGCTTGAGGTGGGCGGCGCGGGTTTCCGCGTCCAGCTCCATCGAGGCGGCGATTTCCAGGAAGCCGGCAATCACGGTCAGCGGCGTGCGCAGCTCGTGCGAGGCGTTGGCGATGAAGTCGCGGCGCATCATTTCGGCGCGCTGGGTCTCGGTAATGTCGTGCGTGACCAGGATCTGGCGCCGGTTTTCAAACGGGATGATGTGCACCACCAGTTTGCGGCCGCGGAAATTCAGCGTCAGCGGCGCGTCGTAGCGGCCCAGGATCAGGTAGTCCATGAAGTCGGGACTGCGCACCAGGTTGGTCACCCGCATGCCTTTGTCGCGCGCCTGCTGCAGGCCCAGGTGCTCTTCGGCCGCCGGGTTGCACCATTCGAGGAACAGCACGTCGTCCATGATCACCACGCCGTCCGGCAACAGGTGCATGGCCTGGCGGAAGCGCGCCAGCCATTCGGTCAGCTCGGCCTGGTTCTTTTCGTCGTCGCGGCGCAGGCGGTACAGGCGGGCGAAGATGTCGGTCCACTCGCCCCAGCCGTCCGGCAGGCGGCCCGACTCCGGCTTTTCCAGCCATTCGCTCAGCTGGTACAGGTATTTGAGCTGAATGAAGACGGCGGCCAGGATGCCGGCGAATGCCGCCGCCACGCCGGCCGCCAGGCCGAACCACCACCAGACCAGGCCCGCGCCGGCCAGCAGGAAGGCCAGGCGCAGCAGGACCGGCACCCAGAACACGACTTTTGGATTCATGGTTTCTCGGTCAGCATATATCCCACGCTGCGCACCGTCTTGATCAGGTGCTCGGCATCCTTCAGCGCCTTGCGCAGGCGCAGCACGTGGACGTCCACCGTGCGCTCTTCAATCACCACATGGTCGCCCCATACCTTGTCCAGCAGCTGGCTGCGCGAGAATACGCGCTCGGGGTGGGCCATGAAGAACTTGAGCAGCTTGTACTCGGCATGGCCGATGTCGATCTTGTTTTCGTTCATCGACACCGTGCAGCTGACCGGATCGAGCACCACCGGACCCGCCTTGAGCTGGGTTTCGGCCAGCTCCGGGCTCTTGCGGCGCAGGAGCGCGCGCGCACGGGCCAGCAGCTCGCGCGGCGAGAACGGCTTGGTGATGTAGTCGTCGGCGCCGCCGTTCAGGCCTGCCAGCTTGTCCTCTTCCATGCTTTTTGCGGTCAGCATGATGACCGGCACGGCGGCGAAATGACGGTCGCCGCGGATGCGCGCCAGCAGGCGCAGGCCGCTCTGGTCGGGCAGCATCCAGTCCAGCAGCACCAGCTGCGGGGTGCGGGACTGCATGATTTCCCAGGCTTCCTGCGTCGATTGCGCCACTACGCAGTTCCAGCCCGCTTCGCGCAGCGAGAACCGCACCAGCTCAACGATCGCCGGTTCGTCTTCAACAATCAGTACTGTCGTTTTGTCGGATGCCATTATTTGCTTGCTGCTTCCTGGGTCGCGGCGTGGGTATGGCGGATATCCTTGCCCTCCACCACGTAGATCACGTATTCGGCGATATTCTTGGCGTGGTCGCCGATGCGCTCGATGGCCTTGGCCACCCACATCGTGTCCAGCGCTGCCGAGATTGTACGCGGATCTTCCATCATGAAGGTAATCAGGTTGCGCATGATGGAGCGGTATTCGTGGTCGATCACCGCATCCTGGGCAATCAGCTGCAGCGCCGCCTTCTCATCGCTGCGGGCGAAAGCGTCGAGCGCGTCGTGCAGCAGATCGCTGGTGGCGGTGGCGATGGTGCGCACCATTTCATAGTGGTTCAGGGTCACGGCGCCGCGAGCGTGCAGGGCTTTGGCAATGCGCGCGATCTTGGCCGCCTCGTCGCCGATGCGCTCCAGGTCGGTGATCACCTTCAGCGTCGCCATCACGGTGCGCAGGTCGTTGGCGGTCGGCTGGCGTTTGACGATCAGGTGGCTGCACTGGTCGTCCAGCTGCACTTCCAGCTGGTTGACCTGCGCGTCTTCGGCCACCACGCGCTCGGCGCGTTCCATGTTCCCGATGCGGAAGCAGGTCATCGCGTCCAGGAACATGGTTTCAACCATGCCGCCCATCAGCAGCACCTTGGAACGGATGCCTTCGAGTTCGGTGTCGTAAGCCTTGGAGGAATGTTCGCCCATCATAATGTCTTCTCTCTCTTTTTCTGATTAGCCAAAGCGGCCGGTGATGTAGTCCTGGGTCTCTTTGCGCACAGGATTCATGAAAATCTGGTCGGTTTCGCCGAACTCCACCAGTTCGCCCAGGTACATATAGGCAGTGTAGTCGGAGCAGCGCGCCGCCTGCTGCATATTGTGGGTCACGATGGCGATCGTGTAGTCCTCTTTCAGCTCGGAGATCAGCTCTTCGATCTTGGAGGTGGAAATCGGGTCCAGCGCGGACGTCGGTTCGTCCAGCAGCAGGACGTCGGGCTTCACAGCCACGCCGCGTGCGATGCACAGGCGCTGCTGCTGGCCGCCGGACAGCGACAGGCCGCTCTTGGTCAGCTTGTCCTTCACCTCGCCCCACAGCGCGGCTTTTTTCAGCGCCCATTCGACGCGTTCGTCCATCTCGCCTTTCGACAGGTCTTCATACAGGCGCACGCCGAAGGCGATATTGTCGTAGATCGACATCGGGAAAGGAGTCGGCTTCTGGAACACCATGCCCACCTTGGCGCGCAGCATGTTCACGTCCAGGCCCGCTTCCAGGATGTTGTGGCCGCGGTAGCGGATGGCGCCTTCTGCGCGCTGGCCGGGGTACAGGTCGTACATGCGGTTCAGGGTGCGCAGCAGGGTCGATTTGCCGCAGCCGGACGGGCCGATGAAGGCGGTCACCTTCTTCTCGTGGATGTCCAGGTTCACGTTGTGCAGGCTGCGCGTCTTACCGTAGTAGAAGTTCAGGCCGGAGATTTCAATGATTTTGCTTGCTTGGGTCATGATCTGTACTCGTTATTTTGGTGCTTTTTGCGCGAACACGGTGCGCGACAGGATGTTCAGTGCCAGGACGCTGAAGGTGACGATCAAGGCGCCGCCCCAGGCCAGGGCGCGCCAGTTGTCGTACGGGCTCATGGCGAACTGGTAGATCACCACCGGCAGGTTGGCCAGCGGCTGGTTCATGTCGGCGCTGAAGAACTGGTTATTCAGCGCGGTGAACAGCAGCGGCGCGGTTTCGCCGGAAACGCGGGCCACGGCCAGCAGCACGCCGGTCATCACACCGGCCTTGACGGCGCGCAGGCGCACCATCATCGACACTTTCCAGCGCGGTGCACCGAGGGCGTAGGCCGCTTCCAGCAGGGAGTTGGGGACCAGCTTGAGCATGTTGTCGGTGGTGCGCACCACGACCGGAATGGCGATCAGCGACAGCGCGATGGAGCCGGCGTAACCGGAGAAGTGCTGCACATTGGCCACGTACATCGCGTACACGAACAGGCCGATCACGATCGACGGCGCGGACAGCATGATGTCGGTCACGAAACGCGTGACCTGGGCGATCCTGTTTTCTTCGCCGTATTCGGCCAGGTAGATGCCGGCCAGGATGCCGACCGGGGTCGACACCAGCGTGGACAGGCCCACCATCATCAGCGAGCCGACGATGGCATTGCGCAGGCCGCCGCCGTCGCTGCTGGGCGCCGGGGTGTCGGCGGTGAACATCAGCACGCTCAGGGACTCGAAGCCGTTGATCAGCAGCGTGGCCAGGATCCATAGCAGTGCGATCAGGCCGACCGACATGGCGCCGACCGACAGCGCCATGCCGACGCGATGGTAGAACAGTCGCTTGCGGTAGACAGGGTTCTTGGTCTGGATCATTTCACGCCCTCCTTGCGCGACAAGCCCATCAACATCAGCTTGGCGCCGGACAGGACGATAAAGGTAATAATGAACAGGATCAGGCCCAGCGCGAACAGCGAGGACACGTGCAGCTTGCTGGACGCTTCGGCGAATTCGTTGGCCAGGGTCGAGGCGATCGAACTGCCCGGCGAGAACAGCGAGTTTGGCAGCTTGGCCGCGTTACCGATCACGAAAGTGACGGCCATGGTTTCGCCCAGGGCGCGGCCCAGGCCCAGCATGACGCCGCCGACCACGCCGGTCTTGGTGTAAGGCAGCACGACTTTGCGCACCACTTCCCAGCGGGTGCAACCCAGGCCATACGCCGATTCCTTCAACACGGCAGGCACGATTTCGAACACGTCGCGCATCACGGAAGCGATGAAGGGGATGATCATCACAGCGAGGATCAGGCCGGCGGTCAGGATGCCGATGCCCATGGTCGGGCCCTTGAACAGCGCACCGACGAACGGCAAGACCCCGAAGGTGGCTTTCAGTGCCGGCTGCACGTATTCGCTGAACATCGGCGCGAAAACGAACAGGCCCCACATACCGTAGATGATCGATGGCACGCCGGCCAGCAGCTCGACCGCGGTTCCCAGCGGGCGGCGCAGCCAAACCGGGCAGACTTCAGTCAGGAACAGGGCGATGCCGAAGCTGACCGGAAAGGCAATCAGCAAGGCGATGCCGGCGCTGGCCAGGGTGCCCACGATGGCAATGGCGGCGCCGAACTGGTCATTGACCGGGTCCCACTCGACGGTGGTGATGAAGCCGGGGCCGAACTCCTTCAGGGCAGGCAAGGCGCCGTTGATCAAGGAAATGATAATGCCGACCAGTACGAACAGCACGGTCAGCGCGAATACCATCGTGATCTTGTGGAAGAACCAGTCCTGGATGCGCTGCTTGCGCACGACGGACTGCATGGCACTCATGGTTGAGTGTTCCGTTAACCGGAGAGGGGCTGGTGAGGTGATTTCTGCACTCATAATTGTATGTTTGGTTAGCTAACCGGGGAAGCCTGCACTTAGGCTGCCCCGCTTAGCTTCCTCCTTTTTTGAACCGGTAAATCCGGGTCAGACCCGAGGGTCTGCCCCTGTCAGCGCAACATGCAGTGGATGGGTCTGACCCTTGGGTCTGACCCGGGTTTACCGGGTTAAAGGAAGATCAGTACAGCGCCTTGCCCGAAGCATCCTTCAGGTTCGCTTTCCACGAACCCTGCACCAGCTTCACAACGGTATCCGGCAGCGGCACATAGTCCAGCTCAACCGCAGCGGCATCGCCATTCTTGAACGCCCAGTCAAAGAACTTGATCACTTCCTTGCCCTTGTTCGCGTCGGCCTGCTGCTTGTGCATCAGGATGTAGGACACGCCGGTGATTGGCCAGGAGTTCTTGCCAGCCTGGTCGGTCAGCACCACACCGAAGCCCGGGGTCTTGGTCCACTCGGCGTGCGCGGCGGCAGCCTTGAAGTTGTCGTCGTCAGGCTGCATCCAGTTGCCGTCCTTGTTCTTCAGCTGGGTGTGCGCGATCTTGTTCTTCTTGGCATAAGCCCATTCCACATAGCCGATGGCGCCCTTGATGCGCTGCACGTTGGCGGCGACACCGTCGTTGCCCTTGCCGCCAACGCCGGTTACCCACTTCACAGCGGTGCCGGCACCGATCTTGGTCTTGAACTCAGGGTTCACTTTCGACAGGTAGTCGGTGAACAGGAAGGAAGTGCCGGAGCCGTCAGCGCGGTGCACCACGGTGATTTCGGCGGCAGGCAGCTTCACGCCCGGGTTCAGGGCAGCGATTGCTGCGTCGTTCCACATGGTGATCTTGCCCAGGTAGATATCGGCAACCACCGGACCGGTCAATTTCAGCTGGCCTGGAGCGATGCCGTCCAGGTTCACCACGGTTACAACACCACCCATGATGGCCGGGAACTGCATCAGGCCGTCAGCGTCCAGTTCTTCTGCCTTCAGCGGCATGTCGGAGGCGCCGAAATCGACGGTCTTGGCCTTGATCTGCTTGATACCTGCGCCGGAACCGACGGACTGGTAGTTCAGGCCGTTACCGGTGGATGCTTTGTAGGCTTCAGCCCACTTGGCGTAGATCGGATAAGGGAAAGTTGCGCCTGCACCGGTCATGTCCGCAGCCAGGGCGGACGAGAAAGCCATTGCCGCCGAGGCGCCAACAACGAAGGAGGTCAACAACTGTTTCATGCGCATATCAAAGGTCCTTTTCAGGGGTTGGGTTGAATGCTGCGCAGTCTATGACGCGAATATGACACCTTTATGACACGTCACAATATTGTTTGGCGCACTGTCATAAACTTGTCATATTTCCAAAATACACTATTTGACATGAAAACAGTATTCCTAGATCGGGAGCTGTCGCAGCTGGCGTTTAACCGCCGCGTGATGGCCCAGGCAGAAGACGCCACCATCCCCGTGCTCGAACGCCTGCGTTACCTGTGCATTGTCAGCAGCAACCTTGACGAGTTCTTTGAGGTAAGGGTAGCCAGCCTGCTGGCCGCCGCCAGCGTCGATGGCGACCTGGCCACCCACCCTGCCCTGGCGGCCACGCTGGAACGGGTCAGCAACGAATGTCATGAACTCGTCAAGCGCCAGTACGAAATATTCAACACGGCAGTGCTGCCGGAAATGAAAGCCCAGGGCATCCACATCGTGCGCCACAGCCAGCGCAACGAATCGCAGCGCGCCTGGGTCAAGGATTATTTCAACCGCGAAGTGCGTCCCCTGCTGACCCCGATCGGCCTCGATCCTGCCCATCCTTTCCCGCAAGTAGTAAACAAGAGCCTGAATTTCATCGTCGCCCTGAGCGGCAAGGATGCCTTCGGGCGCGGCACCGCCATCGCCATTGTGAAAGCCCCGCGCGTGCTTCCGCGCGTCATCCGCCTGCCGGATAACCTGTCGAAAGACGGCGGCGTATCCTTCGTCCTCCTGTCCTCGGTAATCCACGCCCATATTTCCGAAATGTTCGCGGGACGCGACGTGATGGCCTATTCCCAGTTCCGGGTCACCCGCGATTCCGATCTGTGGGTGGATGAAGACGAAGTGAAGAACCTGCGCCAGGCGCTGAAGGGCGAGCTGCAGGGGCGCCAGTATGGCCGCTCCGTGCGGATCGAGGTCGCCAAGAACTGCCCGCCCGAGCTGTCGCAATTCCTGCTCGACCAGTTTGGCCTGGACCAGAGCCGCCTGTACCGCGTGGACGGCCCGGTCAACATGGTGCGCCTGAACGAGATCGTGGAGCAGGCGCGCCGCCCCGAGCTGCGCTTCCCGCCTTTCCTGCCGGGCGTGCTGGCCAAGACCGTCAGCAATGACATCTTTGCCACGATCCGCAAGCATGACATCCTGCTGCACCACCCGTTCCAGAGCTTCCAGACGGTGATCGACTTCATCCGCAGCGCCGCGCACGACCCGGCGGTGGTGGCGATCAAGCAGACCGTCTACCGCACCGGCATGAACTCGGACCTGATGGAAGCCCTGATCGCCGCCGCCCGCAGCGGCAAGGAAGTCACGGTGGTGGTGGAGCTGATGGCGCGCTTCGACGAAGAAGCCAATATCAACTGGGCCGACAAGCTGGAACAGGCCGGCGCCCAGGTGGTGTACGGCGTGGTCGGCCTGAAAACCCACGCCAAGATCGCCCTGGTGATCCGCCGCGAAGAAGGCGGCCTGCGCTTCTACGCCCACCTTGGCACCGGCAACTACCATCCCACCACTACCAAGTTCTACACCGACTTTGGCATGCTGACCTGCCAGCCCGAGCTGGGGCGCGATGTCAACGAAGTATTCATGCACCTGACCAGCCTGACCAAGCCGCAGCGCATGCACCACATCTGGCTGGCGCCGTTCGCGTTGCAGGACCAGCTGATAAAAGCGATACGAAATGAAGCAAAAATCGCGAAATCCGGGCGTCCGGGCCGGATTATCGCTAAAATCAATGCATTAACCGATGAACCGGTGATCCGTGCGCTGTACGCCGCCTCGAAAGACGGGGTCAAGATCGACCTGATCGTGCGCGGCGCCTGCACTCTGATGCCGGGTGTGCCCGGACTGTCCGAGAATATCCGGGTCCGCTCCATCATCGGCCGCTTCCTGGAACATAGCCGCATCTATTACTTCCGCAACGACCTGGCACATGACGTCATGCTGGCAAGTGCGGATTGGATGAACCGCAACCTGCTGCGCCGCATTGAAGTGGCGTTCCCGGTCCTGGATCGCAGCCTGAAACGGCGCGTGATTGCGGAAGGTTTGACGCCTTACCTGAAGGACAACTCCAACGCCTGGGAGCTGGATTCGCACGGCCAATACCATCGCCGCAAGTCGCGCGGCAAGGCCAAGGCGTACAGCGCCCAGCAGCACCTGATGGAGTCGCTTGGTACGCCGGCCGAACTGGCGGCGGATTGATGCCAGCTCACGGGAGGAAGAAGCATGGACCTGATCTTGTGGCGCCACGCCGAAGCCGAGCCGGCCCAGCCCGGCCTGGACGACCTGGAACGCGCGCTGACGCCGAAGGGACACAAACAGGCGCGCCGCATGGGCCAGTGGCTCGATTCGGTGTTGCCGGAAAATTGCCGCATCCTGGTCAGTCCCGCGACACGCACGGTGCAGACCGTCGCGGGCCTGGGCCGCAAATACAAGATCCATCCCGACCTGGCGCCGGGTGCCGATGCCGGCGACATCCTGAAAGCGGCCAACTGGCCGGCGTCGAAAGAAGCGGTGCTGGTGGTGGGCCACCAGCCGACGCTGGGCCAGGCTGCGGCCTTGCTGATGATGGGAGAAGACCGCGATTGGGAGATGAAAAAAGGCGCAGCCTGGTGGTTCGTGCAGCGCGAACCGGACGACCCCGCCAGCCTGTATTTAAAGGCAGTGATGCAGCCTGACCTCGTGACGAAATAGATCTTTCAGCTGGGCTTGTAATTGCCATAAGGGATGCTAGAGTTTAATTGTATCAACTCTAGGGAGCGGCCTTCGGTAACGCTGGCTGGTTTGTTATGTGGGTACTGTTCACCATGGGCATATTCGGTGCAATGATCGCCTTGATCGCGTTCGAAATTGTGGCTGAATATCGCGGCGGACATCATCGCTTGATCGATCGCTACCACGAGTAGCAAAGCGCTTCTGCAGAAGCGAGGCTCCACGACAGTCCTTCGGGAACCTGCCGTCGGGGCCTTCAGTTTTTTGAAAGGTCAGGCAAACAGATCCAGGATGGAGGACGAGCCGCCCAGCTGGTCTTCCTGGGTATAGAGCCGCACCAGCGCCTGGGCCTGGATCGTCAACGCCTGCGCCAGCGACGTGCGGCGGCCTTGCAGCGATTCCACTTCGCGGTTGGCCTGGTTCAGGGCAAAGGACACCACGCTGCGCTGGCCTCCCAGCGATTCGAGCCGCGAACCCAGCGCATCGGCCAATCCCCTGCCCTCGTTGGTGAACAGCTTGGACAGCGCCTCGGGATCGGCCGCGATGGCGGCGTTCAGTTTATCCTTATCCAGTTTGAGGCGGCCGTTGCTGTCGATGCTCAGGCCGGCGTTGGCCAATTCATCGCTGCTGCCGCCTGCCGACCGCACCAGCTGGTCAAGCTGGGTGCGCACCTGGCCTAGCGCGGTATTGCCCCGCAGCGCGCCTTTGCCCAAGCTGTCCAGGCGGTCCTGCAGTGCGTTGAAGCCTTTGACAAATGCCTCCACGTTCTGCGCAATCTCGCCGTTATCCCGGGCCACGGTGACCGTCGCATCGCCGGTGCCGGCCAGCTTGAGGGTGACGCCTTTGATCACGCCTTCCACGTTGTTGTCGGTGCTGTTGATGGCCTTGCCGTCGACGGTGAGAACAGCGTCCTGCGCGGCCTGCGTTTCCTCCAGGCCGCCGAACAGGTTGCGGAGCGCCGTGTCGCCGGCGACCGAGATGCTGAGTTGATTATCCTCGCCGCTGGCACTGCGCAGTTGCAGCGCCGTGCCGGTACTGGAACGCACCAGGCTGGCGTCAAAGCCTGCATCCTTGAATGCATCGGCGATGCCCTGCAAGGTATTGTTGCGGCTGTCGATCGTGATGCTCTTGCTGGTGCTGCCGCTGCCAATGCGGATCACGGTCGGCGCCCCGGTGCCGAGCGGCGTATCGCGGGAATCGACTTCAGGGCTGACGAGGATTTGCTGCTGGGCCAGCTGGCTGACACTGATATTGTGCGCACCGACTTCCGCGGTGGCGCTGGTCGCCACGCCGAGCACACTGCTGGCCGAACTGCTGCCGCGCGTGCTGAGGCCGCTGCCCGCCAGGCTTTCCGCCAGATCCTGGAATTGTGCCAGCGCGGACTGCAACTGTCCCAGTCCGGAAAAGCGCGCCTGGCTGGCGGTGATACTTGCATTGAGCTTGGCGGCTGCACCGCGCTGCGGCGCCAGCGTCTGTTCCACCCGCGCCAGCACATCAGTTGAAGGCGTCCCGACCACGCTGGCATTACCCAACGCCAGCGAGGTGCCGTACATCGTGCTCAGCAGGCTGCTCACATAGTCCATACACCAAGTTTAGCGCATGAACTTGGTAATTGCTCCGGCTGCTTCGTTGTCGAGGGGAAGGAAAGTAAAGCCGATCTTGAACTCGTTTCCGCTGAAAATGCAATTGTTGACTTTGCCGCGCGTGTTGACGATTTGCGGCTTGCCATCGACAAGCATCTCGAACACGATCTGGCCGGTGGCGCCTACCTGCACCTTGTTTTCGGAAGTCAGGGAAATGCCGGCCAGGCCGAGGTCGAAGGTCCGGGCGGCAATCGGGTGGCCGCCGTCCATGACGATCATCGCACGCACGCGCAGGATCTTGCGTGCGCCTTGCCTTGAGTCTACTAACAATTTCTTGTCCGTTGTTGGTTGCTAACGAGGCTGATATTGTAGCCAATATTTAGCAAAAATCTACTCATTGCAATTCGCGCAGGCGGTTGAAAGCATCGTCGATGCGCTCTACCGCGATGATCGTCATGCCCTCGATCGGCTGCTTCGGCGCATTCGCTTTCGGGATCATGGCAATCGAGAAGCCAAGCTTGGCGGCTTCACGCAGGCGCTCCTGGCCGCGCGGCGCAGGGCGGATCTCGCCCGCCAGGCCAACCTCGCCGAAAACCACGAAGCCATTCGGCAGCGCCTTGTTGCGCATCGAAGAGTTGATCGCCATCAGCACCGCCAGGTCGGCCGCCGGTTCGGTAATTTTCACGCCGCCCACGGCGTTGATGAACACGTCCTGATCGAAGGCTGCGATGCCGGCATGGCGGTGCAGCACGGCCAGCAGCATGGCAAGGCGGTTCTGCTCCAGGCCTACGGACAGGCGGCGCGCGTTCGGAAGGTGGCTGGTATCGACCAGGGCCTGCACTTCCACCAGCAACGGGCGCGTGCCCTCCTGCGTCACCATCACGCAGGAACCTGGCACCTGGTTTTCATGCGAGGACAGGAAGAGCGCGGAGGGATTCGAAACGCCTTTCAGGCCCTTCTCCGTCATGGCGAATACGCCCAGCTCATTGACGGCGCCGAAGCGGTTCTTGATGGCGCGCACCAGGCGGAAGCTGGAATGGTTGTCGCCTTCGAAGTACAGCACGCAGTCCACGATGTGCTCCAGCACGCGCGGGCCGGCCAGCGAACCCTCCTTCGTGACGTGGCCAACCAGGATGATGGTGGTGCCGCTCATCTTGGCGACACGGGTCAGCTGGGCCGCGCATTCGCGCACCTGGGCCACCGACCCGGGAGCGGAAGCCAGCGCATCGGAATACAGGGTCTGGATCGAGTCGATCACGGCCACCTGCGGTTTGAGGTCGGCCAGGGTGCCGAGGATTTTTTCGAGCTGGATTTCAGCCTGCAGCTTCAAGTCCTTGGCGTCCACCGCCAGGCGCTTGGCGCGCAGCGCGATCTGGGCGCCGGATTCCTCGCCGCTGACATACAGCACGCTCTTGACCTTGGACATATTGGCCAGTGCCTGCAACAGCAGGGTCGACTTGCCGATGCCGGGGTCGCCCCCGATCAGGACCACGCCGCCGGCCACCAGGCCCCCGCCCAGCACGCGGTCGAATTCGTCAATGCCGGTGCCGAAGCGCGGCACGTCCAGCGCTTCGATGTCCTGCAGCGACAGCACGGGCGCGGTCTGCGCCAGCGACTGGTGCTGCGCCTGGGAGAAGCGGTTGGCGCCGGCGGCTTCGATCACCGTCTCCACCATGGTGTTCCATTGCTGGCAGGACGAGCACTGGCCGGTCCACTTGCTGCTGATGCCCCCGCATTCGCTGCAGGTGTAGTTGGTCTTTGCCTTGGCCACGAATCTAACCCTCGAATCAAGCCTCGACCACGCGCACGCGCGGCGCCAGGGCGCACATCAATTCATAGCCGATGGTGCCGGCCGCCGCCGCCACCTCGTCGATCGGCATGCCCTCGCCCCACAGCACGACTTTGCTGCCGACGCGGGCATTCGGCAGCTTCGCCAGGTCCACGGTCAGCATATCCATCGACACGCGGCCCACCAGGCGGGTACGCACGCCATCGACCAGGATCGGGGTATCGAGCGGCGCGTGGCGCGGGTAGCCGTCGGCATAGCCGCAGGCGACCACGCCGATGCGCATGGCTTGCTCGGCTTTGAAGCGGCTGCCATAGCCAACATAGTCGCCCGGGCCGATTTCCTGCACGCCGATCAATTCGCTCGTCAGCGTCATGGTCGGCTTCAGGCCGAATTCCTCGGCGCTCTTGCCGCCCGGGGTGCCGCCGTACAGCATGATGCCGGGCCGGATCCAGTCGGTCGCCAACTGGCCGCCCAGCTGCGGCATATGCAGGATGCCTGCCGAATTGCACAAGCTGCGCGGGCCAGGCAAGCCGGCGGTGCCCTCGTTGAAGCGGCGCACCTGCTCGGCCAGCGGCATGCAGGGATGGTGCAGCTCGTCTGCGTTGGCAAAGTGGGTCATCAGGGTGATGCTGCCGACGTGCGGGATGGCGCGCAGGCGGGCATGGGCGGCGGCGAATTCGGACGGCTTGAAGCCGAGGCGGTTCATGCCGGTATTCATCTTCAGGTGCACATCGATGGGGCGCGCCAGCGGAGTGCGCTCCAGCATTTCCAGCTGCTCCACGCAATGCAGCGATCCTTCGATGCCGTGCTCCGCCATGGCCAGCAGGTCGGCCGAATCGAACCATCCCTCTAATAACAGGATAGGCTTGGTCCAGCCCAGTTCGCGCAGGCGTACCGCATTGTCCGGCTCGATCAGCGCCAGGCCGTCGGCGGCGGCGAAGCCGCGCATGCCGCGCTCCAGCCCATGCCCGTAGGCATTGGCTTTGACCACGCCCCACGCCTTCGCGCCCGGCGCGCAGGCTTTGGCACGGGCCAGGTTATGTTGCATTGCAGCGAGATGGATGTGGGCGACGATGGGCCTTGGCATGACAAAAACCGGCAGAATAAGAATGCAGCATTCTACCTTTTGTGCCTGCCGATTGCTGGCCGAATTCTTGGGAAACCTTACTTTCCATGGTATAAAGCATCCCGAGATAATTATCTGGCGTCCTGAATGAATCGTGGTTTCTATACCATCATGGCCGCGCAGTTCTTTTCGTCGCTGGCGGACAATGCTCTGCTCATCGTGGCGATCGACCTGCTGGTGACCATGCAAGCTCCGGCATGGGTCACTCCATTGCTGAAGCTGACTTTTGTGCTGTTTTACGTGCTGTTGGCAGCATTTGTAGGCGCATTCGCTGACGCCCTGCCGAAAGGGCGGGTCATGTTCATTTCCAACCTGATCAAGATCTTCGGCTGCGCCCTGATTTTCTATCACGTGCACCCGCTCGCCGCCTATGCCGTGGTGGGTTTCGGTGCCGCTGTCTACTCGCCGGCAAAATACGGCATCCTGACCGAATTGCTGCCACCGGAAAAGCTGGTGGTGGCCAATGGCTGGATCGAGGGCCTGACTGTCAGTTCGATTATTTTCGGCATCGCCATGGGCGGCGCCCTGATTGGCGGGCCGGTTGCCGCGGCGCTGCTGCGCGTCGACATTCCAGGCATCGAGACCGGCCTCGACACCACTGCCGAAATCGCCCTTGCCGTGGTCGGCGCGACCTACCTGCTGGCGGCGCTCTTCAACCTGCGCATTCCGGACACCGGCTATGTGTATGAGCACCAGGAGCGCAATCCGCTGCGCCTGATCTCCGAATTCGCCAGCTGCTGCAGCATTCTCTGGCGCGACAAGCTGGGCCAGATCTCGCTGGCGGTAACCACCCTGTTCTGGGGCGCCGGCGCCACCTTGCAATTCATCGTGCTGGAATGGGCCAAGCAGTCGCTCGGCCTGCCGCTGAACAAGGCCACCAGCACCATCGCCATCGTGGCGGTGGGCGTGGCCATCGGCGCCGGCATGTCGGCGCGTTTCATTTCGCTGCGCCGCTCGCTGACCGTGGTTCCGCTGGGCGTGGCCATGGGCATTATCGTGATGGGCATGGTCTTCGTGCATGACTTGCGCCTGGCCTATCCCCTGCTGCTGATCGTCGGCTTGCTGTCCGGCTTCTTCGTGGTGCCGATGAACGCATTGCTGCAGCACCGCGGCCATGTGCTGATGAGCGCAGGCCATTCCATCGCGGTACAGAACTTCAATGAGAACCTGTCCATCCTTACCATGCTGGCGGTGTATTCGCTGATGGTGAAGCTGCATCTGGGCCTGAATACCATCATCGTGCTGTTTGGCTTGTTCGTCGCCGGTTCCATGCTGGGCATCATGCGCCTGCATGCTGCCAACCAGCGCGCGCACGACTCGCTCAGCCTGATCGGAGAGCATAAGCACTAAGCGCGCAATGAAACGAGGCTTTTACACCATTATGGCGGCGCAGTTCTTCTCGTCGCTGGCTGATTCCGCGCTGCTGATCGTCGCAATCTACATGCTGGGCATCATGAAGGCGCCCGCCTGGATGACGCCGATGCTCAAGGAAACCTTCGTCCTGTTTTACGTGCTGCTGGCGGCTTTTGTCGGCGCCTTTGCCGATGCCCTGCCGAAGGGCCGCGTCATGCTGATCGGGAACATGATCAAGATTTTCGGCTGCGGCCTGTTCTTCTATGGCGTCCATCCGCTGGCCGCCTATGCGGTCGCTGGACTGGGCGCTGCCATCTACTCGCCCGCCAAATACGGCATCCTCACGGAATTGCTGCCTCCGGAAAAACTGGTGGCAGCAAATGGCTGGATCGAAGGCTTGACCGTCAGCTCGATCATCCTCGGCACCGCGCTGGGCGGCGCCCTGATCGGCGGGCCGGTATCGGCCGCGCTGCTGGCCTTTGACGTGCCGGGCATCGAAACCGGCTTCAATACCGTTGGCGAGATCGCGCTGGCCTGGGTCGGCGTAATTTACCTGCTGGCGACCCTGTTCAACCTGCGCATTCCCGATACCGGCTATGTCTACGAGCGCCAGGAACGCAACCCCTTCCTGCTGGTGCGCGATTTCGCCGAATGCTGCAGCATCCTGTGGCGCGACAAGCTGGGCCAGATATCGCTGGCGGTGACCACCCTGTTCTGGGGCGCCGGCGCCACCCTGCAATTCATTGTCCTGGAGTGGGCCAAGCAATCGCTGGGCATGCCGCTGAACCGGGCCACGAGCACGGTCGCCGTGGTGGTGGTCGGCGTGGCGCTGGGCGCTGTGCTGTCGGCACGCTTCATCACCTTGCGCAAGGCGCTGTCGGTGATCCCGCTGGGGATCGCGATGGGGGTGATCGTGATGTCGATGATTTTCGTGCACGACCTGCGCATTGCTTACGTGCTGCTGCTGGTGGTCGGCGCGCTGTCCGGCTTCTTCGTGGTGCCGATGAATGCGCTGTTGCAGCACCGGGGCCACGTGCTGATGAGTGCGGGGCATTCGATCGCGGTGCAGAACTTCAATGAGAACCTGTCAATACTCACCATGCTGGCCATGTATGCGGGGATGGTGAAACTGGGCCTGGCGCTGAATACCATCATTGTGCTGTTCGGCCTGTTCCTGGCGGGATCGATGCTGGCCATCATGGCCCTGCATGCGGCTAACCAGCGCGTGCAGGATTCGCTCGCGCTGATCGGCGAGCACAAACACTAATCAGCCGGGCAGAGACCCGTTTCCGCGGCGCGCCTGGGCTCGGGCGCGCCAGTCGTCGGGCACGACAAAGCTGCGTTCCACCTCTTCCAGCCAGCCTCCCTCTTCCTGCACTGTTGCGACCAGTACGGGGCCGGGATCGGTGGCAAATTTTTCCGCCAATACGTCCAGCAAGGCGCCTCGCGCGAGCGGTGCCGGTGTCGGCGTCGCTTCGCTGCGTTCCGCCGGCGTGCGCAGGGGCGCCAGCCATTGCAAGCGCGGCATCACGATGAATTGCGCGCCGGGCGCGGCGGCCTGTTCGCTGTGGGTGCGCCAATGGCCGCGGCAGTGGTCGGGCGAGATGCCTTCGATTTGCGGTTCCGCTTCCGTGGCGTGGTAGAACAGCCAGCCTTTCACCAGGGCTTGCGCGCTGGTGACGGGCGCGGGCACGGCCAGTTGCGCGGCGGGATGGTTGGCCAGTTGCAGTTGCGCGTTGAAGATCTTGCGCATTTTCAGGCCCAGTGTGTCGGCCAGGTTGGGGCCGACCAGGCGGTTGTAGTTGCCGCTATCGGGATCTCCGTCGAGCAGGTAGAACTTGGTGGCGAACTCGATGTGGCGCAGGCCTTCCCGGCCTTCTTCGCGCAGCAGGAAATCGAATTCGCCGATGGTGCCGTTTTTGCCGTCGCGGACTTGCAGGCCGTGGGCAGCCAGCGTACCGCGCTGGGCGAAATAGAAGGCCATCAGCTTTTCCGCATATAGGCCGAGACGGGTGTAATAGCGGTTGCCGAGCGCCGCGTCCAGCGCCGATGGGTCGGCGTCGAGGTCGTCCAGCCAGTTCGCCACGGCGGGTGTGATGGGGCCCAGCGTGGCGATCTTGCCCTGCCAATGCGGGCTATGCGGGTCGAGCAGGTCGGGCGAGTCGAGCAGCCAGGCCAGGGCGCGGACATGGGGCCGCGCAAGGTGGCCCCATTTGCGGTGGAAGCTCCTAGCGTCGGCCGGCATGGGCGGCTTTGGCCAGGCACAAGTCCTGCCATGCCTTCGCCTTTTCTTCCGGTTTTTTCAGCAGGTCGGCCGGATGGTAAGTCGCAACGACCGGGATTTCGCCGTGCAGCATGATGCGGCCGCGTGCTGCGGCGCCAAGCAGGCCTTTGCCGGTGGTGTGGCCGAAGGCAACGATGACTTTGGCCTGCGTCAGCTCCAGCTCGCGTTCGAGATAGGGGCGGCAGGCCTGCAGTTCCTCGGCGCTTGGCGCGCCTGGGGCGTGGCATTTCACCAGGCTGGTGAGGTAGGCGCCTTTTTCCGTGCTCTGGCCGACGGCTTTCAGCATGTTGTCGAGCAGGTAGCCGGGGTCGCCTGCGAACTGGTAGCCTTCCGTGTCCTCGGCCTGGCCGGGCGCGGTGTCCAGGGCGATCCAGCTCGCCTGCTGGTCGCCGCGGCCAGGGATGGCTTGCTGGCGGGTTGCGCAGCGCCCGCAGCGCGTGCAGCTTGCGATGGCGGCTTGCAGGGCCGGCCAGTCCATCTGGGCGATGTCCTCGTCGCTCGCGCCGGCCGGTGCCGGGACGCGGCTTGCGGCCGCTTGCACTGCGGGCTGGTCCTCGTCGAACCAGGACGGCGGTTCGTCCATCGCGATGTCGTCGAAGGCGGGAATGTCGTCCGCCATGGCGGGTGGCGGCGCACTCGCGCCGCGTGCCGGCATTGGCTGCCGGGCCGGCGGCATGGCTTGCGCTGGCGCAGCGGGCCGTTGCGGCTGCGCGGCGGCCGGCTGGTCGGGGGCCGCCACTTTCTTGCGCTGCGGCTTGTATTCCGGCGTCGGGGCGTCGTCAAACCAGGACATGTCTTCGCCGGTCGATGCGATGCTTGGCGTACCTGGCATGCGGGCCGGCGCGGCCGGGGCAGCCGGTGCCGCCGTTGGCCCCGGCGCAGGCGGTGCAGCGGGTGGGGCCTGGTACGCATCGTCCGCACGGCCTGGCGCTGTCGCTGCGGCGCGTGCGGCGGCCGCCGGGGATTGCGGTGCCGCTGGCGCCTGCTGCGGAGCGGCGGCTGGCTGCGTTGGCGCGGCCGGTGCGGACAATTGCGCGGGTGTGGCTTCAGCGGAAGCGGCAAAGGCTCCCAAGCCGCCGGCATCGGCACCGGCGATCGAGTCAGCGGTGGCAAAGGCGTCGGCGGATGCAGGACGATTGCGCAGGCGCCATTGCGGCCCGACGCCCATCTCCTCCAGGAACACGGCGTTACGACGATCGCTCATAGGCCAAAACGCATCACGATGGCGTCCTCGCGGGTTGAATTGGCCGCCGGGTAGTAGCCCTTGCGGCGCCCGATTTCGGAAAAACCATAGCGCTGGTAGATTTCCAGCGCGCGGCCATTGGACGGCCGCACTTCGAGCAGGATCGATTCCATGCCCAGTCCGCGCGACAGGGCCACGGCCTGGTTCACCAGCAGGCGGCCGATGCCCTTGCCCTGCCAGGCGCGCGAGACGGCGACGTTCAGCAGGTGCGCCTCGTCGACGATCCCCATCACCAGGAAGTAACCCATCAACTCACGGTCCTGCGCGCGCAATACCCAGGCGTGATAGCCCTGCGACAGCGAATCGGAGAAATTGTTGCGGCTCCACGGGTAGGGATAGACCTCCTGCTCCACCGCCACCACCTCATCGAGGTCGCTTTCCTGCATTGGCTCGTAAATGAGCCGCGCCAGGTCCCAAGTCTGCTGCATCATGCCTGCGCCGCCTTCATCTCTTCACGTTCAGCCTTGGTGTAGGCCACCTTGTTGCGCAGGTAAAGCGGCTGCGCCTGCGCGGCGGGAACGGCCTGGCCGGCGGCGAAAGCGGCGCGGCCAAGCTGCGCAACCTGCACCGCATGCGGCAGGATCGCGCCGTCGGCGCCGTCGGCAAACGGCTTGCCGGCGAAAGCTTCGGCATAGGCGGCAAAGCCATTGCCGCAGGGGCGAGCCGGGCCGGCCGGCAGGACCGCATCCGGCGCAGACAGGGCCGGCGGCAGCACGGCAACCGGCTGTCCGCCTTCAAAACGGTACTGGGCCCAGTACACCTCGTTCATACGGGCGTCGAGCACGGCCAGCACCTCGTCGGAGCCATGGCGCTCGCGGCAAGCCAGCGCCATCGCGTCCAAGGTCACCACCGGCAGCAGCGGCAGGCCGGCGCCAAAGCCCAGGCCCTGGGCGATGCCGCAGGCGGTACGCACGCCGGTGAAGGAGCCGGGACCGGCGCCGTAAGCAATCGCGTCGCAATCGCGCAGGACGATGCCTGCCTCCGCCAGCAATTCCTGGATCATGGGCAGCACGGCCTGGGAATGGGTGCGCACGCCGGACGATTCGCGGAAAGTCACTTGCTCCCCGCGCAGCAAGGCGCAGGAAGCCATTTCGGAGGATGTTTCGATTGCAAGAATGGTAGCCATGTCCGATATTTTACCCTGTGGGCATGTACAATAGCACCCCATGCACAGCACTACCCTACATGCCGACAACCGCGCCGAAGTAGCCGCCGCGCTGGCGCAGGACCACCTGGTGGTGGCCTGCCTTTGCGCGGCCTGGTGCGGCACCTGCGCGTCCTACCGCGCGGTGTTCGAGGAACTGGCAAGCCGCCACCCGGACAAATACTTCCTGTGGGTCGATATCGAAGACCACGCGGACCTGGTGGGCGACCTGGATGTCGAAAACTTCCCTACCCTCCTGATCCAGCGCCACGAGCACGTGGCCTTCTTCGGCACCATGCTGCCCGACCCGAACGTGGCGCACCGCCTGATTGAAAGCCAGGCTGAACTCAGCGACGAGGAACTGGCGCGCCAGGCTGCATCCAACGAGGAACGCCGCCAGTGGCAGCGGGATTGCAACCTGCGCGCGCTGTTAGGCTGATTTCTTAGGCCAATCGCAAAGGCAGGCTGCGCAAGCGCTGGCCCGTCAGTGCGAACACCGCGTTGGCAACGGCCGGCGCGATAGCCGGCGTGGCGGGTTCGCCGACGCCTTCCGGCGGCTCGGTGCTCAGCACGATCACCGTTTCCACCAGCGGCACCTCATTCATGCGCAGCACGGGATAGTCGGCAAAATTGCTTTGCACGACCTTGCCGTCCTTGATGGTGATTTCCCCGCCCAGCGCCGCCGACAGCCCGTACACCACGGCCGACTCGACCTGCTGCGCAATAATGTTCGGGTTCACGGCGAGGCCGCAGTCGATGGCGCACACCACGCGGTGCACGCGGATTTGCTTGTCCTGCACCGACACTTCCGCCACCTGCGCCACGATGGTGCCGAAGGACTGATGCAGCGCAACCCCATGCGCGCGCCCTGCCGGCGCCGGTCCCGCCTTCGAAACTGCCGCGTCCAGCACCGCCAGGTGGCGCGGGTGGTTCAGCAGCATGGTGCGGCGGAATTCCACCGGATCCTTGCCCGCGGCGCTGGCCATTTCGTCGACGAAGCTCTCCTTGAAGAAGGCGTTCTGCGAGTGCCCGACCGAACGCCAGTTCCCCAGCGGGACGGCGCCGTCGACCACCACGTGGCTGATCGACTGGTTGGGGATCTCGTACTGCATGTCGTACACGCCTTCGGCGGTCGAGCGGTCCGGGCCCGCGCCCGGTATGCCGAGGTTACGCTTGCTGAACTGGTGGGCCAGCGCGCCGCCGGCGGTTTTGGCTTCCCAGGCAATGATGTTGCCGGCTGCGTCCAGGCCGGCCGTCATGCGCGCCTCCGCGGCGGGGCGATATACGTCGTGCGTGGTGTCGTCTTCCCGGCTCCAGATCACCTGCACCGGCAGGCCCTTGGCTTCGCGCGCGATGGCGACTGCCTGCACCACCATGTCAGCCTCCAGCCGGCGCCCGAAACCGCCGCCCAGGAAGTATTCGTGCAGGATGACGTCCTCTTCCGCGACCCCGGCTACCCGCGCGGCAGCACGGCGGGCGATGGTCGGCGCCTGCGTGCCCACCCACACGGTGACTTTGCCATCCTTCACTTGCGCCGTGCAGTTGATGGGCTCCATGCAGGCATGCGCCAGGTAGGGCACGCGGTACACCGACTTGACCGTGCGCAGCGCGCTGGCCGCATGGGACATGTCGCCGCGCTTGTGGTAGCTGTCGCCGTCTTCGGTATCGAGCGCACTGGACAGCGCGGCGTATACCGCCTCGCTCGACAGCCTGGCATTGGCGCCATCGTCCCAACGGATCGGCAGCGCCGCCGCAGCCTGCCTGGCTTGCCAATAGCTGCGCGCCAGTACGGCCACGCCGGCCCCAGCCCCGTAATGCTCTTCAATCGCATTGGAGAAATCGATCACGGACAGCACGCCGGGCATTTTCACGACCTCGCTCGGCGTGACGCCCGCGATGCGGCCACCGACCACCGGCGACATGCGCACCGCCGCGTAGACCATGCCTTCCGGCCGGGCATCGATGCCGTACATGGCTGCGCCCTCGGACTTGATGCGCGAATCCCTGCGCGCCACGCTGGTGCCAACCAGGCGGAAAGAATGGGGATCTTTCAGCGTGACCTTGCCGGGCTGGCCCAGAGCAGCCCTGGCGGCGATGGCGCCGTAGCCGAGCGACTTCTTGCCGATGTCGTGATACAGGACGCCGTTTTCGGTGCGGACCTGCTCCGGCGGCACTTTCCAGTCCAGGGCAGCCTGCGCCACCAGCAAGGCGCGCGCGGTGGCAGCGGCTTCGCGCATCGAGCTCCAGGCGTCCTTCACGCTGGACGAACCGCCGGTGATCACCAGGCCCATCTCGCGCGCCACCTTGCCAAGCATCCAGCTGGCGAAGGCGCGCGTGCGGCCCGTGTCGTCCGGATGGAATGGCAGGGTCTCGCGCATCAGGGCCACGTTGCCGTAAATTTTGTCAGCCGGGGCCTGGATCAATTTGATGGCGTCCAGCCCCACGTCCAGCTCCTCCGCCACCAGCATCGACAGCGCGGTATGCACACCCTGCCCCATCTCCGCGCGCGGCATGGCCAGCTGCACGCTGCCGTCGGGCGCAATGGCGATCCAGCCGTTCAGCGCGACGGCGCCGTTTTCCAGCGGCAGCGCCGCCTTGCCGCGCACGCGCTGGCGCGGCGGCATCACGCCCCAGCCGACCACCATCGCGCCAGCGACGGCGGCTGCGCTTAACAGGAAACGGCGGCGGGAAATCTTCTTCGGTGTCAGCATGGCACTCTCGTTATGGCAGCCAGCGCTGCAGCAAATCGTCCGGCATCACCGGACGGCTGTAATAGAAGCCCTGCGCCTGGTTGCAGCCGTGGCGCAGCAGGAATGCTGCCTGCTGTTCCGTCTCCACGCCTTCGGCGATGACGGACAGATTCATGCTGCGCCCCAGCTGGATGATGGCGATGGCAATGGCCTCGTCGTTGACGTCGGTCGAAATGTCCTTGATGAAGGAGCGGTCGATCTTCAGCGTCTGCACCGGCATCTGCTTCAGGTAGGCCAGCGAGGAATAGCCGGTGCCGAAGTCGTCGATGGCCAGCGAAACGCCGACCGCGTGCAAGTCGTTGATGAAGGCCAGCGCGTCGCCGGTGTTCATGATCACGGACTCGGTCACCTCCAGCTGCAGGCGGTTCGGCGCCAGGCCGGTTTCGCGCAGGATGTCGGCCACCCTGGTGACCATGCTGCCGCGCTCGAACTGGCGCGCCGACAGGTTGACCGCCATCTTCGGTACGTGCAAGCCGGCCTCGTCCCAGCGCACCATCTGGCGGCAGGCTTCGGACAGCACCCACTGGCCCAGCTGGTCGATGAAACCCGTGTCTTCGGCCAGCGGGATGAATCGTACCGGCGGCACCAGGCCCAGTTCCGGATGGTTCCAGCGCACCAGCGCTTCCACGCCGAGCAGCTTGCCGGTATCGATTTCCACCTGCGGCTGGAAGTTCAGGAACACTTCCTGTTTCTCGATGGCGCGGCGCAGGTAGGTTTCCAGGCGCAGGCGCTCGACGCCCTCGCCCGTCATGGATGGCTGGTAGAAGCGGTAGCCGTTGCGGCCGCGCGCCTTGGCCTGGTACATCGCCACGTCGGCGTTACGGATCAGCATATTCAGGTCGCTGGCATCGGTCGGGAACACCGACACGCCGATCGAACAGGTCACGAACAGCTCGTGGCCGGCCACCATGAACGGGTGCTCGAACATGGCCACCAGTTTTTCGGCCACCTGGCCGGCGCCGTACTGGCCTTCCACGTCTTCCAGCAGCACGATGAATTCGTCGCCGCCCAGGCGCGCCAGCGTGTCGCCTTCGCGCAGCCTTTCGGCCAGAGCATGCGCCACCTGTTTCAGCAGCTCGTCGCCGATATGGTGGCCGAGGGTGTCGTTGACGTTCTTGAAGCGGTCCAGGTCGATAAACAGCAGCGCCAGCTGCTCGTTGCCGCGCGTGGCGCGCTGGATGGCGTGCTGCAGGCGGTCGTGGAACAGCAGGCGGTTGGGCAGCTGGGTCAACGCGTCGTGGTGCGCCAGGTGGTCCAGCTTTTCCTGCGACTCCTTGACCAGGGTGATGTCGCTGAACACGCCGACGTAGTGGGTCGTCACGCCGCGCGTATCGCGCACGGCGGTCAGGGTCAGCCACTCGAGGAACAGTTCGCCGCTCTTGCGCATGCTCCAGATTTCGCCGCGCCAATAGCCGTGTTCGACCAGCTCTTTCCACAATTCGGCGTGGAAGCCCTCGTCGTGGCGGCCGGAGCGCGTCAGGCCGACGTCGTGGCCCAGGGCCTCGCTCTCGGTGTAGCCCGTGATCTGGGTGAAGGCCGGGTTGACGGCGACGATGGTGCCCTTGTCGTCGATCACCATCACGCCGTCGGCAATGTGTTCCAGCACGGTGGCCGACAGGCGCAGCTTTTCCTCCGCTTCCTTGCGGGCGCTGATGTCGGCATAGACCCAGATCGAACCTTCGTTCGGGCGGTTCTGGTCGATGGCGCAACCGGACACCATGCACCAGAACAGCGAGCCGTCCTTGCGGCGGTAGTTGCGTTCCTCGCTGAAGTACTCGCCGCTGCCCAGCGTGGAATACTGGCGCGCGCCGGCCGATTCGAAATCGAAGGCGGTCGGGAAGACGATGGCGGTGGAGGCGCCGATCATCTGCCCCGGCTCGTAGCCGAACAGCTCTTCGCAGCGGCGGTTGACGGAAACGATGGTACGGTGGCGCACGAACATCACGCCGAACATCACGTTGTCCAGGATCGCGCTCTGCTCGGCCAGCAGGGCTTCGATGCGCATCTCATTGTGCTTGCGCTGGCTGATGTCGTAGATGATGCCGTCCACCCACGGCGCGCCGCCCGCCTCCGCCGCCTGCGGCTGGCCGTTTTCCGCCACCCAGCGTTCGTTGCCGGTGGAATCGAGGATGCGGTATTCGATTTCGTAAGGCTTGCCGTCCTGGATCGCCTGTACCACGCAGCGGCGCTGGCGCTTGCGGTCCTCCGGGCAGATCAGGTTGGCCCAGGCATGGGTGGTGCTGCGCATGAACTGCGCTGCGGAATAGCCGGAGATTTCCTCGATGGCGTCGGATACGAAATCGATCGGGCCATCTGGACGGAAGCGGAACACCGCGCCGGGCACTTGGGTCACGATGGTGCGGAAACGCTCCTCGCGCTGGGCGATGTCTTCGAACAGGTGCTTGATCGCGACACGCATCTGGTCCAGCTGGCCGGCCAGGCGGCCCAATTCGTCGCTGCCGCTCAATTCCATGCGCGTTTCGAAGTCGCCGTGCGACAGGCGGTCCGAAAAGCGCATCAGCTTGCGCAGGGGTTTCAGCAGGCGCTGGTTCAGGAACAGCACGATCAGCAGCAGGGAGACGGTGAGCTGGGCCGCCAGCACGAAGACATAGGACAGCTGCTTCTCGCGCAGCTCCTGCTGGCTGCGCGCGTCGTCCATTTCCACCATGATCTTGCCGATCTTCTCGCCGCGCACCGTGATTTCGCGCTCGGCGCGCACCACGTTGCCGATGGCGCGCTTGGGCGCTTCCACGTGGATGAACTGGGTGTCGGCCTGGCCGGTGACCTGCACCTGCAGCACCGAACGGTCGCGCATCACCGATTCGACCAGCGAGTGGGCCGAATCGGCATTCATATTCCACAGGGACTCCTGCATGCCGAGGGCCAGGATGTCGGCGTTGCGCTGCAGGGATTCGTTGAGGGCTGTCTGGGCGGATTTCTGTTCGTGCACCCCGATCAGCAGGTATGAGCCGATAATCGCTGGAATCACCAGGCCGCCGAATACCACCAGTAACAGCGCGCCATAAATGGACAAGCCATACAGTGCGCTCAGGCGGGACCTTAGTTTGTTATAAAAATTCCGAGCCATCAAAGCGGGTCTGGTGGAAAAAGATTATCCAGCAGCAATTATGCACGTAACTTGCTATCATCGCCACTCTATCTCAGAGGAGTTTCCCTATGTCGTTTTCTATGTATTCCGCTTCGATCCCGGTATTCCGCCAATTGCTGGGCAGCCTGCTGGCCATTCTCGACAAGGCGGAGGCGCATATTGAAGAGAAAAAGATTGATCCGAATGCCCTGCTGCAGTTCCGTTTATTCCCGGATATGCTGCCTTTTACGCGGCAAATCCAGATTGCGGCCGACTTTGCCAAGGGCGCCGGCGCGCGCCTGGCGGGCGCGGACGTGCCCTCGTACGAAGACACCGAAAAGACGATTGGTGAGCTGAAGCTGCGGATCCAGCGCACGCTGGCTTTCCTGGATTCCCTGCCGCGCCAGGCGATTGAGGATTCCGCGCAACGTTCTGTAACCACTGGTAGCGGGGAAAAGGCCAAGCAGTGGGTTGGGCAGGAGTATCTGATGCACTATGCATTGCCGCATTTCACCTTCCATGCGACGACTGCTTACAACATCCTGCGCCATAACGGGCTGGAGATTGGGAAGAAGGACTTTATCGGGACTTGGAAGGCGGAGTAAAACCCGGTAAAGCTGGGTCTGACCCGCAGGGTCAGACCCTGTCTGCTCAGCGGTTGGGGGTTACGGTTGTGCGACTTTGATCTTCTTCAAAAATCAAAAGCCTGGACCCAACCCCATGGCCTTGAGACCGTTGGGGGTCTGACCCTTGGGTCAGACCCCGCCTTACCGGGTTCTCAAGTGTTCCGCCGCGGATACCCCTGCGCCAGAATCCTCACCCAAACCTTCTCCTTCTCCTCCGCACTCATGGCCACCCAGTGCGCCACCTCGATATAGGTGCGCCCGCAGCCCCGGCAAATCTCATCAAACGTGGTCGAGCAAACCGCCACGCAAGGCGTATCCGGCCGCTCGGGCACTTTATCTTCCGCCATCACTTCACCTGCAAGCCCAGCTTATCCCAGCCCTCATGGCCGAGCTTCTCCATGGTTTCGATATTCTTCTCGAAAATATCGGCCGCCTCCGGGAAGGCCTCCACTGCGCGGTCAATCGATGCCTCGCGCAGCAGATGCAGGGTCGGATACGGCGAACGGTTGGTGTAATTCGAGATATCGTTCTTGTCCGTATCGGCAAACTGGTAATCCGGGTGGAAGCTGGCCACCTGCAGCTCGCCATCGAGCTTGAGCTCTTCCAGCGCGGCATCCGCCACGTCCAGGAACTCGTTGTAGTCTTCAAAGTCCTGCAGCACCAGCGGATGGATCAGCAGGGTGGTATCGACCACCTCCGGGTCTTCCCCTGCCAGGAATTCCAACTCCTTGATCAGGTCTTCCAGCAACTCTTCCGGCGACGAAGCCTCCGACACCACATAGCGCACCTGCTTCTTTACATGCACAGCCTTGGCGAAGGGGCACAGGTTCAGGCCGATCACGGCCTTCTCAAGCCATTGCTCGGTCGCCGCGATCACGGCCTCGTAATCCACAGGGGTATTGCTCATCTATATATCCAAAAAAACGTTATCCAAGGCACCAATTATATAGCCAGTTCGACATATTTATCCAAGAAAATCAGTCACATAGCGAATTTTTTCTTGACTCGACCGGCATTCAACCCTACACTCCCGCCTTAGATAGCCCGTCCCTTGTTTCTTGACGACAACAGCGAAATCGTATGCAAGCTCGACTCAAACAAGCTGTCCTGATCGCCCTGGCGCTGAGCGCCGCGGTACCAGCAGCGTCCTCCCTGGCAGCGACCGAAGCCCCAAAATCCGTGGTGCTGCAGCCTGCCGTCGAAGAATACAAGGAAACTGACGTCTGGGGCCGCATCCGCTCCGGCTACGCCATTCCGGACGTGAACAATGCCCTGGTGGCCAAGCATATCAAGTGGTATGCCGACCGCCAGGACTATATCGACCGCACCACCGCCCGCGCCTCGCTCTACCTCTACCACGTGGTGGAAGAGCTGGAAAAGCGCGGCATGCCGACCGAACTGGCCCTGCTGCCCTTCATCGAATCCGCCTTCAACCCGCAAGCCCT
>JBCNPK010000059.1:0-34229 GCA_039593355.1 Pseudoduganella sp.
GGCCGGAGTTGCCGCCGTCGATGTCCTTGTCGGTCGACCAGGAAGCTTCGTCGGAGTCGATCTTGACCATGGCGCCGGACATGTCGATCTTCCACTTCACGGAGTCGAAGATGAAGAATTCTGGCTCAGGGCCAAAGTAGGCGGTGTCGCCCAGGCCGGAGGACTTCAGGTAGGCTTCAGCGCGCTTGGCGATCGAGCGCGGGTCGCGGTCGTAGCCCTTGCCGTCCGACGGTTCGATCACGTCGCACTGCATGAACAGGGTGGTTTCTTCGAAGAATGGGTCGATGTTGGCGGTTGCAGGGTCCGGCAGCAGGATCATGTCCGAAGCTTCAATGCCTTTCCAGCCGGCGATCGAGGAACCGTCGAAAGCGTGGCCCGATTCGAATTTGTCGATGTCGAAATGGGACACAGGCACGGTTACGTGCTGTTCCTTACCACGGGTATCGGCGAAACGGAAGTCCACGAATTTGACTTCGTGCTCTTGTACCATCTTCAGAACGTCTGCGGCGGTCAGTGCCATTACATATCTCCTAAGTGAAAAAACTGCCGCGACCTCTTGGGTGCGGCGAACGCTGATGGTACATTAAGCAGATATCATGCCAGCAAAATTACCACTCCCTACACGTAAAAGCCGCACCACCCGGGTGCGTTTACCGATTATTGCACCTCTATGGTGCATTTTCGCACCAACTGATGCATTTGCATCGTTATGGTGCAGTGATGATAAAGGAAAAACTATGGCTAACAACGCCGAAATTCTCGACCGTGCACGCAAACGCGACACTTCCCTGCCCTATGCCGGTGCGGTGACTCCGCAAGAGGCCTATGCGCTGCTGAAAAACGATCCGCAGGTGCGCCTGGTGGACGTGCGCACGAATGCCGAGCGCGACTGGGTAGGACGGGTGTCCATTCCGGCTGATCAGCACCATGCGGCGCAGTGGAACGTCTATCCGGGCGGCACGCCGAACCCGGATTTCCTGGGGCAGTTGGCGGCGGCGGTGCCGGGCAAGGATACCGTGGTCGTGTTCCTGTGCCGCTCGGGCGTGCGCTCGCGCCACGCGGCCAAGGCGGCCACCGAAGCGGGCTATACCCAGTGCTTCGACATCCTGGAAGGGTTTGAGGGAGACAAGGACGCCAACGGCCATCGCAAGACCGTGGGCGGCTGGTGCAAGGCTGGCCTGCCATGGGTTGGCGCTTAAACCCGGCAAAGCCGGGTGCCGGATGGCCGTCCCGTCAAACCCGTTCAGCGCAGCCCGCAGTGAATGGGTCAGACCCAAGGGTCTGACCCAGCTCTACCGGGTTTACAGCGCGTAGCTCAAGCGCGCATACACAAACCGCCCACTGCGCCCGAACGGCGAGTAGTTGGAAAACGGCGCATTGCCCGTCGAGTTCAGCGCAGCCGGGAACGGATCCGGATACTGGTCGAACAGGTTCTCGGCCCCGAGCGCTGCCGTCAGGCGCTGGGTGATCTTGTAGCGTCCCTCCAGGTCCACCAAGGTCTTCGGCGTCATCCAATGGTCGTTGGCCGCCGTGGTACCAGGCTGCAGCACCTTGCCGTAACGCGTCGCGCGCAGCGTACCGCTCCACGCCCCCAGCGTATGGTTCACACTGGCCGTGAACTTGGTCTGCGGCGTACCGTGCTCAAAGGTCAGCACATTGATGCGGTCAAACAGCGGAGGCGCCGGATTCAGGGCCGCCAGCTGCGCCGTCGCCGGCACCTTGGTCACCTCCGTCTTGGTGTAGTTGCCCGCCAGCGTGAAATCGAAGCGGCCCGCCGCAGGCGTATTCCACGGATAGCTGGCCACCACGTCCACGCCGCGCGTGGTGGTGTCCACGCCGTTGATGAAGAAGCGCCCGCCGCCCACGCCAACGAAGCCCAGCGACGTCAGATAGTTGCGCACATTGGTCTGGGTCAGGTTCTCCGACAGTACAATGCGGTCGCGGATCTTGATCTGGAAGCCGTCCACCGTGAAGGAAGCCTTGCCCGCCTTGGCTACCGCACCCAGCGAGAAGTTGGTCGACTTCTCGGCATCCAGCGGCTTGGCGCCCAGCGCAACGGCTGCCGGGTCGCTCGGTTTGAAGGTGGTGATATCAAACGGCACGCCGTTGATGAAGTTGGTCGCGGTCGAGGTGAAGTTCTGCTGCTGCGGCGACGGTGCGCGGAAGCCGTTCTGCACCGATCCGCGCAAGGCAAAGTTGGGCGTGAAGTTGTAGCGGCCGGCCAGTTTGCCCGACCAGTTGTTGCCGAAGTCCGAGTAATGCTCACCGCGCACGGCGACCGATCCCAGGAAATTCTGGCTCAGGTTGGCTTCCAGGTCGGCGTAGACCGAATATGCCTTGCGGCTGGTGTCCGATGCATCGCTCGGGCGGAAGCCAGGGAACACCTGGGCGCCGGATGCGGTTGGCGATCCGTTCGGCAGCAGCGCGCCGCCGTTGCGCCAGGAATCCGGCTCGCCGGCATGCAGCGCATAGCCCTCGCGGCGCGCTTCGGCGCCGACCGCCACGTTCAACGGGGACGCCAGGCCGACTTCATACTGCTTCACGCCGGACAGGTTGAAGGTAGTCTGGTCGTACTTGAAGCCGCCGGCATCGAACTCGGTCTTGGAGGCCGCGCCCAGCGAACGGTTCAGGGTGTTCTGGATGGTGTAGTCCATCCGGTTTTCGCCGTAGCTGACCGAAGCGTCGAGATCCCAGTCGCCGACAGTCCAGGTTGCGCCAAAGGCGGCGCTGAAGTCGGATACCGACGGCGCAATTATCGGCAGGAAGCCGTCCGGGTAAATCGCGAGCACGTTCTGGTCCTGCAGCGGCCGGCGGAAGAAGCCGCCCGAACGCGCATCGCGGTCCTGGTAGCTGGTCCAGCCGTACAGCTTGACGCCGCCCGACAGGTTGTAGCCGGCGTTGGCGAAGAAGGTGTTCTGCGTCAGCTCAGGCTCGCCATACCAGGCGTCGAAGCGGTTGAACGTGACTTCGCGCGGATCGAAAACGCCGTTCACACGCGGATACTGCTGGCGCGTGTCCCAGCCTCCGCGTTCCGTGTGGTCCTGGCGCTTGCGCTCCAACGCCAGGGTCAGGAAGCCGTCTTCGCCCAGTTCCATGCCCTTCCACAGGCTCAGGGTCAGGGTGTTGCCGTCCTTGCGTTTGCGCGAGTCGACGGCGCTGTCCCAGGTGGCGCCAGCCGGGGGCGGCACCGGATTGAAGCTGTAATCGGTATCGCGGCGGCCGTAGCTGACGGTCGCCTCGCCGCCGGTGCGGTCGCTGCGCAGGCGCACGTTGACCACGCCGGCAATCGCATCGGAACCGTATTGCGCCGAGGCGCCATCGCGCAGCACTTCAATGCTCTTCACGATGCCGGACGGGATGGTGTTCATGTCCACCGCCGACGAGCCGCGGCCGATAGTGCCGTTCAAGTTGACCAGCGAGGAAGAATGGCGGCGCTTGGAATTGACCAGCACCAAAGTCTGGTCGGGCGCCAGGCCGCGCAAGGTGGCCGGGCGGATGGTGTCGGTGCCGTCAGCCAGGCCAGGGCGCGGGAAATTCAGGGAAGGCAGCGCCACCGACAAGGCCTGGGTGATTTCCGGCACCCCGCTGTTCTTGATGGTGTCGGCGCTGATGACGTCCACCGGCGCGGTGGTATCCAGCACGGTGCGGTTCGACACCCGCGTACCGGTCACGACGACGGTGGCTGTATCGCCGGCCGGGGCTTCCTGCGCCCAGGCGGCATTGGTGAAAAGAGATGCGACTGCGATTGCAAGAACCTGTTTCTTTGGTGCCATATTTGCCCCTTATCGATTAAACCAGTTTCACTCCCTTGGCTTATCTTTGGGGTAATTATGAGCAACTGTCAATTCAGGGTATCGCGAACACAACACTTTTACGGGTTTGTACGTAGTTTATTGCGCACGAATTCGATGTGGTTGCGCAGGCCGTAGAACTCATCGGCGAACGAGAGCGGGACGCTGAGCCGGTTGACGCGCTCCTCGATCTGGTCCAGGCGGTGCAGCAGCTCTTCGCGCGGTTTGCCCTCGTCGACGCGCTGCTCGACCGAACGAAGCTGGCCGTACCAGCGGTAGACGCGCGAGCGGATGCGCCAGACGTACAGCGGCGGCACCACTTTCGACAATGGCAGGATCAGCGCACCGGCCGCCAGCACCACCACCCACAGGCGGTCGAACAGGTTGGCCAGCCAGAAGGGCATGTAGCGTTGCAGGAAGGGCGGGCCGTCCTTGTAGAACTTGGCCGCTTCGTGCGCGACCGGGATTTCGGTATAGCGCGGCGAAGGGAACTGGCCCTGCTGCTGGAACCACCCTGCCCCGCTGTGGATGCTGCTGGCCGCCTGCACGAACAGGTCCATCAGGGCTGGATGCAGGTCGTCGCGGGCCACCAGGGTCGCCGTCGGGGCAATCAGATGGTAGTCGCGCGACGGCAGGTCGCGGCCCAGGTCGACGATGCCGCGCGGCAGGGTGACGTGGGTCAGGAACGGCAGGCGGCGGGTATAGGCCTCGGCCTGGTTGAAGTTGAACAATTTGATCCCGGGCGTCATCAGCAGCATCTGGATCAGGGGATCGTCGGGGGCGGCGGCGAACACCAGCGCGTCGATGCGCCCTTCCAGCAGCTCCACCGTGGCGGGGGTATTTTCCAGGTCGCTGGACTGGATGTCCTTCGCTTCGACGCCGTTGATCTGCAGGACCTGGCGGAACAGGCGCGGTACGCCGCTGCCTTCGGGTCCCAGGTTGACCTTCTTGCCCTTCAGGTGGGTCAGGCTCGTGACGGCCTTCTTCTCGCGCATGAACAGCCATACCGGCTCGGTGAACAGGCTGCCCAGCGAGACCAGGCCGGTGCGCTCGGCTTCCGCTTCGTTGGTGGAGCCGCTTTGCACGAAGGCGAAGTCGGTTTCGCCCTTGTTCAGGCGCTGCAGGTTGTCTTGCGAGCCCTGGCTTTGCTGCAGGATGACTTTGATGCCGGATTTGGCCATCACTTGCGCATAGCGCTTGCCGATGTTTTCGTAGGCGCTGTTTTCCTGGCCGGTGGAGAGCTTGACCACGCGCGGCGGGGTCGGATCGATGATCCAGTAGGCCAGCGCGCAGGCGCCGGCGATCAGCAGGACGGTGGGGGTGAAGGAGACCAGCAGGTCGCGCAGGCTGAATTGGGTGAACTTGATGAGTTTCATGGGGCGCATTTTACCCCGGTAAACCAGGGTACGACCCAAGGGTCGGACCCTGACACTCGGCGGCCGCTGGCCCTGGGTCAGACCCTTGGGTCTGACCCGGATCTACCGGGTTTGGGTTTCAGCGCGTGCCGCAGGCGCGCAGTGGCGCCGCAGGCGTGGCGGCAGCGGTCACCGCCGCCAGGGCAGCCGTGGCGACCGGCTGGATGCCGCTCGGGGAGCCGGCCGCCATGGCCGTGACCACCGGCGCCGCCTTCTGCTGGTTCGGCTCGATCAGCGGCATCAGCGACGGCGCCAGCACCGTCAGCAGCTGCACCGGCAGCGCCGAAGTGAAGTCGTAATTCTTCGACTCCGGCCCATGCACGTAAGCAGTCATCGAACCAAAGAAGCGCTCGCCGATATTGAACACAAAGGTCGCCGACCGGTTCACATAGCGCGACTCGATCAGGCGCCCACCGGCGGCAAACACGTCGAAGCGCTGGTCGCCGGTACCGGTCTTGCCGCCGACGGGAATGATCTTGCCGTCCGCGCCGACAAAGGCCGACTTGACGCGCCGCGCCGTGCCGTCCGACACCACTTCGCGGATCGCATCGGCCACTGCGCGCGCTACCTCGGGCGTCAGCACCTGCTCATTGGTGGTCGACTTGTTGCGCGCCACCGTGGTTTCGTAAGGCGTGCCCGCCGCGAAATGCAGGGACTCGATGCGCTGGGTGGTCTTGCGCACGCCGCCGTTGATGATAATGCCCATCATCTCCGCCAGCGCCGCAGGACGGTCCGCCGAAGCGCCCAGCGTGGTTGCATACGAAGGCACCAGCGAATCAAACGGATAGCCCATCTTCTTCCACTGGCGGTGGATGCCCATGAAGGCTTCCATTTCCAGCAGGCCGGCGATGCGCTTGTCCTGCGCGTGCTTGCGGTGGGTCTTGAACAGCCACTGGTAGACTTCCTGGCGCTCCTTCTCGGATGCGGCCACCACGTCGGCCAGCGAAGCGCCTTCGTTCTGGTGCAGGTAAGCCACCATCCACAGTTCGAGCGGGTGCACGGCCGCCAGGTAGCCGCGGTCGGCCAGGCTCCACTTGTCGATCGCGTACTGCTCGTACATCTTGGCCAGGCGGTCGTCCGGCACGTCGTTCTGCACCTTCAGGTTGTCGTTCACGAACTTGCTGAATTCGGCCAGCGAAGCATTCGGATAGACGCTGCGGTGGATGTTCGCCAGGCGCACCGGCGTCGGACGGATCGTGTCGAGCAGGATGCCGTCCAGTTCCGACGCCTTCTTGCCCTTGTACTTGGCGTAGAAGCGATACAGGAATTCCTTGCCTTCCTTGTCGGCGAAGCGCGCCAGGTAGGCCGCACGGCGCGGATCGTCGGCGTCCGTCAGCAGGGTCTGCGAGGAACCCGGCATCTGGAACGAGTAGTACTTCACGATGTCGCGCATCAGGCGTACGAACACCAGGTTGGTGGAACGGCGCAGTGCCTCGCGCACGGTCATGATCTTGAAGTCGTCGTCCTTGCTGAAGTTGCCGAAGTAATGCAGGCCGCCGCCGGTGAAGAAGCCCTCGCCCGGATTGGCCGAATACTTGCGCTCCAGCGCCGCCTGCAGCATGGCCGGCAGGTCGCGCTTGTCCTTCGGCGTGGCGCTCAGGTACTCGATGCCCCACACGGTCAGGCGGTCGCGCTGGTCGACGTTGACTTTCTTCAGCTCCGCCGCGTCCATCCCGCCATACTTCTTGTGCAGCTGGTCGACGATGTCCATGTAGGTGACCAGGGTGCGCAGCTTGGCGGTGGAACCCAGGTCCAGCTTGGCGCCCTCGTTGATGTCGAGCGGCTGGTCGTAGTTGTCGGTCTGCACGCGCAGGTAGTTGGCGTGTTCGCCGCGTTCCAGCAGCGTGAAGCTGTACACCACATTGGCCGGGTCGCCGTTGCCCAGCATGCCCTTGCCCGTCAAGCCGGCCTGCACCGCCGTTTCCGGATCGCGCAGCTGGCGCAGCATGGCGGTGACGGTCTTCTGCGTTTCCGCATCGAGCGTGGTGTTCACCGACAGGTCCAGGCGGTCCAGGTTGTACATGCGGTTGTCGCCCAGCAGGTTGGCCAGGTGCACACGCACCGCGTTGGATGCTTTTTTGGTCACGTAAGTCATCGGCGGCGCGGCCTGCAGCCCGTTGCCTTTGGCCGGGTGCAGCTTTTCCTTCAGCGCGGCGTCGCGGAATTGCGGCGTGATGATGCCGGCGCTGGCCAGCAGGCGCAGGTGGCTGTTGGCCAGCACCTCCAGGTCCTGGTCGCCTTCGCCCAGGTAGTAGCTCGGGCGGCGCTGCGCGATCAGCAGCGACAGCGCTTCCTTGAACGCCAGGGCGCTGCCCGGCTGGTCCATCTTGCCGCCCAACAGGCGCGCCACTTCGTCGAAATCGCGGCCGTACCAGACCCACATGCCGTCGCCGATGCCGTTGACTTCGCCGTAACCGGGCTTGGCCGACAGCGGCACGGTATTGAGATAGTCGACCACGATCTGGTGGCGCACCTTGGTGGTGTCCTCGCCCTGCTGGTAGGCGCGCAGCGAGGCGGAAATCATCTGCTGCAGCTTGTCCTTCATCGAACCGGTGCGCCCTTCCGGCGAATGGCGGTATTTTTCGATCTGCGTCGCCAGGGTCGAGCCGCCGGCCGCGCGGTGGCTGCCGGCGCCCACGGCGCTCATCGATTTTTCGAGGATCGCTTTCGACAGGCGGTCCCATTCCACCGCAGGATTGCGCTTCGGGTATTTGTTATCGAGCAGCTCGCGGTTCTCGATGAACAGCAGGCTATGCACCAGCGCTTGCGGGGTTTGCTCGAAGTTGGCGTAAATGCGCTCCGGATAGCTGGCGGTGAACAGCGGCTCCTGGCGGCAATCGAAAATCGACAGGCCGGTGCGGGTCTTTTCGCGATACGTGGCAAAGATGCCCATATCGCTCAACTCCACCATCTTGGGCGAGAAGCGGGCCTGCGAGACAACTTCGTAATCGCGCGCCTTCAGCTTGTCCAGGTAATCGGGCAGGTTGGCGTAACCGAGGCGTTCGTCGTACGGACTGTCGTGCGGAAAGCGGATCGACTTGCTGGGGCCCGGCTCCACCTTGTAGGTCAGCTTGCCGACCAGGTCGGTAAACACCTTCGCCTGCATCGTCGAGGTGCGGATTTCGTGATAGCCCCAGAAGCCGGCCACCGTCAGCAGCACCAGTATGAGCACAATGAGTGCGTTGCGCGATCGCGAACCCTTCTTGGGTTCCGAAGGCGGTGGCGGTGCCGGTTCGGTGGGTTCGTAGGAGCTTGATTCGTGATCTTGTTGGGAAGGCATAGGTACTGAGCGCAAACGCCGCCTGTTGCCGCCATATCCAATCGCTGCCGCGCCAGCGCGCATTTTACGCACCGCACGAACGACAACACGGGGCCGGCGAAAACGACGATTGCTTAACATAGTGTTCAAACCGGACAATACACGCAGAGTATTTCTGCTTGATTACCATTGCACCACAACGGCGTGCGGCGCACGGGGCAACTCGCAAAATATTTAAAGTTCGCGTAGTAGTTTCGCAAAAAAACAACGGCGCATCATACCGAATATGAGCGCCGTTGCAAGAGCTGTTAACACCCTTTTCACACTGTGGATTCAGGGCTTCACGTACTCCATTTTCATCGCATCGAGTTCGCTGCACATATGGGCGAAAGCAGCTTCGCATTGGGCCGGATCGCCTTTCACCCCAAGCTCGATATGGCGCCGCGTCCTGGCGTCGCCCACGCTGGGCAGGCTGAAGACCTTGATGCGCGGCCAGGCCGCTTCCAGCGCCAGCATCAGCGGAGTCAACGCGGCTTCCGCTGCTTCGTACACTAGCACCGATTGCTCAGCGCGCGGCTCACGGTTGAACAGGTCCGCATAGTGCGTGTCGAGCACCCATTCGATCATCGGCCACGCCATCACGGGGAAGCCGGGCACAAAGTAATGCGTGCCGTGCGCGAAACCTGCCACGTTGTTATACGGATTCGGAATAAGTGCCGAGCCTTGCGGGAATTCGGCCATCTGCAGCCGCTGCAGGTTTTCCGCCGAATTCAGATCTGCCACCTCGCCCTTTTCTTCGGCGATCTGGCGCACGCGCTGCTGGATGCTTTCCTTGGCGCCCTCGTGCATCACCAGCGGCAAGCCGAGCGCGGCGGCTGCAGCCTGGCGCGTGTGGTCGTCCGGCGTGGCGCCGATGCCGCCGCAGGAAAATACGATATCGCCGCTGGCAAAGGTGCGCTTGAGCGTGGCGGTGATGCGATCGCGGTCATCGCCGAGGAATTCCGCCCAGCCCAGTTGCAGGCCGCGCGCCGCCAGCAGTTGCACCACTTTGGGGAAGTGCTGGTCGACCCGTTTGCCGGACAGGATTTCGTCGCCGATGATGATCAATCCGATTGGCATAGGCTTTCCTCGAATGGGGCATGGCGCAGCTGCGCCAGCGCTTGCAGGCAATAATACTCAAACCACAGCCCGGTGAAGATGAATATTACGATATACACCCAGATCGAGGCTGCCAGCAGAATCGGGAAGAACGCAATGGCGGCAGCCGCGCCGCCAACCCACACCAGGGCCGGCAGCGAACCGGCCAGGCCGGACACGACGCCAATCGCCATCAGCTGCCAGCGGTGTTCGCGCTGCAGCTGGTCGAGCTCCTCGGCGCTGGCGTAATCGGCCAGCGCGTCATAGCTCATCACGCGGCTGGTCAGCCAGCCCCACAGCAAGACGGTCGCCAGCCCGGCCAGCGGCGGAAAGATATACATCGGCAGGATGAACAGCCAGGCCACCACGAAGATGCCGAAAGCGCCCAGCGCCTTGACCACGCTGCCCAGGATGGAGCCGCCCTGCTTCTTTTCCAGCTGCGGGAAATGGCGTCCGCCGACGTGGCGCACGATGAAGGGCATGGCGGCGACACCGATGAAGATCATGGCGGTGACGATCATCAGCGGCAACAGCAGGAGCAGCGCAAACAGCGGCACCACAATGGAGCGCAGGCCGCCCAGGCCGATCGATACCAGCCAGTCGGTCGTGACGCGGTACATCTCGAATTCGACGAAGTGGCCGTGCAGCCAGTCCAGCAGCGGCTGCAGGCCGAACCCCAGCAGCAGCGCCCACAGAGCAACTGACAAAATGAAAGGAACAATACTCAGCAATAAGATCTTGCCGTGGAACTGGGACAGCAGGGCCCTGCCGTATGCATTGATAACTGCGCGCATTGATTAACTCGGTTTCTTTCTCATATATTCAAACATCCGCTTCAGGCCCCGCCACTGCTGGGCCCAGAAGCCGCGGCCGTAGTCGCGCCCCTCCAGCTGGTCGCGCACGCCGGTCGCTTCAAAGCGCGGCGTGAAGTTCGCGGTGCGGAAGATAATGTCCCAAATTGGGAACAGCACGGCGAAATTGCAACCGCCCAGGGTGCCCTTCCCTTTCGATTCATGGCCGACGCCAATCGCGTGGTGCATGCGGTGGTAGCGCGGCGACACCAGCAAGCGCTCGCCGATGGCGCCGAAGTGTATACGAACATTGGCATGTTGCAGGCTTTGCAGGATACGCGACAGCGATACCAGCAGCACGTACTGGCTGGGCGGCACGCCGATGGCCAGCGCCAGCACGGCCATGACGATATCGCGCAGCAGGTCGTCCAGCAGGTGGTTGCGGTCGTCGCTCCACAGGTTCATGTTCTGCTGGCTGTGGTGCAGGCTGTGCAGGCCCCACCACCAGTTGAATTTGTGCTGGGCGCGGTGGAACCAGTAATCCGCGAAATCGAGCACCAGCAGGTAGATGGCAAAGCTGGCCAGGGGGGGCATGTCGGTGACCAGGTTTTCCAGGTTGAATGGCCGCACGCCTTCCATGCGCAGGGCGCCCGCAATGGCGTCCATCACCGGGTCGAGGGTGAAGAACAGCGCCAGCGGGATCAGGCCCAGGCGCTGGATCACGGTGTAGGTGAAATCGTTCCAGCGCGCGCGCTTGTCGGTGAATGGATGCACCGGGATGACGGCCTCCAATGGACGCAGCACCAGGAAGATCAGCAGCAGCTCGGCCAGGCCGATCAGCAGCCATTCCGTGCCTTCAAAGGCCTCTTCGGTGATGTCGCCCATGCCGGTGTAATAGATGATCGGCTGGATGGCGTGCTCGAATAGCCAGCCCTGGGCTTGGCCCAGCAGGTCGAGGAAAAATTGCATCATTTGCGGTAATCCGGGTGTTCTCTCAGCGTGGCGAAGCAGAAGCCTTTCTGCTTCAAGCCTTCAATCAGCGGTTCCAGGTTGGCCGGCGCCCAAGGGTCCTTGCGCGACCAGATGCCCATGTGGGCCATGAAGATGTCGCCGTCGCGCAAGCCGTCCAGAGCGCCTTGCAGCAGCTGGGCGTTGGAGGCGCGTTCGACCGGCAGCTCGTCGCCCGAGAACCCGGCCGGCGTGGCCCATGCTGCGTGCTTGTAGCCACAGGCTTTTCCGGCAGCCAGGGTGCGCGGGCTGGCCTTGCCGCCGGGAGCGCGCCAGAACGGATCGAGCGGCTTGCCGGTCAATTCCTTGAAGCGGGTGTCGACGCGGCGCAATTCCTCGCAATACTGCTGCGGAGTCCAGTCCTGCACCTTGCCGGCGTGGGCGCCGAATTGCGGCTTGACGGTAATCTTGCCGTTGGCGGCGTCGCGCACGAAATAAGTATGGTCAAAGGTATGGCTGCCGAAGGCATGGCCCTCGGCCACGCGGGCGCGCCAATAGCCCGCCCATGCCGGGTCGAGCGAATAGTCGCCTTTGACGGTCTTTTCGTTGGCCAGGAAGAAGGTCGCCTTGACGTTCTGCCGCGCCAATACGGACGCGATCAGCTCGGCCTGCGACTGGCTGCCGGTGTCGAAGGTCAGGTAGATCATGCCCTTGCATTGCTGGCCTGCGGGCGCCGGCGCGGCGGCGGCAGGCAATACCGCCTGGCTCAAAAGCACAGCCAGCGCCAGCACGCGGGCGGCGAGCGGCGCGGTGCGGGCGGGCGCTGCGGTATTCATTACATGCGCGCCGAGGAGTTGGCGAAGAACACGCCGTGCGGCGAGCGGCCGACCGGGATCAGCTTGACGACCTTCTTCTGCTGCAGGTCGATCACCGCCACTTTCTTGATCCAGCGCAGGGTGGCCCACATATATTTCTTGTCGGACGTGATTTCCATGCAATCGGGGCCGCCCGGCACATCGATGGTGCCGACGTTTTCAAGCGTCTTCTGGTCGATGATATTGATGGTGTTGGAGACCCGGTTCGACACATAGGTATAGCGGCCATCGCCCAGCGCACGGAAATTGTGGGTGCCGGCGCCGGCCTTGATGCGCTTGACGGTCTGGCGCGTGCGCCAGTCGATCACCTCGACGTAATCGCTGCCCATGATCCCGACCAGCAGGTATTTATCGTCCGGCGTCATGGCGATACCCGCCGGCAGCTTGCCGACCGGGATAGTCCACAGCACGTTCTGGGTCTTGAGGTCGATGGCGCTGACCTGGTCGCTTCCCTGCTGGGTAACGAACACCGTGGTGCTCTTGGCGTCAAACGCCACGTGGCTCGGCAGCTTGGGCAGCGGCACGCGCTTGGCCAGGGTCAGGTCCTTGCCGTTGTAAGAATAGATATCGAGCCGGTGCAGGCGCAGCGACGTCGCGACGAACCACTTCTGGTCCGGCGAAAAGCCGATCTGGTAGGGGTCGAGGATGTCCTTGACGTGGCGCTGCACCTGGCCGGAGAGCGGGTCCAGGAAGACCAGTTCGTTGCCCACGGCGCTGGCTACAATCAGCGACTTGTTATCGGGAGTGGCCATCAGGTGGTGGGGCTCTTTACCCACCGGGAAGGTCTGCAGGCTCTTGTAGCTTTCCTGGTCCAGCAACTGGACCGTGGCGTCGCGCGAATTGAGCACGACGACAACGTTTGCCTGGGCGGACTGGACGCCGGCCAGCAAACCACATACAACTACTGCGCTACGGATACTGCGGAACATGAAAACTCGCTTATTGGTTAAGCCAGCCCCTATTTTACGGTCAAACTTCATCTAGTTAGTTATTGCCGACAACATTTAGGGGATATCCGGGCGAATGCACTACAATCGCGGCCTCAGCCCCTCATTTCTAAGGAATCAAAATGACTATCATCACTACCGCATCCGGCCTGCAATACGACGATATCAAGGTTGGCGATGGCGCGGAAGCAAAAGCTGGCCAGAATGTCACCGTCCACTACACCGGCTGGCTGCGCAACGACGACGGCAGCAAGGGCCCGAAATTCGACTCCTCCAAGGACCGCAACGACCCGTTCGAATTCGCCCTGGGCGCCGGCATGGTGATCCGCGGCTGGGACGAAGGCGTGCAAGGCATGAAGATCGGCGGCCTGCGCCAACTGATCATCCCGGCTGAACTGGGCTACGGCTCGCGCGGCGCCGGCGGCGTGATCCCGCCCAACGCCACCCTGATCTTCGACGTCGAACTGCTGGGCGTTTAATCCGCCCTGGCGGACGCAGGCTAGCGCTGCCACTTGCGCTGCACAGCCTCCTGCTCCGCTTTCGCATCGAGCGGTTGACCGGCAATACGCTGGTCGATCGCATCCAATACCGCGGTCGGCATATCCGACCCGGCCTGCCTGAATTCCCCTTGCTGCGGCTTGGCTTGTCCTTGAACCGCCAGTTGCACCTTCCATGCGCCGCCCTGCTTGCAGGCCAGGCCCGACATGTCCTGCGCCGTGGTGAAGCTGCGGCAGTAGCTATTGTCCTGCGCCAGGAAGCTGGTACCGATGCGTACAGGGCCGCCATTGCCGCCCAGTTGCTGGTCGAGCGCGCTCGCCAGGCGGCCCTGGGCCACCAGCATGCCGTCGCGGCTGGCCACGGTTTCGCCGTTTTCCAGCGGCAGCATCCCCAGGCCATAGTGGCCGGCCATCACACCGACCATCAGCATGGCGGCCAAAGCGCCCCATTCCGGCCAGGACCAGTGGCGGCTGCGGCTGGCCTTGCGGGCCGCCTGCTGTTCTGCCTCGCGCCGGGCGCGCACCGAATCCAGGCTGACCACGGTGGCCTGGCGCAGCGGTTGCGCCAGGCGTGGCGGCACCGCCTCTTCCGCCACCGGGGCAAAGGCGGCAAATACGTCGTTGCGCATGGCCTTGTGCTGGGCCACCCGGCGCGCCAGCGCGGCATCCTTGCGCATGGCTTCTTCCACCGCGCGGCGGGTCGCCTCGTCCAGCTCGCCGTCGGCATACGCCATCAGGGTTTCGTCGGAAAAACTCTTCATACCGTCCTCGCTTGTTCCGATAACAGTTCTTGCAACGCGGTGCGGGCGCGCGCCAGCCGGCTGGTCAGGGTGCCGACCGGAATCTCCAGCACCTCGGCCGCATCCTTATAAGGCAAGCCTTCCACCAGCACCAGGCCGACCACCAGCCGGTGCTCTTCGCTCAACAGGCTGACTGCTTTCTGCACCGCCATCCTTTGCTGGTGGGCTTCGGCAAAATCGTCGCCCACGTGTTCGCCCTCTTCCTCCGGCGCAAACAGCTCGCTGCGGCGGGTGCGGGCGCGCACTTCGTCGATCCAGGCATTCTTAATGATGCGGAACAACCAGCTGTCCAGCCGGGTACCGGCCTGGTAAGAGCTGCTGTGCAATATTGCGCGCTCCACCGACAGCTGGACCAGGTCGTCCGCATCGTCGCGGTTCCAGGCCAAAGTGCGGGCAAAACGTCGCAGTCGCGGCAGCAGAGTGGCGATTTCCTCGTGCAGGGCGTTATCGTTGTCCATCATTCATATGTGGATAACGAACGGGGATGGGATTTTCTTCCCACTTTCCATCGTTAATACAGAATAGATACTGATAGCCTATATTATCATCCGACCATGCCAACCTTGCGCCCGACTTATTCCCTGTTGCGTACTTGCCGCTGCCTGCTCACCGCCCTTGGCCTGCTGGCCGTCGCCGGTCCGGCGGCGGCGCAAATCGGCTTGCCGGGATTGCCACAACTGCCGGGCGGCGGCTTGTCCCGCTTCGGCGACAACGGGCTGCGCGACCGCCTGCGCGAGAAGCTGCTGGACACGGCCGAGCTGCCAAAGAAGGTGCCGCTTGACCAGTTGCGCCTGTTGAACGTGCGCGATTTGCTGCAGCGCCACCCGGCGCAGCTGGAAGCCGATCCGGCCGGATTTCCGATCGTGCGGCGCGAAATCCTGGCCTGGTCGCCTTCGGCCGCCGGCCTTGCGGCGACTTCCGCTGCCGGGCTGGTCATCGCCGGCCGGCAGGACATGCCGGAGGTCGGGCAAACGCTGGTGACCTTGCGCGTGCCGGACGGCGTGTCCACGGCCGACGCACTGTCCACCTTGCGCGCTGCCGATCCGGAAGGCGTCTACGATTTCGACCATATTTATATAGGCGCGGATGCAGAGGCGCCGCAGCCCGCGCCGCGCAGCTTGTCCTCCGCTCCGGCGCGGGTGGCGACGAGCGGAGCCGGGGCAACGGGCGGCGTGGGCGGCGATGTGCGGGTCGGCCTGGTCGACAGCGGTGTCGATGGCCGGCATGAGGTGTTCGAAAACGCCCGCATAGTGCGCTGGGGCTGCGGCGACGTGCCGCACCCTGCCCCGCATGGCACCGCCGTGGGCGCGCTCATGATCGGCAAGTCCGAGCGCTTCAGCGGCGCCACGCCTGGCGCGAAGCTTTACGCGGCAGACATCTATTGCGACCAGCCGACGGGCGGTTCGGCCAGCCAGATCGTGCAGGCCCTGGCCTGGCTGGCGAAGGAACAGGTCGGGGTAATCAATATCAGCCTGGTCGGGCCGCCGAACCAGATGCTGGGCCGCGTCGTTCAGGCGATGGTGACGCGCGGGCACCTGCTGGTGGCAGCCGTCGGCAACGACGGACCTGCCGCACCGCCCTTATATCCGGCCAGCTATCCCGGCGTGATCGGCGTGACGGGCGTCGACCCGAAACGCCATCCGCTGCCCGAAGCGGCGCGCGGACCGCAGGTCATGTTTGCCGCACCCGGCAGCCAGATGGCGGCAGCGGCCATCGGCACGCCACCGTATAAGCTGGTGCGCGGCACGAGTTTCGCCTCGCCCCTGGTTGCGGCGCTGCTGGCGCCCAAACTGCCCTCTCCTTCCCCCGCGCTGGCGACGGAAGCCGTCTCCGCCCTGGCCGCCAGCGCCACTTCGGCCGGCGACGGCACCGGGCGTGGCGTGGTCGGCGAAAACCTGCGCGTTCCCCCTTCCGCCTTCCGCTAAAAAAAGATTCAAAAAAATTTTGGGATGGATGGAAGAAATCCGTTTTCCGGTTCGTTCTCTGTATGTAGGCGGCGGATTTCCCGCGGCAAGACCAAGGAGAACTGACATGAAAACCAACATCGCAACCATCATCCGCGCTGCCTTTATCGCTGCTGCCAGCGCTGCATCCATCGCCCAGGCAGGTCCGTTGGGCGGCGCCCTGGGCGGCAATATCGGCGGCGGCATCGGTGGCGCATTCGGCGGCGGCATGGGCGCAATGCGCGGCGGCATGGGCGGCGACATCGCCGGCAGCGTGACGCGCGGCAGCCGCACCGGGGCGGATATCGCCGGTAATGCGGCCGGCAATGCGACTGCTACCGCATCCCGCGCAGCAGCCGCAGATTCGGCGGCCAACAACGCCACCCAGCGCGGCCTGGATGCCAGCGGTGCGGCGAGCGGCGCGGCCAACCTGGCCGGTAACCTGTCGCGCAATTCCGGCGCCGCCAGCGGCACTGCCGATGGCGCTGCAAACGGCGCCGGCAACGCTGCCGCAAACGGCGTTGCAGGAAGCCTCGCTGGCGACGCTGCCGGCGCATCCAGCGTCGGCGCGCAATTGACGCGAGGCGCCGGCGCGGTCGGCGGCAATGCCGACGGCGCTGCAAATGGCGCTGCAAACGGTGCGGCAAACGGCGCCGAAGGCGGCTTGGCCGGAGGCGCAGCGGGTGCATCGGCCCTCGGCGGCAAGGCCGCACGCCGTGCCGGCGCAGCTGGCGCCAACGCGGACGGCGCGGCCAATGGCGCGGCTAACGGCGCGGCAAGCGGGACCAGGAACGGCGCCGAAGGCGGCCTGGCTGGCGTCTCCGGCCTGGGTTCGCAACTGAAGCGAGGCGCCGGCGCGGCCAGCGGCAATGCCGATGCCGCCGCGAACGGCGCTGCAAACAGCGCATCGAACAGCGCTTCGAACAACAGCGCAAACACCGGCAAGGGCAGCGAGAAATCCGGCTCGGCCTCCGGCAACGCGAACGGCTCGTCCGGCCTGGGCGGCAGCCTGGCACGCGGCACGAACCCGGTCGGCCTGGGCGGCGACGGCGCTTCGAGCGGCAACGCCAATGCGAACGCAAACCGTTCCGGCGCCAGCGGCTCGGCCAACGGAAACGGCAATGGCGCAGCCCACGCAAACGCCAGCCGCGGCGCCAAACGCAGCGCCAACGCCGCCGCAAATGGCTCGGCGAACGGCTCGGCAAACGGCTCCGCCAGCGGCAGCAAAACTGCCCAAGGCAGCAGCCAGAACGCACCGCAGCAATCGCAGAAAAGCGTCTCCGCCAACGCAAACGTGAACGCCAGTTTTAGCGCCCAGGCAGGCAAAAACACCGCCGTTGAAGGCTCCGCGCAGTAACGCACCAGGCTGGGGCGATGCGGCGGAAAAGCTTAAACTACCTGACTTTTCCGCCGATTTTTCACCCCGATTTCGTGGCGAGCCAGTCACTATATGGTCTTCTTCAAAAAAGGGTACACACTTTTTTCAATTAATGTGCTAATCTGCGCGCTCCATTAACCAAGGAGGTAGTAATGAAAAAAGGCGAACTGATTGCAGAATTTGCGAAGCGTACCGAAATGTCCGGCGCTGCCGCCAACGAAGCAATTAACACCCTGATCGCGATCGTTACCGAGCGTCTGAAAAAGGGCGACACCGTTGGCATCACCGGTTTCGGCACCTTCTCCGTCGCCAAGCGCGCCGCTCGCAAAGGCCGCAACCCAGCAACCGGCGAAGCGATCAAGATCGCTGCATCCAAGACCCCCAAGTTCTCGGCTGGCGCAACCCTGAAAGCCGCTGTGAACCCAACCAAGAAGAAGTAATTCTTCCGGCACACCGCCAGAACGGCGGTTCAAGACTGGCCAACGCGGCTTGTCTTGAACCGCCGTTTTTTATTGTGCGCTGCACCGAGGATTGGAGCCCATCCTCTAAGCTTGGCGGGCTTTCTTTTGTATGATGGCGCCATTCCACACCACCTATACAAAGGTATATACCATGAGCCTGCAAGAACGATTTGACCAAGCGATGGCCGATTCCAAGAACCTGCCGGAACGCCCAGACAATATGACCCTGCTGAAAATCTACGCCCTGTTCAAGCAAGGCTCGGCCGGCGACGCGACCGGCGAACGCCCAGGCATGACCGATTTCGTGAACCGCGCCAAGTTCGACGCATGGGCGGCCCTGGCGGGCACCAGCCAGGACGACGCCAAGCAGCAGTACATCGACCTGATCGAAAGCCTGAAGTAATCTTCTCCTGGGCCGCGAAAGCCGCGGCCCTTGCCAATTTCCCCGCCTCGCTGCACACTGGTGTTTTTGCAAAAACACCAACATGCAAATCCTCGACAACCACTGCAAAATCGCTGCGATCCTGCACATCGTCATGGGCGGCTTCCTGCTGCTGTCGCTGGCGTTCTTCATGCTGTTCTTCGGCGGCGTGGCCTTCCTTTCGCAGGCCGACATTCCCTTCCTAGGCTGGATGGCCGGACTGGGCGCCCTGATCGTTGGACTGTTCGCCCTGTATGGACTGGCGCAGGTCATCGCAGCCGCCGCTTATCTGAATGGTTCCGAGGTTGGGCGCACCTTCGTCATCATCTTCAGCGTGATCTCGCTGTTTAACTTCCCGATCGGTACCGCCGCGGGCGGCTATTCGCTGTGGGCACTGCTGCGCAAATAAGCGCCGCCGCGCCGCCGCCAGGCAGCCAGGCCAGCCTCCGTCTGCCGGGCGCTTATTTTCAGGCCTGAAAAACCTCGGCCACCTGGGCGCGCCCGGCGCCGGCAAGCAGGAATCCGAATATCGCGTAGGCGACCATCCCGGCATTTTCCGCCTGCGCTACCTGTCGCGGGACGAAGTGCTCCTTGGCGACTCGGACAAGCACCTGGACGTGGAGCTGTCCGTCTGCAAGGCGCGGTTACACCGCTGCACAAAATCATCCTCAGCACGATGCTGAAGAGGACAGCCTCTTTACACGCGCTCTGATATGCTGCGGGGCGTATGAGAAGCCTCGAACGTATCCAGCAAAATTCCCACGAAATCAATCGCATGCTGGCGCAGATCAATGCGCTGGTTCAGGTCAGGGATGCCTCGCCGACGCAGCGCGCGCAATGGCAGGCGGCCTGCGAAGAATTCCACTCCCGCTACGAGTACTTGTGCTTTCCAGGCGGCGGCGCGATGCTTGCGCGCGTGCGCGGCGGCGATCCGGTTGCCATTGACGCGGCGGTGCAGTTCCTGCTGGCGGACCCATACCACTTCCGTTCCGGCTACCTGAAAGAGCGCTTGTGGCGCTGGCTGGCCAACCAGCCGCTCAGCGCCAGCGACCGCAACCGCCTGGAGCGCGCTGCCCTCTCATACCTGGACCGCCGGATCCGCCGCGAGTTCAAGTCCATGTGCAAGGCCATGGCGCGCATCGGCCGCGCGCAATTCTGGTCCCGAGTCGCCGAACACGCCTTCCCGGCCGCCGCTGCGACCGATGCCGGCGCGGTCGCGAAGCGTGCGGCGCTTTTGCTTGCGTACGGCAGCAATGTCCATGCCGGCGCCCAGGCCCACCGTCGTTTTAAACATCTGTGCTAGAGTTGCGTTTTTTATAAGCCAACGCTTACATGACCACTCGGCTTGCCGCCCTTCCGCGTTCCGCCAATTCCAACTCTTTACTGCAGCGGGTCCTGTTACTCGGCCTTGCATTCACTGCGCTGCGCGCCGCCGCCATGCTGGGGCCCGCCGCATGGCGCCCTCTGTTCTTCATACACTGCTTGTTCATGATCGCTACGCCGTGGCTGCTGCTGTCGCGCGAAGGCAGGCAAGCGGCGGGCATCCGGCGCGGGGGCTCGTTCGGGACGTATTTGGGCGCGCTGGTATTTGGCGTGGCAGCGGCCAGCTTATGTCACTTGATCGGCTATGGTTTGTTCGGCACAAGCATGGATAACTGGTACGTCAGCGTCGCCAACAGCTTCCGTGCGCAGCCAACGCCAGGGCTGCCCATATGGCAGCTCTACCTGATTTTCACCATTCCGGGCATCCTGTTCAGCCCATTTGGCGAAGAGATTTTCTTCAGGGGAGTGCTTCAGCGCGCGCTCGAATCGCGTTTCAGTACGCGGACTTCGACACTGCTCGAGTCGGGCTGGTTCGGTGTTGCGCACCTGATTCACCATGGCCTGTTTGTGACGGCGGCTGGCGTGAGCTTGCGCTGGGCTTCGGCGCCGCTATGGTTGCTGCTTATGACCGGGCTGTCTATCGGCTTCGCTTGGCTGCGGAAAAAAGCCGGCACCGTGTGGCCGGCGGTGACGGCGCACGCTGCCTTTAACGCTACCATGAACGCCTTTATCTTTGCCTTTATCTGGACGCCATGACTATTGAAATTCGCCGCGCGCGGGAAGACGATCTGGAGGCAATGTGGCGCATCTTCCAGCCATTGCTGTCCAGCGGAGATGCCTTCCCATTTGGCCCCGGTTTCGAGAAGTCGACCTTCGAACTGCATTGGTTCAGCAGTCACGCAGCCTATGTCGCGGAAATCGGCGGCGAGCCAGTCGGCATGTACAAGATGGGCGCCAACTATCCCGATCACGGCGCGCACGTCGCCAGCGCAACCTATGCCGTGGCGGTGCAGGCGCAAGGCAAGGGCATCGGCCGCGCGCTGGTCGAACATAGCCTGGCGCAGGCTCGGGAAGAAGGCTTTCTCGCAATCCAGTTCAATTACGTGGTCAGCACCAACACGCCGGCGCTGGCGCTATATCGCAAGCTTGGCTTTACGATTGCCGGCGTCCTGCCGCAAGCGTTCAGGCACCGCGCGCTGGGGCTGGTCGACGCCTTTGTGCTGCACCGCTTCCTGGAGCCGTAATGCGCCACGGTGGCGCTGGATGCAACGGTGGGAGAAGCCGCCTAGGCGGGTCAGGCGGCGGCGAACACCGCGCGCATCTTTTCGGCGACCTTGCCTTCGATCGCGCTCTTGAAGGCGCCCATCAGGAAGCCGAGCTTGATGTTCATATGGGCCGCGCTGTCGGCCAGGGTCAGCGTGCCTTCCACGCCACTGCGGCCAAACTTCAGGGTGTCGCCCTGCCATTGGCAGGCGAGGTCGAACTCCTTGGCGATACGTTGGGCTACTTGTTCTGCTGCGGCGCGTGCCTGCGCCGGGTCCAGGTTGTGGGCCTGGGTGATGTTGATGTCGGCCATGCCTTCCCTACTCTGCTTTCAAAATAGACAAAGGGTGCTATTTTAACGCACGCTTCTTTGTGCTGGATCAAAGGGCGACGCCGCAGACAGGGTAACCATGATTGTTCAACCGCCCTTGGGAGAGTGATCATGGATGAGAATATGTGCATGACTTTGCCTGTCAGCTTTGTGCCGACGCCATCCGCCCTGTACCGTGCGCATCGCAAATCGGTGCAACTGCTGCAGCAGCCAAGCCTGCCACGCCTGAAAGAAACCGCTTTGCCGACACGTGCCGCCGCGGCGCCGCCCGCCGGCGCCCGTGTGCTGATCTGGAAGCAGGATCCTTCCGTCGCCGAGATCGGCGCCCGCAAGATTTTCCTGCCCGGTGTCATCCTGGCGGGGCCGCGCGATGCCCGCATCGCCTCCGGCCAGCCCGGCATTGCGCCGGTGAGCCCCAACGCCTTCGGCGACTTCATCATGGCCCCCAACACCGACCAGTTCGACGCAGTGCACGCCTACGCCGTGGTACGCCTGACGCTGACCATGTACCAGCGCGTGCTGTCGCGTGCCGACCATGGCGCGCCCCTGCCCTGGGCCTGGAACAGCAGCCACAACACCGATCCGCTGCAAGTGTTCCCGCACGGCCTGCCAAATGTGATGAACGCCTATTACAGCCGCAGCGACCGGGCGCTGAAGTTCGGCGACTTCGTACCGAACGGTTCGCCGGACCGCATCTTTACCTGCCGCTCCTTCGATATCGTGTCGCATGAAACGGGGCATGCCGTGCTCGATGGCCTGAAGCCGAAATGGATCCAGAACACCGCGCCGCCACAGACCGGCGGCCTGCACGAATCCTTCGGCGACCTGACCGCGATCTTCGTCGCCCTGTCACAGCTCGACCAGGTGGAAGCGGTGATCGCGCAGACCAAGGCCGACCTGCACGACAAGACCTTCCTGGCCGACATGGCCGAACAATTCGGCCTGGCGCTGGGCCGGCCCAACGGGCTGCGCAATGCGGACAACGACCTCAAGCTATCCGAGACGGGCAACGAGGTGCACGCGATTTCGCAAGTGTTCACCGGAGCCATCTATGACATCCTGGCCGATATTTTCGCCTTCGAACGGGCGCCCGGCTTGCGCGACGATGCCGCCTGCCTGCACGGTGTGGCAGGCTACCTGTGCAGCCTGGTGCTGCGCGCCATGATCGCCGCGCCGGATGCCAACGCCAAGTATGCCGACGTGGTGAACCAGATGCTGCGCATCGCCCAGGAAGACGGCAAGCCGGTCGAGTATGCCAACTGCATCCGCAACCGCTTCGCGCTACGCGAAGTGGTGGTGTCGCCCGTGCCGCTGACCGATGACCAGCCGCAGAACCTGGAGCTGCCGCCGATGGTGGAGGACGCGCCCGGCGCGCGCCAGGACCGGCGCGCCTGCTGCGGTACCATGAACCACGCCGAATACTTTGATATGGAAGGCGTGCTCGATGCCGAGCGCCAGGCACTGGCGGCCTGGTGCAAGAATTACGGCACACGCCATGGGGAGGTAGCCATCGAAAAATGAAGATCACCGCGACCGGTGCGGGCGGCTTTGCCGGCCTCAGCCAGCACTTTGAAGTTGACACCGAAACAAGCCCGGCCGGTCCGGCGCTGGAGGCGGCCCTCGCCTCCAGTGGTTTTTTCGCATCCAGCGAAAGCCCCTGCACGCCAATCGGCGCCGATTTGGGGCATTGGACTATCACAGCCGATGACGGTCGTCGACGACATAGCTTAAGCTTTGTCGAGACCGGCGCCCCGCCCTGGCAAAATCTGCTCGATTTGATCCGCTCTGCCGCCTGAAAGCAAGACTGTTAGAGGCGCGCCACGAATTTGCTTATTTAGATTGTGTCTAAGTGCGATTTGTGAGAAATAGCGGATTGCCTTAAAATACAGTGCTTTGCTGAGCTTTTCCCAGCGCTCCAACATAGATAGGACTGTTATGACCCACGTTGTCACCGAATCCTGCATCGCCTGCCGCTATACCGATTGCGTCGATGTTTGCCCGGTAGATTGCTTCCGCGAAGGCCCAAACTTCCTGGCCATTGATCCAGACGAGTGCATCGACTGCGCCGTGTGCGTGGCCGAATGCCCGGTCAACGCCATCTTCGCCGAAGAAGACGTGCCGTCCGACCAGCAGCAATACATCAAGATCAACGCCGATTTGTCGCGCAACTGGCCTTCTATCACCAAGACCAAGCCTGCCTTGCCGGAAGCCGAGCAGTTCAAGGACGTCAAGGAAAAGGCCCACTTGCTGAAGCGCTAAGCGCCAGCTTCACGCACCCGGCAGCCTGTTAATTAACGTGCAACACCGCGCCCGACGCGGTGTTCGCTTATTCAGATGGAATGAGAATCATTATGAATGTCGTCAGCACCCCACCAGGCGGTCTCCACGAGACCGATGCAGTCATCATCGGCGCGGGCCCGGTTGGCCTGTTCCAGGTCTTCGAACTCGGCCTGCTGGAAATCAAGGCCCATGTGATTGATTCCCTGAACGCCGTTGGCGGCCAGTGCGTGGAACTGTACCCGGACAAGCCGATCTACGACATCCCAGCCATTCCATCGTGCACCGGCCAGGAACTGACCGACGGCCTGCTCAAGCAGATCGAGCCGTTCGGCGCCACCTACCACCTGGGCCAGGAAGTGACCGTCGTGCAAAAGCGCGAAGACGGCCGCTTTGACGTCGAGACCTCGCTGGGCACCAAGTTCATCACCAAGACCATCTTCATTGCTGCCGGCGTGGGCTCCTTCCAGCCACGCACCATGAAGGTCGACGGCATCGACGCCTTTGAAGGCTCGCAACTGTTCTACCGCGTGAAGAACCCGGCTATGTTTGAAGGCAAGAACCTGGTCATCTGCGGCGGCGGCGACTCCGCGCTGGACTGGGCCCTGAACTTCGTGGGCAAGGCCGAATCCGTGGTGCTGCTGCACCGCCGTGAAGACTTCCGCGCCGCCCCGGCCTCCGTAGCCAAGATGAAGCAGCTGTGCGAAGAGTATGAGATGCAGCTGATCATCGGCCAGGTGTCGGGCATCGAAACCAAGGACGACAAGCTGAGCGAACTGCGCGTGACCGGCGCCGACGGCGTGACCCGCCGCGTACCGCTGGACATGCTGCTGGTGTTCTACGGCCTGTCGCCAAAGCTGGGCCCGATCGCCGAGTGGGGCCTGGACATCGAGCGCAAGCAGTTGAAAGTGGTATCGACCGAGAAGTTCGAAACCAATGTGCCGGGTATCTTCGCCGTGGGCGACATCAACACCTACCCGGGCAAGAAAAAGCTGATCCTGTCGGGCTTCCACGAAGCCGCGCTGGCCGCTTTCGGCGCTGCACCATATATCTTCCCCGACAAGAAGATTCATATGCAGTACACCACCACGTCGCCAAAACTCCACAAGGTTCTGGGCGTGGAAACCCCGGTGTTCGACTGATCCGACCGATTCTTCGGACCTCTCCTACAAAAAAGCAGCGGAAACGCTGCTTTTTTTGTTTTCGTGCACGTATTATGTTGGAATCATGAGGTCTTGACCGTTGTTTATGTACTTTCTGGTGGGTACTGCGGAATGCTGTAGGTCATGAATAAATGGCCTATAATTGAACAAACTTTGCGCATTGCCACAATTTTCAGCGGGACATACTATGCTTTACCAATTGCACGAAATGCAACGCTCGCTCCTGCATCCACTGATGCAGTGGGCTGAAGCCTCGTCCAAGTTATTCACCAATCCGGTGTCCCCGCTGGCGCATACCCCGTTCTCGCAACGTATCGCGGCCGGTTACGAGCTGATGTACCGCCTCGGCAAGGAATACGAGAAGCCGGAGTTCGGCATCAAGCACACCACGGTCAATGGCAAGACTGTGCACATCATCGAACGCGTGGTCGAGAACAAGCCTTTCTGCAAACTGCTGCACTTCCGCAAGGATATGAGCGAGAAGGAATTCAAGGCGCTCAAGCAGCCGACCGTGCTGCTGGTGGCCCCGCTGTCGGGCCACCATGCGACCCTGCTGCGCGATACCGTGCAAGCCCTGCTGTCCGAACATGACGTCTACATCACCGACTGGATCGATGCGCGCCTGGTGCCGCTGTCGGAAGGTGCTTTCCACCTGAACGACTACGTGAAGTACGTGCAGGAATTCATTCGCCTGCTCGGACCGGACCTGCACGTGATTTCCGTCTGCCAGCCGACCGTGCCAGTGTTGGCTGCCATTTCCCTGATGGCGACAGCGAAAGATCCAAAGCTGCCGAAAACCATGACGATGATGGGCGGCCCGATCGATCCGCGCAGATCGCCGACCCAGGTGAACAACCTGGCCGTGGAAAAGAAGTACTCCTGGTTCGAGAACACCGTGATCTACGCCGTGCCGCCCAACTATCCGGGCTTTGGCCGCAAGGTGTATCCCGGCTTCCTGCAGCACGCCGGCTTTATCGCCATGAACCCGGGCCGCCACGCCCAATCGCACCGCGAGTTCTACATGCACCTGGTGCGCGGCGACGACGAGCCGGCGGAAAGCCACCGCAAGTTCTACGACGAGTACAACGCGGTGCTGGACATGCCGGCCGAGTACTACCTCGACACGATCAAGACCGTGTTCCAGGAATTCCGGCTGCCGCAAGGCACCTGGGAAGTCGACGGCGTCTTCGTGCGTCCGCAGGACATCACGAATGTAGCGCTGATGACGGTGGAAGGCGAACTGGATGATATCTCCGGCGCCGGCCAGACCCAGGCGGCGCACGACCTGTGCTCCGGCATTCCGGCCGATATGCAGGAAGACTTCGTGGTGCCGGGCGCCGGCCACTACGGCATCTTCTCCGGCCGCCGCTGGCGCGAGATGGTCTGCCCGCGCATCGCCGCCTTCATCAAGAAGCACGGCTGAATCGAGGCGGCAGGCTGCCTGCCGCCCCACCCCTTCCCCTCTAGCCTTGCAGGCTCTCTTCCATCTGGCGGCAATAAGCTGCCAGCTCCTTCGGCAGGTTTGGCGGGCAAACACCGCATTGGCGGTTGCCCGGCACGGCATAGTCGATAAAGCGCGGGTACGGCAAATTCAATTCCGCCATGATGCGGCGGAATTCTTCCCGCGTGCGTTCGCCGCCAAGGCGTGAGTTGTTCTCGCGCTCCTGCGCGATGGTCGAGGACTGGCGGCTGCGGTAATCGTGGCCCGGAAAAACCTGTGTCCCGCCGGGCAGGGTGAACAGCTTGTCGCGCACGCTGCGGTACATCGCATCGGCATCGCCGTTCTGGAAATCGGTCCGTCCGCAACCATCGATCAGCAGGGCATCGCCGGTGAACACGCGGCCGTCCAGCAGGTAGGCAAAGTGGCCGTCCGTATGGCCGGGCGTGTGCAGCGGCTGCAGGCTGACGCCGCCCATCACGAAAGGCCGGCCCTCCTCGATGCCGATATCGGTGCAAGCCAGGCGGTCGATCGCCGGCGCCGCGATATAGCTGCCCACCGCCCGCTTCAACTCGCGCGCCGCCGTGATATGGTCGGCGTGGATGTGCGTATCCAGGGTGTAAGCCAGCTTCAATCCCAGCTCCTGCACCACTGCCAGGTCGCGCTCCATGGTGGAAATCACGGGGTCGATCAATAGCGCCAGGCCGCTGGACTCATCGCCCAACAGATAGGTGTAAGTGCTGGAGAGCGGCTCGAACAATTGACGAAATATCATTGAATTCCTCGCTTAAATCGAAATATTTTTTCATATAATATCATCTGATATAATTTGACGCATGAACGACACGAACCCGATCGATATCACCCGTTTGCAGGCAGCGGCCGGGCAGGCTGCCACGCTGCTGAAGACACTGTCCAACCCGGACCGCCTGCTGCTGCTGTGCCAATTGACCCAGGGCGAGAGCAATGTCGGTGAGCTGGAAGCCAGGACCGGCATCCGCCAGCCGACACTTTCGCAGCAGCTGACCGTGCTGCGCGAGAGCCAGCTGGTCAAGGTGCGGCGCGAAGGCAAGCAAATGTTTTACAGCGTCGCCAGTGCCGAGGCGCTGGCCGTGCTGCAGGTGCTGTACCAACTCTATTGTCCGCAAGATGAAGGAGCTGAACCATGACCATTGACTGGGCCCATTTCGCCGCCCTGCCCGCCCTCGCAGGCGGTTTATTGATCGGCCTGGCCGCCACGTTGTTCCTGTTCCTGAACGGGCGCATCGCCGGTATCAGCGGCATCCTGGGCGGCTTGCTGGCGCCGGCGCGCGGCGATATCGGCTGGCGCCTGGCTTTCCTGGGCGGACTGGTCGCGGCGCCTTTGGTGTACGGCTTGTTCCATGCCTTGCCCGCCGCCGAAGTCGATGCCGGTACGCCGGCGTTGCTGGCGGCCGGTCTGCTGGTCGGCCTAGGCACACGTTACGGGTCCGGCTGCACCAGCGGCCATGGCGTGTGCGGCCTGTCGCGACTGTCGCCGCGTTCGCTGGTGGCTACGCTGGCCTTCATGCTGGCCGGCTTTGCCATGGTGTTCGTGGTGCGCCACGTGATCCAATAAGGAGGGAACGATGTATTTTGCAAGCGCTGTGTTAGCCGGACTGCTGTTCGGCATCGGCCTGATCGTGTCCGGCATGTCCAACCCGGCCAATGTGCTGGGCTTCCTCGACCTCGCCGGCCAATGGAATCCCTCGTTGGCCCTGGTGATGGGCGGCGCCCTGCTGGTTGGCATGGCCGCCTTTCCGCTGGCGCGCAAGCGCCATGCGTCCCTGCTTGGCGCGCCCATGCGCTTGCCAACGGCCAGCGAGATCGACCGCCGCCTGGTGCTGGGCAGCCTGGCGTTCGGCGCCGGCTGGGGCCTGGCCGGTTACTGTCCCGGGCCGGCGCTGGTGTCGCTGGCGACCGGCGGCGCCAAGCCCTGGCTGTTCTTCCTCGCCATGCTGGCCGGGATGGCCCTGTTTGAAGTGCTGGAACGCGCGCGCCGCGCGACGCGGAAGACCGGCTGACGCGATGCTCGCCGTATTGCTAGGAGCCGCGGTTGGCCTGGTCATGGGACTGACCGGCGCCGGCGGCGGCATCATTGCCGTGCCTTTGCTGGTGTTTGGCCTGCAGATGCCGCTGGCTGAGGCAGCACCCCTCGGCCTGCTGGCAGTGGCGCTGGCGTCCGGTGCCGGCGCGCTGGCAGGACTGCGCCAGGGCCTGGTGCGCTACCGGGCCGCCCTGATGATCGCGGCCGCCGGCATCGCCTGCAGCCCGCTCGGCTTGTGGCTGGCGCACCGGCTCGACACGCGCGCACTCAGCCTGGCCTTCTCCGCGGTACTGCTGTGGGTGGCTTACCGCAACGTTGCCGCCGGCCGGCAGGGCGCTGCCGCCGCCGTGCGCAGCGGCGCCGTGCCTTGCGTGCGCGATACTGCCACCGGGCGCTTCATCTGGACTTCGCCCTGCGCGGCGCGTTTGACGCTGGCGGGCGGCGTAGCGGGCGTACTATCGGGCCTGCTTGGCGTTGGAGGAGGCTTCGTCATGGTGCCTGCCTTGCAGCGCTACACCGACCTGGCCATGCAATCCGTGGTGCGTACGTCGCTCGCGGTCATCGCACTGATTTCCCTCAGCGGCGTCGCCGCCGCGCTCACTGGCGGCCATCTCGATGCGGCGACGGCCGCGCCTTTTGGATTGGGCGCATTGGCCGGCATGCTGGCCGGCGGCAGATTGTCGGACCGCTTGCCGGGCACAATCCTGAAAACAGGATTCGGCATGGTGTGCGCCGCGGTGGCAGCCGGCATGGCCTGGCGCGTACTGGCTTAAAGTATCGCTGCGGGTCAGTTGACCGTCGGCCGGTTATTGTCGAGGCGACGCAGGTAATCGCGCTCGAATTTCTGCAAGTCGACTTCGTGCGCAGCGTCGTTGAAGGCACGCTGCTGCGCCTGGCCGGCGGGGGTGCGCTGGAAGCACAGGTGGACGGTGCGTTCGCGGAACAAATTTTCGGCAAAGGCCACGCGTTCACGCTCGGCGCGCGTGAAATGCGTGCCGGCCAGCAGCTGCCGCAACACCCGCTTCTCGATCACCATGGCGTCGAAACGCTTGCTGAGCAGCTTGCGCAAATTGGTTTCGTCGTTGACGCCTTCCTGCACGTGCAACAGGCCGCGCCGCACCAGGCTGTCAAATTCCTCGCCGTTCGAATAGCCGGCGACCGTGCCTACCTGCGCATCGCGCAGCTCGCGCAGGCTGGATGGCGCGACCGGCGCATCCTTCAGGTAAGCCAGGACATTCAGGGTCGTGCCGATCGGCGCGGAGAAATGGCACAGCAGATCGCGCTGGGGTGTGCGCCAGACCGCCATCAGGCCGGCATAGCGCGGATCGTTCAGGCCAACCTCCATGGTGCGCTTCCACGGAAAGTAATCGATGGCGACGGAACTGCCAAGGCGAGCAAACACCGCGTTGACATAGGCGCCCGACAATCCGTTGTCGGGCAGGGAAGTGGTCACGTAAGGCGGCCACTCATCCGACGCGAGCCGTACCGCGGGCGCAGCGGCGACGACACCTTGCCGCGCAAGCAGCAAGCAAAGCACGCATCCGATCACCCGCACAGCACGCATGGTTCCCCATTGTCGACATGAATCCGACATGTTCCCATAGAAGTTGATGTAAGGCAATATCGGCACAGGCCGCGCAGATATCGGATAATATCGCTTTACCGTTTCGCCTATCACCGTGACTGAACCGAAGACCCTGGCCGACCGCATCGAGGACGTGCTGCCGCAAACCCAATGCACGAAGTGCGGCTACAAAGGCTGCCGCCCGTACGCGGAAGCGATTGCCTCCGGTGAAGCGAACATCAACCAATGCCCGCCGGGCGGGGCCGAAGGCATCCGCCGCTTGTCCAGCGTTACCGGGCGCCCCGTCATTCCACTGAATCCCGTCAACGGCTTTGAGCGCCCGCGCGCGGTGGCCTTCATCGACGAATCGCTGTGCATCGGCTGCACGCTGTGCATCCAGGCTTGCCCGGTCGACGCCATTCTGGGCGCGGCCAAGCAGATGCATACCATCATCCCGGAACAATGCACAGGCTGCGACTTGTGCGTGCCGGCCTGCCCGGTCGACTGCATCGTGATGTACCCGGTGACCGAAACCACGGGCTGGGATGCGTGGACGCAGGCCCAGGCCGACGAAGCACGCGAGCGCCACGACTTCCGCCTGGCGCGCCTGGTCCGCGAGCGCGAAGAAAACGATGCGCGGCTGGCCGCCAAGGCTCACGCCAAAGCCGCCGCCGTGGAGCGGCTGTCGCCGGAAAACGAAGCCGAGCAGGCGGAGAAGGAGCGCAAGCGCCAGATCATCGCCGCAGCCATGGAACGCGCCCGCCAGCGCGCTGAAGCCGACAAGAATAAATGAACAACGCCAAACGCCAACTGATCTTTGAACGCCTGCGCGAGGCGAATCCCAATCCTGAAACCGAACTGGAATACACGACGCCTTTCGAGCTGCTGATTGCCGTGCTGCTGTCGGCGCAGGCGACCGACGTGGGCGTGAACAAGGCTACGCGTAAGCTGTATCCGGTGGCGAATACGCCGCAGGCCATCCTGGACCTGGGCCTCGACGAGCTGACCGAATACATCCGCACCATTGGCCTGTACAAGACCAAGGCCAAGAACGTGATCGCGACCTGCCAGATCCTGGTGGACCAGTACGGCGGCGAAGTGCCGCAAACGCGTGAAGAGCTGGAACAGTTGCCGGGCGTGGGGCGCAAGACCGCCAACGTGGTGCTCAACACCGCTTTCCGGCAAGTGGCGATGGCGGTCGACACGCATATTTTCCGCGTCTCCAACCGCACCGGCATTGCCCCCGGCAAGAACGTCGATATCGTCGAACAGAAGCTGATGAAATTCGTGCCGAAGGAATTCCTGATGGATGCGCACCATTGGCTGATCCTGCACGGGCGCTACACCTGCGTGGCGCGCAAGCCCAAGTGCTGGAACTGCATCATCGCCGATCTGTGCGAATTCAAGGGCAAGACGCCGGCTCCTGCCGACGCCTGAAACCCAGTAAACCTGGGTCAGACCCTCGGGTCTGACCCAGGTTTACCGGGGTTACAGCAAGACCATATTGTCGCGGTGGATCAGCTCGTGGCCTTCGACATAGCCGAGGATGGCTTCGATCTCGGCGGAAGGCTTGCGCTTGATGCGGCGCGTTTCGGCGCTGGTGTAGTTGCTGATGCCACGCGCGATCGCGTGGCCGTCTTCACCGACGCAGGTGATCACGGCGCCGCGGCCGAATTCGCCGTGCACTTCGGTCACACCGATCGGCAGCAGGGACTTGCCTTCCTTGACCAGCTTTTGCACGGCGCCCGCATCAAGCACCACCTGGCCTGCGGTGTGCAGATGATCCGCCATCCATTGCTTACGCGCCGTCAAATGCCCCGTCTGAGCCGCGAGTTCGGTGCCGATGCTTTCGCCGCCCGCCAGGCGGGTGAGCACGTCGGCTTCGCGGCCGAAGGCGATGACCGTGTGCGCACCCGATTTGGCGGCCCGCTTGGCGGCAAGGATCTTGGTCAGCATGCCGCCGCGTCCCAGTGAAGAACCGGCGCCGCCAGCCATGGCCTCCAGCGCCGGATCGCCTGCGCGGCCGTGGGTGATCAGGTATGCCGCTGGGTCCTTGCGCGGATCGGCGCTGAACAGGCCGCGCTGGTCGGTCAGGATGATCAGCGCATCGGCTTCGATCAGGTTGGCCACCAGGGCGCCCAGCGTGTCGTTGTCGCCGAACTTGATTTCGTCGGTGACCACGGTGTCGTTCTCGTTGATGATCGGGACCACGCCCAGCGCCAGCAATGTCGTCAGCGTGGAGCGCGCATTCAGGTAGCGCTCGCGGTCGGCCAGGTCGGCGTGGGTCAGCAGCACCTGCGCGGTGCCGATGCCATGTGCGCGGAAGCTGGTCTCGTAAATCTGCGCGAGGCCCATCTGGCCCACAGCGGCGCATGCCTGAAGTTCGTGGATGTCCGTCGGTCGCTTGTCGAAGCCCAGTCGCAGCATGCCTTCGGCCACCGCGCCGGAGCTGACCAGCACGACTTCCTTGCCCAGCGCACGCAGGGCGGAAATCTGTGCGGCCCAACGGGCGATCGCGGCATGGTCGAGCCCACGGCCGTCATTGGTGACGAGCGAGGAGCCCACTTTGATGATGATGCGGGAGGATTTCTGGATAAGCGAATTCATAAGACGGCAAATCTTCTCAAAAGGTACGCGAAACTTCTTGTGATGCGCCGGGCTGGATGGCCGGCTTGCCGCAGACAGTGCCCGCCCCCGCGGTTAGCGAGGGCGGCACAGGTAAGGGGTATCCTCGATTTTAATCGAGAACTTTGAAACGTGGGTCGTCCGGGTCGATGGAGGAGATACCGCGCGCTTCTTCGGTCATCTGCACTTCTTCCGAACGCTGTTCGGAATAGCGCTGCTGCTCCAGGTGCAGGTAGATGGCGTTGACCAGCTCCTGCGTGCCTTCATGCGACAGCGCGGAGATTTCGAACACCGGGCCCTTGAAGCCGAACTTCTTGACGAAGTCCTTGACGCGCTTGGCGCGTTCTTCTTCCGGAATCACGTCCAGCTTGTTCAGCACCAGCCAGCGTTCCTTCTTGCCCAGCGCCGGGTCGTACTTTTCCAGTTCCTTGACCAGGGCCTTGGCTTCTTTCACCGGATCGACAGTCGCCTCGAACGGCGCCAGGTCGACGATGTGCAGCAGCAGGCCGGTGCGCGACAGATGGCGCAGGAACTGGTGGCCCAGGCCGGCGCCTTCGGAGGCGCCTTCGATCAGGCCGGGAATGTCCGCGATCACGAAGGACTTCTCGTGCGAGACACGCACCACGCCCAGGTTCGGGTGCAGGGTGGTGAACGGGTAGTCGGCGATCTTCGGACGGGCATTCGACACCGCGGTGATGAAGGTCGACTTGCCGGCATTCGGCATGCCCAGCAGGCCGACGTCGGCCAGCACTTTCAGCTCCAGGCGCAGCTCGCGACGTTCGCCTTCCTTGCCGTCGGTCTTCTGGCGTGGTGCGCGGTTGGTCGAGGTCTTGAAGTGGATGTTGCCCCAGCCGCCCTCGCCGCCCTTGGCCAGCAGTTCCATCTGGCCGTGTTCGGTCATGTCGGCGATGATTTCGCCCGACACTTCATCGATGATCAGGGTGCCGACCGGCATGCGCAGGAAAATGTCGTCCGCGCCCTTGCCGTAGCAATCGGAGCCGCGCCCCGATTCGCCGTTGCCGGCGCGGTGCATCTTGGAATAGCGATAGTCCACCAGCGTATTGACGTTACGGTCTGCTACCGCCCAGATGCTGCCGCCTTTGCCGCCGTCGCCGCCATCAGGGCCGCCGAACGGACGGAATTTTTCACGGCAAAAAGAGGCGCAGCCATTGCCGCCGCTGCCGGCGATGACTTCGATGCGTGCTTCGTCAATAAACTTCATAAGACCACCTTTAAAACTAAAAAGGCCCTACCACTGGCAGAGCCTTTTGGAGAGAAGGCTTTCGCCTTACTGTACCTGTATTCGCTGCATTAAGCAGCAGCTACGACGGTAACGTACTTCTTGCTGTCTGGACCCTTGGTCACGAACTTCACAACGCCGTCCACTTTCGCGAACAGGGTGTGGTCCTTGCCGGTACCGACGTTTTCGCCAGCGGACACTGGGGTGCCGCGTTGACGGATGATGATGCCACCAGCGTTGATGGACTGGCCGCCGTACACTTTAACGCCAAGGCGTT